>JAGBAX010000010.1 GCA_017938765.1 Alistipes sp. | reverse complement strand
GTAACGCCTGTAGAACTCTCCCTTAGCTTTACCACAACGCCGAAGTTACCAACAGCAAAGCGATTCTTGCTATTGCCCTCAAAGGGCTGTGCGTTGTTCTTTGCGCGGGTGAAGCTCATCATCGGCGTAAAGGTCAGCTCGTTTGTGCGATACATGCCTACGCCCGCAGGGTTGATGCTCAGCGATGAGGCATCTGCACCCAGTGAGGTCATCGCACCAGCCATAGCTGCCGAGCGAGCGGTAATTGTGTTAAACTGCGTATGTGCGCTGTTGAACATATCAAACGCCGTAATTGTACTTGGGTCGATAATAAGTCCACCCGAATCATATTGAGCCTTTGCCACTCCACAAACGAGCAGTAGTGAGCAAAGTAGAGATATAATCTTTCTCATATCTGTTTGCACTTTTTAGTTGAAGTTATACACTTTTCGTACCAGACTATCGTCTACCCTGGCCGCCACCGTGACTACCGCCAGAGGAGAGGCTGCCACCACTATAGCCTCCAGAGCTACCGCCATAGCTTGATGAGCTACGGAAGGAGTTATTCTCGTTGCGCTGGTTAAATGAGCTGCTGTTGCGGGTTGAGCTATTGCTATTTCCGCGATACTGCGAGCTACTGCTACCACGACTGCTAGCCGTACCACGATAGCTTCCGCTACCAGTAACCGTTCCGCTGCGATACTGCGTTCTGCCACTGCTGCTACTGCTTCCGTATGAAGGGCGAGAGCCTCCACCACCTGCAAGATAGGCTGGTCTACCACCTGGGCGGGATGAGTTAGGACGCACAGCTACGCTTGGCCCATTGTGGTGTCCATGTCCACCGTCATAGTGAGGTGGATAGTAGTGGTGATGATGGTGTGGAGGGATAAATCCTGGATGATATGGGTATCCACCCCAGCCAAAGCCCCAGCTCCAACCCCAATATGGGTCGTATCCGCAGCCCCAACCCCAGTCGTACCATGAGTAGCGAGGGTAGCCATACCACCACATATAGCTTGGCCTTGTCCAGCCGTAGTACCAGCTATATGTTGGCACGGCAACAGCTGCGCCCCAAGTGCCAAACATAGATGTTATATACTTAGGCTCTACCCACACCTGATCTCCAGAGACCATAATGTTGTAAAAAGCGGGGTCGTATGCCGATGCGTACTGGTAAGCATCGGTATAACGATAGGTGTAGTAGCTTGACGGCATCTTGTACGAAGGCGAGCTAAAGCCGTACAGACGGCGTGCGTATGCACTCTGATAGTCATCTGCAAGCACAGAGTCGTATGAGTTATTAGCATACGGGGTCTGCGCTGCGCTTGTCAGCCCCTTAAACTCATTCTCCGCCGCTACAGCACGCGCCTCGGCAAGCTTAGCCTCCCAAGCCGCCTGTCTTGCCTCTGCCTCGGCACGAGCAGCCTCAGCCTCAGCCTTCTGACGAGCAGCAATCTCCACACGATTGTGCGAACTATATAAATCATCGCCGATAGATGCACTTTGAAAAGTGGCACAACCGCTTAACACTACCGACACCATAATAATAAATACTAACCTTTTCATAGCAATCTGTTTTTTAGTTAAACGAAAAAGGAACTAAAAATCGTGCCTTATTTTTTACAAAGATAGTAAATATGTGCAATTTACCTCCAAAAAGCACCGCGAAACGGCATAAAAAGGGGATGAAAGTCTTCTTTTTGCAGGCTAAACGACTATACGCAAAAAAATAGGAGAGCTTTGTCGGCTCTCCTATCTAAATATTGCTGGGGGTAGTCTATCTCATGTTGCTCTTGAAGAACTCCATAATTACGCGGCAAGAGTCAAATGAATCTGTTGCCCAGTTGTGACCACCATTGCGAACCTCGTAGAAGTGTACCTCCTTGCCATATGGCGAGCCATAGTAGCGGTGGAAGATAACCTGATTCTTAATCTTTGGAAGCACGGTAGTCTCCTGATACATACACTTGTTTGCTGCAGCAACTGCTCCTACTGCAACAGGAACTGCAAGGTAAGCACCCCAACCATACTGGTTTGTAGGGTCGCCCTCCCAACGAGAGGTCATATCGCCAGTACCGTGTACCTCCATAAATGCTACTGGGGTAGTATAGTCGTGACGCTTTGCCATCTCTGTAAGGGTAAGGCCCGCCATTGATGCAATAGCACCGAACTCACTTGCCTTACGATAAGCCATCAGGTAGCACATCTCACCACCATTTGACATACCTGTAAGGAAGGTGTTCTTTGCCGAAAGGTTGTACTTTGTGTGAAGGTGCTTTGCAAGGTTGCAGATAAACTCGCAATCATCAATCTTCATCTTGTCAATCTGCCAAGGGTAGTATACATTCCAACCAGTGTTTGGACGAGGGTCGGTAGTTGCCTGTGGGTAGCAAAGAGCAACCTTATACTCCTCTGCAAGCTGCTTGAAGGTAAGTGATGAGTTGTTTACATATGCATTTGCGCTACCTCCATATCCGTGAAGGATAAACACCAGCGGTGCATCTGCTGGAAGGTCTGTTGGCAAGTAAACATAGTATGATCTTGTAACACCCTGATCCTCAATAGTCTCTGTTTTGAGCGATCCAGCACTAGCTGCATAGCATACAAAGAGTGCTGACAGTATGAATATAAACTTCTTCATATTGATTAATGATTTTTAAAGAAATTCCAGATTTGGTTATAAACTTCAAATTCTGCATCGCACCAGCCCTCGTTTGCTCCATCTACAGAGTAGAGAACAACCTCGTGACCATCCTTACCACCAAGATACTTAGTATAGGATACAAGACCCATACCGTCACGTGGAAGAAGCTCGCCAGTAGTGTAGTGTGTACACTCGTTGATAGCAACAAGAGCACCTACGCACAAAGGCACAGCAACATAGTTTGGCTCAACACCGTACCACTTATACAGAGAGTTCTCTGTAGCGTGTACATGAACAAATGATACTGGCTTTGTGAAGTTATTTGCAGCATAAGTAGTAGCATTCATAGTCGCTGACACGCAACCATAGGCGTTGAATGTATCAGGAATCTGCATAGCTGCTGTATATGCATACTCATTGCGATAGCTGAGCAAGTATGCCTTTGTTGCAGAAGAGAATGAATTCTTTACCTCTGCCAAGAACGATGCATCGGCATCATTACCAACCTCTACAATGCATAGGATATAGTTTCCGATAAGACAGTGCTCGGCAGCCTTAAAGTTTACATCAAGCTGCTCCGCAGCGCGAGTCTTAAGCTCAAGGTCTTTTGTTGCAACAACTACAACTGGTGCATTTGGAGCGATATCCTCTGGCTTAATAACAATAGCGTTGTGGTCAGCGATAGTTACGCTTGCATACTCAAGCGCTGTTGGAGCCTTGATTTGCTCCTCGTTGTTTGTGTTATCCTTGTCGCAGGCAACAGCAAACAACATAACCATACTCAATAAATAAAATATCTTTTTCATAGTTTTATTCTCCGAATTTTACGTGAACAGTAAATGGCTTGCTACCAGACTTACCACCAGCAGAGCTGTGGTTTGTATACTCCTGATAGTTCTCTGCAGTAACCTGAGTTGTACCACCTGCATAGGTCATACTACCACCAAGAACGATGATAGGCTCATCCTCAGTACCCAGAACAACAGTGTTAGATGTTGACCAGTAGTAACCCAGAATCATACCATACCACTTCTCATTGCTATAGTCGTAAGTAATATCACACTTAACCTTACAACCGCGACCCTCACCTGGGCAGCTGTCGTAGTTACCGTGCTGACCGATAAGACCACCAATCTCTGAAGTACCGCCAGAACCACCTCTGTCGTTGCTCAGTGTACAGTAGCTCTCGTTGTACTCAAACTTATGGCCCTTATCCAACCAACCGATAATACCACCGATATTACCATCCTCAACAGTGATTCCACCGATGATTGTACCAGTGTTCTTACAGTAAGTTACGTTAGATGAGCCACCAGAGATACCACCAGCACGCATAAGGTCGTGAGAGACAACCTTCATCTCGCCCTTATTCTCGCAACGGGTAATCTGGTTAGTCTGTGAAGGGTCCTCAAAACCTGGATAACCAACAATACCACCGCAAGTTGGTCGTGTACCCTTACAGTATGATACGCAGTTAATTGCACCGTTGTTTACGCACTCTACGATATCTGCACCTGTAGCACCAGAAGCATCTGCAGGAGCACCACCAGAGATACCACCAACATTTACTGGATAGTTCTTACCAGAGAATACAGAGCCGTCTGATGTAACAACATTAACATCAACCTTACCGTTGTTTACACTCTTTGTGATTGAGCTCTGTGTAAGACCAACCAATCCTCCCATACGAGGGCGGTTAGTTCCGCAAGATACTGCAATCTTCTCAATATTTGTAATGTCGTAATCAACCTCGCCATTGTTAGTAGACTCAGTAATAGGAGCAGAAGTGCCGAGCTGTGCTGCAAGACCGCCGATGTGGATTGGCAGGTTGTCAATGCTCTTAATAACACCAAATGCAGAGAGGGTCTGAACATTCATTGTTACCTTACCGTTGTTCTCGCACTTGTTCATTGCTCCGTTGTTGTAACCAGCAAGACCACCAACAAGAGCACCATAAGATGCACCCGCAGCGGTGTAAGTGATGTTACCATAGTTCTTACAGCTTTCCATTGCAACCTCTCCAGAAGCTACAAGACCAGCAACAGCAACAGTAGCATCACCATCACCAGCGATAGCCAGAGTTACATTAGCCTTGTTTACTACATTTGTAAATGTACCTACACCCTCCTGTGCAAGAGCAGCAAGAAGACCAGCCTTTGATGCGGTAAATGTACAGCTCTCATCAATAGTAAGGTTAGAAACATTACCTACTGTAGCGAAGAGTGCGTGGTCTGAGGTAACGCCGCTAATAGTGTGGCCATTACCTACAAGTGTACCTGTGAATACAGGGCCTGCAGGCAGGGTCTTACCAGCGAAGTTAAGGTTAGCAAGAATCTGAATCTCGTCAGTAGCACTTGCAGAACGCAATCCGTCAGCATTGTTAAGGATAGCGATAAACTCATCTGCATTAGATGCTGTCATTGGGAATGAAGCCTTAGCAACGGTCTTTACTGTATAGACATCAGAGTACTCTGACTCGCTCTGTGAAGCAGGCTCAACAGCCTTAACGCGAATCTGATACTCAGTAGCGCTCTTAAGACCAGTGATTGTGTACTCAAGTACCTTGTCAAGCTCTACAACAGTGTAATTCTGTGCTGCACTCTCCTTATACTCAAGAACATAGCCTGTAGCGTTTTCAACCTTGTTCCACTTAACCATAATCTGCTCTGCTGTAGATACGGCAGAAGCGATAACTGGCTTGTCAAGTGGAGTCTTAGTTACCTCGTAAGCAACAACCTTAATAATAACGTTATCAAGGTACATACGGTGCTGAGAAGAGCCTGGAGTTGAGCCATCCTTGCGGATAGGGCCGATACCGATACGCGCACCTGGCTCTACGTTTGTAAGGACAATCTTCTCGGTTGTAAATGTACGGCCTGCCTTAATCTTGAACTCTGCCGCAGGGGTAAGGTTCTCCATTGCAGGGGTTACAGATGATGCGCCACTCTTACCAGCGTGCTCTGAGTTGCTGATTACATATACAGCAGCAGTTGTAGGGTCAGAATCGTAGAGAGCCTGGTCAAACTGCACCTCAATAGTAGCCACAGACTTAAGGTTTACAAGCTCTGGAGTACACATAAGTCCAGTCTTGCTGCTTGCGCCCAACTTAATATGACCTATACGGCCGCAGAGTGGAGAAGTAGTGTCGCCAGAGACCTCATTACAGCAGCCCCAAGTAGCAAGGCGAGAGTTCTCAATAGCGTTCTTCATTGTTGTGAACAGACCAATCTCTACGCCTGGCGCAACAAGATACCACTTCCAAGGACCACCGCCAACAGGGTTTACGCCCTCAGCCTTGTCAAATGCTGTTGCAAGGTTACGGTCGTCAGCAGAGTAAGCAGCCGAGCCACGTAGGTAGTTACCACCCCAAACAAGCTCGCTAAAGTCCTCAGCCAGAGCAATGCCGCCAACCTCAACCTTTGATGTAGCGCTTGGCTCAACAACGGTAAAGTCAAGGGTCTTACCCTCAATAGGGTCAGCAACAGTCTTGTTTGTTGTATCCTCAACTACAAACCAGTAGCTTGTGTTCTTCTCCAAACCAGAGAACTCAAACTGTGGATAACCGTCTGCCAAATCCTCCCAGATTGGCTCGTTTGGCTTTGATGCCCAAGAGACAACAAGGTCTGTACACTGTGCATCACGGTAGAGACCAAAGCTATAAGCTGTCTTGAGGTCCTTTGCCGCATCCTTAAATCCACTTGCACTCCAAGAGAAGGCAAGAGTTGAAGATGTTGCATAAGCAAACTTCACAGCAAGGTTAGAGCCTGCCAGCTTGAGCTTTACAATATTACCCTTTGAGTCTGTTACATATACAGGGTCTGTAGCTGTGCCATCTGGATATATAGCGTGTACAGAAGCTGTGTAGACACCCATAGGAAGATTCTTGTGGGTGTGAACGCAAGCTGTAGAAGGACCTGCATCCTTTGTCATAGTGATAGGCTCTGCTGAACCCTCTGGGGTAAGGGTAGAGACAAACTTTGTTGCTCCAGCCTTCTCAGCAGCACTGCCATCAAAACAGATTGTAATGGTGTTTCCTCCACACGCGTCATCATCCACGATAACCGCCTCTGGAGATGGGTATGCAGGCTCAAGAAGATCGTCGCCCTGTTTGTCACAAGCAACGAAACCGCACCCCAACATCAGAATTAGAAATAGTGCTAATTTTCTCATAATAAAAGATTTATTGATTAGGTTTATGTGTGTTAAACATATAATGAACACAAAGGTAATAAAAATTTCCCGAAAAAACAAATTTAGCACGGAGATAATGCGAGAAATGGGACTTGCGAAAGTTTTTCAAAACCTCCTAAATCCTCCTTTGTTAAGGAGGACTTTGGGGGTCCCGGGTGTTATCAAAGTGCAAAAAAATGGGCAACGGAGAGTCCGCGCCCACAGTCAGAGCTGAATCCGGGACTTGCGAAAGTTTCGCAAAAACTTCCGCGAGTCCCGTGCGCTAAGGGAGTATCTTCTCAAACAAGTTACGACTGTGTCGTTTTTATTTTTCCACATCGCTTTCAAGCAAACTTGAGCGATGTGGTAAAATAAAAACCACCCTATTGGGTGGTAACTTGTTTGCTTGATGTTCCTCTGAGCTGAATCCGGGACTTGAACCCGGGGATGCTACCGCATCCCGTTGGGACCATATTTAAAATCCTCCTAAATCCTCCTTTGTTAAGGAGGACTTTGGGGGTCCCGGGGTGTTATCAGAGTGCAAAAAATGGGCAACGGAGAGTCCGAGCCCACAGTCACGAGCTGAATCCGGGACTTGAACCCGGGACCCCTTCATTACGAGTGAAGTGCTCTACCACTGAGCTAATTCAGCATTGCGTGGGGCAAATATCGTAAAAAATTCGGCTTGTTGTGCTTTTTGCTATTCTTTTTTTGTATCTTCGCGTAGAAAAATTTTTAAAACCTAACCATATGCTTACTTTTATTATCTGTTTAGTACTTCTCGTAGTGGCATATTTTACCTATGGTCGCTACCTTGAGCGTGTATGTAAAATTGACAGTAAGGCGGCTGTGCCAAGCGCAACCCTTTATGACGGGGTGGACTATGTGCCGATGCCTCGCTGGCGAGTGTTTCTGATTCAGCTGCTCAACATTGCGGGTATCGGCCCAATTTTTGGTGCTGTGCTGGGTGCCTGCTTTGGCCCTGTAGCCTTTATATGGATTACGGCAGGTGGTATACTTATGGGTGCTATGCACGACTTTATCTCAGGTGTAATTCTTGTTCGCAATGACGGATTGAGCATTCCAGAGATTGTTGGTAGATATTTAGGTGGCGGGATGAGGCAGTTTATGCGACTATTCTCTATCGTGCTACTGATTCTTGTGGGCGTTGTCTTCTTGCGAAGCCCTGCAAGCATATTGGGCGAAATGGTGCCATCTATTTCATACTGGGTGTGGATAGGTATTATCATTGTCTACTACTTTGTTGCAACGCTGCTGCCTATTGACAAGATTATCGGCAAGCTATACCCTCTCTTTGGCTTTGCGCTACTATTTATGGCCATTGCGCTGTGTGTAGTTCTCTTTGTGGGCGACTACACCATCCCTGCTATGACGCTAAAGAACTTTCAGGCAAATGCCGAGGCGATGCCAATTGTGCCTACACTATTTATAACTATCGCGTGTGGAGCTATCTCTGGCTTCCACGCCACACAGTCGCCGATGATGGCTCGTTGCGTGAATAACGAAGCTGAATGCCGTATGGTGTTCTACGGAGCAATGATTTCAGAGTCTATCATCGCCCTTATCTGGGCTGCTATAGCTATGGCATTCTTTGGTGGTGCAGGCGAACTGACAACTGCTCTTGCAGAGCACGGGAACAACGCCGCGTGGGCAGTAAACCACATTGCACAGACTACACTTGGTAAGTTTGGTGCTATACTTGCCATACTTGGTGTTGTTGCTGCACCGATAACCTCTGGCGATACGGCCTTCCGTTCTGCACGACTCATTATAGCCGACATCTTCCACATTGACCAGAAGAGCATAGTTAAACGACTATCTATCAGCGCAATAATCTTTGCTATTGGTATTGCCATTACATTCGTAAACTTTGACATTGTATGGCGTTACTTCTCTTGGACAAATCAGGCTCTGGCAACAGTTGTGCTGTGGACAATAGTTGTATATCTCAACCTGCACAAGCGTAATATATGGGTTGCTCTGCCGCCAGCAGTATTTATGACATACATCTGCTCGTCATTTGTCTTTGTCTCTAACCAATTTGTTGGTCTTGGCTCAACAACTATAGCATACGCTTTGGGCGGTGTTGTGACTCTGCTCCTTACTGCACTGATGTGCTATAAGCTCTATGCAGATAGAAAGAAGGGGCTAATTGAACAGTAAAATATGACAAGCAATATACTCTACCTACTACTGCTCTTTGTCGGCACTCTTGTGCTGCTGACACTACAGAAGCCTCTGTTTCTGCTCTGGTATGCAGAGCTCGCCTCCGAGGCTGAAGTGGCGGAGCTGTGGGGTGTGGTTAGTCACGGATTGAGCCTTGATGCCACTATGGCGGGGTATATTTGCGCAATACCAATTCTTCTTACTCTGCTATGCCTCTGGCTGCCAAGTGTTTGGTGGCATAGACTGCAGAGAGTGTGGTGCTATACGGCGGCAGTTATTGTTGCCGTAACCTTCTCGGTAAACCTTGGGCTGTATGAGTTCTGGGGATTTCCACTTGACGGCTCTGTTTTCCAATACCTCGCAACGCCCAAGGAGGCTATGGCGAGCGTTACAGTGGGCCAATTTTGCATCCAGAGCCTTGTGGCAGTGGTCTATGGTGCACTGCTGATAGTGATGTACAACGCAGTGTTGAAGATTTTTAAGGTTCAAGTTGCGGGTCGTTGGGGCAGAAAAGTGGTCTACACTCTTCTGCTACTGCTTATTGCGGGAGTTGATTTTTTAGCTATTCGTGGTGGCACAACTACGGCTGTGGCGAATGTCTCAAAGGCCTACTTTAGCGATAAAACAATACTCAACCACGCCGCTGTAAATCCCACATTCTCACTGCTTTCGTCTATCTCTGATGGCGAAAATCTTGACCGCTATAACTACTTCTCAACTGAGCAGTGCGCAGCGCAAATGGCAACTATTATGGCGGAAAACGATGCTGAGCCGACTGAAAACCTTCTTTCTCAGAGCCGTCCGAATATAGTGCTTATCCTTGCCGAGAGTTTTGGTCGCACGACTACCGACTGCACTGTCGGCGGGCAGGTCGTTGCTCCAAACCTTCAGCGACTAAAGGGCGAGGGAGTCTGGTTTGAGAATATGATAGCCTCCTCGTTCCGCACAGATAGGGGCGTGCTGGCAACCTTGAGTGGCTTTTGCTCTCAGCCGACAATGTCAATTATGAAGGAGCCGCAGAGGGCATCACACCTGCCATCTATTGCCCGCAGCCTTCGCCGTGAGGGTTACAGAACAAGTTATATTCACGGTGGCGACTTAAACTTCACAAATATGGCGTCGTATCTCTACGCTACGGGGTTTGATAAGTTGGTGGCATACAAAGACTTACACTTTGATGCTCCAACCTCAAAGTGGGGCTATGCTGACGATGTGTTGGCGGACTATTTTACGGGGCATATTAAGGAACAGAGCGAGCAGTCTGCTCCATATTTTGCCGTATGGCAGACCCTGTCAAGCCACGAGCCTTTTGATGTACCGACAGCCGTTTTTGAGGATAAGATGCTCAGTTCAATGCACTTTGCCGACAGCTGTATTGGTCGTGTTGTGGAGAGTCTGCGCCAGAGCGAGGAGTGGGACAACACCCTTATTATTATTGTTGCCGACCACGCCTACCCCTACCCATACGGTATTAGCGCGAGCGCCGTTGAGCGACACCGCATACCTATGCTTTGGCTCGGCGGGGCACTTAAGAGGCAGAAAAGAGTAGATAGCTACTGCTCGCAGAGCGATTTTGCCGCAACACTACTTGCACAGTTGGGCATTGCTCACAACGACTTTTTGTTAAGCCGCGACATCTTTGCCCCAAACCCACATAAATTTGGATACTACACATTTAACAATGGCTTTGGCGTTGTAGATACCACTGGCTCAACAATTTACGACTGCACCACCGAGAGCGTTATCTTGGAGGGGAGTGCAGAGCAGGAGCAGATAGGCAAGACAATGCTACAGAGCACATATAACATTATCAAGCAGTTATGAAACCATTTTTAGAGTTACAGCCAACAGTAAACCAGACCTTCCGCCTTATCGGCAACTCTGCTCGCGGAAACCTTAATGCTCGCCTTGAGCAGTCATACAAGGCGGAGCAGAACGACGACTATCCAGAGGCTTGTATGATACGCTATGAGGCCTTTGAGGATATTTTAGCGACTCTTCCTGATGATGAGGAGGGGGCAGTAACTCTTGACCGCACACATCCAAATACCCTTGCGGCGATGGAGATTATCCTCGCCTCGGCCGTAGATAGTTACCTTGCCGACGAGGGAGAGGTTGCCGCAGCGCAACTTGAGCTTCTGCTTGACTGTGACGATGAGGACCCTCTGGAGGCCACACCTATCCTTGCACTCTGCTACGCGATGATTGGCGAGTGGGAGTGCCTTGAGGATATAGAGGCAGACCTTGGCGATAAAACAGCCCTTACGCCACTGCTCCGCGCACTAAAGCAGTTTGTTACAACGGGCAAAATTGAGAGCGCAACAGTCGCTGGGCTTGCTCGCTATAAGGAGTTTACAGCCGAACTTAAACTCGCTGACCATCCGACAGACGAGGCCTACTCGCGCGACATAAACTCTGACCACCCATCTCGCGCTGCCCTCGCCCGCGAGCTCTACCTGCGCACAGAGAAAACCCTTAACACCTACCCAGACTTCCTGCCAGCACTTGTCGCTATGCTGAATTAGTAGCATATATAAACTTATATATGCTAACAAAATTTTCTCAAAATTAACTAAGGTTTTAGTTGGAAAACTAAATATTTAGTTATACCTTTGTCACTGGAAAATGATTTAATGCGACTATGAATACAAAAACACAAGAGCTAACGCGAGCCGAGCTTGAGATTATGCAGATACTTTGGCAAAAAGAGAAGGGGTTTGTAAACGACATTCTTGAGGCTATGCCTGCCCCGAAGCCGGCATATAATACCGTATCTACCATTGTGCGCATACTTGAGAAGAAGGGTTTTGTGGCGCATCGCGCCTATGGTAAGAGCCACGAGTACTACCCTCTTATATCGCGCCAGAACTACACAAGCACCATTATGACGGGTGTTCTAAATAGCTTCTTTGGTGGCTCGGTAGGCAATATGGTCAGCTTTCTGTCACGCGACAAGGGCATAACAGTAAGCGAGGCAGACGAGATTATCAAGATGTTACAAAACAAACAGTAGTATGTACCCTTTAGAGACAATAATCTGCTGTGGCGCGCTATATGCCCTCTATCGCCTACTGCTTGAGGGGCGCATATCTCACAGCGCGGCACGGGCAATGCTCCTCGGCTCACTTGTCGTGGCGACAGTCGTGCCACTGCTTGAGTTGCCGATACTTCCTGCAGTGACCGTAACGGAGAGTGAGTTTGTAGATGTCGCAGTAACAGAGGTTGAAGCTTATGACACACAAGAAGTTGCGCCACCAGCATTTGATTGGGCTGCACTGCTGCTATGGATATACATTGTCGTTGCACTACTTCTCTTTGCAAGGTTTGTGGGTAGCATAGTAGGCATTCTCCGCCTACGAAGTAGGTGCTCTGTTTCGCATCACAATGGTTACTCTATCGCCGTAAGCAGTGAGATTTGTGAGCCATTTAGCTTTGGTCGCACCATATTTTTGGGTAAAACTGATGTCGCTGCCGAAGTTATTGTCCACGAGCGGAGCCACATCAGCCATTATCATACCATTGAACGACTAATATACGAGGCTACAAGATGCTGTTTGTGGTTTAATCCCTTTGTGCACCTTATAGCCAAGAGTGCCGCGCAAGTGTGTGAATGGCAGGCAGATAGAGATGTTATTAGCCGAGGCTTTGACATTAACAACTACAGAAAAATCATTTTCCACCAACTCTTTGGGTATAGTCCGGATATTACCTGCGGGTTGAATAGTAATTTAACTAAAAAACGATTTCTTATGATGACAAAAATCAAGACAGGTCGCTACCAATGGTTGCGCCTGACAGCAGTAATTCCAGTTGTGGTGGTGATTGTTCTCGCCTTTGGCGCAGTGGCTGCAAAGGCGGAAGTCCCAGAGCCAAAAAATGTTGTTGAGATACGCAAGGGTGGCGAGCAGATTCTTCTCAACAGCAAACCTGTAACACTCAATGAACTACCCGCGCTTATAGAGAAGACCGACGACCGCGTTGTAACCATAGATGCCGAGGCGGATGTGCCAATGGGCAAGGTTACAGATGTCAAGGAGTCGCTCCGAGGCATTGAACACCTGAAGATTAACTACGCCAAGCCAGAGGTTAAACAGCCAGAGGTTGAAGTGGTTACAAAGCAGAGTACCAAGCCAGAGCCACAGAGCAAAACCGTCAAGGCGCGCAATCTGCTTCGCGTAGCGGTCACTGCCGACGGAGCTATCCTGCTACGAGGCAAGAAGTGTAGCAAAAGTGAACTTAAGCGCGAGGTAAAACGCTTTGTGCATAACTACCATGTTTACGCAATGAATACCCGACGCCTGCATGTGGGCAATCTGAAGAATAGCGAGTACTCCGACTTCTCTACCACCGCCCTTACAATGCCCAATGGAGATAGGGTCTGCTGCCCAGTAAGCAATGGCATTGTGTCGGTCACAAGCGATAGTAACGCCACCTTTGATGCAATGCAGAGCGTTCTTTTGACCATTAACGAGGCCTACAATGACCTTCGTCAAGAGCTCTCTCGTCGCGTCTACAGCAAGTCCTACGACAAGCTTGACCCCGACTACCGCCAGATGATTAACAACGCCATCCCTACCAGAGTCTACATCGCGGAGTGTTAAAGTAAAAATACCGACCAAACAGGTCGGTATTTTATTTCTTATTAAAGGCATTCATCGTACGCTCAAGTCCGACAGCGACAAAGGAGAGAATTGCATCGCCAAAGACCTTGAGGCGCGGAGGCATATTTGCCGCTTCCTCAGCTGTCCACTCGCCAAGAACATAGTCTACCTGATGTCCTCGGCTAAAGTCGCCACCAATGCCGAAGCGCAGGCGAGCGTAGTCTGTTGTCTGAAGCAGCTCGGCGATATTCTTAAGGCCGTTATGTCCGCCATCGCTACCCTTAGTGCGCATTCTGAGCTCGCCAAATGGCAGGGCGATATCATCGACGACAACAAGCAAATTCTGCTTATCTATCTTCAGCTCCTGAAGCCAGTATCTTACAGCCTTGCCCGACAAGTTCATATATGTTGATGGCTTAAGCAGCGTAACGATATGTCCTCGGTGGCGAATAGTTGCCACATCGCCATAGCGTGACGAGATAAAAGAAGTGTCGGATGCCGCAGCAAGGGCATCCAACACTTTGAATCCGATGTTGTGTCTTGTATTTGCGTACTCGGCGCCAATATTTCCAAGACCTACAACCAGATATTTCATCTTCAGTCGGTTTTACTACTGCTGAGCAGCTGCACCACGTGAAGCACGAGTTACACGAACTGCACAAACTGCCTGAGTTGCAGGAGAAACGAACTCAAGACCCTCATACTTAAGGTCACCAACGAAGATTGTCTGACCAACCTTGAGTGGAGTAACATCTACAACCAGCTCATCTGGAAGGTTCTCAACCATAGCCTTAACAACGAGCTTACGAGCAGAAAGAGCGAGCTTACCACCGATCTTAACACCCTCAGCAGTACCTGTAAGGCGTACTGGAACAGCGATAGATACTGGCTTACCCTCCTGAACACGGTAGAAGTCAATGTGAAGAATCTGCTCACGGATTGGGTGATACTGAACATCACGAAGTACTGCGAGCTCCTTCTTACCGTCAATATCAAGCTCAACGATATAAGAGTTTGGAGTGTAGATGAGTGGCTTTACAGCCTTCTCGTCAATAGCGAAAGCGACATTCTCGCCACCACCATAAATTACGCAAGGAATAAGGCCCTCGCGACGAACTGCCTTTGTTGCCTTCTTACCATAGTCGGCACGAAGCGCTGCTTTAATAGCAATAGTTTTCATTGTAAAATGTAATTTATAAAGTTATTACCTACGGCGGGACTCAGTCTGCACCCGAAGTGCAACCCCCATAACCGCCTGATTTCGGCTGCAAATGTAGAACAAATTTTTCAGACTACCAAATTTTGGCTGTTTGCTATTAGCTATTAGCCATTGGCTTGCCTTCGGCAACCAGACCCTGCTAACGCAAAACAGAGATTTTAAGGAACTTAATGAAGTTAGGGAATTTAATGAATTTAGACTCTCTGTTATCTGTACTCTGTTATCTGTACTCTGTACTCTAAAAGGCTAACGGCTAATTAAAAAGCGGAGACGGCACGCACGACAATGGTATCAAAGGTCTTAATGTCATCAGTTGTAAAACCATCATTCATGCGGATCATCCATGCGCAAAAAATTCCCACCAAAGATTTATCAGAGGGATGCTCTGTAGACGACCAATACCAAAGTTTCAACTTATCTAGCAAAATAGGATTAAGTTTACTTTTATGTTTATAAATGGTAAACAATTCGTCCTTTGCTGGCAGATACCAACCCTCGCCAAGGTCTGCGCACCACCTAAATGCGGGATACTTATCTCGCCAACCAATGATAGACTCAACTTTTACCATATTATATGCACCGTCAGTCTCGCTATCAGCACCTATTAGGCGTTTTTGTTCTGCCCTATTTGATGACCATTGCAAATTCCCAGACTGTCTCATACTGACAATCTTGCCGTGACGACCGTCAGCATTAACCTCAAAGACTACGCCCTCGCGCACGCCATCGTTGTAGTAGTCGCCCACTTTGTAGGTCTTGGTTAGTATTGGTTTAGGAGCAGGTTCGGCCTGTATTAAAGTTGTTCCACAACAGCCCAATTTTGCAAGCGATGCAACAACCTCTCGCTCAGATTCAATCCACTGTATATTTGTAAAGATAAAATCCAGTTCTGGATTATTTTCAAAACTGAAATTTCCGATGCGATAAGGAAGAATCTCCTTGTGTTGCTTGAGCGCAAAGAGAACCTCCTTCTGTGTCCACTCCGACTCAGCAGAATTGGCAGAAGCAATGAATAGGACAACCTTACAGCTACTGATATAGTGAGTTATCTCTGTCAAGAAATTTGCCGAGCCGTGAATATTGCGGTCTATCCAATAATCAACACCTGCAGCAGTCAATGCCTTACACAACGACTCCGCCTGAACAATATCTTTACGCGAGTAGCTTATAAACACATCACATTTCATATCATCTGGGAATAGTACACAAAGATAATAAAAAAAATCTTGCGGGTGCAAGATTTTTTACTGGTAGTTGTTGATGTGTAGTTCTTTAGCGCATTGACACCGAGCCAGAGCCGATAAGGTTGTCGTCGGTATAGATTTCAATACTATACTGACCCTCGGTAAAGCCACTGCCGCGATAGTAGATACTTACATCAACATCCTCATTCTGGTAGTCTACCTCACGCATTGCCGAGTAGCCCGTAGCCATGCCCTGATAGTCAAATGTCGGCATACTCTCAGATGTGAGCAGATATCCATCTGGCGACTTGATGCACAGGTAGACCTTGCGGTTGCCTGGGTTAGCAAGCTCGTTAGACGATATTGCAAAGTCTACGCGCAGGGTAACGGCTCTCTTGACGCGAGTAACCTCATTATCCTTCTCATTAAGTGCCACCATACCTATGTCGCGAGCACGCAGGACCGCTCCCTGACGAACTTTATTCTCAAGCTCTGAAGCCTTCTCCTCCGCAACATCGGCGCGCAGGTTGGCTGTAGAAATCTCCTTGCGATAGGATACATTCTCGGCAACAAGCTTCTTATTGAGGCTATTGAGCGAGTCAATCTGCTTGAGGTAGTTGCGCATAACACTACGCAGTGTTCCCACCTCCTTCTCGTACTCCTTAATCTTAGCGTAGTTCCAACGGCGCTCGCGCTTGAGTTGCTCCATCATCTCATTTGCCTCAACGAGCTTTGCGGCGATAGTGTCGTTTGTAAACTTCAGACTATCGTACTCTGTGATAAGGCCTGCCAAGTTACTCTGGATAGAGTCGCGGTCTACCTTAAGCAGCTCATAGTCACGCTGTTGCTGACGGTTAAGGTTGAAGTAGAGGGCTGAGATACCTGCAAGGATTACAGCCAGCAGGATAATTACAACGCGATAGCCGCGAATTGATTTTTTCACCGCCGCATCGTCGGTCTCAGTATCGTAATCGTCGTAACGATTATCGTCGTAGTCGTACTTAGTATCTGCCATAATTTTCTTTTTTACACCGCAAAGGTAATAAATTTATCTTATTTTACTCGTTAATGGGTATTTTAAACCCTTAAAGTCAGAGATATATGCACGAATGCTGCCAATTCTGATTGGCGACTCAAGCATTACAGGGAACTTATTCTTATCGTCCGTAATCCAAATAAAAAATTCCGAGCCGTCGGTAAACGAAAATCCCTCGCTTGTGCCCAGTGTGCAGGCGAGCTTTATGGTGCGAAACTTACCCTGCTGTGGCACACGACATACCTCTCGGCCTATAAGCCTATATTTGAGTACCTTGACTGTATCCTCAAGCACCATCTCAAGGTTATTAGTCTGACCCACAGAGAGCGTTGTGGCATCTATTGAGCGGAGGTTGAAGTATAGCGAAACAGGGTCCATACTCTGCCGTGTGAGCTTCATTGTTTTGCTTTTTGGCGTTCTCTGTCGGCTCTGCGCCCATGTATGCACCTTCATATTATCCCAGTCGTAGTCGTAGTAGCTACGGAAGGTGTAGTCGCCCTCCTTAATGTCGCTCTCAAAGCGCACAGTTTTCAACGAGAGGGTGTCCACAAAGATGTCGTATCTATCCTCAAGGTAGAAGAACCAGCGAAACTCAGGCATAATCTTACCAAGTCCCATAACGCGGTAGACTGGCTGACCCTTGAGCGTATCAAGAGTGGTCTGGACTGTCACTGTTGCCATCTCGGTATTTGGCACCAACTTGGCCTTATATGCCACGCGATAGTCAAGCCTCTCGCCAGCATTGTAGAGCTGTGCCGAGAGTGGCAAAACCGAGAGTAGTGCAACAAGTATAACTAAAAATCGCTTCATACCTTTATAACGAGAGCTAATGGCACCTTATTATAATACGACCGAAAAATCTACCTCCTCCTGCTTTGCATACCGCGCCTTTAATTGTCGGAGCGGCTGGTGCTGTGGCTCGGAAAGAGTCGGGTCGGCAGTAAGCAGCGCAACAGCCGCCTGCTGTGCAAGTTGTACAATCTGGTTATCCTCGGCAAGGTTTGCAATCTTGAGGTCAATAATCTCGCCACTCTGCTGTGTGCCATTAACATCTCCCGCACCACGCAGTTGAAGGTCCAGCTCGGCAAGTTGAAAACCATTGTTTGTCTGACACATAGCCTCAAGGCGCGCACGGGACTCTTTAGAGAGCTTCTCGTCCGAGATAAGCACGCAGTAAGACTGGCTACTACCACGACCCACGCGACCACGAAGCTGGTGCAGCTGCGCAAGGCCAAAGCGCTCGGCAGACTCTATAACCATAACCGTAGCATTCGGAATATCTACACCCACCTCAATTACGGATGTAGCCACAAGGATATCCGCCTCGCCGCTCTTAAACTGACGCATAGACTCCTCTTTATCCTCTGGCTTCATCTTGCCATGACACGCCGTTACGCGGTACTGTGGCAGTGGAAAGTCGCGCACAATGGTCTCAAAGCCCTGCTCAAGGTTTGCATAATCTGCCTTCTCGGACTCCTTAATGAGCGGATAGACAATGTATATCTGACGGCCTTGGGCAATCTGCTCACGCATAAAACCAAACAATCGCAGACGTGCCGACTCGTAGTAGTGCACCGTCTTTATCGGCTTACGGCCTGGCGGAAGTTCGTTTATGGTTGAGACATCAAGGTCGCCATAGAGTGTCATAGCGAGTGTTCGCGGAATAGGCGTTGCGGTCATCACAAGGATGTGCGGAGGGTTGTCGTTTTTTGTCCAGAGCTTGGCCCTCTGCTCCACGCCAAAGCGGTGTTGCTCGTCAATTACCACAAAGCCGAGCGAGGCAAACTGCACCCTATCCTCTATCAGAGCGTGTGTGCCGATAAGGATATCTATCTCGCCTGCCGCAAGAGCTGCGAGAGTCTCTCGTCGCTCCTTGGTCTTTGTCGTACCCGTTAGTACAGCAACGCGCAGACCTATGCCATCCACCATCTTTACTATTGTTGCATAGTGCTGACGCGCCAAAATCTCCGTTGGCGCCATCATACAGGCCTGAAAGCCATTGTCTACGGCAAGAATCATAGATATGAGCGCGACAACGGTCTTTCCGCTACCCACATCGCCCTGCAGTAGTCGATTCATCTGACAGCCTGAGACAGTATCGGCGCGGATATCCTTTATAGCCTGCTTCTGCGCCCCCGTAAGCGGGAAAGGTAGTCTGCTATAGAAGTCGTTAAAAAACTTACCTACACGACCAAAGTGAAAGCCTGCGTGAGCCGTTGTGCGGGCAGCACGGCGAGCCTGAATATTGAGCTGAAGGCCAAAAAGCTCGTCAAACTTGAGCCTAAACTGCGCCTGCTTAAGCGCCATAGGGTTTGTCGGGCGGTGGATAGTCTCAAGGGCCTCTCGGAGAGTCACAAGTCCATACCGCTGACGCATATACTGGGGCATATAGTCAGTAATTCTATCGGCATAGTTATCCAAAATCTTGCCGATAATGTTGTACATACCCTTTGTACCAAGTGCTGTAGAGAGTCTCTCTGTGGTAGAGTATATGCCCTGCAGACCGCAGTTCTCCTTGCGCGACAGAGCCGCCTCTATAGGCTCAACCTCTGGATGAACAAAACTCAACTCACTGCGGTAGAAGGATGGGCGGCCAAAGACAAGATACTCGCGACCCAGCTCAAACTTATTCTCTATCCACTTTATGCCACGAAACCAGATAAGCTCAGCCTTGCCTGTCTGGTCTGCAATGTAGATTACAAAACGCTGATTTCTCCCCTCGCCAAAGTAGTTCTTGCCCGTCACGCGACCACGAATCTGAATATAGCCACCAGAGGTATTAGCCTCGTTCAGCTCGCCAATATTGTAAATCTTCGTGCGGTCAACATAGCGAAACGGGAAGTGGTAGAGCATATCGCCCACTGTGCGCACACCAATCTCCTTTGCAAGTAGCTTTGCGCGCACCTCCCCCACACCAGAGATGAACTTTATGTCATTATCTAACGGATTCACACTACAAATTTAATAAAATTTTATCTTAATATCATAGTTAATGCCAGTTTTGTTAATTCAACAAAAATTTTTACATTTGTATTCAGAAACAGAACTATCTGACACATAACAAATTAACCAAACAACCTTAAAACCTAAAACTATGTATCGTATTGTACTTAACGAGACCTCTTACTTCGGTGCAGGATGTCGCTCTGTGATTGCCGAGGAGGTGGCAAAGAGAGGCTTCAAAAAGGCCTTTTTCGTAACTGACAAAGACCTTATCAAATTTGGCGTTGCCGAGAAGATTGAGGCTGTGCTTAATGGCGCAGGTATTCCATATGAGATTTATAGTGATGTAAAGGCCAACCCTACAATTGGCAATGTTCAGCGCGGTGTTGATGCCTATAAGAACTCTGGTGCTGATTTTATCATCGCTCTGGGTGGTGGCTCGTCTATTGATACTGCTAAGGCTGTGGGTATTATCGTGAACAACCCTGAGTTTTACGATGTTCGCTCGCTTGAGGGCGTAGCACCTACAAAGCATCGCGCAGTGCCTACATTTGCTATTCCGACAACCGCAGGTACTGCCGCCGAGGTTACTATCAACTATGTGATTACCGACGAGCAGGCAAAGAAGAAGATGGTATGTGTAGACCCTAACGACATCCCTATGTGCTCAATTATTGACTGCGAGCTGATGTACTCTATGCCAAAGGGTCTTACTGCTGCAACGGGTATGGATGCTCTTACACACGCCATTGAGAGCTTCATCACCCCTGGCGCGTGGACTATGAGCGATATGTTTGAGTATAGGTCTATTGAGCTTATTGCAAAGCACCTTAAGAATGCTGTTGAGAATGGCAACGACGAGGTTGCTCGCTCTGGTATGGCCGAGGCGCAGTATATCGCAGGTATGGGCTTTTCAAATGTCGGTCTGGGTATTGTCCACTCTATGGCTCACCCTCTCGGCGCATTCTATGATACCCCACATGGCGTGGCAAATGCTCTGCTGCTGCCTTATGTTATGGAGTACAATGCCGACTCTCCGTCGCGCGCAAAGTATCTGGATATTGCAAAGGCTATGGGCGTAAATACCGAGGGTATGAGTGTTGATGAGGGCGTAAGAGCTGCTATTGACGCTGTTCGCGCGCTGTCGCTGAGCATAGGCATTCCACAGCACCTGTGCGAAATTGGCGTAAAGAGGGAGGATATCCCTGCTCTTGCCGTAGCGGCATATAACGATGTATGTACTGGCGGCAACCCTCGCCCAACATCTGTTGAGGATATTGCTAAGTTGTACGAGATTGCTTATCAGTAGAAAAAGTGAAGATAAAAGGGGTGTGTCCAACAATTTTTTGGACACACTCTTTTTTTTGTGGTTATATTTGAGAAAAATTACCTATTTTTGTTGTCAGAACAACACTTTGACTATGAACTTGACCAAATTTTCACGCAGACAGAGCATTGAGGTTACTGTCGGCACAACAAAGATAGGTGGCTGCAACCCTATTGCAGTGCAGTCTATGACCAATACCGCTACGGCAGATATTGCTGCCTCAGTGGCGCAGATAGAGCGTATTGCCGACGCTGGCGCGCCGATTGTGCGACTTACAGCTCAAGGTAAGGCCGAAGGAGAGGCTTTTGCTCAGATTATGCCAGCTCTGCGCGCCGATGGATACAATACCGCCATTGTTGCCGACATACACTTTGTTCCGCAAATTGCGGCAATAGCGGCCCAGTATGTTGATAAGGTGAGAATTAACCCTGGCAACTACCGCACCGACGGTGGCGAGCTGGAGGCACTGATTGAGCAGTGCAAAGAGCGTGGCGTGGCTCTGCGAATAGGTGTTAATCACGGCTCATTGGCTCGCCATATTGTTGATAGCTACGGAGATACACCGCAGGGCATGGTTGCCTCAGCAATGGAGTTTTTACGTCGCTGTCGTGCTGCCGACTTTGATCAGGTGGTAGTGAGCATGAAGAGCTCAAATACTCGCGTGATGGTCCACGCCTACCGTCTGCTTGTAGAGGCTATGGATAGTGAGGATATGCACTATCCCGTACATCTTGGTGTCACTGAGGCGGGAAATGGCATTGAGGGTCGTATAAAGAGCGCTGTGGGCATTGGCGCACTGCTTGCTGACGGCATTGGCGATACTATCCGCGTATCTCTTACCGAGGCTCCAGAGAATGAAGTGCCGGTGGCGCAACTACTTGTTGAGCACTTTGCTTCTCGCACTGGCGAGTTTACGGTTAAGCATCCAGAGCGATACAGCCCAACACTTTTCTCTCGTCGCTCAAATATTCAGACCCCGATAGTTCATAGCGAGGTTACAGATGACTTTTTGGTCCTTGATGCCGTTTCAGAAAACCCTACAGCGGAGTGGCGAGCAGCAATTTTGAGCCTACAGAGTGCTACACAGCCAGTAGTTATCCGCCGCGAGTATAGTGATAGCGACATTACAACCCTTGCCATCAAGGCTGCTGCTGATATGGGTCAGCTGCTGCTTGATGGACTTGCAGATGGCGTGTGGATTGTAGCGCCTCAGTTTAGCGATAGCGAACTGGAGCAGATAGAGCTCAACATACTGCAGGCTTCACGCGTGAGAATATCTCATACAGAGTATATCGCCTGCCCAAGTTGTGGCCGTACGCTCTACGATATTGAGGGTACTTTGGCTAAGATAAAGGCTCGCACATCGCACCTAAAGGGGCTTAAGATTGGTGTTATGGGGTGTATTGTCAATGGCCCAGGCGAGATGGCAGATGCCGACTATGGATATGTGGGTGCTGCAGCGGGCAAGATTACCCTATATAAGGGTCGCGAGGTTATCGCGCGCAACATCCCGCAGGAGCAGGCTTTAGATCGCCTTATTGAGATTATTAAAGAGAACGGAGATTGGGCAGAATGTTAATCCTATCAGCTGAATATCTTCCTAATATAGAGTATGTTGCGCGGCTTATTACCGCTGGCGACAACTACATTATTGACTGTGGCGAGCACTACATAAAGCGCTCGGCGCGCAACCGTGCCAAGATTATGACAGCCAATGGAACGCTTGATTTGACCGTTCCCGTCGTGAATGCCAACCGCCCACGCACCCCTATGCACACAGTAAGGATTGACTACTCAAAGCAGTGGCAGCATCAACACTGGGTGGCTATTATCTCTGCATACCGCTCCTCGCCATACTTTGATGAGCTTGCCGAGCAACTTGAGCCGTTCTACACTGCTCACCACGACAACCTTGTTCAGTTTAACCTCGCCCTGCTTAGAGTTCTGCTTGATTTTATGGGTTATACCGCTCCGCTAAAGACCACAACGGAGTATATTCAGGCGACAGCGGATGATACGGACCTGCGCCCCAAGCACCGCACCACGACATTCACCACGCCCAACTACTTCCAGCTCTTTTCTGACCGCATACCTTTTGCCGAAAATCTATCTATACTGGACCTGCTGATGAGCGAGGGACCATATGCGGTGGATTTGCTACGATTATAATATAAAAATATTGACATTACCTCCTCGGTTATTCGCGCACCAAGCATTTAAATGCTTGACAGCGCTACCTCGTCGATGATGACACGCAGTAGCGAACGCCACTGCGTGACATTCCCTCCAAACCTCCCTTTGAAAAAGGGAGGCTTTGTCGTCATAGCGGGCAGAGAAATCTGCCCACTTCTGCTCCGAGGTGCGCGAATAACACTCTGTGCAATGTGTATATTTTATTTTAGTAAAAGTTTATCCAATGGCAGTTTTGGGACATAGTGGATGCCATCTTTGCGGTAGTAGTTGTGGCTGTCGGACTCAGAAATCTCTACGGTGCGGATAGTCTCTGCTCCACGACCAAGGGCAAGAATTAGCATCGGCTCGTGTGGCAAGTTAAGACTCTTCGCGACCGCCTGCTTATCAAAAGCACCTATGCAGATGCCGTTAAGACCTATCTCTACCGCCTGAAGAAGCATCGTCTGGGCAACAATGCCGATATCCATATTCACATACTTATCCTCCGCCACCGTTGAGCATATAACGATAAATGCGCGAGGCTCGGTGCCTTGCAGTGGCAGTTTCAGCTCCCTCAGCGCACCACCTAAGCGGATGTGTGGCAGCACCTTGTCAGCCTCATCCGCAAGCACGGCTCGCAGGCGCAGCACCTGCTGATTGCGTGCCGATGGGCAGAGTGGCACAACCTCCATAATGCGGCGCAGTTGGTCAGCCCTGACGGTAAAAGTGTTGTCAAAGCCTCGGTAGCTGCGGTTTTTAGCAACGAGCTTTGCAAAACTCATCGTGCGCTTTGGAGCAGAACTTTTCCCCGCAAGGAAGTCCTCCATCTTCTTTCCCAAGTAGTTATCTGCCATACTACAAGTCGTTTAAGCAATTTACAATAATTTCCACGCACTTGTAAATCTCAGCATCGGTAATCACAAGCGGTGGGGAGATTCTAAAGGCCGTATCGCAGTATAAGAACCAGTCGCTAAGGATTCCGCGCTCAATAAACATATCCATAATCTTATATAGTCGCTCGCTACTACCCAGCTCTACGGCAAGTAGCAATCCATTGCGGCGAATCTCCACAACATTTGGATGGCCCGAAAGCAGGCTCTCAAAGAGTGCTCCCTTACGCTCTACATCCTCAACAATCTTATTGTCAATAAGATACCGCGTAGCCGCAAGACCCGCTGCACAACAAACTGGATGGCCTCCGAAAGTTGTTATATGTCCCAGTACGGGGTTAGATTGCAGGGTGTTCATAATCTCATTTGAGCTGACAAAAGCACCTAAAGGCATACCGCCACCAAAGGCCTTGGCAAGGCAGACGATATCTGGCGTCACGCCATACTTTGTCATTGCAAACATCTCTCCACTACGCCCCATACCACTCTGTATCTCATCAAAAATCAGCAGTGCGCCAACCTCTGTGCATCTACGGCGCAGAGCGGCAAGGTATCCATCTTTTGGTAGTCTAACACCCGCCTCGCCCTGCACTGGCTCACACAACACGCAGGCTGTGCGCTCGGTAATCTGCTGTAAATCGTCAAAATTGTTATACTCAATAGCCTTGCAGTCGGGAAGCAGAGGTCGGAAGGCATTTTTCCACTCCTCGCCCTCTGGAAATCCCATCATACTCATCGCTCCATGTGTAGAGCCATGATATGCTCGGCGCATAGATATCATCTCCGTTCTTGCGGTATACCTTTTGGCAAGTTTCAGAGCACCCTCAACAGCCTCGGCGCCTGAGTTGAGGAAGTAGACACTATTAAGAGGCTCTGGCAGCAGTGAGGCGATAAGAGTCGCATACTCCACCTGTGGGCGCTCGACCATCTCGCCATAGACCATAATGTGCATATAGTCGCGCGCCTGACGGCATACAGCCTCAACAACGGCACTATTTGCGTGGCCTACATTGCTTACCGACACGCCAGAGATAAGGTCAAAATACTCTTTACCCTCTGGGGTGTAGAAGTAGACCCCCTCAGCCCTTGCAACCTCTATAAGTTGGGGTGCAGGAGAGGTCTGCGCCACGTGAGTTAGAAACTGTCGGCGAAGGATGTTGTTTTGAGTTTTCATTTTTTTACTTTAATTTTGCACTACAAAAATACTAAAAAAACTCTTTGCATTCTACTGTGTGAGTGTAAAAATGTGTGTTATGGGAAAGTTTAATGACAAAAGAGTGCTTATTACTGGCGGAGCGTCAGGTATAGGCCGACTAATGGGTGCTATGGCACTTGAGAAGGGTGCTGCGGCACTAATTATCTGGGATATCAATCAGGCAAATATTGACAGCACGGTGGCTCAGTATGCTCAAAAGGGCAACGTCTTTGGTTATCGTGTAGATGTGTCTGATGATAAGGCTGTGGCAGAGGCCTACAGCAGAGTAAAGAGCGAGGTTGGCGATGTAGACATCCTTATAAACTGTGCGGGCATTATAACGGGCAATAAGACCTTTGACCGCTGCACGACAGATGAGATTCATCGCACAATGGCAATCAACGCTGTAGCGCCAATGGTAGTGGCACTACAAGTACTACCAGATATGGTGGCGCGCAATAGTGGACATATATGCAACATAGCCTCGGCTGGTGGTATGATTTCAAACCCCAAGATGAGTATCTATGCGGCAAGTAAGTGGGCGGCTATCGGCTGGTCGGACTCTGTAAGAATAGAGCTTGAGCAGATGAAGAGCAAAGTGAAGATTACGACCATTGCCCCCTACTACATCACAACAGGTATGTTTGACGGTGTTAAGTCGCGAGTGCTACCACTGCTAAAGCCAGAGTATGCCGCACGTCAGATTATTCGCGCCATAGAGAGGGATAAACGAATGAAGATGCTTATGCGTTGGATACCCGTTCCGCACCACTTCGTGCGACTGATGCAGGGACTACTTCCGACAAGATTTTTTGACTGGCTCTTTGGTCAGGTTTTTGGTATTTACCACACAATGGATAACTTTACAGGACGACGATAATGGCTATCACAAACACCCCTACCGAGCAGATTACGTGGTTCGCCGCTGCGCAGAAACACTACTTCCGCACCGGACAGACCCTTGATATCTCCTACCGCCTTACAGCCCTTCGTGCCCTCAAGGCGGCGATACTCAAACACGAGAAGGCGCTCACAGATGCCCTCTGGGCAGACCTTCACAAATCCTACGAGGAGGCATATCTTACAGAGATTAGCATCGTTTTGGGGGAGATAGACAACCACATATCCAACCTGCGCAGTTGGGCTTCGCCCGTTCATCGTCCAACGCCACTAAAGATGTTCCCTTCGCGTAGCCGAATCGTGAGCGAGCCACTGGGCTCTACCCTTATCATTGCTCCTTGGAACTACCCCGTGCAACTGCTTCTCAACCCCCTTGTGGGTGCTATTTCGGCGGGCTGTACGGCTATTCTAAAACCTTCGCCATATGTACCAACAGTGGCGCGGGCGCTTGAAGAGCTTATTGCCGACACTTTTGAGAGTGAGTATGTTGCAACAGTGCAGGGCAACCGCGATGTGAACACTGCCCTACTGGCTGAGCGCTATGACCTGATATTTTTTACTGGTAGCCCTGCGCTTGGTCGCACGGTTATGGCCGCTGCAGCAAAGAATCTTACGCCCGTAGTGCTTGAGCTTGGTGGCAAGAGCCCTTGTATTGTTGATTACGATGCCGATATAGAGGTTGCAGCGCGCCGTATTGCGTGGGGCAAGTGCCTCAATGCGGGTCAGACCTGCATTGCGCCAGACTACCTGCTTGTGCATAGCGCTGTTAAGGATAGACTCATAGCGGCTCTTGGTAAGGAGTTTAAGGCTCTGCTCGGCGAGGAGCCACAGCAATCAAAGCACTTTGTGCGAATTGTCAATGAGCGCGCCTTTGACCGCCTTGTAAGCTACTTTAAGGATGGAGATATCGTTGTCGGTGGCCAGACAGAGCGTAGTGAGCGATTTATCGCGCCGACAATCTTGGATAATGTAAATCCAGAGAGCGCAGTGATGCAGGATGAGATTTTCGGCCCTATATTCCCTGTTGTCACATTCCAGACAACTGCCGAGGCGGTGAATTTTGTCACCTCGCGCGAAAAACCGTTAGCCCTCTACTACTTCGGAAAGAGTGGCAAGCAGGTTATCCGCACCACCTCCTCTGGTGGCGCGTGTATCAACGACACTATTATGCATATAGCAAACGAGAACCTGCCATTTGGCGGTGTCGGCAACTCTGGCATGAGTAGCTATCATGGCAAAAACTCCTTTGATGTCTTCTCACACCAACGCGCCGTAGTGACAACCCCAACATGGCTTGACCTTCCGTTCCGCTATATGCCCTACAAGCTCTTTTCGCTTGTTAAGAAGATATTATAAAAAACTGCCGAAGGTTTTTCGGCAGTTTTTTTATGACCAAGCGTCGTATGCACCATTATCGTCTGGCAAATCCTCCTCGTCAATCATTTCGGGGATAAAGTCGCCTGTGCCAACCAAGACAGCTACAACGGCAAGAGGAAGTTCAGCTCCGTCGGCAGTAGCCTCATCAAGAAGGTGGGCTGCAGGATACTTGCTATAGCTCATAACACCCTCAATGGTCTCTTCATCAAGAATATCCATAACACCCTCGGAGCAGATAAGGATAACATCGCCATCTTTAAGTTTATCCTCCACTGTCCAGACATCCATACCAGGCTCAGCCTCGTTATATCCGAGAGGATAGGTCGGGTCAGAGATAGGCATAAGGGTAAAGTCGCGGAAGAGGAACACTGCGCCACTGCCAGCATTAAAAGAGAGCAAGCAATCATCTGCGCCATATGCTCCGCAAAGACTTGTTCCGCAGTGCTCATCAGCCTTAAGGTGCGGATAGATGCCATTCAACTCCTTGTGCAGATAGTTTAGCTGCTGGTACATACCCTCCGCCTCGGCAGTAACATCGCCAAAAGTGAAGCTGTCGCGCAGGTGCTCAAGGGCAGCCTCTGTGGTTGTCTGACCCTTAAACACGCCATCTCCATTACCTACGGCAAAGTAGAAGTGCTCGCCCTTCTCAAAGTCAAAGACAAAGTCTTTACTACCATTGGTAATCACATTTCCTGCAACTGTTAGCGTTGCATTATTTACGCAAGCCGCTTGTATAGTAAGTTTCATCGTCGTGCTATTTAGAATGAGTGGAAATAGACCTTTGTTTCATCCCATTTTTGAGCCTTAAGAGCCTCTTTTGAGATAAGGAAGCATATCATACCGCAGTCGTATAGGCGAAGACCCCACTCGTCGCTCTCGTCAATCTGCAGCAGGCAAATGTCGTCTGGATATTGCTCCGCAATCTCCTCATAGTATGGGCGACCAAGCAGCTTAAAGGAGTCGTGATGCGGACTCGCCTCGCTGAAAACAATCCTCTCAGCCTCAAGAAAAGCTGGCTCGTCATCATCGTCTACAATGGCAAATGCCTCAAGATTGTCACACGTTGGGCTATAGAGTACTCTATAACAACCCTCGCTCCACTCTCCAAGGCCGTTGTGCTCCTCGCCAGAGATGCCCTCAAGTGGCGCTACATACTCCGCCATATCGGCAAAGAAGTATAGCATACCCGTATGCGGTAGCAGACCCTCAGTATCATACTGCGCGATATCCTCAAGGCGGATTTGGCAGACAAAGAGCAGTGGCTCGCCATCTGACGCGCAAGGGTAGTCCATATCTAACGGCAGGTCTGGTGTGCCCCACCACTTACTCTGACCCTCAAGGGGGTCAGATACTCTCTGAAATTGTAAACCAATAGCCATAGTTATACTGTTTTGTTATGCAAATATAGTCATTCTACTCCAATTCTGCAACACTCTCTATATCGGCAACTTGCGCACCCACAAAGGCGATAAGGTCCGTTGGGTTAAGCTTGAGTTGCAGACCGCGAACACCCGCACTGACATAGATATAGTCAAAGGCCGTTGCAGTTGTATCAATAAATGTTGGAAATCGCTTTTTCATACCTATCGCTGTACACCCTCCGCGAATATATCCCGTAGTGGGGAGCAACTCTTTCATAGGTATCATCTCAGCAGACTTATTACCAGAGACTTTTGCCGCCGCCTTAAGGTCAACCTCTCTGTCGCCCTGAACGATGCAGACAAAGTGTCCCGTTCTGTCGCCACGAAGCACAAGGGTCTTATAGACGCGCTCTATAGGCTCGCCCAGTTGCTCTGCCACATGCGTCGCTGCAAGGTTATTCTCGTCAACCTCGTATGGCACAAGCTCATAGGCAATCTTTGCCCTATCGAGCAGTCGTGCGGCGTTAGTCTTCTCTATCTTTTTTGCCATATCTCCAATTTAATAGTGGTAGCAGGAACGAAACGACAGAGGCTGCTATCCAGAACATCGTTGCCAGTGTAAAATCATACTCTCGGCTACCGTCAGCGAGCATTGTTGTATTACTCTCAATAAGCCATCCGCTAATAACATCCTGCAGTCCTGCCGCAATATACGACGCCACGCCAACAATGCCTAATGCCGCGCCCGTAGCCCTGCGCGGAACAATATCTACAGCCATAAGTCCGCCAAGGAAGCATATCAGCACACCCATAGCCACGCCAAAGAGCGACATTGCCAACACATTGACCCACAGAGCATTACCTCCATAGACAAAGAGCAGTAGCGCAACGGTATTCACAACACCAAAAATCAGTGCTGGCACTCGCCTATCGCCCTTAAAGAGGCTATCCGAGAACCAACCCGACAGCACTGTGCCAAAGATACCTAATAGAGCATTTATAGAGACAATCCAGACTGCCGTTTGGCTATCAAAGCCCTTGACCTCCTCAAGGAAGAGCACTCCCCAACCATTTATCGCATAGCGGCTGATATACATAAATGCACTTGCACCCGCAAGCACCCACACCGCAGGTGTCAGAAGCACCTGTCGCTGTATTTCGCGTGTACTCAAGTCACTCTGTGCCTTCTCATGGGCGATGGTCTCTATAGCGGGTAGTCCCTTTGACTGCGGGGTGTCATGAAGCAGAAATAGCACCAGCACAACACCCAAAGCACCCGCAACGGCCGAGCCTACAAAGCCCCACTGCCAACCCGCTGCAAGGACTACATTACCCACAAAGAGGAACGAGAAGAACTCTCCCAAGTTATGGCTTGCCGAGAAGATTCCGTAGAATGTTCCCCTGCGCGAGAGTGGAAACCATCTTGATAGCGATATAATAGCAGGCGGCGAGCCCATACTCTGCGACCAGCCATTTATGGCCCACAGAACAACGAAGATTCCGAAGATTACCGCTGTAGGCACTGCGCTATCTACAAAGCCCAGCAGACCCATTGCGAGGTTTACTGTAAGCGACACCGCAAGTCCCGTAGCCATAAATCGCTTGATGTTGCAGTAGTCGCACACAAAGCCATTTACAGCCTTACCAATGGCGTATGCAAAGAGCAGCGCCGAGCCGATAACACCAAGCTCCGCCGCATCTAAAAAGCCAGAGTCAATAATCGGCTTTTTCATCACATTGAGGCTCGTGCGACAGACATAGTAGAGGCTATAGCCAACTGTCGCTGCCACAAACGACTCAAAGGCCAATCGGCGGTAGCGCTTGTCCCCCTTTGGTGTGCCAACATCGTCAGATAGTGGTGCTGGGGCGCTGATAGCGTAAAAGTTGCCTATTTTAGAAAACAGTCCCATACTATGGTAGTGTGTGTCGTCCTTGGCTCTCAAGGTAGTCCAGAAGTAGCTGTGGACGGTCTGTTTGAATCATCGTAACGCCATACTTGAGCAGTGTGCCGTAGATTTTGTGCTCGTTGCCGTTAAGGGCGTTGTTGTCTGCAAAACTATGCTCCTTACCACCACAGATAGAGTCCCAGAGGGTATTCACCCAGAGCTTTGCGCCACTCTTAACTACACGGTTGAAGATTTTGCGCTCGCCCTTAAGGCTACTATCCCAACAGATTTCGTAGGCTATTGTAGGAACATCAGATGCGAGGTAGCTCTCAAAGAGCGGCTCATGCTTCTCCCAATTCTTTGCGCGGTAGTTGATAATCGGCATATAGAGCATATTCTGGCTATGCTTTGCAAAATATTTAGCGACAGTCGTAGGCTTTTTGCTACTCTTGATAACCACCTGCTCCACCATATCCCTCTCGGCAAGCATCGCCTGTATCTGGTCGTAGTAGTTCATGCCCTTGTCAATATTTATCAGCACCCTACCTCGGCAGAGGTCAAGCGCCTGAGCAAGGGTCGGCATACCATACTCCGTTACACCCTGCTTGGTCTTGAGCTTGAGCGTTGCAATATAGTCCGATGTCAGCTCGTTTACCTTGCCCCTGCCCGTTGTTGTGCGGTCTACAGAGTTGTCGTGACAGCAGACAAGTACTCCATCTTTAGTTCGCTGAACATCTATCTCCACCATATCCACACCCATAGCTATTGCGCCCTCCATAGCGGCTAATGAGTTCTCTGGATAGTGTCGCCAGTCACTGCGGTGGGCAATAACGACGACATACTTTGACTTTGGATTGCGAATCTCCGTTAAGATGCGCTCTGCACGGCTCTGTGCGGCTGCAGTAAGTGCTACTAATGCAAAAACAAGAAGAGTTAAAGACCTTTTCATAATATACCCTCACTAAATGATTTCAACTTTGCAATCTCCTCTGGCCAGCGACTCTCGTCAGGCGTCTCAAGCACTATCGGAACATCATCAAACAGAGGACTTGTTGCAATAAACTTAAAGCAGTCCCAACCGATAGTACCCTCGCCCAGCGGTGCGTGGCGGTCTACGCGGCTACCACGAGGCTTGAGAGCATCGTTAAGGTGCACTCCGCGCAGGTACTTGAGGCTTACAATGCTATCAAGCTCGGCAAAGGTCTTCTGGCAAGCCTCTGTTGTACTCAAATCATACCCCGCAGCAAAGCTATGGCAAGTATCTATGCAGTAGCCCACGCGACTCTTATCCTCCACACGCTCAATGATATAGGCGAGGTGTTCCCACGCAAAGCCGAGGTTTGAGCCTTGACCCGCCGTATTCTCAATCACTGCCGTAACGCCATGTGTGCGGTCAAGCGCCATATTGATACTCTCGGCAATGCGATCAAGCGAGAGAGTGGATGTAATCTTATTCAAGTGGCTACCAGGGTGGAAGTTAAGGCGGTCAAGACCAAGAGCCTCACAGCGCGCCATCTCCTCAAAAAACGACTCGCGCGACTTGTTAAGCCCCTCAGCCTCAGGATGTCCGAGGTTGATAAGATAGCTGTCGTGCGGAAGAATCTGATGCGGAGCATATCCACACTCGGCACACGCTGTCTTAAACTTCTCGCACTGCTCTACGGTAAGAGGCGGAGCTATCCACTGGCGCTGATTTTTAGTAAAGAGTGCAAAGGCTGTAGCGCCTATAGCCTTGGCATTGCGGGGTGCAACATCCACACCACCCGCTGCACTTACGTGCGCTCCAAAATATTTCATTGTTCAAAAGTCGTTTAAATTTTGTAGTAAAGGTAGTAAAAAAAGTGGGAAACGCAGAGCATATACGAAAAAAATTGGGTTAGAAAGAGTGTTATGCGCTAAAAATCTAAATTCTCAACCGCATTTTTTTGTGTTAGTTGTCTGGCTCTCAGCGAGTATTGTTGATGTAAAAGTTTTTGTGATTAAAAAATTTTTATATATTTGCAACCGCATTTGGTGAGGTTGGTGAGTAAGAATTGGTGTACTGAATGAACAGCCCACTGCGTTTTGTTGGGACTCCTAAACCAAAATATGTTTGAAAATAGGTGAATGTATATGGCTTGGCTGTGCATTCATCCCGTTTGTATTTTTTTTAGTCGCGTTAGTGTAGAAAGTTTCAAAAAAGAGATAAACATATGAAAATCAAGAGCGTATTGTATGCACTATTATTTGCGTTAGTGGCTCTATCGTGTACACCAGGAGGTGAGATAGACAACCCAAACCAAAATGGGGGGGGGAACGGTACTGAAGAGCCATCTAATCCAGACAACCCTGACGACCCAGACAATCCAGACAATCCAGACAATCCAGACAATCCAGATGGCCCAAAAGAGCCAGATGAGCCAGATGGCCCTGATGGTCCGACTGAGCCGACAGAGCCTGCTTATATTGAGTTTGGCACTAACTATGCTTTTGCCAGTTATGATGGAGGTGTAGAGAGCATCTCTATGGATGTTGACCCTGCTTGGGAGTGGGAGATTACAACCTCTGGCGAAACATGGTTTACTGCCGAGCGTAGCGACAACAAGCTGTTGATAACATTCAGCCAGAGCGCTGACAAGTTAGAGCGCAAGGGAACACTTACCGTAAAGGTTGGTAAGGGCGAGAATATTGCCGAGGACTCGATTGTGGTATGGCAGGTAGGCTCTGATACAGAGGAGCTTATCTATGAGGTTGAGACCACAGAGCCAAACCAGCGTGTGATTGCTGCTCCAGTGCTTACTCTTCAAAATGGAGGTAAGATGACTGCCGATTTTGGAGACGGAAGTCAGGCAGGCACATATGAGGGGCAGCGAGTTTATAAGGATTATGCAGAGCCAGGCCTATACACCATTATCATCTCTGGCGAGGATATCCACAACCTTGAATTTAGCAATAACGACAAGGTCTGCCCAGAGTTGAAGCGCATCATCTCGTGGGGAAAGATGGGCTACAAGAATGCAGCAAATATGTGCAAGGGCTGTATCAATCTTGAGTCTATACCTGCGGACTATGCAGGCTCATTTAGTGATGTAGGCTCGTTTGTGGCGGCATTCTTAGGTTGCGAGAGTCTAAAACAGATTCCTGAGGGGCTGTTCCAGTACGCGGCTAAGGCAAAGAAGTTCTCAAATTGCTTCCGCTACACCACATCGCTAAGCCAGATTCCTGAAAATCTGTTTGCAAACTCTCCATTGGCAGAGGAGTTTTACTATACATTCTATGGCGCAGGTACAAACTTTGTAGTTGATGACGCAGCGCTGGTAATAAATGCAGGAAACTATCTCTCAAGCTACCCTGCCGCGCTTGAGGGTCCTATTGCTGAGGGAAATCTTCGCTCTATTCCAGAGGGACTGTTTGCTCACAATCAGAACATTACCCGCTTTGAGTATATCTTTGGAGCAACCGCTATCACATCTATTCCAGAGAGGATTTTTGCCGCTAATAGTATTGCTACTAACTATGAGGGTGTTTGCTATGCTTGTACCAACTTGGAGCGTATCCCTCAAAAACTGATGGAGAAGGCGACATCTGCTACCAACATTAAGTATATGTTTGCAGGTTGTCTCTCGCTTACCGAGATTCCGGTGGCAATGTTTGAGAACTGTAGCGAAGTGACTAACCTTGAGGCGCTGTTCTACCTTTCATCCAATATCAGAAGCGTAAAGAGGGATACATTCAAGGGTCTGACAAAGGTTAAGACTATCGGCTCGGTGTTCCAGGGTTGTAGCTCGCTCACTGATGTAGAGGAGGGTGTTTTTGACGGTTTGACAGCGGTAAAATCGTTCCCATACTGCTTTGCTGACTGTACACAGCTGCGCACAATCCCTGCAGGTCTACTAAGGGGTCTGTCTACAGCGTACGAGTTTGAGTCTATGTTTGCAAATACGGCTATCACATCTGTTCCTGAGACTCTTTTTGACGATGTACGAGATTACGACTTGGCAAACTATTCATATATCTTTGCGGAGTGTCCAAATCTGAAAACAGTGCCTGCAAAGCTCTTTGACCACGTTACGGATGTTTCATCAGACGGTTATAGCTGTCTGTTCTACAAGTCGGGAATTGAGACTATCCCTGCAGGTCTGTTTGCGACTTGCACAAAGGTGCCTGCCACAGCGTTTGAGACAGCATTTATGGGCTGTACAGAGCTGAAAAAGATTGAGGGCAGCATCTTCCCTCAGACCACTTCGGTAACCTCTATGAAGGGCCTGTTCTACAACTGCACTAAGTTGGAGAGCATTCCTGCCGACCTCTTTAAGCCTTTTGGCACTGCAAAGCTGAAGTTCTCGCAGACCTTTGAGGGTTGTAAATCTCTTAAAACCCTTCCAGAGGAGCTCTTTGCTGCCAACACTGGCATTACCCACTTTGCTGGTGCATTTATTGACTGCACCGCGTTAGAGTCAGTGCCAGAGAACCTTTTGGCTTCGTGCAAAAATCTTACTTATGTAAACAAGATGTTCTTAGGCTGTACTGCTCTTAAGAGCATTCCGGAGAACTTCTTTGCTGCCAACCCTAAGATTAGCACCTTTGAGGAGACCTTCTCAGGCTGTAAGTCACTTGAGAGTATCCCAGAGAAGCTCTTTGCGGCTATAGGCACTACAACAACAAGTATAACTTTTGCCAGATGTTTCTACGGCTGCTCGTCACTGAAGAGCTTGCCTGCGGGACTATTTGATACAGTTCGTCGCATCAGCTTTATCAATAATTGCTTTGAGGGCTGTACGGCGCTTACTGGCGAGAGCCCATATACAATGATTGGCGAGCAGAAGATTCACCTCTACGAGCGTACGCAGGGCACAGACTTCCCTCGTATACCAAGCAACAGAACTGCCCACGAGGCTTGCTTTATAGGCTGTACTGGTCTGTCAGACTATGACAACATCCCTACAGAGTGGAAGCAGAAGGCTCAATAAGCGATAACATATCAAAACACATACTAATTTCCATTTATTATGAAGAACACAATTAAAAAGTATTCAGTTCCTGTGTTGGAGATACAGGATCTTGAGGTTGAGAGAGGATTTGCTCTAAGCTATGGCGATGCAGGCGATGCTGGACAGACTACCAGCTATAACGACTTGGATACTGATCTCTAAAAAATTGATTAGGCTATGAAACGAATGATTAATCTTTTGAGAGTTGTTGCAGTAGCTGCAGTGGCTCTTACATCATGCCAGAACAATTTTGAGGAGGTAACAAATGAGGTTGTTAAGGGCAATGTTGTTGTAAATTTTGTTGCCGAGTCTACCCGTACCTCTGTAGATACTTCTGGCGAGACCCCAATCTTTAGCTGGAGCGAGAACGAGACTTTCGCCGTTCTTGAGCAGACAGATGCTCTTGCAGAGGCAACAAATGTAATCTATGAGAATGTTGAGGGTAAGGCAAGCATCAAGGCTGAATTGGCTGCAAACCCAGGCAAGGCTACTTATCAGTATGTTGTTGTCTACCCAGAGGCAGGTTTTGTATCGGCCGAGAATGTCAGCTCTGCTGTTCTTGCTCTGCCTGCAGAGCAGACTATGGCAGAGGAGTCTTATGACCCAACAGCAGACCTTATGGTCTCAAAGCCAGTTGAGACTACTGCTCAGCCTACCGAGGCGCAGTATGTACAGTTTACTCGTTTGGCTGCCGTTGCAAAGATGACAATTAAGAACCTTAATCTTGCCGCTGGCGAGAGCGTTGAGAAGGTAGAGTTCACTGCTGATGGCAAGACTCTTGCGGGTAGAGTTACTACAGACCTCACAAACCCAGAGCAGCTTACTGTTAATCAGGGCGTTAGCACCGTTAGCGTTACAACATCTGCTGATGTGGTATACTTCACCGTTCTGCCAACAACCCTTGAGGCTGGCGACAGCTATAGCGTTGTAATTCTCACTAACAAGCACCTCTATGTTAAGAGTGGTACAATCCCAGCCGAGAAGTCACTCGCTTTTGAGGCAGGTGTGGTTACTCGCTTTAATGTAAATATGGAAGGTGTAGTTCCAAGCGAGAAGTGGACTCTTGTTCGTGATGCATCAACCCTTAACGCGGGCGATATCGTAACTATCGCAGCAAGCGACCTTAACTATGCTTTGGGTTGTTACTTCTCTTCAAACTTCCCTTACGCATCATATACCGAGGTTGTTAAGATTGGCGACTATCTCTATCACCCAATCATTACAGATAAGAGCAAGTATCAGTATATGATTCAGCCGCTTATCCTTAGCAAGCAGGGCAATGCTTTTGACCTCTATAATGGTGTAGATTATGATGGCGATGCAAAGTCTGGATACATTACAAACGCCAAGACAAACAACTATCTCCAGCTGTCAGATTACCCTACTGACAATACCCGCCTCTATATTACTGTTGATAGTGAGAGTGGCGTAGCTACGGTTGTTGCTTCTGATAGCGACGACCCTAAAGCTTTGAAGTATCGCTCATATAATGGTGGCACTTATACATCGTATCGTCGTTTCGGTTTTGTTTCTGATGCTTCAGCAGAAGAGTACCACGATGTCTGCATCTACAAATTGGAGGGCAAGACAAGCGAAGTACCAGTTGCAGGTGCTGTTGTTACAGTTCCAGAGGAGGATGAGAAGGTTGTAATTCCAGTAGAGGGTGTTGCAGAGGCTACTGTTCTTGAGGATGTTAAATTTACTTATGTAGGCGATTGGAATATTGCGGTATCAAGTAGCGCCGACTGGCTTACTCTTGAATATGCAGATGGCGTTCTCCGTTACAGCGCAGAGGCAAATGATGGCGCTGTGCGCTATGCTACTGTTACTATCAGCGCTACTCACGAGGGCGAGGAGGCAAAGAGCTGGACAGTCAATGTTGTTCAGAAGGGTGTTCCTGTAAAGGTTACTGTTGCTCAGTTTATTGAGAAGGAAGTTGATCCAAATGTTGAGTACGAGGTTACAGGTATTCTCAAAAAGAAGGCTACAAGCGCATCAGGTAGCACCACTATTGCTGATATTGAGGGCAATGAGGCTACCTTCAAGTATATTGATATGGAAAACGGCGATGCTTTCTGTAACAACGAGAGTATCAAAGAGGGCGATATCGTTACTATTGTGGCAGCTGTATCAGACGAGGCCACTGGTGGTTCAACCAGCGCACACGCTATTTGCAAGGGTTACTACAACATCTCTGCTACTGCTGAGAGCGACCTTGTTGCTTATACTGGTGGCAGTGTGACACTTAACCTTAGCAAGAAGGGTACTTTGAATCCTGGAGATATTTCTTGCACTGTAAACGAAGACTTTGCAGAGGTTGAATATACAACCAATGCTGATGAGGCTACCGTTACTCTGGCGGCTAATGAGGGCGCACCTCGTCAGGTAATTGCAACCTTTACTGATGGTATTGCAACTGCCACTGTTGCTATTGTGCAGAGTGCTGATACCACAAAGGGCAACACTTGGGCGCTTGTTACTGATGCCTCTACTCTTGAGGTTGGCGATCAGGTGATTATTGCTGCAAAGGATTACGATGTAGCTCTGAGTACAACTATTTCAAGTGACCGTCGTAGTGCAGTTGATATCACTAAACTTGGCAACTACTACCTCACCCCTGCTGCTACAGCGCAGACCCTTATTTTGGCTAACGGCTCAGTAGGTGGCACATTCTCCTTCTACGATGCAACCAACGAGGGCTTCCTTGTATCAAGCAGCACTTCATCATATCATCTTAAGAATCAAGCCTATATTGATGAAAATACCTCATTTGCAATCTCAATTGCAGATGGCGTAGCTACTATTGGTAATACGACAGGCGACTACAAGGATAATAAGATAAACTATCGTGAGGGCTCAAACTACTTCTATAGCGGAACTTCTACAAAGCAACCTGTATGCCTCTATCGTCTTGTTGGCGTTAAGGGTACTGTTCCAGTAGTTCCTGCCGATATTACTGTTCCTACAGGCACAAATAAGGTTGTTGTTCCAGAGGAGGGCACAGCAGTAGAAACTCCTATTGACGAGGTAGTATTCAACTATGTTGGCGAGTGGAATATTGAGGCAACTTCAGAGGCAGAGTGGATTAACTTTGAGTTTAACAAGGCAAATAACTGCCTTACCTACACTGCTCAGGCAAATGAGGGTGTTGTCCGCGAGACTACTGCAACCATTACCGCGACTATGGATGGTCAGGAGCCACTCACTTGGTCGTTCAACATCCTTCAGAAGGGCAAACCACAGGAGATTTCTATTGCAGAGTTTATTAATAAGCCTGTTGATGTAAATGTTACATACAAACTTACAGGTATTGTTACGAAATTGGCAGAAAACTATTCAACCAATGGTTATGTTTTGTCAGATGAGAATGGCAAAACTGCAAAAATTAACTACCTGAAAGATGAGGCTGGTAATGCAATCTGGGGACACAACGATATTAAAATTCAACTTGGCGATGTTATTACTGTTACTACCGTTGTGACTAGTGCGGCAACTGGCGGTAATAGCTCATATCCTTCAATCCTCAAGGGTTATTACCGACTTACAGCAACAGCAAGTGACTCTGTAGAGTATCTGGGTGGCAATATAACTGTCAATGTTAATGTTGTAAAGAGTGGTTACATCACTGCACCTACAGCCATTAGCTCTGCTGAAGTTGCAACAGATGGCAACCCAATCACTGGTTATACATTTACTGACAATGGTGACGGCACTGCAACAGCTGTTGTTAGCTTTGGTGAGAATACTACAAGTAGCTCTCGCATGGCTGAATTGACATTCTCAGCTGGCTCACCACTAACGGTTAATACCACAATTACACTTATGCAGGATGTAAATCCAACTCTGAAGAAGGGTTGGTGGCTTGTTACTGATGTAAACGACCTTCAGGCTGGCGATAAGGTAATCATCGCAGCTACGGGAGTGGATTATGCAATTAGTACAGCAACATACACTAACAGCCGTAAATCTACTACTATTACCAAAGTGGGAGCCGCTCTTGAGAATGTTAGTAGTTCTGTACAGCAGTATGCACTTGAGGTTGATGCAAATGATCTCTACTCATTCAAGGGCACACTCGGCACTGACGCAAACAAGTACATCTACGCATCAAGTTCTACAAGCAATAGCTATATGAAGGTTTCTTCAACTCTTAATGATAATGGTAAGTTTACTATTGCTATTGCCAGTGATGGTGCTGCAACTGTAATTGCACAGGGCACTAACACTCGTAACCAAATGCAGTATAACAACAAGACAACTTCAGCTCCTGCATTCTGCTGTACCGATGGTTCACTTGGTGCTGTATGTTTATATAAACTATACGAGTAGTAAACTATGAACTTTACTAAAAATATCTTCCGATTGGCTATGGTGGCGTTTGCCACTGTAGCCATATCGGCTTGTGAGCCAGTAGAGAAGCCGAGCGAGAATGAGGGCGAGCAGAACAACAACAGCGACTTTGCCCTTGAGGTGGATGTGGATAATATCACAGCCACTTCGGCTAAAATCAAGGTTGTCCACAACGGCAAGGTGGCTGACAGTTGGTATGGAGTGCTTACAACAGACACTACTACTCGTGAGGATGAGCTGATTGATAAGACCGTAGAGGAGCTTTCAGCGGGCGATATTGGTCAGCAGCTTATTTTCAGCAAGAACTACACAAAAATCTTCTCTCCGCTTACGCCAAACACCGATTACAAGTATATCGCCTTTGGTCTTACAGAGGAGGGGGTTGTCTATGGTCAGTACGCCACTATTGAGTTTACAACAGCCCAGAGTGGTAATGACGACAACAATGGCGAGGACAACACCGACAAGGAGGATGAGGTTTACGACACTATGCTTCCAAATCCGGCGTGGAGTATTGCCTACACTGGCGCGGGGGTAGTAAACGAGACGGAGTGTCAGCATACCGTAACGGTAAACAGCACCGACAACAACCCTTATACCATTGCCATAGTCTATGCAAGCGAGTATGACCCGTCAAAGTTGCGCGACTTGGGACAGAGTTTGGTTGAGAGTATGTTGGAGTATCTTGAGGCATACAACGCCGCATATGGAACATCGTTTGTGCTCAATGATATGCTTTTCAGAGGCAATGGCATTGATGCGTTTGACAACCTCTATCCGGGCTACTACATTGCAGTGGCTATGGGTATTACCTCAAAGGGCGAGGTGAGTGGACTCTATGCCGTATCTGAGACCTTCCACATTGAGGAGCAGCAGCCGACAACGCTCTACTCTTCATGGCTCGGCGACTGGGTTTTCATGGGCGACAATAACATCTCTAATGAGGTTGTTATAGGTCGCAATGTGGCAAATAGGTCTGTAAATCTGATGGGACTTATGGGTCTGCCTTTCTCTGTTGTTGGAGAGTACTCTACAGAGCGCAACGATATTATCTTTGCGGCGCAAGTAGCATATCAAAACTACCAGTTTAGCGATGGCGACACAGGAGATATCCACCTTATCGGACTGGACAGCAATGGTAAGTACTACGGACTTGATAATGGCAACTACGGTATTGCCATTGCTGGCGTTCTTGAGAATGGCAAGCGCGCCATTGTGCGCTATGGCCTCAGAGAGTCCGAATATCCAAAGTTTGTGGCTATGATGCTTGTGGCTTATGTTGGTGGCAAATACTACACCTTGGGTGAGAACATCCCGACCTTCAACGGCATTGCAGAGCTCGCTCCAGCCGCAGCTTCAACAAGCATGGCAACCTTCAGCAAACGCGGCCTACAAACGACACAAACACCTCTTCGCCTCGGCAAAGAGATATCTGTATACCGCTTCTAAACCGCAACTCAACACAACAAAGGCTGACCGCACGGTCAGCCTTTGTTGTCTATTTCTCATCTTGTTTGTACAAAATTACGCCTTTTTTTGAATATGTGCAGTGCCCCGATGGCAGATGTTCGACTATTGGGCTCTTAATAACGGCCTTGCACCTCTGTTGTTTACTCTTTGCAACAACGCAGTTATATACGACATCCGATGCCGTATAGTCTATCAATTTTACCAACTCTTTGCCAGCCTTGGTTAAGGACTTAACGCTAAACTCAAGTCTTATAACGGGTATATCTGGATTATATATTCCTACGCCGAAATGTCTATCTACCGCTATAAAAGATGGCTCCTCCTGTGCCTGCATAGTGTATGTAACAGTTAAAACTTCATTATTTACCAGACCAATATCTGATAGCAGCAACTGCTCCTCTACAGACAATGAAAACCCTGGCTCTGTAATAATAGAATCCCCATCCAGTATATATGTCGTCGCCTTGACAAATGTATCTGCCTCCTCTTTTGTCATATTACGAAGAGTCTCCAGTGTCCTCAAAGAGTATGATTTAGGCTGCTTGACCTCTCCAGCCAATATCTGCGCCCACAATCTCTGCATCTGAGCATCAGAGACCTCCTCAACAATAGAGAAGAAACGATTTAGCCAGTCGGGATTTACTGGCTCGCTTGAAACCGCCTCGCCCTCTACCATTTGTGACTGCGCTAACTGGGCAACGCTTTTTGCATTCTCCATCTTCCGCTTTTCACGGGCAAGGATATAATTAGCAACCTGCTCTTCGCCCTCTAATCGCGCCAAAGTTGCAGCATTCTCTGCATCTACTCTGCGCACTACGGCAAAGGCTTCAGCCTCTGCATTGAGTTCTATGGCTCGTGCGTTTAACCCAAGCCAACCGCCAACAGTATCCGCTAATTTAGCCAATCCGTCTGTATTTACCTCTACTAATGCTCCCATATCCCTTGTTTTTTAGTAGAAATCTGCTGGGGCAAAGCTATCTGCATAGTCGCTCCAGACAGCTGCCTGCTTATAGGTGTCAATAAGGCCAGAGTGGATATATATTTTGCGGCCGTCGGCGTTTCTTGAGAAGGCGTTAGTGCCGAGTGTTGGCGGAGTCTTTGGCTTGCAATATACCTCTGTAAGGCTCTGGCAGCCCGCAAAGGCACTCTTGCCGATAGTAGTAACGTTATACTGCAGGGTAACCATCTCAAGGCCTTTACACTGGAAGAAGGCATTGACTCCAAGGGTGGTTAGCTTCTCTGGTAGAACAATCTGCTTGAGTGAATTACAGTCATAGAATGCCGAGTCAGAGATTGTATCAATATTATCCTCATACTTGAGCGTAGAGAGCGCTGTACAGCCTCTAAAGGCACTCTTACCGATACTCTTGAGTCCAAATGGGAGTTCTACATACTCCAGCTTTGTACAGCCGTAGAATGTTGATTGAGCTACCTCCGAAATATCGCGTGGAAGAACCACTCTTGTAAGCGACGTACATCCATAGAATGCCGCATTGCCGATAGATGTTATATTGTCAGACAGCTCTACCTGAGCAAGCGCGCTACAGCCCTGAAAGACGCCACCCTCAATCTTGGTTACAGTGTATGGTATCTTTATAGCCGTCAGACTCGTACAATCCCTAAACAGATTGTTACTAAGGGTCGTAATAGATGTTGGAATCTCTACGCCATTAAGTGCCGAGCAACCGCTGAAGGCACTGGTGTCAATCTTTGTGATGCTATTAGGCAAATTAATCGTAGCAAGAGAGCTACAGCCATAGAGAGCCTGATAGCCGATAGTTGTCACACCGTATGGGATGTTTATCCTCTGTAGGCTTGTACATCCATTAAAGGCGTCATCCTTGATAGTGGTAACATTGTCGCCCAGAGTAACGCTCTGCAGGCTACGGCAACCATAAAAAGTATTCTCGTCAATAACCGTCACGCCATATGGCAGTTCTATAGAGCGTAGAGCATAGCAGTTCATAAAGGCATCGTTACCAATCGTCGTTACGGTATGCGGGATAGTTATACTCTCTAAAGATGTGCAACCGTCAAAGGCTTTATAGCCTATGCTCTCAACATTGCCCCTAAATTCTATACTCTTCAGGTGCGAACAAAAACTAAAGGTCTGCGGAGTGATTTTAGTAATGCCATAAGGCAGTGTTATGGCTGTAAATGCGCAACCATAGAAGGCTTGATTATCAATCTGCTCCAAATGCGGAGGCAAGTTAATATTCACAAGTCTTGAGCAACCATTAAACGCAACGCGGCCAATGCTTGTTACAGAGTCGGGCAGTTTTATACTGTGTAGATACTCGCAGCAATTGAACGCCCCCTCCGCAATAGCTGTAACGCCATAAGGGATAACAATATCTGTAATCTTCGTACCGTCAAAGGCAAAAGAGCCGATGCTCGTTACAGTTTTGGGAATACCAACAGCCATAAGGCGGTCACAACCGAAAAATGCTCGCTGGCCTATAGAGTCCAGAAAATCCTCAAAGGTGATAACACCCTTGCCATTCTCATAGACATTAGATACTATCTTCTCGTCAAAGACGTCTGCATAAGGCTCAACAATCTGCCCATCTGTCGATTTGTACCAAATCTGGGTTACTGGTATATCCGCAATGTCAAATGTAAATGTACCGCTATTGTTGTCGTCGCCAGAGCCGCTATCGTCATTTCCGCCACTACCACTTCCATTACCCAAATCAAAAGCTACGGGGCGGATAAGGCCGACCTGAATATCTATCTTTTCGGTCACACTCTGCTCCTCAGATGTATGGTCGTCATAGATAGCCGTTACAGTAAAGCCATTCTCAAAGCTCTGAGGCACAATAGTAATAGTAAAGAGCGCCGGCTCATCGCTAAGCACCACGCCACTGCCAAGGTCAAGGGTAATCTCGCGAACTGCACCCTCAGCTAAGGCTGCTGCTGTATAGTCAAGGTAGTTCACAGCCATACGGCCAGCGATAATCTCTTCGTTATTGCCCTTGAAAAGTATCTTCTGAATCTTCTTATCTCCAGTAAGCTGTAGCTTAACCACTCCACACACACTCCTAAGCGCAAACTCATCGCTTGTGCCAGAGGCAACCATTACTCTGGTAGGCTCAGTATGGCTCTGAAGTGCTGGGATTGTCGCATTGATGTTCTGCTCAGCCGCTACAACAGAGTACTGCTCGCTATATGGATAGGCAACAACAGTGCAATCCAGTCCATCAAGCCCATCAACAACCCTCTGCTCAACAAAAGTCGCTACACCCTCATCAGTGTGGCTATCATACTCCCAGCAGGAGTTTCCATTGCTTCCATTGAACACAGAGACCCTATCATCCTGCTGCCAAGTCAACGGCTCGGCATCATTGTTATACTCAAAGGAGAGGTATATCACACTCTGAGTATCCTCAGCCTCACTACCCTTTATATCATCCAAAACCGAGTTGATAAAATCACATGAAACCGCACAGAGCGATACAATCATCAACAGTAAAAACTTCTTCATGGTTTACGCTATTCAAGAAATAATCTACTTACAAAGATAGCCAAAAGAGAAAAATATATCAAAAATTAGCAAAAAAAAAAGAGCCAAAACAGCACTAAGACTCACTTTGTTTACATTTATACCCACAAATTTTGAAGTTTGAATTGCTTTTGCTACCTTTGTCTATTATGGCGACAACACTACTTATAATCATTACTTTCGCAACATCTTTTATCGGTGCAGCTATTGTGCATCCATATTTGGTACGGTTTGCGAAGATTAAAAATATCGTTGACAACCCCAACACGCGCAAGTTGCAGCTCAGACCTGTGCCTGTGCTGGGTGGTTTGGCCATATTTTTCGGCATAGTGGCGGGTCTGCTTGCTGCCCACGCGGTGATAGACTCGTCGGAGCTATTTGTCATCGTCTCAGCAATGATGATTATGACCTATATTGGCGCGCTGGATGATGTGCTGGATATTTCTCCAATTATTCGCCTCATTATGCAGATTATAACAGTGCTCATCCTGATATACATCGGAGATTTGTCACTCAATAATCTACATGGATTGTGGGGCGTGGGTGAGATGCCAGAGTATGTTTATGTACCGCTCACCATTGTCTCTGTAGTTGGAATAATCAATGCGCTGAACCTTATAGATGGCGCAGATGGCCTCTTTTCAATCTTCTGCATCAGCGTGTGCGCAATCTTTGGAATGATATTTTTTGTAGCAGAGGACTATTCCCTTTTTGCCCTTGCTGTGGCTTGTGTAGGCTCTCTGATACCATTCTTGCTCCATAACGCTTTTGGTATAGAATCTAAGATGTTCGTTGGCGATGGCGGCTCACTGCAGATGGGCGTTGTGCTGTCGGTATTTGTTATGGAGGTTATCTGCAATCCGAGCTATGGAGCTGTTGCCCACAAGAGTAATATTGCCCTTGTGCCGTTTGTGCTCTCTACGCTCTCTATGCCGGTCTTTGACACTCTGCGCGTTATGACAGCACGTATCGCTCGCGGAATATCTCCGCTCATTGGCGATAAGACACACCTGCACCACACATTTATCGGACTTGGAATCTCACATATCGGTACGGCCGTGCTTATATCGCTGCTTAACCTTATGGTCGTGGGTGCATGGTACCTTTCGGCGCAAAAGGGCGCAAGTGCGGATGTACAACTCTACGTGGTTATCGGCTGCGCACTGCTTCTGGACTGGGGCATATACTACACCATCCAGCTTCTGGACCGCCTCTACCCTGAACAGATGCAACGCGCCCGCATCTGGAAGAGCGAGCACCGCCCAAGCCGCCGAATATTCGACTTTATGAGAAAAATAGTTGATAAGATTTAGGAAATTGAAAAAAATATATTACTTTTGCGCATCCGTTGAGGCATTTCACTAATACTCAGGACGATGGTTCCGTAGCTCAGTTGGATAGAGCAACAGCCTTCTAAGCTGTGGGTCGTGGGTTCGAATCCCGCCGGGATCACTGAAAGGGAAAATCGAAAGGTTTTCCCTTTTTTGTTTTATATCAATAAGTTACAAGCACAACGCGCATAACTCGCTGAAACAGCGCGATTTAATTTGTCGCTCTTTTGTCGTGCTTCTGTCGCCTTTGACAAGCAAAATGTCACCCCAGAAAGACATAGTTTAGTGACCTATTAGTTAGAAAATCGTCCAGGCAGTTAGTAGGTCACTATTTTGCCCCTATCTCCCCGACTATTAAATAGTTT
>JAGBAX010000009.1 GCA_017938765.1 Alistipes sp. | reverse complement strand
ACGAGAATATCCATCTCGCTTGCCTTTTTTAATAGTGTCAAGAAAACCGCACTGCGGACAACGAAGTTTGCGCTTTTTTACCATAAAAAATAGAGATTAGTAGAAAACGGTTTCTACTAATCTCTAAAATATCGCTGTAATTTCCAAATTTATAGGCAATTACATTTTTACTCAAGCGCCGCTTTTGGCATCATTACCTTTTATTGTCTATATTACTGTGCCGACTATCGTCACTGCAACCTGCACGGCGATAAATGCCGCTATGGCTTTCCAGCCGCTCACATTGCAGCTTACGGCAAAGGCGTTGTAGTTCCAGATGTAGAAGAGTACGAGGCAAATTAGACTCCAGATGCTGTAAATCATCATCGGTATTAGCGATGCAGGCTCTAATATTGCTCCACTTTGCAGTGCGGCTACGCTCTCTAACATATTGTTCATAACCACTGGCAGCAGCATTGGCGCAATCATCATCAGCACAATAATCTGCGCAAAGGCTGTGGTGCCGAGGATGTCTATAATGCGGATTTTAGACTTTGAGAGTAGCAATCCGCAGAGGTAGAGTAACAGTGCGGGAACAACCCACCAAATAGTCTGCGCTCCAAGTACTTCCAAGAATGTTGCCTTTGCTATACCTATATGTATATAGCTGTCCTGAATCAGATTGCCACTGTAGAGCATAAGCGCCGAGGCGACGATAAATAGATAGCCCATCACAAGCGCCTTTGTGCCCGCGATGTAACGGAAGGGGTTAAAGAGTGCTTTCATAGTTTTGTAATTTAGAGATAATATCATCAAGGATGTTGCGCACAGTAGGGTAGCTCAACCCCATATCCGCCGCCATCTGCTTTAGCGAGCCACTGCAACGGATAAAGGCAGTAACAAACTGCTGCTCCTCCGCCGTAAGGCGCAACAGAGGATGCACCTCAAACTCGCCACTAACAGCGGTCTCACACTCGGCGCAGTGCAAACTCTTTACACTCAGCACCCCGCCACATGACGGACACACGGTCGGAAAAATCTTTTTAGAACTCATAACTCAATAGGAACTGATGAACTGATTATGTAATTTTTTGTCAAGGTCTTTATGTGGTAGAGATTCTCTAACTGCCCGCAATAGAGTCTGTATGTGCCGAACTTGCTGTTGCGGAAAACTCCAAACCAACCGAAAAAGCCGCCACTACCAAAGAGCCTTAACGAGCCACGAATCTCACTCCTCTCTATCGCTCTAATCTCTGTAATCTCACTCTTGAGAATTACTGTCTGCCCAATAGGGTGTGTGATTACTATTGACTTGTCGTCAATAATTAGATGGCGCGGCATAGTCAGTAACACCCAAATCGCCAATAATATTGTATAGGTAACAATTACGGCACCCATCCCAGCACTCCATACAGCAATCGCACCATACACCAACATCGCCACGAGTAAAATAGATGTCACCGTTCCTAACCTACCAATAGCAAACTTTTCACAATGTATTTTCATATTATTAAATCTTTTCTTCAACAAAGTTAAAGATAATTTTAATAAAATGCAAATAATTTTGTAAAAAATGGGAGGCGATGTGCTTCGCCTCCCTAATAACCACTAATTAAGTTTTACTTATTACATATCCCTATCGCCTGACATATATGTATTAACACCCTGTATTCCTTTTCAAGAATATCAATAATACATCTTTTATCAGTTATAATGATTTCGCTGTCCTCATATTTAATCTCACGATATGTCCGAGTCATTAAGTCTATTGCATCTCGTTGTTTTTGGTCTTTGGGTGTTGTTGAGTTATTGTGTACTAAAAAATTTCGCAATTCTCTCACTTGTGTATAAAGGAATGATTTATCCTCTTTTATGCCGCAAGGAAGATTGATATTTTTTACATTACATATATGAGACACGACATCACAACCTTCTTTTTTTGTATTATTGCTACAAAACTCATTTTTGATAAGGTTTGCACAATTCTCATAATACGAATACACCATTATGAGCATCGCTTGTAAGAAAATATTTTCGTAATCTTGGCAATCATAAAAAGAGTTTTGATATTGACTTCTAATACTATCTTCTATATCCTTATCACCCTCTGCGATTTTTCGTGCAATCTGCTCAATATCCGCCAAAACCTCATTCTCATACGCACTCTTCATACAAGGAAAAGACTCTATCATTGAAAGAATAAAGTTTTTCCTGTTTTGTATTTTTTCCCAAATGTGATTTCTAATGGAGAACATATATTAATCAATATTATTTACTAAAAATCGTATGCCACAATATAATCCTCATAAATATGCCAATTTTGTTGATCAATATAACCATTTGAACAAGTAGTATATTGCATATATCCATCATACGAATTGCGTGGGACATAAATCTTCATCATATTATTAAATGGGAAAGACCCACTATTATTAGAAGAATAATTAGAATAATTATACAGCATATATATAGAAGGTGGTGTTGTAGGTTTGCAATATACACTTGTTAGAGAGGCGCAAGTATAGAATGCATTTTTTCCTATCGTAGTGACGCCCTTTCCAATTGAGCAACTTGTCAGTTTCTCACAATTAGAAAATGCATTGTCTCCTATTAATGTTACATTGTCGGGAATGATAAGGTTCTTAATGTCTATAGATGAAAATGCATTATTACCAATTTTAGTAATGCTATCACCCAAGTCTAATTTGCTTATAGGATTATAACTGAAAGCGTATTCACCGATACTTATTAATGTGTTTGGAATAAGAAGGTTTGTAATATTTGTCGAATAAAAAGCATAATCAGCAACTTCTGTAACATTTGCAGGAATATCAATCTCTAAAATAGCGGTATTGTAAAATGCATAATCTTTAATCTTTGTAACCGACTTTGGCATCTTGATAGATGTTAGTTTTGTGCAATTGTAGAATGCATATTCACTAATTGCGGTAATAGCTTTGTCGAAAACGATTACTCCTCGACCATTTGAATAGGTGTTGCTGATGATGTTTGCATTAAAGCCCATTGTTTGATACGGCTCAATTATTTTCCCATCAGAAGATGTATAGACAAGTTCATTATTTGCAACCTCAATACCTTGCTGATAGATGCTAATTGTACCAACCTCAACATTATCACATACAAGTTGCAAAGTTGCTTTTCTGCTTGATGTTGAGGTATTCTCTTTGATATTGAGATTGATTACATCATTACGCACCGTAGCACGAGTTGTTATATTTTTTAACGAAATCCAACTACTTGCCGTTGAAGGGATACTTACAGTGTAATTTAGATTTGTTGATACATTTACGCTTAAAGTAGTCGCTTTGTTGGTTATAGCATATGATTTTGTTGCGATGTTTGTAACGCCATTAACAAATGTAAGACTACGCATAATAGTAGTATTAGCATCACTAACAAGTACAATAATTGGCTCGGTTGTCAGTGGATTTGGAGCATACACCGTGATATAACCTGTCTTCTCTGTACTCTTGGTTACAGATGCCTTCCAACCGTTTTGTGCAATGGTGGCAATATGAATCTCTGATTCTGAACTTGTGACAGTGTAGTTTACTTTACAAGAACTACCTGCAAGAATGGCAATATCTTCTGTATCCTCAAAAGTTATTTCAAGTTTTCTATTCATCAAGTCATCAACCTTATCTTCAAGAGCGTCAAGACGACTTTCAATATCATCTAATCTGCTGTTAAAGGTTTTGATTTCATTGGTGATACGCTGATTAACCGAAGCAATCTCATTTGCAATTTTATTGTTTATAACTCCATTGTTTGTGTTGATAGCATCAGTGATTGCCTTTTGATAAGCAGTAGTCAATTCGCTCTTCATTGATTGTAACGAACTTTTAAGGGTATTTATCTCATTTATAAGTTCTTCCGTGCCATTTGCCTGAATTTGTCTTTGAAGAGTAGAGATTTTAGCATCAACCTGAGCAATCGTATAGTAGTTCGCTAACTGTTCACCTACCCACTGCTTCATAGAGGATTCAAGCGCAGATATAGCACTCTGAATCGCTACGGTGTAAGCTGCCGTAATCTCCTCTTTGGCGGTTGAGATAGCAGATGTGTAAGAGTTTGTAATTTCGGTTACTACATCAGCAAGTTCGCTCTGCAGACCTTTTACTGCTGACGCAATGTCGGTAGCAATCTTGGTGTTGAGTCGTGTTTCAAGTTCGGAGATAGACTTGTTGAGGTTTTCTATCTGTGTCTTGATTGTGGCAATCTCCGCACACACAGCATTGTATTGTTCAAGGGTTGAGAATGTAGCTGTTGCCCAATCTTCGGTGTTTTTAAGTTCATTATCAACATAGCTATTGAGGTCTGCAATCTTTTGTTCTATCTCTACATCTTTTGCTTGAAGGATTGCAATTGTAGAGCTAATCTGAGCAAGTTCATTGTTCATCTCAGTACGGAGTGCCTCCAATTGTGCTAGTACTTCCGCCTTTGCTGTGGAAATCTCGCTTTGTAATGTAACTTTTATCTCGTCAATCTTAATGTTGGTAGCATCAATAGACTTCTGCAACTCGGCAGCAGTACCCTGTAAAGCGGTGATGTAGTTTTTGAGTTCTACATCTGCCTCTCCCAAATCTGCAATGGAGGTGTTGATTTTGGCAATTTGCTCGTTGATAGTTGGAATGGTGGTGTTTTCCAACTCCGTCACACGATTGTCAAGCGATTCTAATGTCTCGTTAATCTTTTTACAACTTGGCAATATCATTGCCACGACTGCAATCAATAAAAATAGTTTTTTCATAACGGTAAATTTTATTTTGTTATACTAAGTTCCCAAAATCAATTTTACGTAGCAACTCCTGTGCGGTGGGTTATATAAAAAGAAAGTGTGGAGTTGATTTTCGTCTATTTAATCGAAGGTTGTGGAATGACCCGAACTGAAATAAACGATACAATGCCCCACACTTGAATAGTATGGGGATAGATACGCAAAATGCGTACAGCCACATAGCTATACAAGAAATGAGTGTCATTCGTTTCTCCTTCAGTTCTGAAAACTTCCACATTTTCGATTAAGGACAGCGAAAACACTTTCAATATGTCTGTAACCAGATGATTACACTACAAAATTAAGAATATTTTCCGAAACGAACAACACTCTGTGGAGCATTGTTCGGTAATAATAAAAAATATCCGTAGCCAAAGCTGCGGATACTCTCTTTATTCTATTAGCGTTGGGTTTAGTTCACTTCCACCCATTTTTTGTCTTTGTATTGGTATTTTAGTGTGCCGTTTTGCCAGATGCCGTAGAGTAGTGTGTCTTTGGTGTCGGTGTAGGTAATCTCTACGCCGAAGCCGTGGCGAGTGCCAGAGCTGTGTTCGCCAACGAAGGTTACGCGCTCATCATTATCGCGCGAGATAAGCAGGTGCTCTTCGCTATCCTTCATTATGTAGCACCGCTCTATCTTGCCGCTGCGGTAGAGCAAATCCACTCCATATTTTACCGTCGGTACATCGCTCTCAAGGTCCGAGTTGTGCCTATACTGCTCATCTACAATGCCGATAAGGATATGGGAGAGTGGCAGGTAGACTGACGAGAACTCTATATCCCAGACGATTTGGCAAAAGCCCGTTATCTTATCATCCTTAATAACTCCATAGGCGATGTAGTCGTGATACTCGTACAGGTCACTCATTGCGCGGCACGAGTTGCTGAACAGTTGTGTTCCGAATTGCTCTAAGATATTCTCTGTCATAGGTCATAAGTTTTGGTTAGACAAATATACAAAAAAATATCCGCAGCGCAAACTACGGATATCTTTTATACTACTATATAAAGGTGCCTTTTTATATAAAGGTACTCTTTAGCGCCTGATTGCGAGATTATTTTAGCTCTGATTTGTGGCTATTTGCTACTCAAGTTTGAGGCGCATAGGGGTTCCTATGTAACGAGAAGTTGAGTAGTAAATAGTCGTAAGCAGAATAAAAGAACGAAGCAATTAGGTGCTAATGAGTGCCTACACCAGACCACTGAAGCCCATAAATGCCATAGCGAGCAGGGCGGCAGTGATAAGTGCGATAGGAACACCCTCAAAGACCTTTGGAACCTCCTCAAACTCAAGGCGCTCGCGCATACCGGCAAACAGAACCAGTGCTACGGCGAAGCCAAGGGCGGTAGATACGCTATAGACAAGACCCTCAAGCAGTCCGTACTCCTTCTGCACCATCAGCAGTGCCACGCCAAGCACGGCGCAGTTTGTGGTAATGAGTGGCAGGAAGATACCCAGTGCCTGATAGAGTGATGGAGAGACCTTTTTAAGCACAATCTCCACCATCTGCACAAGGGCTGCGATGACGAGGATAAAGACTATGGTCTGCATAAACTCAATGCCCAGTGGTGCGAGGATATAGGTCTGTATAAGCCACACAACCACTGAAGAGAGAGCCATTACGAATGTTACGGCAGCGCCCATACCCATACTTGTCTCGACCTTTGATGATACGCCGAGGAATGGGCAGATACCGAGGAACTGCGCAAGAACGACATTATTGACAAATATCGCACCGATGATTATTGCAAAATACTCCATTACTTCTTCAGATATTTGTTAAACAACACCATTAAGAATCCAAGCACAAGGAATGCACCGGGTGCAAGGACAAATACAAGTGGCATATAGTCGCTAATGCCGAGGCTCAGCCCGAAAATAGAGCCGCTACCCAGAATCTCGCGCACAGCACCAATAACAGTTAGTGAGAGGGTAAAGCCAAGGCCGATGCCTACGCCATCAAGAGCCGAGTCAAGAACGCCATTCTTTGATGCGAAGGCCTCTGCGCGACCAAGTATAATACAGTTTACCACAATAAGAGGGATAAACACGCCCAGTGCCGCATAGAGTGACGGAACATAGGCCTGCATAAGCATCTCAATAACGGTCACAAACGAAGCAATGACAACGATAAATGCAGGAATGCGCACCTTATCTGGGATAAGGTTTTTAATCATCGCAATAACGACATTTGACATAATCAGCACCGCCATTGTTGCCACGCCCATACCAAGGCCGTTAATGGCGCTTGTTGTTGTGCCAAGTGTAGGACACATACCGAGAACCAGAACAAATGTTGGGTTCTCCTTTATCAGACCCTTCCAAACGAGGGATAGACGATTGTTACTCATTCTGACCTCCTTTCTGCTCCTGTTTTGAAGCTCCTGTTGCTACATCGCCAGCAGTACTCTGCCAGCCACAAGCCACCTTAAATGCCTCGTATGCTATAGCTACTGCTTCAGCATATGCTCTGGATGAGATTGTTGCTGCTGTAAGCGCGTCAACGTCTCCACCATCCTTCTTCACTGTAAGGTTTACCTTGCCCGCATTCTTGCCTACAAGAGAGCTATGCAGAGCATTACCCTCGTCAGCCATCTTTGTACCAAGGCCTGGGGTCTCCTTCTGCTCCAGAACGTTGATATTTACGATATTTCCCTCGGTGTCAAAGCCTACCATAAGGCGAATAGCACCTCCGAAACCATTTTTAGAGATACTCTCAATAGCGTAGCCGACAGCCTTATCAGCCACTGTCGCTGTATGTGCAACTATAGGCAGAGCGTTTACCTCAATAGTCTGCTTTGTGGTCGCTTCAAACTCTGGCAGTACCTGCTTAAGGGCGTTGTTTACCGCCGCCTCCTTTGCCTGTGCGATAGGCTCCTTTGTGATAAGATATACTCCACCAACGGCAGCAGATGAGAGTAGGGTGATGGTAAAGAGTACCAAGACCATATTTTTCAATGAACTTTCCATATGCCCCTCCTATTTTACTGCGCCGAAACGCTTTGGTTTAACATACTTGTTGATAAGAGGCACTGTGCTGTTCATAATAAGGATTGCGAAAGACATACCCTCTGGATAAGCACCCCACAGACGGATACACATTGTAATTACTCCAATGCCGATACCGTAGATAACCATACCCTTTGTAGTCATAGGGCTTGTTACATAGTCTGTGGCCATAAAGATAGCACCCAACAGCGCACCACCAGAAAGGATGTGGAACAGCGGCATCTGCCATACAAGTGCGCCACCCTCTGTAGCACCATAGATTGCACTAAAGGCTATAATTGTGCCGATAACTGCCACAGGAATGTGCCAACTAATCACGCGGCGCATAAGCAGGTATACAAAGCCAAGCAGAAGTGCCAAAGCCGAAATCTCACCAAATGAACCACCCATAGCGCCAGTGAACATACCCGCGATATCAAACGATGCAAAGTCTACAAGGCCCGCCTTGGCAGCTCCGAGTGGAGTTGCACCAGAGTAAGCATCTGCAAAGCCCTCAAGGGTTGGCTTAGGGAAGGATGTCATCTGCACTGGGTATGCTATAAGCAAAAATACACGGGCAGCAAGCGCAGGGTTAAAGATGTTCTTACCAAGACCACCAAATGGCATCTTGGCAATGCAGATAGCAACTACTGCGCCGATAACTACAATCCAGAGTGGAATATTTGCAGGTAGGTTCATCGCCAGCAGCAGTCCCGTAACCACTGCCGAGAGGTTGCCTACTGTAGCAGGGCCCTTAACAAGGTACTTCTGTACCAAAAACTCAAATAGAACGCAGCAAGCAATACTTACAGCCGTAATTGCAAGTACATTCCAGCCAAACACCCTTACCGAAACCATCAGCGCTGGTAACAGTGCGATAACCACATCGCCCATAAGGCGGGTTGTGGACAAATCGCCATGCACGTGCGGAGCGGGTGAAACGAAAAATTTATTAGCCATATCTCTTACTTTTTATTTCTTCATATTTCTTGCTCGGATAATGCCCATAACGGTCTGCTTACCAAGGCGTACATAGTCCAGCAGTGGAATATTTGCAGGGCAGGTAAACTGACAGCAGCCACACTCAATACAGCTTGTAATGTCATTTGCCTCCATAGCATCCCAAGCCCTCTTGCGAGCCTGCTTTGAGAGCAGATATGGCTCCAGACCCATAGGGCAGGCCTCCACACACTTTGCACACTTGATACATGCGCTCTCAACACCACGAACAGTTGCACTGCCCACCATAATAGTGATACCAGAACAACCCTTCATCACTGGCATAGCGATGTTAGACAGCGCACGACCCATCATCGGTCCGCCGTTGATAACCTTCACATCGCCCTCTGCAAGGCCTCCGCACTTAGCGATAAGCGCCTCTACTGGAGTGCCGAAGCGGGTAAGAAGGTTCTTTGGACTTGGTACGGCAGCACCTGTAACGGTCACTACGCGCTCAATAAGCGGCTTATTCTTCTGCACAGCCTCGTAAACGGCTACGGCAGTAGATGCGTTGCACACAACAGCTCCAACATCAATAGGCAGTGCTGGTGGTGCAGGAACCTGACGTCCCGTTACGGCTGCAATAAGCTGCTTCTCACCACCCTGCGGATACTGGGTCTTGAGCATCTGTACTTTGATATCTGTAGCCGCACCAACGATAGCCTGAAGGTGCTTTACTGCATCTGGCTTATTTGCCTCTACGCCGATAACGGCATTTGTAACACCGATGGCGCGCATAAGGATTCGTGTACCGACGATTAACTGCTCGCCACGCTCAAGCATTGTGCGGTAGTCCGATGTAAGGTAGGGCTCACACTCTACGCCGTTGATAATCAGTATCTCGGCCCTCTTTCCCTCTGGAATAGAGAGCTTTACATGGGTTGGGAATGTTGCACCACCCATACCTACGATACCTGCATCCTTAATCTTCTCAACAATAGCCTTTGGCTCAAGGTTGCACTCTGTAACAAGGGTCTCAGAGCGGTCTATAGCCTCATCCCAAACATCATCCTCGCGCTTGATAGTAATCATCATCTGGCGAATACCCTGACCATTTGGCTGTAGGTCTACAGCGGTCACTGTACCAGATATTGGAGCGTGGATATTTGCAGACATAAAGCCTGTAGCCTCGGCAATCTTCTGACCCACAACAACCTTATCGCCCTTCTTTACAATAGCTGTAGCAGGTGTGCCGATATGCTGCGAGAGTGGAATATTTACTACATCCGGTAGCTCCATAGTCTCTATGGCACTACTCTTGCTCCACTGCTTATTGTCTGACGGATGAACTCCGCCTATAGGAAATGTCTTTGCCATACTACTTCTCCTCCTTTACTTCTTCTTTTTTAACCAATGGCTGTAGACCAATCATTCGGATTGCCCCAGTAGGACACTCGCCAACACACTTGCGACATAGACGGCACTTTGTGCTGTCAATAAAGGCGACGTTGTTCTCCACTGTAATAGCACCAAACTCACACACCTTCTCGCACTTGCGGCAACCGATACAGCCAGCTTTGCAAGCCTTCATCGTCACAGCGCCCTTGTCCTTTGATACGCACGATACATAGATAGCGCGATTCTTTGGCCAACGCTTGCGAAGCTCAATAATGCCCTTTGGACAAGCCTTCACGCAAGCACCACAAGCGGTACACTTATCGGCATCAACCTCTGCAAGACCCGTTTCTGGATTGATGTGGATTGCATCAAAGGCACAAGCCTCAACGCAGTCTCCATAGCCCAAGCAACCATACGCACAGCCAGTCTCGCCAGCATAGAGAGCCGAAGCAATGGCGCATGAAGAACTACCGTTGTAGCTGTTTGTTTTAGGTCGCTTCTCGCAACTACCACCACAGCGTACAGTAGCTACCTGTGGCTCCTTCTTTGGAGCGGCTTTGCCAAGATATTGAGCAATCTTGCCCATACACTCTTCGCCACCCACAGAGCAGTAGAGCGCCGAGATGTCGTCACTCTCTACCAGTGCAGTAGCAAGACCGCGACAGCCAGGGAATCCACAACCACCGCAGTTTGCACCCGGAAGCATCTTTTCGGTCTCGTCGATGCGCGGGTCCTCCTCGACCTTAAACTTCTGCGCGATGAAGTAGAGGACTACTGCCGCCACAACGCCGATAATGCAGAGTGTAAGGATAGTGTAAATCAATGTTGTCATTACTCTTTGTATATTATAAAACTTATTTTTTGTGCCAACTTGTCTCTAAAGAGCCAAATTACTCCGTAGTACACAGCTACCGAGAGTAGCGAAACTAGTGCCGCAAGCCCCTCTGCCATTCCCAGCGTAACCGCTACAGCCAAAACCGCCACAAGCACCACTGCGGGCAGTGCATAGCAGAGCAGAACTGCAAGTAGACCCATCTGTGTGCGTGTAGCGACCATAACACGCTCTCCAATGCTGTAATTTGTCGCCTCTGTCGTTGTGACGAGGATGTTTCGGGTATTGCTCTGAACACCCAGTGAGCAGGCACTGCGCGAAGCGCAACCGCCGCAAGCCTCACTGCTCTCCACAGAGACAGTCACCGTATCTCTAAAGATGTTGATGACTGTTCCTTGGTGTGTTATGTTTTTAGTCGCCATATTTGTTAATCAGTGGCATTAGTCGCTCGTGGCCAAATGCGCAGGCCGAAAGACGGAGCACTGGTGGGAACTGATAGCGCTTCTTCTCGTTCTTCATAATCATTGCGTGAATCTTCTCAACGACCTCCGAGTCAAAGCCGGCGTTGATAATCTCCTCGCGGTGCTGTCCCTGCTCAATCATTCGCATAAGAATTGCATCTACAACCTCGTATGGAGGCAGTATGTCGCTATCTTTCTGATCTGGACGAAGCTCTGAAGATGGTTCCTTCTCAATAATTGATGTTGGAATTACATCGTCCTGTGTACGGTTGATATATCGTGCAAGGTCGTACATCTCGCTCTTATAGAGGTCTCCCGTAACGCTAAATGCACCTGCCGTATCGCCATAGAGGGTACAGAGTCCCAGCGCATTCTCACTCTTGTTAGATGAGTTGAGGAGTATATAACCAGTCTTGTTTTGCAGAGCCATAAGCATAACGGTGCGGATACGCGCCTGAATATTCTCCTCAGTAAGGTCAAAGTCGCGACCACCGATAACAGGCTTAAGGGTGTTAATCATAGAGGTGTAGACCTCGGTAATAGGTAGTACGCTATACTGAATACCAAGTCGCTCGGCAAGCGCAGTAGCATCCTCTACAGACTGGTCTGGAGAGAATGGCGATGGCATCAACAGTCCGCGAACATTCTGCTTGCCAAGTGCATCAGCAGCGATACATGCCACAATAGCGGAGTCAATACCGCCAGATAGACCTACGCAGGCCTTTGTATATCCATTCTTGTGGAAGTAGTCGCGCAGACCCATCACTGCCGCACGATAGTTAAACGGTGTGCGGTCGTGGCTATAGAGAGCCTCTGGAAGTACGCAAGGCTCGTGCTCAATATCTGTGTCGTAGATGGCAAAGTCCTCGGCAAAATCCTTCATCATAAGGGTAAGGTTACCATTGTGGTCCATAACGCCAGATGTTCCATCGTAGATAATCTCGCCAGAGCCTCCAACTTGATTAACGAAGACAACGGTCTTAGACTGCACAAAAGCAACGTCGTGGATTGATGAGTAGCGGCGAGAGAGTACTCCCTTGCCATATCTGCGGGCGTTGATGTTTATAATTGTCTGTGCGGTGCGAGGGAAGTTCTTCAGTCGGCGGAAGTCGTCGCCCACGACAATGGCCACCTTTTCGCCTGCAATAAAGAGGGTCTCAATGCCTGTTCCAGAGGTGAGAAATCCCATCTCGCGGCGGGCTGTGATGTGCTTTTTTGTTACGCAGTGCTTAATTCTGCCATCCTGCATAACTACAGCGGCACTCATAGTGCCATCTACAGAGAGCAGTGGCGAGCCGACAATAGCTACAATAGAGTCGCAATGGCGAGCGATTGTCTCCAGTGCATCTTCACACAGCTCAAGGAATGTTGTTTTGCGGAGAAGATCAAATGCAGGAGTTCCGCTAACTGCCTGCTCAGCAAAGAGTACTACATCTGCACCCTCGGCCTTTGCACGCTCTACTGCATCTATGATTTTGGCTGTATTGCCGTCAATATCACCAATGGTGTAGTTTAATTGCGCAAGAGCTATTTTCATCTCTTATACCTATTTTTATTATAATCAACGCGCAAAGTTAACTATAACAATCCAAAATTCAAAATTTTTGTCAAGGCTTTATTAGAATCTTATAGCTCCAAGGGGTTATGTCGCCCCACATATGTTCATAGAGAGTCGTCTGTTTATCTGTCATGGCATCAATATACTCGCCAGCGTAGATGCCCGTGTGGAAGTCGCCAAAAACAGTGTATGGCGATAGATTTGCAATAACAACTACACGGTCATCCTCCCTCTCGCGAACAAAGGTCATCAGACAGTCTGGTGCGTTGTTGTCAATCTCTATAAAGCTACCCCCTTTGTCTGCCGAGTGTAGTGCCTTATGGCTGTGATAGATACTACATAGCTTTGTGTAGAAGTCTGTGTGTCTGTTTCTCTCAAACTCTGGCATAGGGTCGCGGTCAAAGAACTCAAAGCTGTGGTCGTAGCCAAACTCCTGGCCAGTGTAGAGTAGTGGTAGCGAATTTGGGAGTAGGAAAGTAAGCGCAGCCATAGGCTCAAGAGCCGCACCAAAACGGGTAAACTCACTGCCCGACCAAGAGTTTTCGTCGTGATTAGATGTGAATGTCATGCGCATACTCCACTTTGGAAAGCGGCGGCGGTCAGCGTGTATCGTGTCGCGAAGAGTCCATACGCGACTTTTCCCTTGTGCAACATCGCACATTGCGTGGTGCAATCTCCACGAGTAGCAGGCGTCAAAGGCGTTCTGAAAGAGGTTGTCCTCCTCGGCTTCGGCAAGTAGAAAGATGTCTGGCTTAATCTGATTAAGTGAGAAGCGAACAACCTGCCAAAACTCTATCGGAACAAGCATCGCCATATCGCAACGAAAACCGTCAATATTGTGCCTCTCTATCCAGAACTTCATAGCCTCAATCTGTCCCTGCCATACATCGCGATTATCGTAGTTAAGCTGCGCCGTGTCGCTCCAGTCCCAAGGTACTTGAGCTACCCCGTTTTCGTCTCTTTTGTACCAATCTAATGGTTTATCCTGCAACCACTTAGCGTCGCGTGCGGTATGGTTTGCAACCCAGTCAAGGATTACCTTCAGTCCAAGATTATGAGCGGCCGTAACAAAAGCATCAAAGTCGTCAAAATTACCAAAAGATGGATTGATATTACAGTAGTCAGAAATTGAGTAATACGAGCCCTCGCTTCCCTTTCGGTTTTCTGCTCCGATAGGGTAAATAGGCATAAGCCAAATACAATCAATTCCCAACTCTTTTAGGCGAGGTAGATGCTCTGCTGCGGCAGCAAGCGTACCCTCAGAAGTAAGCTGGCGAACATTCATCTCGTACAGCACTGCGCTGTAACTCCACTCTGGGTGTTTCATCTTGTAAAAGCCTTTTTGTGCAGTGCAAATATACGAATTTATAGTAAAAACGTGAAACTTTCTTATTTTATCTTTTATTATTTAAATAATTTTTACTATCTTTGTCACGATTTACGCGTGTATATATATGCGTGGGTTGCACTGGATTAATAATTAATAATATATAACGATGAAAATTACAAAGTTTATCTATCTGGTAATGTGGGCATTGCTCCTTAGCAGCTGTACAGCTATCCAGCGTACAGCTTACATACAGGATGCTCAGGACAATGCTGCTGTAAATGTTGCTCACGAGAGCCAAATTCGCATTAAGCCTCATGACCGACTCACTGTTGTAGTCTCAAGTAAGGATCCTGAGCTTGCCTCTCCGTTTAATGTTATGACATCTTACAACTCGCTGACAAATAGCCCAATGGGTCAGACCTCAGTAAGTGGAAGTCAGAGTTTGCAGATTAGAACTGTGGATGCAGAGGGTAATCTCTATATGCCAATTATCGGTAATGTTCAGTGTGTTGGTAAGACCCGAACCGAGCTTGCTGATGTGATTGCAAAGAGAATTATTGATGGTGGCTATATTGCAGACGCGGCAGTCAATATTCAGTTTGCTGATATGAAACTCTTTGTAATGGGTGAGGTAGCTCGTCCGGGTGAGTTTGATGTTACCCGTGATCAGGTTACTATTCTTGAGGCACTGGCTATGGCTGGAGATATGACTATCTACGGTAATCGTGAGAATGTTACAGTTGTGCGTAAGGAGAATGGTCAGACAAAGACCTACCGTGTCAATTTGCTTGATGCTCAGTGCTTTGCATCACCTGCATACTACCTTCAGCAGGGCGATGTAGTTTATGTTCAGCCTAAGAAGCAGCGTGCTGCAACTGGTGAGATTAACCAGAACCGTAGTTTCTGGATCTCTATTGCCAGTACGTTCCTTTCAGCCGCTTCACTTTTAATGACAATTCTCAATTTTGCTAAATAATTATGAATCAGAATAATCAACTTGAGCAGGGGGTAGTTTCAACTCCAGAAAATGGTGCAAATGAGGTTCAGGCATTTAGCCTGCAGGATATGGTATCAATGGTTCTGAAGAATTGGTACTGGTTTGTTATCTCTGTAGTGCTCTTCCTTTTTGTGGGTGTGCTTTACATCATGAAGACATCCCCAGTATACAAGCGTGAAGCTACTATTATGGTTAAGGATAGCCGTAAGGGTAGTGGTGCTAATGAGATGGCGATATTCGGTGAGCTTGCAGGTCTGTCTACTCGTCGTAATGTGGATAATGAGTTGTTTGTCCTCCAAGCGCGTCGCTTGATGGTAGATGTTGTAGATCGCCTTGGCCTTACAGTGAGCTACACTACTCGTTCAGGTCTGCGTACTGTAGATCTCTATCGTCGTAGCCCTATTGAGGTGCTTTTTGTTAATGATAATGGTCAGGAGCGTTGCAAATTTAGCGTAGATTTGGGCGCAGATGAGGTATATATCTACGACTTTGTTCGCGCAACTGTCGGCGATGAGGAGAGTGACGATAGCGACTTTGAGGCTACCGCACCTTATGGCGCAACTATAATGACTCCTGCGGGTGAGATTGTTATCAACAAGTCTCTCTATATGGAGGAGGATTATATTGGTAAGACTATTTCAGTATCAAAGAGTACTAAGGAGGCTGTTGCTTCGCACTACCGCACGGCTATGAAGTCGGCTGTAGCAAATAAGATGTCTTCAATCATTACTATCTCGCTTAACGATATTGTAGCAAAGCGTGCTGAGGACGTTATTAATACACTTATTGATGTATATAACGAGGATGCAGTGAACGATAAGCAGCAGATTGCTGAGGCTACAGCAGACTTTATTGATGTTCGTCTGGCCATTATAAGTAAGGAGTTGGGCGCTGTAGATAGCGATATCAAGACCTTCAAGACCCGTAACTCTATGGTTGATATTCAGGCAGAGACAGAGAAGAACCTTACTGTATCAACCAAGCTTCAGGCCGATGTGCTTAGCACTGAGAGCCAGCTTGAGATGTCAAAGTTTATTAAGGACTACTTGAACGACCCAGAGAAGGAGAATAGCCTTATCCCAGCCACTGGTTTCGGTAATAATGGTGGTGCTACTAGCTCTCTGGCAACTCAGATTGCTGCCTATAACGAGTTCGTTCTTCGTCGCGAGAAGTTGCTCCAGAATAGCTCTGCTAATAACCCTGTTATCCAGCAGCTCAATGCAAACCGCGTAGCAATGAAGAAGGCGATTCTTGCCTCTTTGGACTCAAACATCGCAACTCTGGATATCCAGCTCAAGAACCTGCGTCGTGAGCAGGGTAAGACCGATGCTCGAATAAGCAGTGTCCCTCTTCAGGAGCAGGAGTATCTTACTATTGCTCGTCAGCAGAGAATCAAGGAGGAGCTATACCTCTATCTTTTGAACAAGCGTGAGGAGAATGCTATCTCACTGGCTATTACTGAGAATACAGCGCGTATTATTGACTCTGCTTTTGGCCCTATGCGCCCTATAGCACCTCGTAAGAGCTTTATTATGCTCATTATGCTTGTGCTCGGTTGCGCTGTTCCATTCGCATTCTTATACTTGAGAGAGCTTATGGATACTACAATTCGTAGTCGTCGTGATATTGAGAAGGCTACAAGTGTTCCATATCTGGGCGATATTCCTATCTTTGCGGGCAAGAAGAGTGCTCGTGGTGTCGCAGTTAGAGAGAATGGTCGCGATAACATCTCTGAGGCATTCCGTATTATCCGTACCAATATGGGCTTTATGAACACCACTGGTCGTCAGCAGGTATTCCTTATCACCTCCTCTAATGAGCATGCTGGAAAGACCTTTGTCTCTACAAACCTTGCTATGACATACGCCTTTTCTGGTAATAAGGTGCTGCTTATTGACCTTGACTTGCGCCGTCGTACAATGAGTAAGCATATGGGTCAGCGCAATAATCCAAATGGTATCTCAAAGTATATGAGTGACCAGAGCGTTACTGTTAACGATATTATCAGCAAAACAGATATCCATGAGAACTTTGACTGTATCTACGCAGGTCTCCAGCCGCCAAACCCAGCAGAGCAGCTTCTCTCAAAGCGTCTTGATGAACTTATTGCTGAGTGCCGTAAGATGTACGACTATATTCTTATTGATAGCGTTCCAGCACTGGTTATCGCCGATGCTCTTATTGCAAGCCGCGTTGCTGACTTGAGCCTCTATGTAGTGCGTGAGGGTCTGCTTGACCGAAGCCAGCTGCCAGATATTGAAAACCTCTATCGCCAGAATAAGTTGCGTAATATGTCTATTGTGCTTAATGGCGCTACAGAGCGTAATCACCGCTATGGATACTCATATACTTATACAAGTAATGATAGCGATGAGTTCGTATATAGCAGTTTTGAGAAATTCCTCTGCCTGCTTGGCCTGAGAAAGTGGGTCAATAAGCGTAAATTGTCAAGGTAGTGTATGCCACAACTGGTTATCGCCGTAGATTTTGACGGCACGTGTGTTACACACGACTATCCATATATAGGAAGCGACATCGGCGCAGTTCCCGTACTTAGGGAGCTGGCCGATGCTGGCTATCATCTGGTCCTTAACACTATGCGTAGTGGTAAGTTAGAGAAGGATGCAGTGAAGTGGTTTAAGGATAATGGCATACCTCTATATGGTGTAAACCACAATCCCGACCAGAAGTCTTGGACCGCCTCACCTAAGGTGTATGCTGACCTATATATAGATGATGCCGCACTCGGTATACCACTTAAGACTTCACCTACCTCAATTCGTCCTTATGTTGATTGGGTGGAGGTAAGAGAGTTGTTAGTATCACTCGGCTACCTGTGATTTTGTCGTGATAGTGGCACATTTCCTGCCGCTAATAAAAAATGCCTGCTGGGCTGTACGCTGTAGTACTATCCTGCGCAGACATTTTTTATTGAGCGTTGTAAATGCACCACTCTGACGACAAAATTGGCCGTTGGCTATTAGCCATTGGCCATTAGCCTTACAGAGGTACAGACTTCGTCTGTGTGTTTATTCGGATTTAGCTTGCCATCGCAGATGGTACAATGGAAAAGAGAGATTGCTTGCCAAGTTT
>JAGBAX010000008.1 GCA_017938765.1 Alistipes sp. | reverse complement strand
CTTTCAAAAGATTTGTCTACCTTTGTGCTCGTAGTTAGTTGGCTTAATTACGACCTTCATGTAGTCTCCTATGTAGAATTTCGTAATTTTCGTAAAAACTAACACTGAAAATCAGTGAGTTAAAAATAAAGCCTGTCTAACCAATCGGGTAGCCTCTGTTTTTTAATAGTTATCTTTCATAGGCTCAAAGAATGCCTTTGGATGTAGACATGCCGGACAGAGTTTTGGTGCATCTGTCGCGCGGATGATATATCCACAGTTTCGGCATTGCCACCATATCTCATCATCGCGGTGGAAGAAATCTCCGTGTGTTATTCGGCTCAAGAGTTTTAGATATCTACGTTCGTGTTCAGCCTCTACCGATGCAATGTTGTTAAATGCTGCGGCAATCTCTGTAAAACCCTCGTCTGTAGCTATTTGTGCAAATGTAGGATAGAGGATATCCCACTCCTCTTTTTCGCCTAATGCTGCGGCAAGTAGGTTCTCTGTTGTAGTGCCAATTTTTCCTGCGGGATACGTCGCCTCGTAGATGTTGGCAAGTCCTCCCTCCATAAATTTGAAGAATCGTTTTGCGTGCTCTTTCTCCTGCTCGGCAGTCTCCAAAAAGGTAGCTGCAATCTGCTCATACCCCTCCTTTTTTGCTGTTGATGCAAAAAATGTGTAGCGGGTGCGAGCCTGACTCTCGCCAGCAAATGCTTTGAGCAGATTTTGTTCTGTAAGTGTGCCTTTGATACTTTTCATAATCAATGTTTTAGCGTTATTCGTTCATAGACGTACAAAAACTTTGCAAAATAGCCTTGCTATTGCCTAAAATTTTGTATCTTTGCCCAAATTGGCAAATTAAATAAAATAGAAATAAAATATTCATATGGCAGACGAAAAAATTATCTTCTCGATGGTTGGCGTGTCCAAGACATTTACCAATCAGAAAAAGGTGCTTAACAACATCTACCTCTCATTCTTTTATGGCGCGAAAATCGGTATTATCGGTCTTAATGGCTCTGGTAAGTCTACGCTGATGAAGATTATCGCAGGTATTGATAAGAACTTCCAGGGTGAGGTTGTCTTCTCTCCAGGTTATACTGTTGGCTACTTGGAGCAGGAACCACAACTTGATAACTCAAAGACCGTCCGCGAGGTTGTAGAGGAGGGTTGCGCAGAGACTGTCGCGCTTCTTAAGGAGTACGAGGATATTAATATGAAGCTATGCGAGCCGATGTCTGATGATGAGATGAATGCACTCATTGAGCGTCAGGGTGTTGTTTACGAGAAGATTGACCAGGTAAATGGTTGGGAGATTGATAGTGTCCTTGAGCGCGCTATGGATGCCCTTCGTTGTCCAGACCCAGAGCAGAGCGTGGCAGTTCTCTCTGGTGGTGAGCGTCGCCGTGTTGCTCTGTGCCGATTGCTGTTGCAGCAGCCAGATGTGCTTCTTCTTGATGAGCCTACCAACCACCTTGATGCTGAGTCTATTGACTGGTTGGAGCAGCACCTTCAGCAGTATAAGGGTACAGTTATCGCTGTTACCCACGACCGATACTTCCTTGATAATGTTGCAGGCTGGATTCTTGAGCTTGATCGTGGCGAGGGTATTCCTTGGAAGGGTAACTACTCTGGCTGGTTGGAGCAGAAGACTCGCCGCATGGCACTGGAGGAGAAGCAGGAGAGCAAGCGTCGTAAGACTCTGGAGCGCGAGCTTGAGTGGGTTAATATGGCCCCTGCAGGTCGTCGTGCAAAGAGCAAGGCTCGTCTGTCGGCTTATGACCGAATGCTCAATGAGGATACAAAGCAGAAGGAGGAGAAGCTTGAAATCTATATTCCTAACGGTCCGCGCTTGGGTGATGTGGTTATTGAGGCTCACGGCGTGTCAAAGGCCTATGGGGATAGAGTGCTCTATGAGGGTCTTGACTTCCAGCTTCCACCTGCGGGTATCGTCGGTGTTATCGGCCCTAACGGAACAGGTAAGACTACCCTATTCCGTATGATTATGGGTCTTGAGCAGCCTACAAGCGGTACTTTTACAGTCGGCCAGACCGTAAAGCTCGCCTATGTAGATCAGCAGCACGCCTCTATTGACCCAGAGAAGACCGTCTACGAGGTTATCTCGCAGAATAGCGATATTATCACTCTTGGCAACCGTCAGGTGCCTGCTCGCGCATATGTGGCACGATTTAACTTCACTGGTGCTGATCAGGAGAAGAAGTGTGGTGTTCTGTCTGGTGGAGAGCGTAACCGACTGCACCTCGCCCTTGCGCTCAAGGAGGAGGGTAATGTTATTCTGCTTGATGAGCCTACCAATGATATTGATGTCAATACACTTCGTGCACTTGAGGAGGGTCTTGAGAACTTTGCTGGCTGTGCTGTTGTTATCTCGCACGACCGTTGGTTCCTTGACCGTGTTGCAACTCATATCCTCTCATTTGAGGGCGATTCAAAGGTTGTCTTCTACGAGGGCTCATATTCAGAGTACGAGGAGTGGAAGAAGTCTCAGGGTATTGACCTTACTCCAAAGCGCGTAAAGTACCGTAAACTCACTGAAAATCAGTAGTATTAAAGCTGAAATACATAAAAGATATGGCACAGAAACCGTCAATTCCAAAGGGTACGCGTGACTTCTCACCGGTTGAGATGATGCGTCGTAATTACATATTTAGCACCATTCGCTCTGTCTTTGAGCTTAATGGTTATGCGCCGATAGAGACTCCAGCAATGGAGAACCTCTCTACCCTGCTGGGTAAGTATGGCGACGAGGGCGACAAGCTCCTCTTTAAGATTCTCAACTCTGGCGACTATGCGGCAAAGTTGCAGCCGTCGGAGCTTACGGAGGCGTCAAAGATTTGCGAGAAGGGTCTCAGATATGACCTTACCGTTCCTTTTGCGCGCTTTGTGGTGCAGCACCAGAGTGAGATTGTCTTCCCATTCAAGCGCTATCAGATTCAGCCAGTTTGGCGCGCTGACCGTCCGCAGAAGGGTCGCTATCGCGAGTTCTATCAGTGTGATGTGGATGTTATCGGCTCAAAGTCTCTGCTCAATGAGGTTGAGCTTGTCGGTATCGTAGAGGATGTATTTGCTCGCTTGGGCATTGGTGTGACTCTGAAGATGAACAACCGCAAGATTCTCTACGGTATTGCAGAGGTTATGGGTCACGCCGACAAGATGATTGATATTACCGTAGCTATTGACAAGCTTGAGAAGATTGGTCTTGACAATGTCAAGGCGGAGCTTGCTGAGCGCGGTATTGATGAGGCAGCAGTTGCTAAACTTCAACCAATACTTGAGTTGAGCGGTACAACAGCCGAGAAGTTAGATACTTTGGAGACTATTCTTGCCGATTCGGAGACTGGTCTGCTGGGTGTTGCCGAGATGCGCAAAGTCTTTGACTGCGTAGCTGCTGCGGGCTATAAGCTCAATGTTGAGCTTGACCTCTCATTGGCTCGCGGACTTAACTACTATACGGGTGCAATCTTTGAGGTTAAGGCAAATGATTTTGCTATTGGCTCAATTTGTGGCGGTGGTCGCTATGACAACCTTACGGGTATCTTCGGTATGCCAGATGTGTCGGGCGTGGGTATCTCATTTGGCGCTGACCGCATCTACGATGTTATGGTGGGTCTAAACCTCTTCCCAGAGAATCTTACGGCGGCAACAAAGATTGTCTTTGTAAACCTCGGCGAGAAGGAGGCGCTTGCATCGCTCGCCCTTGTAAATCAGCTCCGCCAGAGAGGTATCTCTGCCGAGCTATATCCAGATAGCGCGAAGATGAAGAAACAGATGGAGTATGCAAACCGCCGACAGATTCCATATGTTGTAATTATCGGTAGCAACGAGCTTGAGCAGGGTTTTGCGACTGTTAAGAATATGGCTACGGGCGAGCAGGAGACACTTCCTATCGCTACTTTTGCTGAAGAAGTTAGCAGTAAGTTCTAAAACCAGAACAATACAGAAAATATGGTAGCCAAATTTGGCTGCCATATTTTGTTGAATTGGGTAAAAATGTTGTAAAAAGTTTCCAAAGTCGCAAATCTTGACTATATTTGTACTCAGTACACACATTATATTACAGCAATGTCATCATTATCACACCAATTTGAAGGCGAGGATTACGGCGATCAGATTCTCTCCAAGGCTATTAAAGCTGGTCGTAGAACATATTTTTTGGATGTTAGAGCTACACGCGGTGGGGATTACTTCCTTACAATTACTGAGTCGCGCAAGGTTAGCCACGCAGATGGCACTTTCTCGTTTGACCGTCACAAGATTTTCCTCTACAAGGAGGACTTTCTGAAGTTTACAGAGGGGCTTGAGGAGGTTATAGATTTTATCAAGCAGAGCAAACCAGAGTTTTTTGAGAAGGAGTAGTTATCTCTGAAAAACTGAAAAAGTTTGTAGCGATGCAGTTCTCTGTATCGCTATTTTTTATACCTTTGTAGCTATGAAACACTTTGGACTTATAGGATACCCACTTGGGCACTCTGCCTCGGCTGCTTACTTTACAGATAAATTCAGCAGAGAGGCTATTGATGCTCAGTACACCCTCTATGAGATAGAAAATATTACTGCTCTTGATAGCATTAAGGGTGGTTTGTCTGGTTTTAATGTCACGATACCGCACAAAAAGGCGGTCATCCCCTATCTGGCGACAATTAGTCCAGAGGCGGAGGCTATAGGTGCGGTAAATTGTGTTAAGGTAGATAGCAAAGGCTTGCTGCACGGCTACAACACAGACGCTGTGGGTATTCGCGCTACCCTATTGCCATACGACCTTTGTGGTCAGCGGGCGATTATTTTGGGAACGGGCGGTGCGGCTGCTGCTGTAAAATATGTGTTACAAGAGATTGGTATGGAGACTACGACTGTCTCTCGTCGCTCTGCGGAGGGTGTTTTATGCTATAGCGACATAACAGAGGAGCTGATTGCATCTGTGCGACTAATTGTCAATGCCACGCCAGTGGGTATGTTCCCAAATATAGACAATGCGCCACTGTTGCCATACTGTGCGATAGGCAAAAATCATATTCTCTTTGACCTTATATACAATCCTGCACAGACGCGTTTTCTTGCTCTTGGAGCTGCGCAAGGTGCAACAACAATCGGTGGCGGCGAGATGTTTCGTCGTCAGGCGGAGGCCTCGTGGGAGATTTGGAGTGCTAAGGATGAATTCTGAGAAGCTCTTGTGCTTGCTCAACATCTTCATAAGCGACTAACAACTGCGGAGGTATAGCTACTGCGTAGGCGGTAGACATATACTCGTTACGAATTTCGGCATAGATACCAGCACTGGCTACAATACTCTTTGCCATTTCTGCCTCTAAATAAGAGTTGTATTCGGCGATTACAACCAATTCCTGTGTCTGCATAAGATTATGGTTTTTGGTTTGTCTATCAAATTTAGTGATTTTGTTTATTTCTTGCAAGAGCTATTCCAAAAATCTCAAAAATTATCTTATATTTGTGACGGATATTTACACTGTCGTTAGATAGTACATCTTTACCCTATTTTGGTGAGTGAATTTAACGACAGACTATATATGACTAATGTGACTATGCAAAATTTTGTACACCTTCACGTACATACTCAGTATTCACTGCTTGATGGACAGGCAAGCATCGCTCGTCTTGTAGACAAGGCTCTAAAGGATGGTATGCCAGGCATTGCTGTGACTGATCACGGTAATATGTTTGGTATCAAGGAGTTCTGGAACTATGTCGCCAAGAAAAATGGTGCTAAACACGACAAGATAGAAAGCCTTACCAAGCTAATGAAGCGTATGGTAGGTATGCTTGCTGAACATCCTGATTTGGCAGCGTACAAGGGTGAACTAAAGGAGCAGGTTGCTGCAAAACAGGCTGTTGTTGATACAAGTGAGGCCTATTCGCTTGAGGATAACGAGGCTCTGACAGAGCTTAAGGCGACTCTTACTGCTGTTGAGTCAATGGAGGCAGAGTTTGGCTTTAATGTACAAACTGCCGAGGAGAAGATAGCTTCATTAGAGGCTATTGAGGACTTTAAGCCTATAATCGGTTGTGAGGTTTATGTTGCTCGCACGGCTATGCGTCTAAAGCGTAAAGAGGTGAAGGAGGATAAGGGCGGTTGGCACCTTATTCTGCTTGCCAAGAATGAGCAGGGCTATAAGAACTTGATTAAGATTGTCTCTCGTGCTTGGACGGAGGGTTTTTATAACCGTCCACGAACTGACCATACTGAGTTGGAGAAGTATCATGAGGGTCTTATCTGCTGCTCAGCATGTATCGGTGGCGAGATTCCAAAACTTATTACCGCTGGAAGGTTGGAGGAGGCGGAGCAGGCACTGCTGTGGCATAAGAACCTCTTTGGGGATGATTACTATCTTGAGCTACAACGACATAGAGCCACTGTTGAGAGAGCAAATCACGAGACATATAAAGTGCAGCAACAGGTAAATGAGCACCTTGTAAGGTTGGCTCGTAAGCATAATATCAAGTTGGTCTGCACAAACGATGTCCACTTTGTGAATGAGGAGGATGCGGAGGCGCACGACCGACTGATTACTATCAACTCCCGTCAGGACTTTGATAGCCCAGATCGTCTGCTCTACTCTAAGCAGGAGTGGATGAAGACTCGCGCGGAGATGTGTGAAATCTTCGCAGACTATCCTGAGGCGCTGGAAAACACCCTTGAGATTTGTAATAAGGTTGAGAGCTACTCAATCAATCACGACCCTATTATGCCGATGTTTGATATTCCTGCTGACTTTGGAACAGAGGAGGAGTATCGTCAGCGATATACAGAGCAGGATTTGTATAATGAGTTTACGCGCGATGAGAATGGTAATGAGATAATGTCCGAGAAGGATGCTCAGAAGAAGATTGTCAAGCTTGGAGGCTATGACCGTCTCTATCGTATCAAGTTTGAGGCTGATTATCTGGCGCATTTGGCAATGATTGGTGCTAAGAAGCGCTATGGAGACCCACTTGATGAAGAGACGGCGGAGCGAATAAAGTTTGAGCTACACATTATGAAGACGATGGGTTTTCCGGGATACTTCCTTATTGTTCAAGACTTTATCTCTGCTGCTCGTAAAGAACTTGGTGTTTGGGTAGGCCCTGGCCGAGGCTCGGCAGCTGGCTCGGCAGTAGCATACTGTCTTGGCATTACGCAGATTGACCCTATTAAGTACGACCTGCTGTTTGAGCGATTCCTCAATCCAGACCGTATTTCACTACCTGATATTGATATAGACTTTGACGATGAGGGTCGTGGTCGTGTACTTGAGTGGGTGACAAATAAGTATGGTAAGGAGAAGGTTGCCCATATTATCACATACGGTACTATGGCTACCAAGATGGCTCTTAAGGATGTAGCACGAGTACAGCAGTTACCTTTGGCGGATGCAGATCGTCTTTGTAAACTTATCCCTGCGCGTATCCCAGATCCAAAAAATAAGGATAAGCAGCTTAAGGTGAACCTTGCCAATTCAATTGCTTATGTCCCAGAGTTGCAGGCAGCTGCAAGCTCTGATAACCCGATATTACGTGATACAATAAAGTACGCTCTACAGCTTGAGGGTAATGTTCGCGGTACGGGTGTTCACGCCTGCGGAACGATTATTTGTCGCGATGATATTACAGATTGGGTACCAGTATCTACGGCTGATGACAAGGAGACTGGCGAAAAGATGCTTGTGACTCAATATGAGGGCTCAGTGATTGAGGATACGGGTCTTATCAAGATGGACTTCTTGGGACTTAAGAACCTCACCATTATGAAGGATGCGATAGAAAATATCCGTCGTATCAAGGGCGTGGAGGTTGATATTGACCATATTCCAATTGATGACCCCGCGACATATCGTCTCTACTGCGAGGGCCGCACTGTCGGTACGTTCCAATTTGAGTCTCCTGGTATGCAGAAGTATTTGAGAGAGTTGCAGCCGAGTGTCTTTGAGGATCTTATCGCGATGAATGCCCTATATCGTCCAGGTCCAATGGATTATATTCCTGATTTTATTGACCGTAAGCAAGGACGTAAGCCGATTGTCTACGATATTCCAATTATGGAGAAGTATCTGAAGGATACTTACGGCATTACTGTATATCAAGAGCAGGTGATGCTTCTGTCTCGCCTTCTTGCTGATTTTACTCGTGGAGAGTCTGATACTCTGCGTAAGGCGATGGGTAAGAAGTTGAAGGATAAGCTGGACGCGCTTAAGCCTAAGTTCCTAAAGGGTGGTATCCGTAATGGGCACGACAAGGATGTGCTTGAGAAGATTTGGGCTGACTGGGAGAAGTTCGCCTCTTATGCGTTTAACAAATCGCACGCAACTTGCTACTCGTGGGTTGCATACCAGACTGCTTACCTTAAGGCTAACTATCCGTCAGAGTATATGGCGGCATTGCTCAGTAGTAACCTTAACGATATCACTACCCTTACGGAGTATATTAACGAGAGTCAGCAGATGGGCATTAAGGTACTGAGTCCTGATGTTAATGAGTCTATGCTCCGTTTCTCAAGTAACCACGCAGGTGATATCCGCTTTGGCCTTGCGGCTATTAAGGGTGTTGGCGAGGCGGCTGCTCAGTCGATTATTAATGAGCGCGAGCGCGGCGGTCAGTATAAGGATGTATACGACTTCTTTGAGCGTGTGAATTACTCTGTAGTTAATCGTAAGTGTCTGGAGAATATGGCTTATGCAGGTTGCTTTGACTCAATCGCACCATTCTCCCGTTGTAAGTTCTTTGCTCCAGAGAATAAAGATTCTGTAGTTACATTCTTGGAGCTTCTTATGCGCTATGGTCAGCGTCAGATAGAGGAGAAGCAGAATGCCCAGCAGAGCCTCTTTGGTATGTTTGAGGAGTTTAATGGCGGTGGTATTCAGAGACCGACTCCGCCTGTGTGTGACGAGTGGAGTACGCTCAAGCGCTTGGGTAAGGAGCGCGAGGTTGTAGGTATCTATCTCTCTTCTCATCCGTTGGATGATTATAAGCCTATTATTGATCAGTTCTGTAATGCTACGATTACGGATGTAAATGAGATGGATAGGAATGTGGGAAGAGAGCTTGCGTTTGCCTGCGTGACAATCTCTGGAGAGGAGCGAACAACACCTGATGGCAAATATCAGTATGGAGTACTTGTTGTAGAGGATTATACAGATAAGTATGAGTTCCGCCTACGACGTAAGGACTTTGAACGCTTTAGGCATTTCCTGCATCCAGACTACTACCTGCTTATTCGTGGCGAGGTTAAGTCGTTTGTGACCTATGATAAGGACGACATACACCAGCTTAATCCTAAGACTCGTACCTTCTTTAGTATCAGTTCAATGACACAGCTTAACGATGTTGTTGATGGTATACAACAGTTGATGCTCTATCTGGATGTTGATCAGATAAGCGAGGACTTTGTCGAGGAGTTGTACGAGGCGGCTAAGGTGTCAAAGGGCAAGACTATTGTTCAAGTTATGTTCTACGATAGTGCTTCGGGTGTTAGTGTAAATATGCACGCAAAGAAGATCCGAATCCAATTTAACGACAATATAAGAAAAGTGTTAGATAAATATCAAGTAAAGTATACATTAAGTTAATCATTATAAACAATTTAAAATTCAACTATTATGGCTCTTAACATTACAAATGAGAACTATGAGGCTATCGTTGCCGAGTCTAAGCCTGCTGTTATTGATTTCTGGGCAGAGTGGTGTGGTCCATGCTGCACAATCGCTCCAATTGTAGAGGAACTTGCCGAGGTGTACGCAGATCGTGTAAACATCGGTAAGTGCAACATTGAGAACGATTCTGATGATGTAGTTGCTACATACCGTGTTCGCAACATCCCTACCCTTATTTTTATTAAGGATGGCGCTGTTGTTGATAAGCATGTTGGCGCTATCTCACGCAACGACCTTGTTGCAAAGATTGAGGCTTTGCTTTAATATAGATACGAAACAGTCTGCCTGCACAGGTGGACTGTTTTTTTAAACCTGCCGATTATGAGTAATAACAGAGTTGTTTTCTTAGACTATCTGCGTATTGTAGCCTGCTTTATGGTTATTCTTGTACACGCTTGCGAGCCGTTCTACTTGGGTGGCGAGGGTACATATATCGCAAATAGCTATGATGCCTTTTGGGTCACCATTTTTGACTCGGCTTTGCGCTGTGCAGTGCCACTCTTTATTATGACATCAAGCTATCTACTCTTTCCACTCAAGGTTGAAACGGCAGATTTCTTCCGTCGTAGGGTTGTAAGGGTCGTAGTTCCGTTGGCTGTGTGGAGCATTATCTATGCTCTTGTGCCTATGTGGGGCTGTAGCGAGGGGTTTGATGTTATGTCTAACATCAAAAATCTGCTTCTTAACTTCAATATGCACTCTGGACACCTCTGGTTTGTCTATATGCTTATTGGGGTCTATATTCTTATGCCTCTTCTCTCTCCTTGGGTTGAGAAGGTAAGCAAACGAGGCGAGCAGATTTTTATTGCCGCTTGGGCGTTTACTACACTGGTGCCTTTTCTTAATCAAGCTGCGCTTGCACTTTATGGTAGAGCGGAAGTTTATGGCGTAGCAAACTGGAATGAGTTTGGCTCATTATATTACATCAGCGGATTTATTGGCTATGTTGTCGTTGCACACTATATCCGCAAATATGTAGACTGGTCTTGGCGTAAGACTCTTGCTGTGGCCGTTCCTATGTGGATTGTAGGATACGCGATTGCAGCAGTTTGGTTCTGGAAGCAGATTCCTGCGGAGTATCCTGTCAATCAGAGTATTGACTTAGCTGTGCTTATGGAGCAGAGCTGGAGATTTTGCTCTACGGGCGTTGCAATGACAGCTATCGCGGTATTCCTTGTCTTTAAGAAGATAAACTGCTCCGGTTGGTTCTATGATAAAGTTGTGCTGCCAGTTTCAAAGGTTAGCTACGGAATGTATCTGATGCATATGTTCGCTCTTGTTGCTATCCTCTCCTATGTCTCTACTTGGGGCTTGGCTACCCCTTGGACTATGCTCATCTCAACCGCGCTTACATATGTAGTTTGCGCCGTTGTGGCACTTGTTATATCCAAATTGCCGTTTGGTAAATATGTCGTAGGATGATTAGAGTGATTTTTACAATATTTGCACTGCTTTCACTCTTTACTGCTGTTGCCCAACCACAACTTGAATGTTGGAAGGCAGGAAGCGCAGTGTCTAAGGCAGAGGTGGAGCAGCTTGGCGTTGATAACTGCTTTAAGGTCTGCGATATAGATGATAAGACCTTTGATAGAATGAAGGGTAAGAGTTATAAGGCTGAGTGCACAATCCCTCGCACAGAACTTCGTTATATCAAGGCGCTTCATATTACGCAAGAGGGTGTGACAAAGATGGGTGAGATGGTCGTAAATCGCGCTATAGCTGAGGATGTTGTAACGATACTTCGCCGTTTGTATGAAGCAGGGTATCCTATTGAGCGAATGGTGCTTGTAGATGAATATGACGCTGATGATGAGACCTCTATGCGTGCAAATAACTCCTCGGCATTTAACTACCGCCATACCCCTGGCGGTACTCGTCTCTCTGCTCATAGTCGAGGTATGGCTGTGGATATTAATCCGCTCTATAACCCATATGTCAAAAAGTACCCCGATAGAGTCTATGTTGCCCCAGCGACCGCTACAGAATATGTAAATCGTTCCGGAGCTTTTCCGTATAAGATAGAACGTGACGACCTCTGCTGCCGCCTATTTCTAGAGCATGGCTTTGAATGGGGAGGCGACTATAAGACAATAAAAGACTACCAACATTTTGAGAAATAAAAAAATAGCCTATCTGAGATAGGCTATTTTTGTACTACGGCTACCCTACTTGAGCATACTCATTGAGCGCTGGATAAATTGAGTGAGTTTCTCGCCGGTCAGAAGGCCTGCCTCAAGAAGAGCGAGGTCTGCAAGTTGGCGAACTGTGCCATTCTCTGTTCCAATCTCAGTTAGGCGCGCATTGCGCTGTGCTGTGAGTGATGAAACCTTCTGCTCAAGCTCCTGCTTCATACTCTTCTCCTCCTCTGAGAGCTGGTCGTAGGACTTATCTTTTACAACCTCCTCAAAACGGTTCTGCTCGGCCTTGGCTGCATCAATGGCGCTGTTAATCTGCTTAAGGTCATCACCATAGCTCTTCTCAACCTGCTCAAGAACGCTGTGTACGATAGGATTGTTACCATTTACAACCAGAGTGTAGAAGTCTTGGAGTTGGTCGTAACTCAATCCCATATAGCTTCCGCCACCATTGCGAGCCATCTCCTTTGCACGGCGCATAAACTCGTTTCGTGTGATTACAACAGGTGTGCTACTTTCTGACATAGCCTCAAAAACGACGCTGATAACCCTATTATCGCCCTCTGGAAGTGTAGAGCTGAATACTGGCTGTAGAATCTGCTGCTGTAGGTCGGTAAGTGACATCTTGATTTGCTCATCTTTCTGGATAAGATTGTCAATAATGTCGCTGTCTACGCGAGCGAAGTGCACCTTCTCGTTCTTGCTCTCATAGAATTGAATGTAGTGGCTATCTAACTGACCGTCCATTTCAAGGACACTGTATCCCTTTGCCTTTGCAGCCTCAATGAATGAGTGTTTTCCTGCAATATCGTCAGTGTAGAGAATAATCAGATTGCCATATTTGTCGGTCTGGCTCTCTGTAATAAGTGTGCGATACTCATCTGCTGTGAAGTACTTGCCATCAATTGACTTCCAGAGCATAAAACCGCCTGCTTTCTCAGCAAACTTTTCGTCAGTAAGCACTCCGTACTCTATAAAAATCTTTAGGTCGTCCCACTTCTGCTCATACTGCTCTCGCGCAGTTGTAAACAGCTCTGTCAAACGGTCTGCGACTTTACGGGTGATGTAGTTTGAAATCTTCTTTACATTGCTATCTGACTGAAGATATGAGCGAGATACATTGAGTGGAATATCTGGCGAGTCAATAACTCCGTGTAGCAGTGTCAGATACTCTGGAACAATACCCTCTACCGAGTCGGTAACAAATACCTGATTGCAGTAGAGTGAAATCTTGTTGCGCTGAATATCAAAGTTGTTTTTGATGCGTGGGAAGTAGAGAATACCAGTTAGGTGGAACGGATAGTCAATATTGAGGTGTATGTGGAACAGTGGCTCCTCTGACATAGGATATAGCTCCTGATAGAACTCCTTGTACTGCTCGTCGGTAATCTCGGATGGCTTAACCTTCCACAGCGGCTCTGTATTATTGATAGTCTTACTGTCAAATACGATAGGCACAGCCATAAAGTGGCAATACTTGTTTAGCAACTGGCTAATGCGGCTGCTCTCTGTATACTCCAGACAATCATCTGATAGATGAAGAACGATTGTTGTACCTCGGTCACGACTATCCTCTATCTCCTCCATCTCATACTCTGGCGAGCCTGTACAGCTCCAGTGTACGGCCTTTGCATCGGTTTTGTAAGACTGAGTGAAAATCTCAACCTTGTCTGCAACCATAAAGGCGCTGTAGAAGCCAAGTCCAAAGTGACCGATTATTGACTGATTTTTATACTTCTCAACCCACTCCTCTGCACTTGAAAAGGCAATCTGGTTGATGTAGCGATTAACCTCATCAGCTGTCATACCTATGCCTCGGTCAGTAATAGTAAGAGTCTTGTTGTCCTTATCTACAGCCACTTGGATATTTACCTCTCCTACCTCACCGTTAAATGTGCCAGTGGTTGCTAATGTCTTGAGTTTCTCTGTTGCATCAACAGCGTTGGCAACAAGCTCACGCAAGAAAATCTCTTGATCAGAGTAGAGGAATTGTTTGATTACTGGGAAGATGTTCTCGGTTGTAACACCGATAGTTCCATTTTTAATATTGCTCTCCATTTTATATAGTTTTATTAATTATTGACTGCTGTAGTTAAGGTCAAAGGGTGTGCCAATATTGTTTATATACTTACTTGTGACAATTTGGCAGACAAAATGACAGAGCCGAAACAGGCTCTGTCATCTACTTATCTTTGCCTCCATCTCGGAGTGCTATGTCAAGTCTGTCTTGTTCTAATGTGTCACTTATGCGTTTACTGCAATATTTGTGAAGTTTGTAGATGAAATATATAAACAGCGCGACAATAGGAAGAATTATTATATCTAATTCTGTGTCAGCATACAGCGCTCCAACAAATAGAAGAGCATCATAGATTCCGTGTGTGATGATTGGTGCAAGGAGTACCATTATTTTGTCTTTTACTGTTGCGTGGTGTCCAAACTCTACCTTTGAATAGTAGTAACCCATCAACACTCCAAAGCAGTAGTGCCCCGGAACAGCGGTAAGAGCGCGGAGTATGCCCGTACTCATCCACTCCTCGCTATCAAATACATACATTATATTCTCTATAGCAGCGAAACCCAGTGATATGCACACTGCGTAGATAATGCCATCCATATATTGGTCGTACTCTTTACATCTGCGCATAAAGAGCCAGAGCATTATAAGCTTAGCAATCTCTTCAGGAATAGCAGCGCTCCAAAATGATGCATCTATGGCCTCTAATATGGTGGATGGCTCGTCGGTGTATAGTCCAAGTTCTCCAAATGGCAGGGAGAAAAAGAGTGACACAAAAAGTGAGATAACTCCAAACCCAAAGGCAATCCATAGCTCCTTTACGGGCTCTTTTTCGGTGTCTTTATTAAAGATGTAGTATACAAGTAGAGCTACGGGAAGTAGTGCAATGAATAGTGGATAGATAAAGTCCATAGTAGTGAGGGTTAGTTGTTTATAGTAAAGAGGGTCTCAGTGATAAAATCTATCAACTTATGCTCGCTTTCCAATTGCCAACCATGCGAAAAGACCTTGTGCTGCAAAGTATGTGGTCATTATTGTTACTCCCGCACCAGAGAAATGCTCAACAAACTTATTCCAAGCGATACAGCTGTCGGAGAATAAAAAGAGGAGCGCAGCAATGATGTAAAGAGGTTTATACTCTACCTTTATGGCAAAAGATAGCGCGGTCATTGAGCCAATAATAAGCATGTAGATAGAACAAGCAACCATGATAGCTGCTGAAGTGATATGGCTTACAATCCAACCTCCAAATAGTGCTACAAAGAGTGCCCATACTGTTATAGTGATTTTGTTGCGACGATTAAATGTCACGCGCTTTGAAAAGTCTGCTATGTAAGCAATGTGAGCCAATGCAAAAAGTGCTATCTGTAGTAGGAAAATTCCCTCTTCGCCAGCCAAATCTCCAGCAGCAGAGAGTAGTAATGCTAACGAAATGAGCCCTCTGTCGCTTGCGAAGAGGGTCGCAATGCTAAGAAATAGCACTGGAAGAGTCTTTGTGATATCAAACATCAACTGCCCTGTTAGCCCTATCTCCTTGCGACAGAAATATAGGCAAACAAGCATAAGGTAGATAATCACTACCCAACCCCTACTCAAAATACTTCTGCAGTTCATCAATAAACTTTTGTGGCGCTCGGCAAGGCCTCATACGCTCTGTGTTTACATATCCCAATACGGTTTTGCCAGTGTTTAGTAGCTGTCCAGTCTCATTGTAGACCTCATACTCAACAATAGCGCGAACAACTGGTAGTTCTTTGATTGTTGCACGGACAGTGAGCAAGTCGTCATAGTATGCCGGAGCTTTATATTTAGACTCAACCTCTACTATTGGCATTACGATGTTCATCTGCTCAAGCATCGTATAAGGCAGACCTATTGCGCGGAACATCTCGTTGCGAGCCGCCTCATAAAAGACGATATAGTTTGCGTGATACACCACTCCCATCTTATCGGTGTCACGGTATAGAACGCGAATTTTTGTGTCAAATGTAATCATAATTCAATAGTCAGCTCTCTGTTGTTTTCTTGGCAGTGTATACCACCGTCTACTACACTAATCTCACTCTCTAATCCGTTTACAACTGCCCTATAACATCCTGCAGGTGGTAAGAGTTTGTAACTATCAGTAGCAATAAATCCACCATTGTCACTTCTACCCTTTATAACATATGTGTGCCCCAGTAGTTGGTTTGCTAATATTATATCACCGCGCTCAATTGTTTCGCGAATGATTGTTGAGCTGACCTTGTTGTTCTCAACCAACTGCTGGTCAATGCGAGTAACCTCAATACCGCTTGAAGATAGGTAGTCGTAATCGCCAGATTTGTTATGCCCAAAGCGATGATTATATCCTACAACAAGCTCCTCAATGTGTAATTTGGCAAGCAGATAGTCGCGAATAAAAGTGTCGTGTGACAACTGACTAAAGGCCTTGTCAAATGGTATAATTAACATGTAGTCAACACCTAAGCGCTCTAATATTATACGCTTCTCTTCTACCGTTGTGAGAAGTTTTAACCCATCCGCCTTGCCAAGTGTAATGCGCGGGTGAGGCTCAAAGGTGAGCACTATACTCTTCCCTCCTCGCAGCTTAGCCCTCTCAACCACATGGTCAATAAGCACCTTGTGTCCAAGATGCACTCCGTCGTATGAACCAACGGTCGCTACGGCGTGTTCTATTACTGGAAGATTGTCAAATCCAAAGAGGGTCTGCATAGTGACTGCTAATTAGCTTCATTCTCCTCAGCGGCCTTAACAAAGTATGCCACCTTTTCAAGAATGGTAGTAATATCATAGTTCTCAACAACAATGCCTTGAGGAAAGTTAAGCGGTGCTGAAGTAAAGTTCAGCACACCCTTAATTCCTGCGTTGATAATTGGAACAACAAGTTCTGTTGCGGCCTTAGCTGGTAGCGAGAGTATAACAATGCTAATGTCATTATTCTCCATCACCTGCTCAAAGTCGCTCATAGCATAGCAAGGAATGTCGTCAATTGTAGTTCCAACCTTAGATTGGTCAATATCAAAGGCTGCAGTGATTTTGAGTTTCAACTGCTTGCTGTTGAAATACTTGGTTATCGCCTGTCCGAGGTGACCCATGCCAATTACGGCGATGTTTGTCGTGTTCTCGCCATAGAGAATGTTGTTGATAAACTCAATCAACACTCCTACATCATACCCCTTCTTGGCATCACTTGTAAAGCCAATAAGCATAAGGTCGCGACGCACCTGCACCGCTGTAATACCGTGAATACCAGCAAGCACATGCGAGAAGATGTGTGTCACACCTTGACGATGGTATTTGAGCAGTGTACGACGATATTCGCTAAGTCGCTCAATGGTCTTCTCAGGGATATTGGTCGGGATGTTTGGCATTACTCTGTTGTGATTGTGAAGTTGCTGTTGTAGTTTATTCGTATCCACTCGCTATTTACGCGAACACCACTTTGCTCATCCTCTGTAAACGAGTATGGGGTCTGTAACGGTGTAAACAGCTCGTTTATAAGTCCGCTCTCAATCTTATCGTATAGAGTCTGTATGAATATTGTTGCGGCATCATATCCTCTGTAGGCGTATAGAGATGGCATAGAACCAAAAGCCTTAATGTACTCTGCGCTGAACTTGCGTACAGGCTCTACAGTGCGGTCTGTATGGTATGTTGAGAGCATGATAACATTATTTGAGAAGAATAGTGCGCGGTCAATATTGCGGTATCTATTCCACTTGTTATTACCAAACACCATATATGGAGCGGCTTTCATTGAGCGAGATTTTAATGAGATGTTCGCTGATGCCAATGCAGCAAGAATGCGGTCTACCTCTACCTCTGTACCACCAAGGACGACAAAGAGTGTATTCTGGTCGCTCTCTAACAGTGGAGATAAATCACTTGGAGATGGAGCAACCTCAGCACCCTCAGCACGAGCCTTCTCTCTCTTTTCTATTACTGAAGGATGCTCGTATACGTACTTATGAGTGATATAAGGCGTCTGACCAATAAGCTGCATAATTTCATTTTCGTAGTCCTTGTCTACTGTGTCAGAGGATATGATAACAATGCGCTGACTGCCATCAAATAGACTCTTAACCTTGTCATACTTGCTACTTGGACGTGGAGACATCTGGAAGAGGTTGCTTGCAGTGGTCTGTGTTAGGTTAGCAAGTGGTGACACGACAGGAATAGAGTGCTTTTCGGCATATCGTGTAACTGGAATAAGTGTATCCTCATAGACTGGTCCGACGATAAGATTCATACCTTTCAGCTCCCCACTCTCAATAATATCTGCAACTCTACTACTATCGTGTGCAGTGTTGTAGAGGTGGATGTGTGATTGGTAGCCGTTAAGACGTAGTTGGTCAGCGCCAAGCAGAAAACCTTGATAGAAGTCTATAAAATTTTGTTGTCTGCGCTCGGCAGTAGTCAGAGGAAGCATAAGTGCCACCTCGGCTCGCTCATTTGGAATTAGAGCTTTGAAGGTTGCTTTGACTACCCTATCCTGCTCTTTTTTAGACTCTTCTGTCGTAGGCTTGTCTATAGATGTTTGCTCGTCAGTTTTCTCAATAGACTTAGTGTCAGATGTTTTTGGTACTTTGATTATCAGACCCTCGCGAACATCTGCCTCGGAAGTAAAGCCATTTAGAGCGAGTAACTTTTTTACAGTTGTGCCAAATCGTGAAGCGATAGATTTAGCATCCTCACCGCTATGTACGACGTGGTAGCTATATGAATCGGTTGTAACACTCTCCATTGTGCGCTTTTGCTGCTCTAACTGTGCGCGATTATCTTGCTCTGTTGCAGTACCAATCTCGCTACGACGAATGCGGATGTTGGCTCCTACTGCAAGATGTGCAGGGTCAATATCGCTATTGTCTGCAATAAGCGTAGCGACAGAGACTCCATAAATGCGAGCAATGGAGTACATTGTATCGCCCTTGCGGACAATATAGTTGCGGAAAAGTTTCTTATTGCGCTTTGCAATCTTCTTAGAACTCTTGTCGGAGCTTTTGTCCAAAGCCTTCACATGCGGAATTTTGATGTTCTGTCCCGCTTTTAGACCCTCTGCAAGGGTTGGATTTGCCTCTGTGAGCTGATCTATTGTAAGTCCGTATTTTTTTGAGAGAGAATAGAGGGTATCTCCCTTGACAACGGTGTATACGGTGTATTTTGCGCCGTCTATATAGACAATCTGCTCATTTTGCGCAAATAGCGCACCGCTACTAAGCACAATGGCTATAGCGGTAATGCCGATTCGTTTAATCATCTATTTATTACTCTAAAACTTTTTGCTTCTGAGCTTAATCTCTGTAATAATCTTCTTTGTGTATTGAGGAAAATCGCCGTTCATCATCCAGTCATAATAGCTTGGATCCTTCTCAAAGATTTCAGCCACTACGCGACCCTTATACTTACCGAAAGTGAAAATCTCCTGCTCCTTGTCATCGTAACCTATGCGACCAGCAAAGTCGGCAGTTCTGTTGCGTGTAGAGTACTCAGAGAGAAAATCTACATCATTCTGAAGATCCTCATATCGCTCTAACTGACCCAGAAGTACCTCATATGTAGCAAGAGTGTCTGCCTCAGCGCTGTGCGCAGCCTCAAGGTCCTTGTTACAGTAGAAACGATATGCCGCAATAAGAGTTCGCTCCTCCTTCTTGTGGAAGATGTTCTGGACATCAATATAACGGCGCTTGCGGAAGTCTACATCGACTCCCGCACGCAAAAATTCCTCTACAAGCACCGGTAGATCAAAACGGTTAGAGTTAAAACCGCCAAAATCACAACCCTCCATAAAAGCCTTTAGTGACTTTGCAATCTGCTTGAATGTTGGGCAATCCTTAACATCCTCATCAGTGATGTGGTGCACGGCCGTAGCCTCTGCAGGTATCGGCATCTCTGGATTTATGCGGCGAGTCTTAATCGTCTTCTCTCCATCTGGTGCGACCTTTACCATTGATATCTCAACGATACGGTCGTTTGAAGTATCAGTACCGGTAGTCTCCAAGTCAAAGAAGATTATCGGCCTTTTTAGGTTTAGCTTCATACTATGCGCTAATTACCATCGGCATAATGAGCATCAGGGTAGAAGTGCTCTGTACATCGTCATACACTGGCTTGAATACACCTGCGCGAGATGAGTCTGCGAGCTCTACAAGCACTGTAGGGGTCTCAATGTTTGTAAGCACCTCTACAAGGAAACCAGACTTAAAGCCGATAGAGAGTGGCTGACCCTCGTAAGAGCAGTTTACAGTCTCGTTTGCTGATACGTAGAAATTTACGTCCTGAGCAGTAAGAGTGAGTTTGTTGTCTGCAATATCAAGACGGATAAGATTTGTAGCCGAGTTTGCACATACAGCAACGCGCTTGATACTGTTAAGAAGCTCTACACGGTCAACAAGCAACTTGTTAGGGTTTGCTGCTGGAATAACAACGTTATAGTTAGGATAGTTACCCTCAATAAGGCGGCAAACAAGAGTGTAGTTCTTAAGAGTGAAGATAGCATTGCTCTGGTCAAAGCTGATAGTCACGTCGTCCTCCTCCTTCAGAAGCATAGCCTTGAGAAGGTTTGCAGGCTTCTTAGGAAGGATGAACGATGCAGTAGCGTTGCACTCATACTCTGCTGTGTACTTAACAAGCTTGCGTGCATCTGTAGCAACATATGTGATACCCTTTGGCTCAATATTGAAGAAGATACCGTTCATCATTGGCTTGAACTCGTCGTCTGCAGTAGCAAAGATAGTCTTGTTGATGCCGTTAATAAGCGTATCAACATCAAGTGTAACCTCTGTCTTATCCTCTGCAAGAGTCTTGCTTGTAGGATAGCTTACAGGGTTTGCACCTGGGATTGATGAGCCACCAGAGTGCCAAGAGATTTTAATCTCCCAAGTATTCTCGTTTACATCAAATGTTAGAGGCATCTCTGAACACTCCTTGAGCACGTCAAGAAGGACTTTTGCCTGAGCTGCAACCATACCCTCGCGCTCTACATTCTCAACCTCTAACGTACCAATGAGCGTGGTCTCTGAATCTGAAGCTGTTACGCGAAGAACGCCATCCTTGAGCTCCATAAGGAAGTGCTCAAGAATTGGAAGTGAACTCTTGTTGTTGATAGCTTTGCCTGTTGTTGAAAGCACAGACAGAAGCGCCGAACTAGATACTGTAAATTTCATCTTTCTGTTATTTTATTTGTTTAGTATTATTTGCTAAAGTGTTGCTAACTTGTCAAGCGCAGAGGCAATCATATGGCGCACAAATGGCTTGTAGTCTGTGCAAGCGTCAAGTGCTATGCGCTGGGCAATGATTGTGCAGATTGTAGCTGCCTTGTGTCCCATAAGAGCCGCCATGCCTGCCAGAGCTGAGCTCTCCATCTCAAAGTTGGTAATCTTGCGACCCTCGTACTCAAAGGACTCAATCTTCTCGTTTAGATTAATGTCCTGAGGCTGAAGGCGTACCCAACGACCCTGTGGCGCATAGAAACCAGGGGCGGCAATGGTTATACCCTGACGAGTGGTCTCCTTGAATAACTCCGCCAGTGATGGGTCTGCATCAATGAAGTATGGCTTTGGAAGAAGTTCGTTCCATCCTGTATGCTCAATAAATGCCTTCTCAATATCAAGGTCGCAAACATCGTTTCGGCCAGCATAGTAGTTCAGCAGACCGTCAAAACCGACTGATGTCTTGGCAAAAATAGCCTCGCCTACCTTAATATCAGCCTGCAGTGCGCCAGAGGTGCCGAGACGAACAAGTGTTAGCTGGCGGAAGTTATCCTTAACTTGACGAGTTGTAAAGTCAATGTTTGCAAGAGCATCAAGCTCTGTAACGCAAATATCTATATTTCCGATGCCGATACCAGTAGAGAGAACAGTCATTCTCTTACCCTTGTAGCTACCAGTAATTGTCTTAAACTCGCGGTTTGAGACCTCGCACTCGCGACTGTCAAAGAATGAGGCAATCATCTCCACGCGACCAGGATCGCCAACGAGTAATACTATGTCAGCAATCTGCTCCGGTAAAAGGTGTAGGTGGAATATTGTACCGTCCTCATTTATAATGAGTTCCGAAGCCGGTATAGTTCTCTTTTTACTCATAATTATCGTTTTAATATCTGTTAATTGTTGGATAATTGGCATAAAAGTAATATATTTACATCGTATTTCAAAAATTTTGCTAAACTTTTTTATTAAAAATAAAAAAATGACACTAATTAAGTCTATTTCGGGAATTCGTGGAACTATTGGTGCACAGCCCGGCGAGAATCTTACACCTATTGATGTTGTTAAATTTACAACGGCTTACTCTCGCTTTATGAGTGAGAAGAATGATGGCAAGCGTCTAACTGTTGTTGTAGGACGCGATGCTCGAATTTCAGGAGAGATGGTCGAGAAAATTATTGTTGGTACACTGCTCGGCTGTGGTGTTAATGTTATCAATGTTGGTCTATGTACCACTCCAGGTACTGAAATGGCTGTTATAACTCACAAGGCAGATGGTGGAATTATCATTACTGCATCTCACAACCCTAAGCAGTGGAATGCCCTTAAACTACTCAATGAAAAGGGAGAGTTTCTTAATGATGCAGAGGGTAAAAAGGTGCTTGCCTATGCAGAAGACGATAGCTACCAATTCCCTGATGTAGACCATCTTGGAAAGGTTATCTTAAGTGAAGATTTTAATGATACTCACATCTCTCAGGTGCTTGCTCTTCCGCTTGTAGATATTGAGGCTGTAAAGGCTCGTAAATTCAAGGTTGTTGTTGATGCGGTGAACTCTATTGGTGGCGTTGTAATACCAAAATTGCTTAGAGAGTTGGGCTGCGATGTTGTAGAACTTAACTGCGAGCCAACTGGCGAGTTTGCTCATAACCCAGAGCCTCTACCACAGAATCTTACAGAGATTTCAGAGGTTATCGTTCGTGAGGGTGCAGATTTGGGTATTGTTGTAGACCCAGATGTGGATCGCTTGGCATTTGTTAGTGAGGATGGAACAATGTTTGTGGAGGAGTATACACTCGTTGCCGTTGCGGACTACATTCTTTCGCAGAAGGTCGGCAATACTGTCTCAAACTTAAGTTCTTCACGTGCGTTGCGTGATGTTACAGAGGCTCACGGGGGTAGTTATACAGCCTCTGCAGTTGGTGAGGTTAATGTGGTTGCAAAGATGAAGGAGACTGGTGCAATTATCGGTGGTGAGGGTAATGGCGGTGTTATCTATCCAGAGCTTCACTATGGCCGTGATGCGCTTGTTGGAACAGCTCTATTCCTTACCTATTTAGCTAAGAAGAATATGACGATGACAGCCCTTCGTGCAACATATCCTGCATACTACGCATCAAAGAATAAAATTGAGCTTACGCCAGCTATAGATGTAGATAAAGTGTTGCTTGAGATGAAGAACCGTTACGCTTCTGAAAATGTGAATGATATAGATGGTGTAAAAATTGACTTTGCTCAGAGTTGGGTACACCTTCGTAAGTCAAACACAGAGCCGATTATCCGTATCTATACAGAGGCAAAATCGCCAGTAGAGGCAGATGAGTTGGCACAGCGTTTTATTAGGGAAATCAGTGAAATTTGCAACCTATAAAACTTCAAAATATGGACAAAGTAAGAGAGTATATTGACGCCAATAAAGAGCGTTTTTTAGAGGAACTTTTTGAGCTCCTTCGCATCCCTTCAATCAGTGCTGTAACAGAGTATGCAGAGGCTCGTCAGCGTTGCGCAGAGCATCTCGCTGCAGCGCTTGTAAAGGCGGGCGCTGATAACGCTGAGGTTATTGCTACTGAGGGTGCACCTATTGTATATGGAGAGAAGATAGTATCGCCAAAGGCAAAGACCGTAATGGTGTATGGTCACTACGATGTTATGCCTCCAGAGCCGCTTGATGAGTGGACTACAGGGCCTTTTGAGCCTGTGATTAAGGATGGTAGAATCTATGGTCGTGGCGCTGATGATGATAAGGGTCAGTCGTTTATGCACATCAAGGCTTTTGAGGCTATGTGTGCTACAGACTCGCTGCCTTGTAATGTTAAGTTTTTGCTTGAGGGCGAGGAGGAGAGTGGCTCTACGCAGATTAGCAAGTTCTGTGCTGCAAATAAGAAGATGCTCAAGGCAGATGTAATACTTGTTTCGGATACATCTATGCTCGGCCTTGATACTCCCTCTATTACCTGCGGATTGCGAGGCCTTGCGGGTGTAGAGGTTAGTGTGTCAAATGGAGCAGCTGACCTTCACTCTGGCATCTATGGTGGTGCGGTGTATAACCCTGCTATGGTGCTGTCAAAGATGTTGTCGCAGATTGTGGGCGAGGATGGACACATCGCTATACCTGGCTTCTATGATGATGTTCGCGAGTTGAGTGTATCAGAGCGCAAGGCTCTTAACCGTGTGCCATTCTGCACCCGTAAGTACAAGGCATCTATCGGTGTCGGAGCTGTGGCTGGCGAGGAGGGTTATACTACTCTTGAGAGAGTGGGTGTCCGCCCTACTTTTGAGATTAACGGTATGTGGAGCGGTTACACTGGCGAGGGTAGCAAGACAATTATTCCAGCAGTAGCCTCTGCAAAGATTACTATGCGCCTTGTGCCATATCAGACACCAGATAAGATTACAAAACTCTTTAAGGACTACTTCAAGAGCCTTGCGCCAAAGGGTGTTAAGGTGGATGTACGCCCTATGCACGGCGGTGTGCCTTATGTTTCGCCTACAGATATGGCTGCGTATAAGGCTGCCGAGAAGGCTATTACGGAGGTGTTTGGTAAGCGACCAGTGCCAGTATACTCTGGTGGCTCAATCGGCGTTATCAGTTGCTTTGAGCAGGTGCTTGGCATTAAGTCTATCCTTATGGGCTTTGGACTGTCTAAGGATGCAATCCATTCTCCAAATGAGAGCTACGGTCTTGACCAGTTTGATTTGGGACTTAAGTCTATTCCGCTATTCTATAAATACTTTGCATAATGAAACGCCTACTAACTCAACTGCTGTTGGTCGTAGCTGTGCTTCTTTGCGCAGCGTGCGACACAATTAGTTCGCCAGAGGGAACAACACTTACTGGTGTTGTCAAGTGTGACGGAGAGGCTATCTCTGGCGTTGCTGTGACTGATGGCGAGCAGATTGTCTATACAAATGAGCGAGGGGAGTATAATATCGCCTCTACAAAGCCTTATGGGCTTGTATATATCACTATCCCATCGGGCTACAAGCCTGCAATGAAGGACTCTGTGCGACCTAATTTCTGGGCTAAAACAGTAGAAGCAATAGATGTTAAGGAGCGTCACGACTTTGAACTTAAGAAGGTTGATGATAGCACCTTTTCTGTGCTGATGTTTTCAGATACTCACTTCTGTAATGACCCAAAGCGAAACGATGTCAAGCATTTTAAGGAGCTTGTTATGCCCGCTATTAACCGTGCAGCAGCAGAGACTCCACACAGTATCTTTTCGGTAAATCTTGGCGACATTACTTGGGATAGATTTTGGTACGCTACAGGGCTGAGCATTGAGTCTGTTCCGCAACACCTTGCTGATAACGGCTTTCCAATGCCATTCTACTGTGTAAATGGAAATCACGACTACGATCCATCTGTACCTGCAACTGATAATCCTAATATTAATGCTATTAAGCGATATGTTGACACTTTTGGACCTACATTCTACTCTATGAATCGTGGCGGGGTGCACTTTGTTATGCTTGATAACATTGTCTACAAGAATGAGGTTAAGGAGAATCAGAAGACGGCAAAGGGTGTTGCCGGTAGCCGTAATTACGACCTCTATGTAGATGAAATGCAGCTTGCTTGGCTTGCAAAGGACTTACAGGGTGTTGAGAAGACAACCCCAGTGGTAGTTTGTATGCACGCACCACTGTTTACTTATAATGCTGATGGTGAGCAGGTTTCTGGCTTCAAAGATGATAAGGCTAATGCTCTTGTAGAGCTTGTAAAGGAGTTTGAGTCAGTACGCTTCTTTACTGGACACTCACACCGCACAATGTCCTTTGTGCATCCAGAGTACCCAAATATTGTGGAGTATAATGTGACCTCTGTAGGTGGCGATTTGTGGACTACACCAGGCAAGTGTGGCCTTAATATCGGCGAGGATGGCGCAGATGCGGGCTTCTACCTCTGCACGTTCAAGAATGGCAAGTTTAGCAAGCGTTGGTATAGTGTTGAGCGTGGCTCTGAGTACCCTTTCCGCGCATACGATATGAACGAGGTTGCAAAGGTCTATAAGCAGTCAAAAGAGCTTCAGTATCTGTGCAAACTGCAGAAGAATCAGATTGACTACTCAAGGCCGAAGTATAAAAATTATGTCTATGTAAACTGCTGGATTTGGGAGGATGGCTGTACACTGACTGCTACAGAGAATGGCAAGAGACTGAAGGTAGAGAAGAGTGCTGACTCTGACCCACTTGCTGCAAAGGTTATCTTTGCTAAGCCGAATATCTTTGAGACCAAAAAAGAGAGCAAAAAGACCAACCGTCTCTCTCGCGCTGCAAATATGTTCCGCTTTAAGGCATCTTCTGCAACAGCCCCAGTTGTGATTACCCTTACAACCCCCGACGGAGAGTCTTATACTCAGACCTTCAACCGCCCTACTCCGTTGCCTGTTGAGTAAGCGATTGACAGATAAACAGTAACGGCACCCCAACTAGGTGCCGTTATTGTTTGTCTATCTTCTAAGTGCCTCCTGCCAAGAGTATGGGCGAACAACTGGTGGAGTGTGTTCTACTGGCCTGAGAATAAGTGGTTCGGTGGAGGATGTGGTCGCTGATGTCTTGCGGCTTACAGCGTCAAAAGTGACGAAATCCTCGTAGTTATACTGCCAACTTGTACCATAGGCGAGTTTGTGGATGCGGTAGTAGATTCTCTCGCGAGATGGAGCATTAAAGCCGTCAGTATTATGGCGCATAATGCTATTATCAGTTGGTCTCCATACACCACTCCAGTAGGTATAACCACCCTCAAAGACTCCTAATCCATCATATTTATATCGTGTGTCTGCAAGGAAGTGCGACCATAGAACTTTGGTTGTGTCACTTGTAAAGTCTACATTGTGATACCAACCAAAGCCCTGCATCTCTTTGGCATCTGCAACCTCGCTTGAAGGGATTTTGCCATACTCCTGATATGAGTACTCGTCAGCAAGCTTGGCAAAGCCGTGACCGCATGACTCGTGTGTGAGTACTTCTGTTAGTGCGACATCGTCAACACCAATAGGGAAATAAGAGATAGATAGACCCTGGCTATGGTCGTTATTCAGCGTATTGCCCGTATTATATCCATTTGGATAGTACATATAGCATGTGCCAGCGTACTTTGGCGAGTTGAGCATAACGATAATGGTAGAGTTGTCAAGTCGCGAGTTATCAACGGCATTAAGTGCATAGTTCATTGCAGCGCTATCGTCGCCTCCAACGAGTGTTCCGTCTCCAAAATAGGAGTCAAGTGCCGTTGAACAGCCATTCGCAAAACTCTCATTTTTAGAGACGACTGTTACGGAGTAGACATTAAACAGATGACGGTGGCTCTTGTATGGCTCTTCGCTGAAAAATGCCTCCATAGCGGTATTTATAACCCTGTCGTATGTTCCATCGGCAATAAGTCGGTCTGTGTAACCATCTCCCATAAGCACAACATCAATACCATTGCCCTCTGTGGCTCTCTGTAACTGCTTTGTTTGACCATCCTTGGAGTAGTCGGTGCTGACGTAGTCGGATGACGATATGGCCTTCTCTACAGCATTCTCAATATCTGTGCTTGAGACCCTCTTGCTTAGCGCTGTGCTGTAAATCAGAGTCTTGTTCTCGCCAAAGATTGTTACGGATGGCAGAGTTGATGTTGGATAATATCCGTAACTTGGTCGGATAGTATTGCCTTTGCTTGTTTGCTGTGGATAGGTCTTCCAAGGGAAAATTGCGTATCCACCCTGTAGTTCGTAGCTGTCATAGAAGTGCTCTGTGGTCCAGCCAACAACCTCAAGACCGATATTTGAGTAGGTGTAGTACAAATCGTATATCACACCGAAAAGGTCGTTAAGGCAATCCTCATTCCAACCATAGAAGATAACAACCTTCTTGCCGTTCCAAATACTCTCAGAGGTAATCTTGTTCCCCTCGGTGTCTGTGATGCTAAACTCTGGGAATGGAATGTCTGAGTAGTTAAATGTAAGGGCGTTGTTTGTCAATATATCGCCCCACAGATACTGCCAGTTTTTGTGACTCAATACACTCTGCGGAACAGCACCAGAGAGTGAATTATTTCCAATGCTTAAATAGGTGCACTTGTCCATAAGCACAGACAGTGACTCTGGAAGTGAGCCCACAAGGTTGTTACCTGCAAGCTCAATGCTTGTTACCAAACCCTCGTCGTTACACTTAACGCCATACCAAGTGGAAATTGGCTCCGAGCTGCACCAGTTGGTGCGACTCTTCCAACCATCGCCGTTTGTCGCCTTGTATAACTCTATCAGAGCATTGCGCTGAAGAGTGATAAGTGGCGAGGAGTGGTCAAGATTTGCCATCGGCAGAATATGGTTGCGCTGAATGTTTACACTCTTTGAGGTAGACTCTACAATCCTCTCTCCATCATTGCAGAGCAGTGTTACTGTGATACCCTTCGTAAATTTCTGCGGAGCAAGGGCAAAGTGGAAGGTCTTTGGGATATCTGTCAGCTGAATACCATCGCCACAGTCAATTGTAAGCAGAGTAGAGCCTTGTTTGAAGGTAATATCCAAGCTCTGAAGGTCAATAGCGGCCGCTCCCGCAAGAGACTCGTTGTTGTTTCCCTTAATCTCAATGCTCTTGATTATTTTGTCACCAGTGAGCGAGAGACGCAGAAAACCAAAGATATTTCTAAACCAGATGTTGTATTCGCTTGTCACACCAACCATTATGTTGTCGCCAAGTCCATAGCTATTTACGGCATAAGTCTGATGTTCGGGAATAGTCAAACTTAAAGCGGTCTCAGAGAGTGTATAATCCTCGTTGTATGGATATACGGCAACGATGCGCTTAGTAGTTTCTGTGCTAGCATTGCCTTGATTGACAAGGTGCCCAGAGGTGGAGCCTGTCTCTCCTGAATACTTCCAGTATTCATTTACATAAGAGCGGTAAAAGACTGACACTTTGTCATTTGCATTCCAGACGGTCTTGCCGTATTCATTGAGGTGTATTCTTGAATCCTCCTCAAAAGAGACCTGAAGAGTTTGCGGTGCAATGTGTGCAATCTCTTCTGTAAACTCTGCTGTACAGGCGGTAAACAGAGCTGTAATAAAAGCAAAAAATATAACTCTTCTCATATCTACCATTCTTGTTCAGGATCATACTCTGGATTCTCAAGGCTCAATGCAAAACCCCGCTCTAAATACGTAGTGCAGAGTTTGATAACAGGAGTCAAATACTCCAATTTTTCTATGTTTTTATTACTCATAACCGAAAAATTATTATCTTTGTAGCAAAGGTAAACATTATTTGATAAATATTATGAAAAATCTCTGGAAATTATCTCTTTTATCTATCATTGCGCTACTTTGCTCTTGTAACAGAGAGGCTCAGATTATCACATCAGTAGAGCCTGTGGCTGATGGAGAGTGGCAGTGTTTCCGAAAGGAGTTCTGTCTGGTAAGTGGCAAGGGTGTATCGCTCAAGGTGGCGGCTGATACTAAGTATTGGCTATATGTCAATGGAGAGTTAGTTGTGCGCGAGGGAGGACTCAAGCGTGGGCCAAATCCTACTGATAGCTATTGTGATGTTTTTGATGAGGTGCCAAATCTGAAGTGTGGCCGCAATAGTGTTGCAGTGCTTGTTCAGTATTATGGTCGTAACTCATTCAGCCACAAGCCATCGGCTCAGCCTGGAGTGTGGTTTGAGATGGACTGCGCTTTGGGTAAGGTGGTAAGTGATAATAGCTGGAAGGCTACTCGCTATGATGCTTTTTGGGCTCCAGAGGATGAGAATCCAAAAGGTCCTCGTCAATATCGTCTTGCAGGTGCAAATGTCGGTTACGATGCTCGCAAGGCTGTAGATTTTGCCTCTGCAGATTTTGATGATAGTGCGTGGAACGATGCTGTAGAGGTCTCAAGGGAGTCTGCCGAGTGGGGCGATTTTGTTGAGCGCCCTATTCCGCATTGGCGTTGGAGTGAGTTGTTGGATTATCAGAGCCAGACTGTCAATGGTGAGGGTGCGATAGAGTGTGCATTGCCATATAATGCTCAAGTAACACCATATATCCGCCTAAAGGCAAAGGGTGGCGAGAAAATTGTAATATGCACAGATGACTACTGGATTGGAAAGGCTCGCAGCTTTAAGACAGAGTATATCGCTACGGCTGGCGAGCAGGAATTTGAGACCCCTATTTGGGCAAATGGTCACTCGGTGTTATACTATGTGCCTCAGGGTGTTGAAGTGCTTGATGTGAAGTATCGCGAGAGCGGTTATGATAGCGACTTTGTTGGCTCTTTTGAGTGCGACAATGAGTTCTGTAATAAGCTGTGGCAGAAGGCTGCAAGAACGCTCTATGTGACTATGCGTGACAACTATATGGACTGTCCAGACCGTGAGCGCGCTCAGTGGTGGGGAGATGTTGTTGTTGAGCTTGGTGAGGCGGGCTACCTGTTTGATGAGAGGGCGCATCTGCTTACTCGTAAGGCGATTCTTGAGTTGATGAATTGGCAGCAACCAAATGGAGTTATTGCTTCGCCAGTGCCTGGTTGGTATAAAAGCGAGCTTCCATGTCAGATGCTTGCAAGTGTAGGTTATTATGGTTTTCAGACATACTATATGCTTACGGGTGATAGTCAGACAATTGCGGATATCTACCCTCGCGTGCGTAAGTATCTATTTGAGGTGTGGGAGCCTCAGAATAGTGGACTTATTAAGACTCGTCGTGGCGGTTGGTACTGGGGAGACTGGGGCAAGAATATTGACAAGCCTGCACTTCAACAGTGTTGGTATGCTTTAGCTCTGAAGGGTTTTGCTCAGATGGCACGAACAACAGGTCATAGAAGCGATGCGATGATGGCAGAGCAGATGTATGATAAGATGTTCCACTCCTTCAACAGTTCTTATTGGAATGAGGAACTACAGCACTACAAATCAGCAGGTTATAAGGATGTGCCAGATGATAGAGTACAGGCGATGGCTATCCTTGCGGGATTGGTGCCTCAAGAGAGATTTGAAACTATGCGTCAGTTCTTTGCTACATACTATAACGCAAGTCCATATATGGAGAAGTATGTTCTTGAGGCGCTGTGTGTTATGGGATATTATGAGGATGCGCTACAACGTCTTGAGAAGCGCTTTGGAGAGATGGTTGCTGCACCACACACTACCCTTTGGGAGGGCTGGGAGTATACTGGCGGCAAGGGTATGAAGTATAAGAGCGGAAATGGTACCTATAATCATGGATGGAGCGGCGGTGGACTTACTATCCTCTCGCAGTATATTGCCGGCATAGAGCCTATAAAGCCTCAATTTGAGCTGTTTAGAGTCTGCCCTAACCTTGCCTCACTCAATCGCGTTAAGAGCGTTGTGCCGACGGTGTTTGGTAATATTGAACTGAGCGTTGATAAGTCAGACAATCTTCTCAATATCACCTTAACCGTTCCTGCGGGTACTACAGCAAAAGTGGTTGTTCCTCAAGGATATAACACTCTTGTTTGTGGAGATAGTAAGGGCGCGGAACTAACGCTTACACAGGGTAAATACAGTATAACAGCAATAAAATAGTCAATGAAAAAGAGAGTGCTTTTTGTCTGTTTGGGTAACATATGTCGCTCCCCTGCTGCTAATGGCATACTGGAGCAGATGGTAGCTCAAAGAGGATTGCAAGATAAGATAGAGGTGGACTCGGCGGGTACATATCCGGGTCATAGGGGTAATCTGCCTGACCCTCGTATGCGTAGAGCCGCTTTAGAGCGTGGGTATAACCTTACGCACAGAGCGAGAACCGTGAGCGAGGATGATTTCTACGACTTTGATATGATTATTGTAATGGACGACAATAATTATGAAAGAGTTAGTCGTTTAGCTCCAGAGCGTAAATACCTTGATAAGCTCTATCGTATGGCAGAGTTTATGACAGATTTCCCAGACTATACTTATGTCCCAGACCCTTACTATGAAGGTGCGGAGGGTTTCTATCTGGTGCTCAATATGTTAGAGAATGGGTGTAAGGTTTTACTTGACAAATTAGAGTCAGAGATATAGTGCAAAGAGTAGTCAATTTGATGTATTAGTATATCGTTTAACGAAAAAATACATATCTTTGCACTCAATTGAAGAGTAATACCATGTATAGAAAAATCTTTGTGTTGTCAATTTTAGCTGCTTTGTCGCTTTCGGCTATGGCAGAAGAGAGGGTTGAGCCAGTACAGGCAGAGCTACCACATAAAGTGAGTAATGTGACGATTAAGACCCTCCGAGGTGAGGTGGCAGACCTCCCCTACTTTGGTGAGAAGAACCTCTTTATGTTCTACATTGACCCAGATACTGGTCTTACTGGTAATAAGAACTATAAGTACTCAGATGTTCTTGAGGAGAAGGGTGTGACAAATGGCCCTAATATGTACGGTTTTGGCGTACTTAACCTCAAGGATACTGCTCTGCCAAAGAGTATTGTTCGCTCAATGGCTCGTCACCGTACAGCCAAGAATAACGGTTTTGTGATGGATGACTCAAATCACGTTATCAGAGATGCTTGGCAACTTGGCGATTGCAATAATAAGTTCTGCTTTATGATTGTCACAAAAGAGGGAGAGTTGGTCTTCTTTCAGAAGGAGGAGATGGACAAGCAGGCTCAGGTAGAGTTTTTGGATTGGGTTGAGCAGTATAGATAATGTTGTTTAGGCGTATTGCAATATCGCTCATTGCGACGCTTGTCGTATATGTAGCTTATGCTCAAGAGCGTAGTATCCTTGTCAATGGCAGGGATACTATTAGTTATGCCTACACTCCACTCCCTCAAACGCCTAAGAAACAGAACTTTTGGCGTAAGACTTACAACTACTTTCAGCAGAGTTCTGTGGACAAAACAGCTACTAAAAAGTTTGATGTATCAGTGGTGGGAGCGCCAACATACTCATCAACAACAGGACTTGGACTTGGTGTTATGGCGGCAGGACTGTATCGTATAGATAGGACAAATATGCAGGTGCCTCCATCTACAGTTTCGCTCTTTGCAAGGGCAACTCTTAAGGGTGTGAACAATGTTGGTATTGAGGGAATTAATATCTTCAAGGATAATCGTGATAGGCTGCACTATCGTATTGCCTTTACAAGCCTTCCATCAGATTTCTGGGGTTTGGGTTACGATGCAGCTGTGAATAATAGACCAGTAAACTATACCTCAAATAACCAGCAGGTGGAGGTGTCGTACTACCATCGCTTGTGTCGCAATTTATATATAGGTACAAGGGTTAATTTTGACTACATATATGCCAAGAATAGCGACAGAGAACTTATTGCACCGCTTATTGGCTCGGCAAAGAGCGAGGCTCTCTCTACTGGTTTCTCGCTGTTACTTGAGTATGACAGTCGCGACTTTATACCAAATCCCTACAGGGGAGTCTATCTCTCAATGCAGGGTATGATTCGCCCAAAGGCGTTGTCAAATACTAAGAGTAACAGTTGGAAGATTGCAGGTGTGGCGTCGTACTATCAGAAGCTGTGGAAAGGAGGCCTGATAGCTATGGACCTCTATGTAGAGAGTAACAGTAGTGGCACGCCTTGGCAACTCTATGCTCGTATGGGTAGTAAATATCGTATGAGAGGCTACTACGAGGGTCGCTTTACGGACCGTAATATGGTAACAGCTCAGGTGGAGTTGCGACAGAGAGTGTGGCGTCGTATAGGCGTTGCTGTTTGGGGCGGTGCGGGTAACTGCTTCAATAGTTGGAGTAGCTATCAGTGGAGCCATACCCTACCTAACTACGGCATAGGATTGAGGTGGGAGTTTAAGAAGAGGGTTAATGTGCGCTTTGACTACGGATTTGGTGGTAGGGTCAATGGTAGGCTTATCAATGGCTTCCAAGTTTTGCTCAATGAGGCGTTTTAATGGATAAACAATAAAGGCTGCTTTCAGAAGAAAACAGCCTTTATCTTTCGTGTCAGATGCCTATTTCTTAGCCTCCTCAACAGAAACCTTGCGGAACTCCTTCAAAAGCTTGCTGAGCTCAAGAGCAGCCTTACGAGCGCGTGTACCAGCAGCCTTGTTGCCCTTCTCAACCTGAGCAGCAGCGTTTACCTGGAAATCTGCAATCTGTGCATTGATTTTCTCTACTAATTCTTTCATAATTTTAAGTTTTTATTAAATAAAACGGTTTGTTTATACAAATGTAAAAACTGTTTTGGATATTTGCAAATATTTCAGCAACAAATTTGCGTATTTAACTTAAAATCGCCCTTTTATGGCATCAATACGGTATATTTTTTGACTTTATGAGGGTAAATTTCCTAATTATGAGGTCAGTATATATATCTATTGTGTTTGTGTTGGGTCTTTTATCCTGCACAAGTGGTGGAAAGGGCGTTATGAAGAGTAGTGAGGAGGCGGTAGAGGTGGTCTCGGTTGTGGCGGATAGCGTTGTAACAAAACAACTCTTTATCACTACCCTACAGCCTAACTATGCTGTGGTTATTCAGCCCAGAGTCAGTGGCTATCTGTCGGCAAAGATGTTTAGCAACGGTATGCCAGTTAAGCGTGGTCAGGTAATCTTTCGTATAGACGACCGTCAGCAGCGAGCCAATATGCTTGCCGCAAAAGCGGACTATGCAACAGCAAAGGCCAATGCCATTGAGGCCGAGAATAACTACAACCGTGCAGTGCCGCTTGTTGCGATAGATGCGATTAGTCAGGCGCAGTTTGACCAGTACAAGGCTCAATATGAGGCGGCAAGGGCATCTACTGCATCGGCTGAACAGAGGCTTAAGAATAGTCAGTTGGAGGTTGAGTACACCACAATAGTCTCGCCGATAAATGGTGTTATTTCGGCTTCAGAGGCCTATGTGGGTGACTTTGTAGGTCCAGGGTCAAAGTTTGCTACGCTGACTCGTATTGAGAATGTAGATACGCTATGTGTGAATATTGCTATACCAATGTCTCACTATCTTGAGCTATCAGGCAGAAGGTCGTTCACATACAACAATGCAGGTCTACTCTCGGATATTACCCTTTCGCTGGCGGATGGGTCAGAGTATCCGTTTAAGGGTAGTTACAGCTACACAAAGAGCGCAGTGGCAGATACAGAGGGGACGATTATTATCGTAGTCACTTTTCCTAATCCTGACTACCTCCTTAAGTCGGGTCAGTTTGCAAGGGTCAGGGCGAATGTTGGTGCGTATCGTGAGCAGATAACAGTGCCTGCGAGTGCTGTAAGGCAGATTCAAGGAGTGGCATCAGTGTGGGTAGTAGAGGCTGATTCTACAGCCTACTATCGTCAGGTGGATATTGTCAGCAGTGATGGTAAAACAGTAGCTGTAGAGGGTCTCAAAGTGGGCGAAAGGGTCGTCGTAGATGGCAATGCGAGATTGTCTAACGGTCAAAAGGTTAAGGTGTTATGAAAGATTTCTTCATTAAGCGACCTATAGCCGCAATATCACTCTCGGTGATTGTGCTGTTTTTGGGTGTGATATCAATTCTTGACCTGACAATAGCGCAGTATCCAGATATCACTCCGCCAGTGGTAGAGGTCAGTGCAACATATAGCGGAGCAGATGCAGTAAGGGTCAGTGAGAGTGTGGCGACACCTATTGCTCAGAGTATTATGGGTGTGAGCGATATGCTCTATATGGAGGCTATCAGTGGCTCGGACGGAACGATGAACCTGCAGGTGACCTTTGCACCTGGGGCGGATGCCGATATGTGTGCTGTAGAGGTTGAGAATAATGTCTCAACGGCGACCTCGCTTCTACCTCAGCAGGTTGTAGAGCAGGGCGTAGTGACGCGAAAGAGTCAAACGGGATTTCTGATGGTCTACACCCTTTCAAGTGATGGACGATATGACGAGCAGTTTGTCTCAAACTACGCCTATATAAACCTTCAGAATAGGCTTCTGATGGTAGATGGCGTGGGTAAGGTGCAGATTATGGGTGCCTCGGAGTATGCTATGCGCGTGTGGCTTAAGCCAGATGTGCTTGAGTACTACGACCTCTCGGTGGCTGATATTACGCGAGCAATAGCTGTGCAAGCGGCAGCATATCCCGTAGGTCAATTTGGAGCAGAGCCCGCGCCAGAGGGTACAGAGTATACCTATACAGTGACTCTGCCAGAGCAGTATAACACCGCAGAGCAGTTTGAGAGTATCGTTGTCAAGAGTAGCAGCGATGGCTCTCAGGTGCTGTTAGGTCAAGTGGCGGAGATTAAGTTGGGAGGTCAGGCGTATGGAACTAAGTCGTCGTACAATGGTCGCCCGACGGCTGTGATGGTGGTCTATCAAGAGCCTAAGAGTAATGCAGTGGCGGTGGCACAGCGTGTGCGCAGTCAGATGGAGAGCGCCGCAAGTCAATTCCCCGATGGAATAGAGGTGGCAACTATCGTAGATGCGACAGAGAGTATCAGTGCGGGCATTGAGGAGATAGCGCTTACGCTGCTCGCCTCGCTACTACTTGTTGTGGCGATAATATTTCTATTTATTCAGGATTGGAGGGCGACAATCATCCCAGTGGTGGCTATACCAGTCTCAATAGTGGGTAGTTTTATCGCCTTTCCGCTCTTTGGGTTGAGTATCAATGTCGTTTCGCTGTTGGCATTAGTGCTTGCTATCGGATTGGTGGTAGACGATGCGATAGTTGTCGTGGAGGCTGTGCAGACGGGTATTGAGAGCGGGCAGAAGCCCTTTGAGGCGACAGTTAGCGCGATGGAGAAGGTCAGCGGTGCGGTTATCGCTACATCGGTGGTGCTACTTGCGGTCTTTGTGCCAGTCAGCTTTACGGGTGGCGTGACAGGCAAGCTGTTTCAGCAGTTTGGAGTGACGATATCGGTGGCGGTATTCTTCTCAACTATCTGTGCGCTGACGCTCACCCCTGCCCTATGTGCGCTGCTGCTAAAACCGTCAGAGAGGCGTAAGAGTGGCCTCTTCGGAGCGTTTAACAGAGGCTTTGATGCGGTGGTGGCAAAGTGTGTCTCAATAACAGAGAGCAGTGTACAGCGTGTTAAACGCACTGTAATGGCTCTTGTGGTGACGATTGTAGGAATTGTGGTGTTGTGGAGTGTGCTCCCATCGGGATTTCTGCCAGATGAGGACCAAGGTTACATTATGGTGACAGTAACGACCCCAGCCTCATCCTCATTGCAGGTGACAGAGCGGGCAATGGAGAGTGTCAATAGCGTTGTGATGTCTCACAGTGAGGTGGTAAGCAGTGCTGTGGTGGCGGGATTTGATATGCTGTCGGGTAGCGCTGCGACAAATAGCGGTGTGATATTCGTCAAGCTCAAGCCCTACAAGGAGCGCAAAACATCTGCAGAGGAGCTTGCGGAGTTGGTCTCGGAGGAGCTATACTCAATGGCTCCAAGAGTTACGGCTTATGCCTTTATACAGCCCGCAATACCAGGATTGGGTGTTGTCTCAGGAGTGACATGTGCCCTGACTGATAGGGAGGGCAGGGGCAACGACTACTTGGCTCAAAGCCTTGATACTCTGCTCGCCTCGCTAAACCGTAACCCTCAGATTGAAAGAGCCGTATCGCAGTTTAACAACCGCGTGCCTCAGAAGCGAATAGTCGTAGACCGTCAGGCGGCGCTGATGAAGGGGGTGGAGCTTGATGAGCTCTACAATCAGCTATCAACACTACTGGGTGGGCAGTATATTGACAACTTCACGCGCTTTGGGCGTCTCTACCGCACATATATCGCTGCTGCGCCAGAGTATCGTCAGAGCGAAGAGTCGTTGGATAGTTACTTTGTAACTACAGCCACAGGTCAGAGCCTGCCACTATCAACGCTTGTGACAGTAGAGGATGACTTTGGAGTCGCCTTTGAGCGTCAGTTTAACCTCTATCGTGCAGCGCAGGTGACAGTCACGCCCGCAAAGGGGGTAAGTACGGGTCAAGTGATGGAGATAATTGAGAGCACGGCAAAGAGCGTTCTACAGTCAGATATGGGTATTGAGTGGAGCGGAACAACCGCCCTTGAGAGTAGCGAAGGCGGAGGAGGAAACTGGATGGTCTATCTTGTCTCGGTGGTCTTTGTATTTCTCATTCTGTCAATGCTTTACGAGAGTTACTCGCTGCCCGTTGCGATAATTACGGCAGTGCCGTTGGCTGTTCTCGGTGCGCTGGTGTTTGTGGGTCTGTCAAGAGTTGTAAGCAGTCGCTTTGTGATTGACATATACACGCAGATATCGCTTGTGATGCTCATAGGCCTTGCGGCAAAGAACTCAATACTGGTTGTGGAGTACGCATCAAGGTTGCAGAGTGAGGGTCGTACCCTACTTGAGGCGACAGTGGAGGCGGCAAGGATAAGGCTTCGCCCAATTGTGATGACGGCTGCAGCCTTTATACTCGGCTCAATGCCTCTCGTAGCAGCCAGTGGCGTATACTCAACAGCGCGAAATATTATGGGCGTGTCGCTTGTCGGTGGTATGGTTACGGCAACAACACTCGGAGCGGTGCTATACCCTGCCCTCTATTACCTAATTAAACGAATCGTAAGCAGATGAAAAAGTCGGTTACATATTTTATAATAGCACTCTTATCAGTGGCGTGTAACCCGCGATTAACGCCCGTAACGGTGGATGTGCCGAAGAGTTATCTCTATCAAAACGGTGGAGTGTCAGATAGCATTCCATTTAAGAATCAGTGGTGGAAAGCATTTGGCGATACGACCCTCAATCGCCTTATTACCACAGCGTTAGCAGAGAACTTAGACCTTAAGGCCTCCGCATCAAAGATTATTGAGGCGCAGCAGTCGCTCCGTACACTAAGAGGTAATTTTCTGCCTCAGCTTGGCTTTGGACGACAGGTGGGAGTATCGGGTAGTGGTAGCACAACGACTCAGTATTATGCCATAGAGCCTACAGTAAGCTGGGAGATACCGCTCTTTGGCTCGCTCAGCTCTGCGACAACAGAGTCAAAGGCTACGGTGGAGTATGCCGAGTGGCAACATCGGGGAGTAAGGCTTGCGTTAGCAGCTCAGGTGGCAACGACTTACTATACACTGCTTCAGTATCGTAGAGATTTGATTGTGGCAGTAGAGAGCTCTCGTCTGCGTAGTGAGACCGCGCTGCTTGTAGACTCACTCTTTACTCGTGGACTGGCAACGGGAATGCATCGGCAGCAGGCACTCAGTCTGCTATATACTTCCCAGTCGGATATCCCACTCTATGAGCGTCAAGTAAGGCAGGTAATGGCTACTATAACGACGCTTACAAGTAGTAGTGTGATAGATACAACGGCCTATAAAACACTTGATATAAACGCCATAAGTGACTCTCCGTCAATAGATATACCAGTAGGTGTTCCCTCCGACTTGCTCTATCGTAGAAGCGATATTGCATCAGCCTACGCCCTACTTGTCAAGGCTGCATCGGTGGCAAAGCAAGCACGAATAGCTCGCCTGCCTACCCTATCGCTTACGGCTGAGGGTGGAGTGGTTGCAGATGAGGTGTCAAAGCTGCTGAAGAGTCAGAGTCTTGGGTGGAGCACGCTACTGAGTTTCGCACAGCCGATATATCGCTTTGGAGCGTTACGCGCAAGTGAGAGAGCCGCCATTGAGCAGTACAATCAGGCGTTATACAGCTATCAGCAGAGCTTTATTACAGCGCTTGCGGAGGTGGAGAGTGCACTTGTGGAGATTGCCACAACGCGCAGGCAGTCAGAGCGTTACAAATCTCTGATAGAGTCAAATAGAAGGATTGCGGAGCTGTCAATGGCTCTCTATAGAAATGGACTGAGCTCCTATCTTGATGTTATTGATGCCTCAAGGAGTCTGTATGAGAGTCAGATGCAGTACTCAAATCTTATTGCCTCTATGTATATAGCTTATATAAAGCTATTTAAGGCTTTAGGGGGCGAAGTTTAGGTGATATCTAAAAATTTTACTACCTTTGCTGTTAGAACTTAATACCCTATCGTATGAAAGCTATAACAAAGGTATTTGTGCTGCTATCGCTACTCTTTGTCGCCTGCTCTGAGCCAGAGGTCGTTGAGCCTCAGTTGCCAGATGACCCTCAGATAGAGTCGCTTACTGAGGTCAGTGTGAAGATTGACAACTCCTACACTCGCGCATCGGCTGTGGTGTCAGATAAGCTACAGATATTCTGGAGCGAGGGGGATAATATCACTCTGACGGACTTTAGTGGTGTTGCTCAATACTCGCTTACATCTGGTGCTGGAAGCGCAAATGCGCATTTTAGCGGTAACTTGGAGAGCCAGAGCGAGGTGGTATATGCTATCTATCCCTCAGAGGGTACGACAGTTAGTGGCAGTAAGATTCTCTACGATATCGCCTCAGAGCAGAGTTATTCGGCTGTTAATGGTGCTAATGTGGGTGCTAAAGCCCCTATGTTTGGCTCGGCTAAGCGTGGCCAGACCATTACCGTATCGGGTGTGGCTGCTGCGCTTGAGTTTGATATAACACTCGCCCAGCAGTATGCTATAGAGTCCATAACAGTGACCTCAGAGGCGCATAACCTTACGGGTGAGGCGACCTTTACCCTATCAAATGGTCTGAAGGGTGGCCAGAACAAGAGTGTGACCCTTAACTACCTCAAGCCGTCAGTAGGCTCAACAAAGGGTGGCTGGGCGACTGTGATACCAGTGGAGCTTAAGGCTGATAAGCTGATGGTGGATATTGATACGGACAAGGCTCAGTATAGATTCTGCACCACTCTTACAGCATCACTTACGGCGGGCGATGTTGCGCTAATAGAGATTGCTCAGGCAGATTTTGAGCAGATAGAGAGTCGTGAGGCGCTTGCTGTGGGTCAGTTCTGGTGTAGCACAGGGATGGCTGATAAGGAGGATGATTATCAGCCTGGAAGCATTGCTAAGGGAACGGTTAAGTACCACGACGGAACACCTGCTGCGGGTGTTAGTGTCTCAGACGGCTTCTCTGTTGTGCAGACAGATAGTAAGGGAGAGTATTCACTCACTCCACATCACGATGCGTGGTATATATACTACTCACTACCAGCAGATTGCGCCCCAGTAATCAACGACAAGGGGCAACCGCACTTCTATATCAAGTACGAGCCTAATCGCTTTGTCTATAACTTTACGCTTACAAAGAGTGTCAAGGAGGATATATTCTCGCTCTTCTGCCTTGCCGACCCTCAGTGTAGCAATGCTACTGGCCGTACACGCTTCCAGCAGGAGTCTGTGCCTCATATCAAGGCGTTGGCCGAGAGCAAGGGTGTGCCGTGCTATGGAGTGACATTGGGCGATATTGTCAGCTCTGGCGACAGTAGCGATACAACCCCTCATATGCCTTATATGCGTGACCATATGTCAAAGTCAAAGACGGGCATTGCTATCTATCAGACTATGGGTAACCACGACTACCTCTACTTCAACCCCTCCTCTCCTATTGAGGCGGACGAGACATCCTCTACCTACAACATCAAGGCGCAGCGCCTGTTTGAGGATACCTTCGGGCCGATAAACCACTCGTGGAATCGCAGCGATACGCATATTGTCTGTATGCGTGATATCTTGTGGAACTCAAACAGCAAGGGTGGCGACTACTCTCTCGGCTTTAGCGATGAGCAGTATGAGTGGCTACGCCAAGACCTCAGCTATGTGCCTAAGGATAAGCTGGTTATCCTCTGTGTGCATATCCCGTTGGTAAACTCAACGAAGAAGAATGTGCAGAGGGTTATCGCCCTGCTGGCAGCATATAATGAGGCGCATATTATGGCGGGACATACCCACTACACACGCAACGAGCCGACACTCTCAAGTGGTGTCTATGAGCACGTTCACGGTGCTGTGTGCGGTGCTTGGTGGCACTCAAATACCAATGGCGACGGCACTCCAAATGGCTATGGAGTATACGATATCAGGGGTAACAGAATCTACAACTGGTACTATCAGGGTGTCAATACGGGTATGAATGACCGCGACTATCAGATTCGCCTCTATCGTGGTAACCACCTCAGTGGAGGCAAGTATGAGTACTTCGCCCAGCAGCACGGCGACGGGGTATTGCTTGCCAATGTCTTCAATGCAGACGACAGTTGGACGGTAAAGGTCTATGAGGATGGTGTTTACAGCGGTCAGATGACTAAAATTCCGTACAAAAAGGAGACTCCGACAAAGGGTACGGGCATTGACAATCCGACAAAACCCTCTACCTCTTCAAGTCAGGACTGGTGGGCTATCGGACACCTTGTGGGTGTGAAAAATCGTAGTCGTAGCAGCTACTTTACCAGTTGCTTCCACCTATATAAATATACGCTGAAGAACAAAAACGCTGCAGTTCGTGTCGAGGCTACAGACCGCTTCGGCAGGACATACTCTCAGACCAAGATTATGGATAACTATGAGTATACGCTGCTGGATTATAGATAGTTTTAACAATATAAATTATTGATTATGAAGGCTTTTGTATTCCCTGGACAGGGTGCGCAGAGAGTAGAAATGGGAAAAGATTTGTACGAGAAGTCAGAGCTGGCAAAGGCTATGTTTGAGCGTGCAAACGAGATTTTGGGATTTAGAATTACCGATATAATGTTCGCGGGTACAGACGAGCAGCTGCGCCAAACGGCTGTCACTCAGCCTGCAGTCTTTCTGCACTCGGTAGTTCTCGCTGCGGTGCTTGATATCAAGCCAGAGGCTGTTGCGGGTCACTCGCTGGGTGAGTTCTCGGCTCTTGTTGCGTCGGGTGCTCTCGGCTTTGAGGATGGACTGGCTCTCGTCTCGGCTCGCGCAAGGGCTATGCAGGCAGCTTGTGAGGCTAATCCAGGCACTATGGCAGCAGTGATAGGTCTTGATAATCAGACTATTGAGAGTGTTTGCGAAGATACGGAGGGAATAGTCGTTGCAGCAAACTATAACTGTACAGGTCAGACCGTTATCTCAGGCACTCAAGAGGCTGTAGCAGCAGCGAGTGTGGCTCTGAAGGCTGCAGGCGCAAAGAGGTGTCTGCCACTGCCAGTGGGTGGTGCGTTCCACTCCCCTCTTATGGAGAGCGCACGCGCAGAACTTGAAAAGGCTATTGAGAATGTTGAGTTCAAAACGCCCGTTTGTCCAATCTATCAAAATGTTGATGCTCAGCCATATACAGACCCTGAAAAAATCAAGCGCAACCTTATTGCACAGCTCACATCCTCTGTCCGCTGGACTCAAACCGTTGAGCGTATGACATCAGATGGCGTGACAGAGTTTACCGAACTGGGTACGGGAACGGTGCTTCAGGGACTTATTCGTAAGATTAACCCAGAGGCTGAGGTTACAAGCATCGGGACTATTGAGTAGAGTGTCCAATGTCCAAGTGTCCCAAGTCCCATGTGTTTGGGACACTTGGACATTGGACACCCTTGTCAGTCTTTAAGATTTTTTACGATTTTTCTGAAAAAATTTAATAAAGTATGGTGTATTAATAATCTTTTTTACTATATTTGTATCGTGAAACAAATATAACATGTAAAGATGAGTTCGTTAATAGATTTCTTCAACAATCATCAGACTGAGAATAAGGGTCTGCTTCAGAAGAACAACATAATCAAGCGTAACATTGTCGCCTATATGGCTGTCAATGGCGAGAGCACTCTTGCTGAGCTTACTAAGGAGTTGAGAATCAGCGTGCCAACGATAACCAAGCTCGTGCAGGAGCTCTGCGATGAGGGTATTGTTACTGACCTTGGCAAGGTGGAGACTCCTGGTGGTCGTCGCCCCAATGTCTTTGGACTTACTAACACGGCGATTTACTTTGCGGGCATAAATGTGGGTCGTGACCGTATGACCTGCGTGATTACCGACCTGCAGAATAATATTATCAAGGAGGAGGAGGACGACACCTTTGAGCTTACCGACCGTAGTCAGTGCCTTGACCGCATCTGTGACACGATAGAGAATTTTATCAACAACTGCGGCATTGACAAGAGCCATATTCTTGGCGTGGGCGTCTGCATCGTAGGTCGTGTGAACACCCAGCAGGGACGAAGCTACAAGTACTTCACAAGCATTGAGACCTCTATTCGTGACATTATTGAGAGCCGCATAGGCATTCGCGTACTTATTGAGAATGACACCCGTAGCCGTTGCTATGCTGAGTATACCTGCGGCAAGAGCAGGGAGGAGAGCAATGTGCTCTACCTGCACTTGGGATTAGGTGTGGCTATCGGTATTGTTGTTGGTGGCAAGCTCTTCTATGGTAAGAATGGCTTTGCGGGCGAGTTTGGACACATCCCATTCTTTGACAACGAGAAGATTTGCTTCTGTGGCAAGAAGGGTTGCCTTGAGACTGAGGTTTCGGGAATTGCTATTGAGGAGAAGATGAGCGAGCTTATTCGTGGTGGTGCAAACTCAATTCTTCGTCCAAAGTACGAGCGTGGCGAGACTATCCATATTAACGACATTATCGCTGCTGCGCGCAATGACGACAACCTATCAATAGAGCTTATTGAGGAGGCTGGCGAGAAGATTGGCAAGGCGGTTGCAATACTGATTAACATCTTCAACCCTGAGACTGTTATTGTTGGAGGAAACCTCGCTGCTGCGGGCGACTATGTGATGCTTCCGCTCAAGAGTGCGACAAATAAGTACTCGCTCAACCTTGTCTATAAGGATACCAAGTTCCGCCTCTCAAAGATGACAGAGAATGCACCTGCGTGGGGCGTGGCAATGCTTATCCGTAATCAGGTTATCGGATTGCTGTAGTATGCTCTTTGCGGGTAGTCGTATTACACTGCGTAGTGTCGCCATTTCTGATGTCGGCACTATTCTTATGTGGGAGAATGACCCTGATTTAGAGCCTTTTAGCGACCCTCACGACCCTTATACTGAGGAGCAGATTGTAGACTTTGTTGTCTCTCAGCAACTGGGTTTTGAGGCTAACAGTCAGATTAGACTGATGATATGCGTTGCGGGCAGAGCAGTTGGTGCGGTGGATATTTTTGACTACGACGGCACAAACGCAGATGTTGGAGTGCTTGTCTATAGCGATGATGACCGCCGTCGGGGTTATGCCACTGAGGCTCTTGAGGCTGTTAAGGCGCTTGCTCCGCAGTTGGGAATTGCGACCCTCTGGGCAACTATTGATAGCGAGAATATTGCCAGCACTGCCCTATTTCGTAGATGTGGATTTGTAAAAGTTGATAAAAATAGATATAAGTATGAACAGAGTTGTAGCTCCGTCAATCCTTTCAGCCGACTTTGGCAACCTTAACCGTGACACTGAGATGCTCAACCGCTCGGCAGCCGAGTGGGTGCATGTTGATGTTATGGATGGCGTTTTTGTACCTAATATATCCTTTGGCTTTCCAGTGCTTAAGGCAGTTAAGGCAGTGAGTACCAAGACGATAGACACCCACCTGATGATAGTAGACCCTATCCGATATGTAGAGCAGTTTGTGGGCGCTGGCTCAGACTATGTGACCTTCCACTACGAGGCTGCTGAGGATATCTCTGCTACTATTGAGGCTATCCACAATGCGGGCGCAAAGGCGGGTATCAGCATTAAGCCAAAGACGGATGTTGCGGTGCTTGAGCCTTGGATAGAGAGCGTTGATATGGTGCTGATTATGAGTGTTGAGCCAGGCTTTGGAGGCCAGTCGTTCATCCCTGCGAGCCTTGACAAGGTGCGAGAACTAAGGCGTATGATTGAGGAGCATAAGACCGAGTGCATCATTGAGATTGACGGTGGTATAAGTGCAACTAATGCTGCTCAGGTCTACGATGCGGGCGTTGATGTTGTTGTCGCAGGGTCGGCAGTCTTTTGTGCCGAAGACCCTGAGGCAGAGATAGTTAAAATACTTGACTCAAAGTTATGATTTCAATAGATAACCTCTCGGTCAGCTTCGGGGGCTGGACCCTCTTTGACTCGATATCGTTTCTGATAAACCCAAAGGAGCGCGTAGGACTTGTTGGTCGCAATGGCGCGGGTAAGACTACCATTCTCAAACTCATTGCAGGCCTTGAGCAACCCACATCGGGAGCTGTTACGCGCAATGCCGACTGCACGATAGGCTACTTGCCACAGCAGATGGTTGTTCACGACACCACTACCCTTATTGAGGAGACCGCCAAGGCTTTTGATGTCGTTCTTGCTCTTGAGGCTGAGATTGAGCGCCTTACGGCTCAGATTGCTACTCGCACGGACTATGAGAGCGAGAGTTATGAGAAGCTGCTGCATAGCCTTAACGAAGCTACCGACCGCTACCACATCCTTGGTGGCGATACTCGCGATGCAGATATTGAGAAGACTCTGCTGGGTCTTGGCTTCCGTCGTGAGGAGTTTAGTAAACCCACAAGCACCTTTTCGGGTGGTTGGCGTATGAGAATTGAGCTGGCAAAGCTGTTGCTGCGTCGCCCAAGTATCTTCCTTCTTGACGAGCCGACAAATCACCTTGATATAGAGTCTATACAGTGGCTTGAGCAGTATCTGAAGAACTATAATGGCGCGGTGCTGCTTATCTCGCACGATAGAGCCTTTCTGGACAATGTCACAACCCGCACTATTGAGCTGTCGCTTGGCAAGATTTACGACTACAAAGTCCCTTATTCACAGTTTGTTACCCTTCGTGCCGAGCGTCGTGCACAGCAACTGGCTGCCTATCAAAATCAGCAACGACTCATTGAGAAGAGTGAGGAGTTTATCGAGAAGTTCCGCTATAAGCCGACCAAATCCAATCAGGTGCAGTCGCGCATCAAGCAGCTTGATAAACTTGAGCGCATTGAAGTAGAGGAGGAGGTCTTGGCGACTATGAACATCAAGTTCCCACCAGCGCCTCGTTCAGGTCAGATTGTTGCCGAGATTAAGGGTGTTGGCAAGGCCTTTGGTAGCCACCGAGTCTTTTCGGGTGCCGAGTTTACAATTCATAAGGGCGACAAAATAGCCCTTGTAGGCCGTAATGGCGAGGGTAAGACCACCTTTGCCCGCATACTTATTGGTCAAACAGAGCCTACTGAGGGAACAGTCCGCCTTGGTGCTAATGTCAGCATAGGCTACTATGCTCAAAATCAGGATGATTTGATGGACGGCGACTTTACCGTCTACGACACCCTTGACCGCGTTGCTGTGGGCGATATCCGTACCCGACTGCGCGATATTTTAGGTGCATTTCTGTTCCGAGGCGAGGATGTTGATAAGAAGGTTAAGGTGCTCTCTGGTGGCGAGCGCTCCCGCCTTGCTATGGCGCGAATGATGCTTGAGCCACACAACCTGCTTGTCCTTGATGAGCCTACAAACCATATGGATATGCGCTCAAAGGATATCCTTAAGGAGGCTATCCGCAAGTTTGACGGCACTGTTGTCGTTGTCTCTCACGACCGAGAGTTCCTTGACGGCATTGTTGATAAGGTCTACGAGTTCCGCGATGGCGGTGTGAGGGAGTATCTGGGTGGCATCTACTACTTCCTTGAGAAGCGCAAGATTGAGGATATCCGCGAGATTGAGCGCAAAGCCGAGACCCCAAAGCAGAGCGCTACCGCTACCCCAACCCAGTCGCAGGGTAAGCTGAGCTACGAACAAAAGAAGGAGCAGGAGAAGCTCATCCGAAAGCACCGCAAGGCCGTTGAGACTATTGAGGCTCAGACTGCCGAGGTAGAGGCGCAGATAGCGCAGTACGATAGTCAGTTTGCCACTGCTACGGAGTATAATGCTGATGATTATAGGGCGTATGATGCTCTGAAACAGCAACTTGACCACCTTATGCACGAGTGGGAGAAGGCTGTCTACGAACTTGAATTAGTAGAGGGTGAGTAGTTAATGGCTATTTAGCCAACAGATTCTTCTTTGATGTTGTGACGACAAAATCCTTGAGGTAGTATGGCTCAAAGTATGCCACATCTACAAACTCACGGCTGTTGTATTTACTCTCGGCTATGCGGGCCATACCGCGCACTGATGGGGCTATATCCACGAGCGTAGCGCCGAGAGTCTCACAACACTTTGCTGCGCCACTGCCAAAAACGACGAAGTTCTTAGCGCTACTACGCACAGCTGCAAAGCTCTGCTCTGTTATAACCTCCGCACTGATATCCGACTGTGGAGCACCCTTGCTGTCAAACAGCTGAGTGTATACCTCCATTCTGCGAGCATCAATCATCGGGCAGAGAAGAGCCTCGTCCCAGTTCTCAATGTCCAGTATACCAGCCTGATAGTCCTCTATTGCTACTGCAGTAAGGGCTGCGAGTGAACTAACGGCGATAAGGGGCTTGCCCGTACCGTAGCAGAGCCCTTTAGCAAAGCTCACGCCTATTCTCAGACCCGTATATGAGCCAGGTCCCTCGCCTACTGCCACTGCATCAAGCTCTTCGGGCTGAATGTTGTTGAGCTTGAGTATCTCATCAACGAATGTCGCTACCCTCTTGGCGTGGTCTCTTCCTGAGTCGCTCTCGCGTAGCGAAATAAGCTCTCCATCCTGAACAAGACCCACCGAGCAGATGTCCGTTCCCGTCTCTATGCACAATATTAACGCCATAATTCTCTATTTGTAACGCTTGAGGGCTTGGTCCATCTCACGACGAGCATCGTTAGCCTTCAGATACTCGCGCTTGTCATAGCTCTTGCGACCCCTTGCAAGTCCGATAACGATTTTTGCAAGTCCGCGCTCATTGAGGAATAGACGAAGTCCTACGACCGTCAGTCCCTTGTCCTGCAGCGAGCGAGAGAGTTTCGCCAGCTCCTTGGCAGTAAGGAGCAACTTGCGGTCACGCTTAGGGATGTGGTTGTTGCAAGTTCCCCAGCTGTACTCGGCAATGTTCACACCGCGAATCCACAACTCCCCCTCCGAGAAGTAGCAGTAGCTGTCCACCATTGAGACCTTACCCATACGGATAGACTTGATTTCAGTACCCACAAGCACTACGCCTGCTGTGTACTCCTCAAGAATTTCGTAGTCAAAGGTCGCCCTCTTGTTGCGTATGTTTATGTTTTTATAGTCTGCCATTTTAGTCTCCTATTCGTTGTCTTACGACCTCAAAGAGCATAATCGCTGCCGCCGCTGAAACATTGAGCGACTCAATAGCTCCAATCATAGGTATTGCCAACTGCTCATCACAGAGTTTGAGCACCTCCTTTGAGATACCCTTCTCCTCTGAGCCCATAATAATCACCGTAGGCTTTTTTAGGTCAGCGTCGTACATCAGTTTACGGCTATGCTCTGTAGCGGCCACAACCTGAAACCCTTCGGTCTGCAGTGCCTTGATAGTGTTTCTTACTGACCCTACACGCGCCACTGGTATACGAGTCAGCGCACCAGCACTTGACTTCATCGCCTCGGCATTCACTGGTGCAGAGCTCTTGAGCGATGTGATAATGCCGTGAGCACCAGCACACTCCGCACTGCGGGCAATACCGCCGAAGTTGCGCACATCTGTCACACCGTCAAACAGCACGATAAGCGGAGTCTCATCCTCTGGCACGCGGTCAAGGATATTCTGCACCTCGACATACTCAATCTCGGCAATCTGAGCAATAATACCCTGATGGCTACCCCTTGTCAGTCGGTTGAGCTTCTCCACTGGCACCTCCTGCACACGCAGACGATGACGGAAACAGAGGTCACGCACCTCCGCCATAAGCTGACCCTCCGCACCCTTGCGGATATAAATCTTCTCTATCTGCTTGCCAGACTCTATCGCCTCAACCACTGGGCGAATGCCAAATACGATATTATTGTTTGCCATATCACGATATTTTGGGCAAAGATAGTAAATTATAGCCAAAGCCCCAAAAATTGACCTCTTTTGCCCCTTATTTACTCCGTTCTGCGCTTACCTCGGTTACATAGTGTTGAGAAGTCGCAGTATGTGCAACTATTCTCATCCTCCGCCTGACAGAATGGCTCTGCTGGGTCAAACATCTTGCCAAGAGTGTTAAATAGCTGACTCTCAAACTCCTCGGCGATACTGCTGTACCTTACTATCGGCACTGGTCTGATGCCTACACCCTTGCCCTCTAAAAGTAACGGCGTGTAGTTCTTGTCGTGCATATCTCTGAGGTAGTAGAGCGCTGGCTGAACGTCACACTCGTACTTAGCGCTGGCAATCATCGCATACATCAGCGTGTTTATAGTGTTACTCACTCGCTGAGCCGCTGTGCCATTAAAGAGCTTGTCAAAGCCTGAGAAGTGTAGGTGCTGTTCGCCAGTCTTGTAGTCTATAATTCGGAGCGTATTCTCGTCCAGTCGGTCTATTCTGTCGGCTCTACCCTCAAGCAGTACCGTAAGGCTCTGCCCTGCTGACTCAAAGGTAAACGGATGGCTAAAGGCATACTCTAACTTATCTACCGTAAAGTTGTGATTAGCAACATCATACGCAAGTAGATTGTACTTGAGATATCGGATGATAATCTTGCGCACTATGACCATCTCTCCACTCAGATGATGACCAGCTAATGTTTCGCTGCCAAAGTACTCCTTGGCAATTCCGTAGTCTGCTGCTGCCTCTACCTCGTCGTCTGTGATTTGCAGTAGGTGGTGCAGCGTATTCTGCTTCTCCACAAGCCCTGCGTAGAGCCTCTCTGCCGCCTTATGGAAGATGTTTCCGAAACCTCTATCATCCAACCCCTCTTCAAGCGAGTCTACAACCTTGATTTTGGCGATATACCTATAGTAGAATCTCAGCGGGCACTGCACATATGCCGATAGAGCCGTTGGCGAGAGGGTCTGCTTACCACTGGTGTACTCTGCTAACACCTCCAGAGCCTGACTATCCTTCTCAAGGGATATACTACCCTGACGGATAACATTTACGGGCGTTACTACCTTGACAAACTCAATAGGCAACCCCGACTCATACTGCAACTGACGGATATATCGGCTTGGCTCACCACTACCCTTCTCGTCGGCAGTTGAGCTGTAGAGCATCCACACACTCTCTGCCCTCTCAATAAGGCGATAGAAGTAGTAGGCGTAGACTCCCTGATGATGCTCCTGCGTAGGCATATTGTATGCAAAGCGCAGTGAGTAAGGGATATACGAGTTGTCCGTAACTTTAGTGCCAGGGAAGTTACTCTCGCTCATTGACAGCACTATGACATTCTTAAAGTCAAGATTTCTCGTCTCCAGAATACCCATAATCTGAAGTCCCTCAAGTGGCTCGCCCTCAAAAGGAATGCGCACCGACTGCAGATGACGACGAATTAGCGATATACACAGCTTTACCGTCAGCTCAATGCCACAACTGTCAACAATATTGCGTAGCTGATGTAGCGAAGTGCGTATGCGCAGCATATACTCAATATTGAGCTTATCCTGAGTAATCTCCTCCTCCAGCAGTCTGGTAAATACCTCGTCAATATACTCCAGAAGAGAGAGTGCACAGCTCTGAGCAACAAATAGCTCCTTGGCGTGTGGAATATTGAGTAGCATTGACTGTGGGATGTGATAGAGCTTCTGCTCTACAATCCTCTTGCGAATCTCTGACACAGCACCCTGCGCTCTATCTGCAATGTATGGATGCGATACGAGCCCATCTACATCGGTGTAGTAGAATGTATCCACCCCATCTTTGGTCTCACTGTGGCTCTGCAACTCCAGCAGTCGCTCCACAAACGAGTACGCAAATGTTGAGCGCAATGGATATCCCATTGTCACATTGACTCCATCCTTGTTATCCTCCGTTACCCCCTTCGCCCACTCTGGCAGCGCATAGAGCAGTGGCACAAGCAGATTTTCGTCTGTAAGGACTATTGCAGTATTGCGGTCTAATGGTAGAGGCTTGCCCTGATTATCTTTTGCTGCAATCTGCTCTAATATCTGAGATACATAGCTACACTGAGCCACAGAGGTGGTTGTTGATGCCACTTGAAACTTCGGCTGATTGACCCTAAAATCGTCGTGCGAGATGTCAAGCGTAGGCGGGAAATCCTTGACATTCTGGCGCATAAAGCGACCCGCCTCCTGCTCCTCACTGTTGTAGTAATAGTCGCTGTAATCCCACGCAAAATCGGCATTATAGGCACTCTTGAGATGGCTGAATAGCACCTTCTCGCAATTACTTAGGGCGTTAAATCCCGCCACGACATACTTCTTGTCTGCAAGTAATGGTGTGGTCGCACTCTTGATAGCCTCAGCCGCATCTCGGTAAATCATACCTGTGTAACCGAAGCCCAGCGTGCGAAGGCGTGCCTTATACTCTGCATAGATGTTAGGCAACGAGCGCCATATCTTGAGGAAGTACTCCTTCTGCTCGCCGATGTTTCCGATATGGTTTACTGTCTTCCAGAAACGGCTCAGATACTGTTTCTGCTCCTCTGTAAGGTAGCTTGTGTCTGCCTCAATCTCCTTGATGTCAGCCACATTGCGAAAGAGCCTTTCTGCATCAACCATATACTTGTCTACCATGTCAAAGTCTGCGATTAGCATCTCTCCCCAATGGTAGAAGTCGTCAAAATCCTCCTTGTGATACTTTGAGTAGACACCGTATAGCTCTGCCACAAGGCGTAGTCTGTCTGCCGACTGTAGATTAGTGACACTACACATCAGTTCATCTATTGTCGTGTACTTTGGCGACCAGCCTACACCATTTGGAATTACCTCTGCAAGTGCTTGGGAGAAGTAGAGCCTTGCTCGCTGAGATGGAAATAGAATTGTGCACTTGGCAATATCGCGGCCATACTTGCTGTATAGCTGCTCAGCAAGTTCACTAAGAAAACTCCTCATACTACTCAATCGCTAAAATCTCACCACCGAATAGAGAGTTCTTATTTCTGATAATCGTAGGTCTACCCTTGTAGAAAAGTTTTGCTGCTGTACTTGTCACAGCCTCCAACCTCTCACTGACTGCTACGCGCACCTCTGCCTCGTGCGAAGCATCAATATCTGCTGCAACGGTCTGCAAACCCAGTCCCTCCATCTTTGCTGTTGATATGTTGAGCTGGAAATATCTCGACTGACCACTAATTGTAAGCCTACTCTTTCCTGTACACTGTACAAGCGCATCCAGAGCCTTGATATCCATCGTCACTATAGCACCCGCCTTGACATAAACATCAAGAATCTTACTCTCGACACAATTCTCAAAGTTTACCGTAGCACGAGAGATGCTGATATTGTCTAAACTTTTGTACCACACCGTTACCTCTGTTGGTACTACGACTTGCTTGCTGTCTATGCGCTCAACAATCTGAAGAACACCATTTTTGTCCACACCGGCGCGAAAACGAGAGTTTACATTACCCTTAGTGTCGTAGACGATTTTAATACCCTCGTCTGTATCTACACGCTTAAAAGTGACATTTATCGGTCCATCTACTACCACCTTTGTAAATGGCGAAAGCCACTCAGTCTTGGGGTGTGATACCCCTCTGACAACCGTAGTTAGCGAGTCTGGTCTCTCAATAATCATATTCTGAGCCGTTGCACTATATGTCAGCAGCGCAAGCAGTGCGAAAGCAATCTTTTTCATAGCTACACAATTCTCTAAATTGATGTAAAGATACAACAATTTATTGTACCGACAAACAAAACCGATAATATTTATCGTTATTAGATATATTGTACAGCCAAACAGATGCTCTTATGCTATTTACTGAAGACCAATCTACGAATGGTAAGTGGTAGATGTTGAGCCTTTGTCTCGGTCACTGATAGAGGTGTCCCGAATGGCATTTGAGCAATCAGTCGCCATTCTTTGCTGATATTCCACTGATGAGCAACTGCAGTATCAATAAGTGGATTGTAGTGTTGTAGGCTTGCTCCAAGTTCCATATCCTCAAGAGCAGTCCATACTGCAAATTGGTGCATTGCCGATGTATGCTCAGAGTACTCATCAAATTTGTCTGCATAAGTGGTATACTTCTCTTTAAGTTGCTCTATAACAGCCATATCCTCATAGAATAGCACCGTTCCACAGCCTGCTGCAAAACTACTATCTATCTTCTCTTTGACACCAGTAAACGCCTCTGGGGATACAAACTCTTCTAACGCATTTTTGACGATTTCCCATAGCTGAGTATGATGTTTACCAAATAGTACAACCAACCTTGTTGATTGGCTATTATATGCCGAGGGTGTGGAGAGTATAATGCGGTCAATGGCAGATATAATATCACTCTCCGATACAGGATTTGTTGCGCTAAGGCTGTAACAGCTACGGCGATGCTCTATCGCCTCAAGAAATGTTCTTTTCATACCCCTTTTTTAGCAGGGGTGTGCAAAGATTAAGCCAGTGAGGCAACAAACTTATCTACAACAGCAAATATCTGCTCTAACGACTCAAGCTCTTTTGTGGCGCTCTCTAATGGGCAGAGCCCACTCTTTGTGCGGTTGATGATGTGTGGCACTGCTTGAGAATAACTAACCTCTACACCACTCTTTGAGAGAGTCTCTAATGCTAACTGACTAATCGTGTCTGCATAAATCCTCTTAACCCCACCGAGTATCATTAACGCAGCCGCTGCCCTACCAATAACCTTGTCGGCAATAGATGCTCCACGCAGAAACTCTGGCTCTACGGTATAGAGAGTGTAGATATCTTTGACACCCCTCTGATAGTACTCGCGCACAACCTCTCCGTTACGAATTACACAAGAGCAACCCTTGCTGTGTAGTAGTTCAACTAATGCTTCCATTAATCAGCGTATCTATCTGTCACTGCGGCACATGCTGCATCGCCTGTAATATTGAGCACTGTACGTATCATATCAAAAATTCTGTCAAGAGCATAGAGCAATGGCAGACCCTCAATCGGTATACCTGCACTGACAAGCACAGCCACAACCATCAGTGTTGGGCCCGGAACACCAGCCTGACCAATAGAGCCAAGCGAAGCCGTAACGGTAATTGCAACAAACTGAGCTATTGTTAGTTCAATGCCATAGAATTGAGCAAAGAATATCGCCACAAGGGTGTAGTAAATCGCATTACCAGTCATATTAATTGTAGCACCGAGTGGTATAACAAAGCCAGAAGTCTGCTTGCTGATACCCAAACTATCACACGCCGCCATTGTTACAGGCAGTGTAGCCATTGATGAGGCTGTTGAGAATGCGATAATCTGAGGTCGCACCATAGCCTTGAAAAACTTAACAATCCCCACCTTTGAGAAGAAGATAATTGTTAGTGGATAAACCGCAAGTCCCATCACAAGCACTGCCAGAAGGTCTACCCAGAGCAGATTTGCAACTTTGAGTAGGATACTAAATCCAAATGTTCCTGTCGCCTCTGCCATAAGTCCGAATACGCCTATCGGAGCTACGAGCATAACCTTGCTAATGCACCAAATTAGCGCCTCAAGAATATAGTTTAGACCAGCATTGATTTTGTTTCGCTTCTCCTCGCTCAGCGCAGCAATGCCAAAGCCGAGAAAGAGTCCAAAGACAATGATTTGCAGTATGTTACCCTCCGCAAATGCCGATGCAGGATTGGCAGGAATCATACCGATAACTGTCTGCCAAAATCCAGGAGTTGATGCTGTTTGCTCCGTTGTGCTTGTTGCTGAATTTATTAGTCCAACGCTCTCTGCGCTAAGTCCCGCTCCTGGTTGAAAAATTAACCCAGCAACTATTGCAATTACTATTGAGATAACTGTTGTAAGGAGTATATAGCCGATGCTGATAACACCGATTTTGCCTGCCGAGCGACTACCACCGAGCGTTGCAGCACCAGAGATGATAGATACTGCCACAAGAGGCACTACAAGCATCTTTATAAGCTGAATAAAGAGCGTTCCAAGTGGTGCAAAAACACTTGCTCCTTCGCCCATTGCCACACCTGCAACAATACCTGCGACCATTGCCACAAGTATCCAGAAGCCGAGATTTTTCACTATTGAACCTTTCATAGCCTTTAGAATTTAGCGACTGCAAATGCTCTATTAGTACGATCTTTGCAGTATGTAGACATTTGGTCATCGCACATATTCCACGCACAGTATTGACCTCTATAGACCTCATTATTCTCTGTTGATGTCCAGAAGAATGTGTCTAATTTGCGAGACAATTTTGACTCAAGGCTACCTCGGAGTCTGTAAATCTTTGCCCACTCCTCCTTTGCTGGAAGATACCAACCATTGCCTAAGTTTGCACACCAATAGAATATCGGATATTTACTCTGCCAGCCACTAATGCGCTTGACTACATCCATATTCTTCTGACCGTCGTAAATATCTGTCGCACCGATAAATTTAGACTGCTCTGCACCAGTTGCCCACATCAGCGATGGCGAGCAGTTGATACTTACAATCTTGCCATGTTTTCCCGAAGCATCAACCTCAAAGACTACGCCGCTCTTACCATTCTCTTCGTAGATATCGCCCACACGATAGACCTTGTTTGACGGTTTGTTATAGCTGCTTGTGTTGCTACGCGAATTAGAGATATTGACCTTTGCTACAGCAATAGCATAGCTGTGATAACTCTTTCGGCTTTCAAGGTTACCACCACTCTTCATACCAACATCATAGACACACTTCATACCACCCTCTTCTGTGTAGCTCTCGGTGGATGAGAAGTAGAAGTTGTCACTTAATTTGTCAGTTAAGCGTGGCTCAATTAGAGCCTTATTTCGCTGAATAGTCTCCAACTCGCCCTTTGCTGGCAGATACCAACTACTACCCAAGTCTGCGCACCACTTAAATGCAGGGTATTTTGCACGCCATTCAGGTATCTGCTTAACGAGCATAAAGTTCTTCTCGCCGTCATAGGTGTTTGTAGCACCGATATTACGCTTTGCCTCACTGCCGACAGCCCACACTACCATATTAGTGCTCTTTTTGAGGCTTACTATCTTGGCTGTATTGCCACTAATCTCAAAGATTACACCCCTATTTATACCATCATCGTAAACATCGCCAACCTTAAACTTACCACTTACTGTTGGAGTTGTTGATACAGGCCCAGGGGTGTATGAAGAACTGCCAGCACCAAATTTAGCAACTGCGCGTACATAGATTGCTCCGTGCTTATAGTATGTTCCTACATAGCCGTCTGATGTACGAATATGAACAGCTCCATAGCTGCCGTCATAGAATCTCCCTGTCTCTGTAGAAGTCCAGTACCAACCCAAATCTCCCTTATTTACTATCTTTACACCACCCTTTGCCTGAAGAGTAGGATTGATAGCGTTTCGCACAGAGTCGTTAAGAACGAACTTCTTAACCTCTTCTTGTGCAGGTAGATACCAGTCGTTACCTAAACTTGCACACCAATTAAAAGATGGATACTTTGTCTGCCAACCTGATATAGATTTGACAATGTTTGTATTCTTCTGTCCATCGTCAGTATGCGTTGTGCCAATCAGTCGCTTCTGCTCTGCCTTATCTGATGCCCAAACAACCTTACCCGGAGCTTGTTGTAGACTCAAAATCTTACCGCTACGGCCATCTGCGCTCACCTCAAAGACAACACCCTCTTTTACACCGTCATTGTAGTAGTCGCCGACCTTGTATACGCCCTTGCCAGAAGTTATTTGCCCGCTTGGAGTAGAAGATACTGGGGCAGATTGTTTAGTAAGCGAAATATTGACTGTCGTAGTCTTACCCTCTGTAACATTGATAGTCTGGCTCTGAGTGTTATACCCAGACTTTGATACCACAAGCGTATGGTTACCAATAAGAATATTGCCCATCTCAAGCGGTATACGCCCTACGGCATTGCCGTCAAGAGTCACATCTGCCATAATTGGTGTACCAGAGACTAACAATGAGCCATATATAGGCGTTGGAGCAGGCAGTGTATACTTCTGATTCTGCTCTTTTGATGATATCTGCCTTGTGATTGATGTGGTGCGATACCCCGCCTTGCGAGCCTCAAAGATATATGTTCCAGCCGTAAGCGTTCCAGTCCAACTACCACTACCCTTCATAATGTTGTTTACCCAAATCTCGGCACTCTCTGGGGCTGTAACTGTTACTGTCGCAACATCAGCTGTAAGGGTGATAATTCGCTCTACCTTACTGCCCGCAACGGTAAAACTACCGCTCTGCGAGTGATAACCAGATGCAGAGACCGTATAGTTGTATGTTCCATTCTCAAGCACAATCTGCATTGCTCCATCCTGAAGCGTATAGAGCGTTCCATTGATAGTCACAACCGCATTTGTTGGCTCTACAGCAAAGACCACAAATTGCGGCTTTGAGGCCTGCGTGTCTACATTCTGACGGAAGGCGATACTTCCACTATTGACCTCAATAGCTTGACTGTACTCCATCTTGCCATACTTAACCTTCAGCGTATGCGCTCCAATCAGCACATCCTTGACCGTAAGGCTGTTTGTAGCACCCGTTTGACCCTTATATAGGTCGTCAATGTAGATATCAGCATTAGCCACATTGGTATTTACAATAATGCTAAATGTCTGATTTAGTGCAGCTTCAAGCTCATACTCACGATTGCCCTCAAGGTTAAGCGTAACCTCGTTACTCTCGCCAAACTCTGGACTGACAAAATAGAAGCGGGTGTTTGGCTTCGCCGTCATCTCAAGAATCAGAACATTGTCGTAGTAGTCAGCCACCTTCTGCTTCGTAAGATCAGTATTTGAGCGCATCTTAACCTCAAGAGCCTCAATCTGCTGACGGTTCATACGGTCAAACTTAATCTTCACACGCGCACACGCCTGACGAGAGTGATCAAGCCCTATAGGGTCAATATTCACGCCCGTAAGGGCATCAGTCTGTACCGCACGCAGTGACGCAATGTCAATAACAATAGAATTTTCTACCTGTGCCGTAGCTGTTGCACAAATCAGTAGTGATAGAAGTATTGTAAATATCTTTTTCATAATCAGTATGTTATCAGTTTTAGAATGAAGCCACTGCACGAACTGTATAGTGAGCAAATTTGTTCCCTGAAATGTATTTCGCGCCCTTTTCTTTGTGGTAGGCGTATGCATCGAAATAAGTACCAACCATTTTAGGGTTTTCGGTTGAAGACCAATACTCTTCATCCTTATAGAGCCTCTCTCCGCCGTATGCAACAACTGTTTTATTTACAGCTTCATAGGCAGCAAATAGGCTCTGCAATTCGCCTATTGCCGGTAGATACCAACCTACGCCCAAATCAACGCACCACGCAAAGGCTGGATAGTTTTTTCTCCAAACTTTTCTGCGAGAGACTTTTGCTAAATTATGTAAGCCATCTGTTTTGTGCTTTGCCTTTATTAAAATGTCTTCATAACTCCAAGCCAAACCATTTGAAGAGTTTGTCATACTTACAATCTTGCCGTGATAGCCGTCTAATTCCACCTCAAAGACCACTCCCTCCTTTACGCCATCGTTGTAGTAGTCGCCTACCTTATATGGAGCAGATGTTCTACTCTTTGTGATACTATTTTTTTCAAAAGCATATACAGCACGCACACTCTTCTCAGTATCCTTTCCTTGCCAATAATTAACAGAACCATACTTAAAATTGAGGTTATATGTGTAGTTGGCATTATATTCTGAGGAGGAGAGAATATATGCGTCTTTATTTTTTGAGCCCAATGTAGCCATCCCATTTCGGCTCAACACCAGATTTATCTGCTTCTTATCCTCATAAATCACTCTTAACTCTCTAATTGTTGGCAGATACCAACCCTCGCCTAAGCCAGTACACCACCTGACTGCTGGATAGGCTGTTGCCCAATTTGGCATAGCCATAATTCTAGCCATATTATACGATGCATCTGACCAATCTGTTGCGTGGCAGTATTGTTTTTGTGTGCTCCACTTTGCTACACCCTCTACAACAGAGACGATTTTAACTTGTGGAGCGGTCTGGAATACAATGCCCTGAACTCCGTTTACGGTCACTATATCGCCGATTTTGTAGTTATCTTGAGCGTTGTGCTCTGTAAGGGAGACGCTGACTGTCGCCGTTTTACCCTCGGTAACTGTTATACTCTGCGAGTATGGAGCATATCCACTCTTTGAGACAGTAACCTTGTGATTTCCAATAAGTATGTTACTAATTTTGAGTGGCGTTGTACCTACACTCTTGCCATCTATAGCAACATCCGCCATAAGTGGCGTGCCATCAACCATTACAGAGCCTACTATTGGCGTTGGCGCTGTAAGAGCATAGCTCTGCTGTGGTTGCGCTGAGGTAATATGCTTTGATAGCGTAGTTGTTCTATGCCCCGCTTTACGAGCCTCAAAGATATATGTTCCCGAAGTCAGATTACCACTCCAACTTCCCACACCCCTCTTCACGCTATTTATCCAAATCTCGGCACCATCTGGTGCAGTAAGTGTAACATTTGCAATATCTGCCTTGAGAGTTACACGCTTCTCTACCTTTGCTCCCGAAACTGTAAATGTGCCACTCTGAGGATGATATCCCGCAGCTGTTACTGTATAGTTGTATGTGCCACTATCAAGAACTACTCGCATAGCTCCCTCTGTAAGAGTATAGTGCTGATTGTTGATAATAACGACTGCCGAGGCTGGCTCAACAGCAAAGACAACAAATTGTGGCTCATTTGCCGCTGTGTCTACATTCTGACGGAAAGATATACTACCTCCATTGACCTCAATCTTCTGTTCGTGGCTAACTGTTCCGTAAGTAAGTTTGAGTGTATGCGCACCAATAAGCACCTCTCTTACTGTCAAACGCATCGCAGAGTCGGTCTGACCCTTAAAAATGCCGTCAAGATAAACATCAGCTCCCGCGACATTACTATCTACAATAATGCTGTATGTCTGATTAAGGCTCGCAAGCATCTCATATTCACGATTTGCCTCAAGGTTGAGCGTAACCTCATTACTCTCGCCAAACTCTGGACTGACAAAATAGAAGCGGGTATTAGGCTTGGCGGTCATCTCAAGAATTAGCACATTGTCATAGTAGTCCGCCACCTTCTGCTTTGTTAGGTCCGTATTTGAGCGCATTTTTACCACAAGAGCATCAATCTGAGCCTTGTTCATTCGGTCAAACTTGATTTTCACACGCGCACACGCCTGTCGTGAATGGTCTACGCCGATTGGGTCAATATTCACGCCCGTAAGAGCATCAGTTTGCACAGCGCGGAAGGATTTGCTGTCCAAAACAATAGAGTTCTCTACTTGAGCTACGGCTGTCAAGCAGATAAACAGTGTAAGCAGGAAAGCGAGAAATTTTTTCATAGTTACCCATATTATTACACAAAGGTAATAAAAAAAGAGATAGGAGCAACAATTTTGTCACTCCTATCTACCAAATTAATTACTAACCTATCTATCGAAGCATCTTAAGTTTCTTATCTGCATCTGTTGCCTTGCGGAAAGATACGGCATAACCGCCACCAGCAGCAACATTCTGCTTAAGTACGCTCTTTGAGGTACAACGCACCTCGCGGATTGTATAAGCCTGTGGATTTGTCTTGTAGTGTGCATCCGCAGCATCAGCGTAAATCTTTGCTACATATACCTGATTTGGCTCAAGGAAGTCAAGAGCAACGGTAGATGTACGAGCATCGTAACCCGCTACGCTGCCCAAGAACCACTCGCCACTATCCTTAGCCTTGCGGGCAACAGTAATATACTCGCCAACCTCAGCCTCAATATAGCGGCTATCAGACCAATCTACAGCCACATCCTTGATAAACTGGAATGCGTCCATAAAACGCTCATAGTTCTCTGGTGTATCCGCTGCCATTTGCAGTGGAGAGTAGAGTGTAAGGTAGAGCGCAAGCTGATTACAGATTGTAGCATTTACGTGTGAATGGTTATTTGGATTGAGCTTTGAAACCTCCATCTCAAATAGACCTGGAGTGTAGTCCATAGGGCCACCCTGAAGTCGTGTAAATGGAAGGATACATACGTGGTGTGGACGAGTACCGCCAAATGACTGATACTCCGTTCCGCGAGCAGACTCATTGCCGATAAGGTTTGGATATGTACGGCACAGACCTGTAGGACGCACTGCCTCGTGAGCATTTACAACAATCTTATGCTCGGCAGCCTTCTTAACCGCATAGAGGTAGTGGTTATTCATCCACTGGCCATAGTGATACTCTCCACGAGGGATAATATCGCCCACATAACCGCTCTTGAGCGATGTATAGCCATACTTATTCATCAACTTATACGCTGCATCCATATGACGCTCATAGTTGCGAACAGAAGATGAAGTCTCGTGGTGCATCATCAGACGAACACCCTTGCTGTGTGCATACTCGTTCAGCGCCTTGATGTCAAAGTCTGGATATGGAGTCACAAAGTCAAAGACATAATCCTTGGTCTTGCCAAACCAATCCTCCCAGCCGACATCCCAACCCTCTACAAGCACCTCATCAAAGCCGTGCTCGGCTGCAAAGTCAATAAGACGACGTACGCGAGTGTTATTTGCCGAGTGCTTAGGACTCTGCTTAACTTTTGTATAGTCAGTTACACCGAGCTGTACTGCAGGCAAATCCTCTGTATAAGCCCAATTGCCACCACCTGCAATCATCTCCCACCAAACGCCTACATACTTAACTGGCTTAATCCATGATGTATCCTCATAAGCACAAGGGTCGTTAAGGTTAAGGATGAGCTTTGATGCAAGAATATCACGACAGTCGTCAGATACCATCACTGTACGCCAAGGGGTACGGCAAGGGGCCTGAAGATAACCCTTCCAACCCTGCGCATCTGGTGTAAGGTGTGAGTGGAAGACCATATTCTTGTCATCAAGGTCAAGGTGCATACAAGAGTAGTCTACAAGCGCTGCCTCGTGGAGGTTAATGTACAGACCATCGTCAGTCTTCATCTGAAGCGATGTCTGAACACCAGTAGCCGAGAATGGAGTCTGTGAAGAGTTAGGTGTAATTGCCTGCTGCATAAGGCCGCGAATCTCCGAGAGGCGTGAACGATGGTACTCATACTCCTGAGTATCATAGTCGCCTGGAATCCACCATGCAATATGGTCGCCAGTCATTGCAAACTCTGTCTTCTCCTCCTTGATTACAAAGTATGTAAGCTCAGTCTGCGCTGGGAACACGTATCTGAAACCAAGACCCTCGTTATAGAGACGGAATACGATGTCCATCTTATACTTACGCTCCTTCTGCTCAAGGCTTACTACCATCTGCTTGTAGTTGTCGCGAATTGTCGCAACCTCACCCCATACTGGAGTCCAAGTAGTATCTGAATCACTACGAGTAACGCCTGTCTGGCGGAAGTTGTTGTACAGCGAAACAGACTTACCGTGCTCAGACTTTGTAATCTCCTCGCCAAAAGAGATTTGACGATCCTGACCACGAAGCTCAAGTCCCATACCACTTGGAAGAACTACTGCCTTACCCTTATAGTCAAGGCTATATGTTGGAGCGCCATTCTCTCCAATCTCAAATGTAAGCACAAGATTGCCATCTGGAGAGGTAAGAGTCTCCTTTGCAGAGATGCTCATTACTGCAACTGCTGCAAGAAGTGCTAAAAATATCTTTTTCATACCAACTTATCTCTTATATTCTACAATAATTACGCTGTGTGGAGCAACCTTTGTTTCATCGTCAACAACAGCCGCCTCGCCTGTAAGTACGCAACGACCATCCTTGAGCGAAGAGCCAATCTCTGCGTAGTTAGACCAAGGAATACTCTTTGTCTCGCCAGAGTTGTTGATATAAACAAATACTGCATCAGTGTCGTCATAGCGGAAGTATGCGTATGTGTTGTCGCGAGTCATAAAGTGCATTGTCTCGCCGTTGTGGATAACTGGCTTACTCTTTCTCCAGTTCAGAAGACGTGCAGAGAAGTCAAACAACTCCTTGTGCTGACCCTTACGACCCTTAGCTGTAAGCAAATTGGTCTTATCGCCAGCCCAACCACCAGGGAAGTCAATGCGCAGGCCACCGTGCCCCTGACTAAGGTCTGCAGAGCAGAGCATCATCTCGTCGCCATAGAAAATCTGAGGGATACCACGCATAGTTGCAAGCATAGCCATTGCAATCTTTGCACGGTTAGGATTTTTGCGGATAACATCGCCGATACGAGTCATATCGTGGTTGCCTGCAAAAATCATCATATTACTTAGGTCGTGGTATACAAAGTCGTGTGACAGACAGTCATATACGCGAGTCATACCCTGACCCCAACCTGGTGCATCGCAAGAGAGTGCGTGGCCTATAGCCTCCTGAAGTGGAAAGTCCATAACTGAGCGGAGGTTGCTATCAAAACCATCCTTATTTGCATTACCACCCTGCCAGTAAGCAAGCTGTGGAATAGAAGATGTCCAGCACTCGCCTACTATATTAATATTAGGGTACTCTGCCATTACTGACTTGCACCACTGGCTCATAGGCTCCTTCTCGTTATATGGATATGTATCTACGCGGAAACCGTCAAGATTTGCAAACTCAATCCACCAAACTGCCCACTGCTTGAAGTAGTTCAGTACATACTCGTTATTCAGATTCATATCTGGCATTGAAGGTACAAACCAACCGCTCTCCTGAAGGTTAAGGTCATAAGCCGACGCGTTAGGGTCCATATTGGTAGAGAAGCATACATTTGTGCCAGTGTACTCTGGGAATACGTGTACCCAATCCTTAAATGGAAGATCCTTCATCCACCAGTGTGCAACACCGCAGTGGTTTGTCACAACATCCATAATAACCTTAAGGTCTCGCTGGTGTGCCTGAGCAACAAACTCCTTGTAGAGGTCATTGTCGCCAAAACGAGGGTCAATGTGATAGTAGTCACCACAGGCATAGCCGTGATAAGACTCATGTGGCTCATTATCCAGCAGCAGTGGAGTTGGCCAAATGGTGGTGGCTCCCAGTGAAGCAATATAATCCAAACCGTTTATCATACCCTGCAAGTCACCACCGTGACGACCAAAAAATGCTTTACGATCTGCCTTCTCAGATGTACAATCTGTAGAGTCGTTCTCTGGATTTCCGTTACCAAAGCGGTCTGGCATAAGCAGATAGATAGCATCCGCTGTAGTAAAGCCCTTACGCTCAGCAGAACCCTCACGACGCTCTGCAATTGTATATGGATACTTGAACGACTCCTCGCCATTACTGAAAACAAGGTAATAAGTACCTGTCGCAGCATTTGCATCTACGGCAACATCTACAAAGAGGTAATTTGGACTATCAGCCTTGTGAATAGCAGTAACCTCTACCCCACTGCCTCCCTCGATAGTGAGGTTGTACTGTGAGATATTCTCGCCGTTAATCATCAGTTGTAGTGGAGTCTTCATGCCAGTCCACCAGCTCAGTGGCTCTACGCGAGCAATCTGATTAGTTGAATCCGCAACAGTATTTGGATCAAATGTTGCATTCTGAGCGCATGAGCAAAGGCCCAGAGCTGCAAATAATATCAATAATTTCTTCATATTACTTTGTTATTATGTTCCAACCCCAAGCTGTAAGGTTGATGTCGTTAAACGAAATAGGTTCTTTTGTAAGGTTTGCATAGACTGTTACTGAGTTACCCTCTACAGCGCGAGTAAATGCGAATACACCTGCTGGCACATCCTCAATATACTCAATCTTACCACCACGCTCGCCTGCAGCAAGTGCAGCGTTATTGTGGCGAAGAGCTGTAAGCTCCTTGTAGAATTCTGTGTACTCATTGGTCTGCCAAGCAGGAATATTATCCTTCTCAAAGAACTCAAAACGCTTGTTCCAGCCCATCTCCTGACCGGTGTAGATTAGTGGTTGACCATTTGGAAGGGTGAAAGTAAGAACGGCCATAACCTTTGCAGCGTCGCCCATACGCTCAAACTCTGTTCCTGCCCATGAGTTCTCGTCGTGATTTGATGTAAACATAAGGCGGAAAGCCTCAGCTGGCGTATTAGCTGCATCCTTTGCGATATACTCCTTAAGCTCCGCTATACCCTTCTCGCCACGAGCAATTGCGTTGAGCAGGTGGTGAAGTTCCCAAGCGTATGAAGCATCAAAAGAGCCGTTGTGAAGCTCTGGATGCTCACCCTCAGCAAGCCAATACATCTGTGGATAGTCTGCACGGATAGCAGGGATAACAGCTTTCCAGAAGTCAAATGGAACCTCGCAAGCCATATCACAGCGGAAACCGTCAATGCCGCGCTCCATCCAGAAACGCATTGCCTTCTCCATCTCGGCGCGCATATCGTGGTTGTCGTAGTTGAGTTTTGCAATATCTGTCCAGTCATACTGAACAATAGTATTACCATTCTCATCGCGAACATACCAATCTGCTGGTCGCTCGTTAATCCATAGTGCATCTGGGGATGTGTGGTTAGCAACCCAGTCAAGAACAACCTTAAGACCAAGCTCATGAGCCTTTGCTACAAAAGCATCAAAATCCTCAAGAGTACCAAACTCTGGGTTTGTTGCGCAGTAATCTGAAATAGCGTAGTATGAGCCAAGAGTACCCTTACGCTCCTTTACACCAATTGGATAGATAGGCATAAGCCAAACGATATCTGCTCCAAGCTCCTTGAGACGAGGAAGGTGCTCAGCTGCAGCAGTAAATGTACCCTCAGGGGTATATTGACGCACATTCATCTCATATACAACCGCATTGTAGGTCCAATCTGGATGTGCGCCCTGCGGAGTATTGTTGCAGCATGAAGTGAAAATCATTGCTGCAAGCAGAGATAACGATAAAAACTTCTTTAACATAGTATATTAGGTTTTATAATTTCCTTTAGGAACCGGAGAGCCGGTCAAAGCTCTCCGGTCAAAAATACTACTGCTCTACAATAGTATATGGGTGTGCAAAGATGTTAAGAACGTATGTTACAGTACCGCTCTTAACAGTCTTAAGGTTTGCACCGTCCTGTGTAAGGTCAGCAGCATCGCCACCGAGGTTGATACCCCAATCAGCGTTGAAGCGTACCTTATACTCGTTATCAGCAGGAACATTGTTGATAGTTACATTCCAAGTCTGTGTAGTCTCGTTGTAAGCCATCTCAACATCAGTACCCCAACCACCAAATGCGTCACCGTTACCAATCAGACCTACCTTTGTGATAGCTGTTGTAGTAAGGGTATTTGCATAGTAGTCAAACTTGATGTGCCAAAGACCTGGCTCAAGTGTGATATTACCTGCGCCACCATCAGTGCTGATAACGCCGTCAGTCATACCATAGTTAATTCCGTCCCAGTTAAGGTCTGTGCAGAACTTGAACTCCTTAGACTCAGCGTTAGGTACATAGAAGTAACCTGTAAGAACGCCATTGTCACCCTTGATAGTAGAGTGAGGAGCACTGTGATTCCAACCCTGATAGCCACCGATAATGTGGAGCAACTTTGGAGCTGGACCTGCCTCTGTAAGAGTATATGGAGCATCAAAGAGGTTAAGGGTAAATGTTACTGTACCGTTATAACCAGCCTTGAGGTTACCGCCACCCATTACAAGGTTGTTCTTCTCGCCACCAAGAGAGATGTTGTAGCCATTGCCCTCTGCATCAACTACATCCCACATATCGTTGAAGCGAATCTTGTACTCGCTCTCAGCAACTACATTCTGAACAGTTGCAACCCATACATTGTTAGCCTCGTCATATGTGAACTGACCACCGTCAGCTGCCCAGTCACCAAATGCAGCACCTGCACCGATAAGACCAATCTTTGTGAGAGGTACATCAACAAGCTTAAGATTAGCAAGGTCAAAGAGGATGAAGTGAAGACCCTTTGTAAGAACAATGTTACCAGCAGCACCATCGTTGCTGATTGCACCGTCAGCCATACCATAGTTAGTACCGTTCCAGTTCTGCTGAGTAGTAAACTTAACCTCATTTGCGCCGTCAACATCTGAAAGGATGTGAACAAAGCCTCGGAACAGACCATCCTCGCCCTGAAGAAGGCGTGAGCAAGCACCTGCAGGATTCCAGCCCTGGTAACCACCTACGATATAGAGAATAGCCTCCTTGTCAAGTGTAACAACAACTGCGATAGTGTCGCTAACGCTCTCAATGCCCTCTACAGCAGCTGTTGCAGTAACAGTAAAGTTTACTGTATAATCGCCACCCATAGAGATGCCAAGTGCAGCGAGAAGCTCGCCGTTTGTAGTAGAATAGAATAGATCAGTTGTAGTAGCAAGAGCTACAGCCTCGCCGCCATCAATAGTAGCAGATACTGCATACTCAACCTCGGTCTGAACACCGAACTTTGCAGCAGACCAAGTAAGAGAGAACTCCTCAGCAGCGGTTACATCGTTTACAACAACTGCGTTGTGAGCAGCGATGTCAAGGTTGCGTGTAGGAACTACCATCTCGTCTGCATCGTGGTTACATGCACCCATTGCAAGGAGCGCTGCAGCCGACAAAATATATTTCCAAATTTTCATAATCTTTCTGTTTTATTTAAGAGTGGCAACATGGAGTTGCCACTCCATTGTTTGTTACTCAGCTGCTACAGTTGCAAAGATTGGAGATGGATTTGTTGTATCCTCAGCAAGAGCAGGAATATCACCACGGAAGTTGATAGTAAAGCGAACCTTACCAGTGAGGTCGGTAGTGATGTTGTCACCACCAACAGTCATATGGTTAATGTCGCCACCCCAGTTCATCTCCCAAGGGTTAGAGTCAAAGTCGCCACCAGTAAGACGGAACTTGAACTCACCACCAGCGCAATCGTCGCATACGCCAGACCAAACCTGACCATTAACATCGGTGCAAGTAAGAGCGAGGTCATTCGCTACCTCCCAGCCACCTACAGCGCTACCAATAACAGTAACAGCACCAGCCTTTCTGAGCTTAACAGAACCAGTAGAGAAGTCCTCTACAGTCTCAACAGTAATCCAGTAAGCACCGCTATTTGCAGCCTCAATTACGATATTGTCGCCACCTGGAGTCATAGCATCTACGCTACCACCGAGGTTTACATCCCAGTTTGGACCCTGAGTGAACTTGAACTCTACATTTCCAGTTGCATTCTCAGCATTTACAAGGTAAACAAGACCCTCAAACTTGTAGCTATCCTCGCCAGTTTCCCAAAGAATTGGAGCAGCATCTGGAGCCCAACCCTGGTGGTTACCTGGAACGTAGATGTGACGACGAACCCAAGGAGCAGTAGTAGCTGCAATAGTTGTAACCTTGAGTGTGATAGTCTCTGACTTCTTTGTATAAGCAGCGCTATTTATATTGTTAGAGATAGCAGATGTTACATAGAGAGAAATCTCTGAAACCTCGCCAGCAGGAAGAGCAAGACCCTTCTCGTCAACAAGAAGATTGTTCAGAGCCTCCTTTGACATAGTGTAGCTTGTAGTGAAAGACTGACCAAGCTGTACCTCTGCACCACCATATACTACATAAAGGCTATAAGTAATCTGTGCAGGGTAACCGTAATCAACCTCACTCCAAGTGAAGGTAACGTTGTTAGAGAGAGTAGCCTCCTCCACAACGATATCAGCGTGAGCGTTGAGTACAGGAGCCTGTACCTCGTCAGCTGGTGCAGCATAGGTCTTCTCAACCTCCTGACAAGAGAATGAGAGCAGAGCTGCTGCAACTATCGGTAAATATTTCAAAATTTTCATCGTTTCAAAATTTTATGGATTAATAACCCTTGTTCTGAGTAAGGTTTGGATTTGCAACCAAGTCCTCATCTGGAATTGGGAAGAGCTTCATATGAGCTGCAAGAGCCTGACCAGACTCTGCACCACCCTTGAATGGCCATACATAGCTACCCTCTACAAACTTGTCAAAGCGGATAAGGGTTGTACGACGAAGACCCTCCCAGTAGAGCTCACGAGTAATCTCAGTGAATACATTGTCAAGTGTAATGCTTGTAATTGCTGGGTTAAGACCTGCACGCTTCTGAAGATCTGTAATGCACTTAACAGCCTTTGCATCTGAAGTAGTACCACCATCAATACGAGTCTTTGCCTCAGCATAGATAAGGTACATCTCAGCAGCACGGATAAGTGGGAAGTCAATTGAAGCAAACTGCTCAACAACATCTGTGTGCTCACCATAGAGGTCAGTAGCATCAGAGTGGAGGTTGTTGAACTTGTATACGTGCCAGCCTGAAGTGAAGGCGTCAATAGCCTGCTCCTTCTTGTCAGAGTACTTGAGTGATACAAGCGCACGCTTGTCAGTAGTAGTAAAGTCATCTACATTCTGACCAACAGCAGCGCCGTCAGCAGCAGCTCCAAGAAGGTTTGCAACAAACTGTGTTGAAGTGTTCAAACCAGCCCAACCTGCAGCAAGACCGAGGTTGTTATTGTTGTTTGTACTTGCAGCGATAAGGTAAGTAGGACCACCGTAAGACTGAGTCTTGTTTGCGTCATAGCATGCAGCGAGAACAATCTCACCAAGAGCGTCAGGATTCTGACCATTGTCACCCATAAACAGCTCGCGGTACTCTGGAGCAAGAGTGTACTTGCCAATTACCTGCTCTGCAGCATCCATAGCCTGCTGATAAACCTCCTTATCCTCAGTGCCGAGGTAAGTCTTGTGGTTGATAAGCAGACGAGAGAGAAGACCATAAGCAGCACCCTTGTCAAGGCGTGGGTAAGTCTGAGTGTGAACATCCTTAAGGTGTGACTCCTCAGAAACGAGCTCCTCAAGCTCTGCCTTCAGCCAAGCGTAAAGCTCTGGAGCAGTAGTCTGCTGTGGCTTTACAGCACCCATAGGGTCAGCATCAGTAGCAAATGGAGGGTTACCGAAAGTGTCAAGGAGCATCCAGTAAGCCATTGCACGAAGTACGCGAACCTCTGCGCGCTCAGTAGCAATCTCTGGGTCAGAGTCGTCTGTAGAACGGAGATACTGGTTTGCAAGAGTAACCATCATCACACCACGAACATAAGTAGCGTAGATAGCATCATTCTTTGTAGTTGTCCAGGTGTTGGTAATAATCTCCTTTACCCAACCGTCACCCCAAACACACTTTGCCTCATCGGTTGTAAGGGTATTGACAGACCACCATGCACGGATAAACTCAGATGCACCAGCGTCACTAACTGCGATATCGCTACTACCAGCGCCATTGTTACCGGTAAGGTTGAAGCTACCGTAAATCTTTGAGAGCTGGCCAAGACGATATGTAGGATTCGAATATACCTCATCACTGCCGACGATATCACTTGACATCGGCTCCTGATCAAGCACGCCTACACACGAGGTGAGGGCGAATGCCGCAGCTGCGGCAAGAATCATTATCTTTTTCATATTTTTCACTCAATTAAAAGTTAATACCCAAGCGTACGCTGTAGATGCGTGGACGTGGATAGATATTTCCGTCAATACCACCAGCTACAGAGCTCTCTGGATCGAGACCGCTGTACTTTGTGAGTGTAAAGACATTCTGAACACCTGCAGCAACACGAATCTGAGTCTTGCTCTGACCAATATTGCGGAAGGTATAACCGAGGTTGATATCGTCCATACGGAAGAATGAAGCATCCTCAAGGAACATATCAGACAGAGACTGTGCAGTTGTTGGGTTTGCAGTAAAGCCATACTTTGCACCAACAGCCTGAGTATTTACCAGGTAACCCTTGTCAATTACATCACGGTAGTATGCAGTAGCAGAGCTACGAAGTACATCGTTGAACATATAGTTACCAACTGTTCCGTGACCGTTGAAACCGAAGTCCCAATTCTTATAAGCGAGCTTAAGGCTTACACCATAGAAGAAGTCTGGGTTTGGACTCTTGTTAGACATATAACGGTCCTCGTTAGTAATCTGACCATCCTGATTGCGGTCTACGAGTGCATTCTGAACAGGGTTGCCCTCTGCGTCATAAACCTGCTGCCATACATAGAATGTAAATGGAGAGTAGCCAACCTGATGACGCTGAACAGTGTTACCAGTACCACCACCTGCACCACCGAGGTCGATGTATGCTGAAGGAAGCTCAGTAATCTTAGTCTGCTGCCAAGTTCCGTTCAAACCAATCTGGAGGTTCCAGTCCTCAGTCTCTACAGGGATAAAGTTGAGAGATACCTCAACACCCTTATTCTCCATAGCACCGATGTTCTGGTATACATAGTTAGAGAAGTTTGCACCAAGAGGTACATTCACATAAGAGATAAGGTCGTCAGTGTAACGATAGTAAGCATCTACGCTACCGTTGATTCTACCACGAAGGAAGCCGAAGTCCAAACCAACGTTGTAAGTAGTTGTCTCCTCCCACTTAAGGCTCTCGTTGTAAGCATTTGGACGAACTGGGAAGAAGAACTGATCAGGACCGAGTGGATACTGAGTTGTAGGGTTCTGTGAAATAGTTGCAAACTGAACTGCTGCATAGATGTCATCAAACTCCTGCTGACCAGTGATACCCCAGTCTAAACGAAGCTTGAGGGCAGATACAGCCTCAGAATCCTTAAGCCAGCTCTCCTGAGCGATGTTCCATGCAACAGCTGCTGATGGGAAGTAACCCCAACGGTTCTTACCTACGAAACGAGATGAACCATCGGCACGCATTGTAAATGTTACAAGGTAACGAGAGTCATAAGCGTAGTTTACACGACCATAGAATGATACAAGTGCATTACGAGAAGCAGAAACAGTAGTATCACCAATCTGTGTTACATCAAACAGTGTAAGTGTTGGATCTGCTGGAGCGATACGACCGAAGTTGCGGTTTGTAGTCTCTGAGTAGTTCTTTGACCAAGAGTAACCGAGCATAGCGTTGATGCTGTGGTTATTAACCTCCTTGTTGTAGTTTGCATAGAACTCAAGGAGCTGGTTGCTGTGGATGTTGTTATAAGAGGTATAACGACCACGAGTCTTATACTTACCCTCGTCACCACCATCGCGGTTAGCGAAGATAGAACCTGGCATATTACCCTTATTACCATTTGTAGAGGTGTAATCGAGACCGAGGTTAAGGTTGAAGCTCAAATCCTCAAAGCCGTGTACCTTATAGTCTACCTGAACGTTACCCAGGGCACGAAGAGACTCGTTGCCATCCCACTGATCATAGAGCATAGAGAGTGGGTTGCAATCAGTAAGGTCTGTAGACCAGTTGTTGTAACCGTTGTTAGTAGTATAGTCAATATTACCCTCTGCATCGTACACATATGGAGACTGTGTAGGATCATAATATACAGCCGAGCCAACAACACCATCAGCAATATAGTTTCCGCGGTTGTATATACCCTTTGCATTGAAGTTTACAGAGAGGTGATCCTTAAGGAACTTAGGAGCCAAGCTAATATCAGCAGTAATACGCTGGTTGTCTGACTTCTTAATTGTACCACCATCGTAAACATAACCTACAGAAGCGCGGTAAGGAAGCTTCTCCTTAGCAGCAGAGCCAGTGATAGATACGTTGTGGTCAGTAGCGATACCAAGGCGGTAAATCTCCTTCTGCCAATCTGTATCAGCTGTGCCGAACAGAGCATTTGACTTGTCTGCGATGTCTGGAGCAACAGTAAGGATGTGATTCTTGAACTCCTCTGCGTTCATCATATCCATAGTGTTGTAGTTGTGCTTTACAGATACGCTACCATTATATGATACGCGTGGAGCACCCTTTGCACCCTTCTTTGTAGTAATAATGATGACACCGTTAGATGCACGTGAACCGTAGATTGCTGTTGCAGAAGCACTCTTAAGAACTGTAAACGACTCAATATCGTTAGGGTTTACAGTAGCAAGGCCGTTTGACATACCAACACCTGCCTCCTTAGCAACTGGCACACCGTCGATAACAATCAGTGGGTCGTTGTTTGCAGAGAGTGATGCACCACCTCGGATACGAATCTCAGCACCAGCACCTGGAGCACCGTTACCAGAAACGATGTTTACTCCTGGAACCTTACCACGAAGAAGCTCCTGTGGAGAGGTGAGAGCACCTCGGTTAAGCTCCTCAGCCTTAACTGCGATAACCGAACCAGTCATGTCGTTCTTCTTCACAGTACCGTAACCGATTACCACAACCTCATCAAGACCCATCGCGTCCTCCTGAAGAGTTACGCGAGCGAGCTCTGCAGAAGAGGCAACGAGCTGCACGGTTTTGTAACCGATGAAACTAATCTCAACAACAGCATTGTTGTCTTTTACTGTCAGTACAAACTGACCCTGAATGTCTGTCATCGTACCGTTGAGAGTACCAACTTCAGAAATAGAGGCTCCAATTACTGGAACTCCACCTGCATCGACAACGACACCCTTTACCTCCTTGCCTCCCTGTGCGAGGGCAAGTGGCGGGATAATTACGCACAGAAGCGTAATTGCCACACACATTAGAAGTCTTTTCATAAAAATAGTGTTAAATAAATAAAATAAATTGGTGTTATTTTGTTTTCTCCTTAATTCCGAATACTGCAACAGCGCCGAGTAGCATAGATACTCCCGCAACAACCAACATCATCACCTGACTACTACCCACCAACGAGAGGATTACACCACCCAGAAGTGCTGCAACAATCTGTGGCAAGCAAATTGTACAGTTAAACAGTCCAAGGTATGCACCCATTGAGCTACCAGAGAGTGAGTTTGTCAGCATCGCAAATGGCATAGCAAGCATTGCTGCCCAACCACAACCGATAAGGATAAATGATACAAAGAGAAGATACTGGTCGTGAATAAAGAATGTAGAGATAAAACCAGCAGCACCTAGCAGTAGGCTCAGAGAGTATCCTACCTTGATGTTGCGGAAAAATGGAAGTACCATAGCCCAAAGCACAGAGCCGATGGCCTGCACTGCAAAGAGTACTCCTACCCAGTTACCAGCAATCTGATAAGCCTCAGAGGATGTATCGGTTGTACCCCACACATTGTCTGCTATAGCACCATTTGTGTAGTTCCACATATAGAGGAAAGCAAACCAGCAGAAGAACTGCACAAGACCAATCTGCCAAAAGGCTTTAGGTGCGTCAATGAGCAACTGGAACAGATTTTTGTCACTCTTTTCCTCTTTCTCGGTAATGTTGTGGAACTTTGCGTACTCCTGTGGAGGCATCTCCTTAACAGTAAAGCCTGTGTAGAACACGCAGAGAATCATAATCACAGCACCTGCATAGAATGAGTAGGTTACAGAGTCTGGAATAACTCCCTCTGGCGCAATGTTGCTGATACCAATCCATGTGAACAGGTATGGGAAGAGGTAACCAACAAGCGAACCTGCATTACAAAGCATGCTCTGTACAGAGTAAGCTGTTGCCTTCTGCTCCTCGTTTACCATATCGCCGACCATCATCTTGAATGGCTGCATTGCCATATTGATTGATGTGTCAAGCAACATCAGCATCACAAGGCCAAATGCCATTGCCGCCTTTACAGTAAGATTGAGACTACCAGAGTTTGGAAGTAGTACCATAACCAGCACTGCAACAATCGCTCCCAAATAGAGGTATGGCTTACGTCTACCCCACTTGCACCAAGTCTTGTCGCTCCATGTACCTACCAATGGCTGCACAATCATTCCCATTAGCGGAGGAAGAATCCAGAAGTAACTTAGCGAGTGTGGATCTGCTCCAAGTGTGGCAAAAATACGACTGATGTTTGCACTCTGAAGTGCGTAAGCGATTTGCACTCCAAAGAAACCAAAACTCAGATTCCATATCTGCCAAAATGAGAGATTAGGTTTTGTTAATTGCATAATATTAAAATATTTTAAAAAATTTAAATTGCATATTGTCAATAGACAAATTTTGAAATTAATTTTAAACTGAGAAAATATTGGAGAGCGAGTGGTATAAAATAATCTATGAAATGACAAAAAATCGGTGTGAATGGAATGATAAAATCGAACATTTCATAACTGAACATTAATGAAAAATTTACAAATTGTTTGTAGAATTGATAATTTTGTATTAAATTTGAACTGTTTTTGAATTAAATACTATGAATAGTCCTCGTTGTTCAGGTATAATACACATATTTGCAGTTATTCACGCAGTGATAGTTCTTTTGTGTGGATGGCTCAATGTATCGGATGAGCTTATACTTACCGTTGCAACGGTCTCAATGATTGGTGTTATTGCCATCAGAAGAGGACAAGGCCTTGGTGTAATAGCAGCAAGCGTTATCGCTGGTAATATCCTTGGATTTATCATTGGTACATACGGTGCAGAATTGTTAGCGAATTTCATCCCATTGCAAGCTCTTCACGCTGTCACTTCATTTGTCACCACTGAAATAATTGGTTTCGGGCTACTACTGCTCTTTAATACATTGGGGGGGGGACGCTCTTACAGCACTCTGTGGATGCCTCAAATGATGCCGATGATACTCATGCTCGGTATTTTACTTCTCATACGAATAGTCTATACCAAGGTCTTTGGTAATATTCTTTCAGAGGCGGCCGTAAATACATCAATAAAATTGCTCCTTGGCAACTCTCTGGCCATTATCACCCTGATTTGTTGCAACATTATCTACTTGATAATCCACAATCGTCTTGAGTGGCTGACTGCTCCATTAGGATATGTGACAGGACTAATTGTAGAGACGGTTACTATTGCACTTGTCACTACCCTAATTGTCGGCTATAATCTTCCCTTTGGCACCGATACACCGTTTGAGAATATAGCCTTTGTGCAGATATTTTCTGTTATAATTATTGCCAATCTGATTATCTATGTCGTTATGGTACTACTCTCCTACGTCTACCAGACAAGGACTCGCATAGAGAAGGAGCAAGAGAAGCGTCGTTTGGCACAATTTCAGTATAATATTCTCAAGCAACAGGTTGACCCTCACTTCCTCTTTAACTCACTTAATATCTTAAATGGACTAATTGAGGAGCAGAAGACAGCCGAGGCGTCAGAATATGTTCGAAAACTCGCAGCACTCTATCGTTACATGTTGCAGAATGAGAATGAACATCTTGTGTTGCTACACGAAGAGTTGAGCTTTATTGATAAGTATACCGACCTATTGGAAGTTAGATTTCCAAATAGCTTCACTGTTGAAAAGAGTATTGAGAGTAGCATGAAGAGTAAATATGTTGTTCAGTGCAGCCTTCAAGTGCTTATAGAGAACGCATTTAAACATAATATTGTAAGAGCAGAACAGCCACTCCACATTACAATATCAACCGAGGGGGAGTTTATTGTTGTCAGAAATAATTTACAGCCTAAAACATCAAGTACCGATAGTACTAAAGTGGGGCTTAAAAACATCTCCAAGCAGTACATTGGAGCTACTGGACAAGATATTGTTGTCAATAGCACAGATACGACATTTGAAGTAAAACTACCATTAATATAAAGACCTATGAACGTTTTAATTATTGAAGATGAGCTAGTTGCCCAGCAAGCGCTCGTGAGATCTTTAACCACAAATTTTGATGATATTCGCATAGTCGGTGTCCTTGACAGCGTTGATAAGAGTGTGAGTTGGTTAGAAAACTGCCAAAGTTATCCAGATGTCATCTTTATGGATGTTGAGCTATCTGATGGTAAGTGTTTTGATATATTTGAGCGTACAAAGATAAACTGTCCTGTAATAATCGTTACTGCATATAACAACTATGCCATTAAGGCGTTTGAGGTTAACTCTATTGATTACCTGTTAAAGCCAGTAAGTGTAGCTGATTTAGCTCGTGCCCTTGAGCGCTGTCAAAACCGCCAAATAAAGAGCGCAGAAAATATTGATATTGAGGCACTTCGTGCTGCTATCTCATCCGAAGCTCGACGTTACAAGCAACGTTATTTATTGCGTTATAACGATAAGATTGTGATGGTTGAGACGGCAAACATCGCCTATTTCTACTCAGAGGATGGATGTACATATCTGATGACTCTCGCGGGCGATAAATATCTGATGGATAACTCACTTGATACAATAAGCAAGGAGCTAAATCCTGCCAACTTCTTCCGTATATCTCGTAGTTGTATAGTTTCGGACAAGGCTGTTGGAAATGTCGCAAAACGCCTTGGCAATCGCATTAAGTTGACACTTAAGCCAGCAAGCGATATTGATTCATTTGTAAGCCGCAGTAAAACAGCAGATTTTCTCACTTGGTTAGAGAGTGGCGAACAACAGGGTCTGTAAATTCTAAATATTAAGGCGGCTATTAGCCGCTTTTTTTCTATCCACTCATACCTATTTTTATACATTTCACAGATAATATTGGGCCACTCGGAGCATAAGATTTTTTGGTAACAACTTTTTTAATAAAATTTGCAGGGTGTAAATGTATATTTTTAACTATTTTTTAATAAATCTATGAAAAAACTAAATCTACTAATCGCAATGCTGATTTCGGTATTTGTCCTCGCCTCTTGCGTGGGTAATGACGATCCAGCAAGCAACCGACCTCCACAGGGTGGTCAGGAGCAGCCTGATCCAAAACCAGATCCAAATCCAGACCCAACCCCTACTCCGGGCGAGGAGGATTATCCGTTTATCTCTACAGACCCTACTTTTGTCACTGCTGATATGACAACTGACGTGATTGTCTACATCAACACTGAGGGTACTGCTCTTGATGGCTTCACTGGTCAGATTTATGCTCACACTGGTGTGCTCACACCTGCGAGTACTACAACAGCCGATTGGAAGTATGTCAAGTTTGACTGGGCAGTAAACGACCCATCTTGCCGCCTTTCAAAGGTTAAGAACAATGTTCATAAGCTCGTTATTAAGGGAGGTCCTCGTGCATTCTATGGTGTCCCTGCATCTGAGAAGATTACCCACCTTGCCTTCGTATTCCGTTCTGCTGATGGCACAAAGGAGATGAAGGACAATGGTAGTGATATCTTTGTTGAACTAACTGATCCAGGTCTTGCGGTGAAGATTATCTCTCCAGCAAACCGCTCTATACTTGACCTTAACAACGACTATACTGTATCTGTTGCTGCTAAAGATGCAACCACAGTTACTCTTTACAAGAATGAGCAGGTTGTTGCAACATCTGAGGGTCAGGACCTTAAGTGGGTATACACTGCAACTACTACTGAGGATGTAGTATTCAAGGCTGAGGCTTCAAATGGCACAAAGACCGTTGAGGAGAGAGTATTTACTACTGTTCTTGGCGCTACTCCAAGTGAGGCTCGCCCAGCGGGAGTTAAGGATGGCGTGACTGTAAACGGTAGTTTAGCAACCGTTGTTCTCTATGCTCCAGGAAAGGAGCAGGTCGTGCTCCTTGGCGACTTTAACGACTTTGCTCCATCAAACAAGCATATGATGAAGAAGGATGGCAACTACTTCTGGACAACTATAGAGAATCTTGCTCCAAATACAGAGGTTGCATACCAGTTCCTTGTAGACAAGACCATCAAGTGCGCTGACCCATACGGAAAGAAGATTCTTGACCCTTGGAACGATAAGTATATCACAGCTTCAGTATATCCAAATCTTCGTCCTTACCCTGCTGATAAGACAAATGATGTAGTATCTGTATTCGCTACTACACCTGCAACTTACAACTGGCAGGTTACAGACTTCCATCGTCCAAAGCAGAATAGCCTTGCTATCTATGAGCTCCTTTTCCGTGACTTCACTCCAGAGGGTACTGTTAAGGCTGCTCTTGCAAAGCTTGACCACCTTAAGACTCTTGGTATCAACGCCATTGAGCTTATGCCAATTCAGGAGTTTGATGGAAATAACAGTTGGGGATACAACCCATGCTTCTACTTCGCTGCAGATAAGGCTTACGGTACTGTAGAGGACTATAAGACCTTTATTGACGAGTGCCACAAGCGCGGTATTGCAGTTATCGTTGATATCGTTATCAACCACGCTACAGGTCTTCACCCTTGGATGAAGATGTGGTGCGACAGCGATGGTCAGGCATCAAATAGCAACCCATTCTTCAATAAGGTTGCTCGCCACCCATTCAATGTATTCCACGACTTCAACCACGAGTACGCAAAGACTCGCGAGTACTTCAAGACTATGCTCCAGTACTGGCTTGCAGAGTACAATATTGACGGTTACCGTTTTGACCTCTCAAAGGGTCTTACTCAGAAGAACTCTGGTAGCAATGTCGGTACTTGGAACCAGTATGACGCATCTCGTATTGCGATTATCAAGGATTATGCAGACGCTATCCGTGAGGTTGAGAACGACGCATATATTATTCTTGAGCACCTTTCAGACTACCAAGAGGAGGAGGAGCTTGCAGCATACAAGGGTATCCTTCTGTGGCGTAAGGCTGTTGAGCCATACTCAGAGACCGTTATGGGTTGGACCGGTAAGAGCGACTTCAGCGGTGCTGTAGCATTTGGTAGAGTTGGTAATATTGAGGACCACGACGAGGAGCGCGTGGCTTATAAGGCTGTTGCATACGGTCAGACTTACGTTAAGAGCGACTGGAAGCGTATCTCAAAGCACATTCAGGCTGCTTACGCACTCCACTTCCTCTCTCCATATCCAAAGATGATGTGGCAGTTTGGCGAGATGGGTTACGATGTTACTATCGGCAGAGATGATAGCCAGAAGGTTGAGCCAAAGCCTTCACACTGGGAGTATATGCAGATTGCTGAGCGCAAGGCTATCTACGACGCAGTGAGCAAGTGTATTACTTTCCGTACTACACACCCTGCAATGTACGGCTTTGAGGGTAAGCCTGCTATTGATACTTGGAAGGTTGGCGATGCAAATATGGCAGCCAAGACCCTTGTTTATAGCACAAACGCTGGTAGTGTTATCGTTATGGCAAACTTCACAAATACCCCAAGCAATGCAACTTGTAATGTTCCTGTTAAGGGTACTTGGAAGAACCTCATCTCTAATGCTAATGTAGAGCTTAACGCTGCAACATTCAGCACTACTCTCGGAGCAGGCGACTACATCGTCCTTGTAAAGGAGTAAGGTTGTATAAACTAACAAAAAGGCGAGCAGATACCTGTTCGCCTTTTTTTGATTTACTTCACAATACACTTTTTGGTAAAATTTCGCAATTTATTTTGGCAATTAAGAAATTTGTTATACCTTTGCACCACCAAAAAGCGATTTGGTGCGATGAATTCGTAGCTCAGCAGGTAGAGCACAACACTTTTAATGTTGGGGTCCTGGGTTCGAGCCCCAGCGAGTTCACCAGACGATTGCAGAGATGCAGTCGTCTTTTTTATATATGCTACAACAACTTTGCAGTCAACAAAATTCTTTCCACTCACTTTTACGGATATGGCTGGATATTACCAAATAATCAGCACAAAGAGATGGTAAGTAGCGAAAAAAATACTAACTTTGCAATAAAAGAAAAATTTTTGACCTTTATAGAAGAAATAGTATATACTAAATAATAATTAAAGCAAGTACTAGTTAAAGAACATGCTTAACAACACATTGATACAAATTACATTGTCATAATGGGACGGCTTGATTATCCTTTCAACTCAAAAGACTTAAAATATGCGGACAACTTAATAGCAAATTTTGCTATAATATTGTTTGTTATTGCTATACTGGTTTTTAAGGCATTTATTATTATTAGTTCTGTCTTAATTATTAAAGGAAGTGGATATTTTGCTAAGAGATATGATAGTTTAAAATTGTTTTATCCATTATTTTTAAAAATAGTAATTACTACAATACTGCTTCAGCTGATTTCATTAGTTCTCTATATTTTTCAATACAATATATTGTATATTTACACCCCCATATGCTTAATGTTTATTACTCTAAGTTGTATTCTTACTGCTTCAGTGAACAGAATAAATTACCCTGAAGAAAAAACAAGAAGAAAACTAATGAATATATATTGTTGGGTAATTAACATTCTTTTGCTTACACTTAACATATTACCGTATATAATACTTTGTTACAATTATTATTGGTTCAGTTATTATATAATAGTTGTATTAGTTGCTTCTCATATTATGTTATTTATTCTAGGTCGTTTTTATAGTTCGCATGGTGTATTGTAATTCAAAATAACATACTTGTCGCCAACTGTATATATTATTTGTTTTTGGACGTATGACTTCTGTAGCACAAGCATGACATTCAGAATTAGAACTATAAATCCGCTAAAAGCAAATGGCTAATAGCTAATAGCGAAAAAATTTATTACCTTTGCGGGTAAATAATATATTGTATGGCAAGAAAGAGAGGTCAGTTACCTTTTATTAAGGGGCTTGAGATAACAACCCTTGCGGCTGAAGGCAAGGCGATGGGTCACTATGACGGTATGGTAGTTTTTGTACCGATGACCGTTCCGGGGGATATTGTAGATGTGCAGATTAAGGCAAAGAAGCGCCGATTTATGGAGGGTACGGTAGTAAACTTCGTAAAGCGTTCAGAGGTGCGCTGTGAGCCTACATGCGAGCACTTTGGCGTCTGTGGTGGTTGTAAGTGGCAGAATTTGCCATACGAGGAGCAGCTCAAGTTTAAGACTTCTCAAGTGCGTGACCAGCTTGTGCGCATCGGAAAGCTTGATATCCCAGAGGTAAAACCTTGTTTAGGCTCGGCAAAGCAGCTCTACTATCGCAACAAGCTTGAGTTTACCTTTGCAGACCGTCGTTGGCTCACTTATGAGGAGATTGCTGCGGGAGGCGAGATTGCAGCTGCGCCAGCATTGGGCTTCCATGTGCCAAATATGTTTGACAAGGTGTTGGATATTCACAAGTGCCATCTTCAGGCAGAGCCGAGCAATGCTATCCGTGACTTCATCAAGCAGTACTGCATTGATAATGGCTACTCTTTCCACAATGCTCGCGAGCATCAGGGGCTTATGCGAGGCATTATCATCCGCACAGCCTCTACGGGCGAGATTATGCTCTCTGTTATTTTCAACTCAAACGACCAGCCACGCATCACTGCCCTACTTGATGCTGTTAAGGAGCGTTTCCCAGAGATTACATCTCTCATATACTTTGTAAACGAGAAGTGGAACGACTCGCTCACAGACCAAACTCCTATCTGCTATGCAGGTAAAGACCATATCTTTGAGAGCATGGAGGGGTTAAAGTTCAAGGTGGGTCCAAAATCATTCTACCAGACCAACTCCGAGCAGGCCTATGAGTTATACAAAGTAACACGTGAAGCCGCTGCACTTGAAGAGGGAGATACACTGTACGACCTATACACTGGCACAGGTACAATTGCCAACTTCTGCGCCCGTCAGTGCAAAAAAGTCGTTGGTATTGAGTATGTACCAGAGGCCATTGAGGATGCAAAGGTAAACTCTGCAATCAATGGCATTGACAACACTGTTTTCTACGCAGGCGATATGAAGAAGGTGCTTGACAATGACTTTATCGCCCGTAATGGTCGCCCAGATGTGATTATCCTTGACCCACCACGTGCAGGAGTGGACGAGCCCGTTATTGATGTTATTCTCAATGCTGCACCAAAGCGAATTGTCTATGTAAGCTGCAACCCTGCAACTCAGGCACGAGACCTTGCGCTTATGAGTGGTATGTATCGTATAGTGTCTGTGCAACCAGTAGATATGTTCCCTCATACGCACCATGTTGAGAATGTTGTGAAGTTAGAGAAGATTTAGGTGTGACAATATTTGCACTATCTTTGTCGTTGTTATAGTAAACAGACTAAACATTGCAGATTATGAAACGACTACTTATTGCTTTGGTGGCTTTGACCTTTGCGCTTCCTGTATTTGCGCAGGAAGAGGAGAATTACATTCAAGTAAATGGAACCTCTGAAATGGAGATTGTACCCAATCAGTTCTATCTCTCAATTACACTTGATGAGGGCGATACAAAGGGCAAGCAAGCTATAGAGTTACAGCGCAAGCAGATGATTGCTGTACTAAAGACACTTGGCATTGACACAGAGAAGCAGCTGACTATGGCAGATATGTCCAGCAGTTACTTCAAGCGTGGCACATCGCTCTCTATAGCAAAATATCAGCTTCTACTCTCTACTACTGAGCAGGTTGTAAGTGTATACGACAAGCTCTCCGAGATTGGCATATCGGATATTGATATTTCTCGCGTATCACATACTGATATGGAGCAGTTTAAGAGCAAGTGTCGCCAGGATGCGATGAAGAATGCCAAGGCTATTGCAACAGAGCTTGCCACAGCCGTAGGACAGACTATAGGCAGTTGTATATATATCTATGATAGCAATCGTGGCATTACTCCGTCATATTATAACGACGGTATTATGCTGATGCGCTCTGTAGCAAAAATCTCTGCTGAAATGGCAGAGGAGCCAACGCCAGTAGAGTTCAAAAAGATAACAATAAACTACTCGGTAACTGCTAAGTTCCGACTCAACGAATAACAGAAAAAGTCTATCTCGCGATAGACTTTTTCTTTTAACCAACAACTGCATCTGCAAGTCGTTCAAGGGCTGGGATGTCACTTTGCTTCATACGCGAGCGGATAGTAACCGTTGGGCTTAAGACTTCAATCTCTTTCATCGGCTCAAGTAGTGCCATCATTGCCCTTGCCGCACACGGAGCCCACGAGCCATTTTCAATAATCGCTACACGACGAGAGCGAAAACCCTTGAGTTGCAAGTGGTGTAAAAATTCGTGCATTGGTGGGAATACATCTCCATCGTATGATGCAGCCGCAAGCACCAATGTTCCCATACGGAAGGCATCCTCTACAGCCTCCGCCTTATCATCGCGGCACAAATCAGCAATAGAGACCTTTGGAATACCCCTATCACGTAGCATCTGTGCAAAACGCTCTGCCACAGCTGCAGTACCGCCATAAATTGAAGCATAGGCAATAAAAACACCATCAGTCTCTACCTCATATTTGCTCCAGCAGTCATATAGACCGATATAATACTCCAGATTATCTGTAAGAAGTGGTCCGTGAAGTGGATAGATTGCCGATACATCAAGTTTTGCTATCTTCTTTAATAGAGTCTGCACTGGCACGCCATACTTACCGCAAATATTAAAGTAATACCTACGAGCCTCGCACGCCCACTCTTCATTGTGGCTTAAAGCGCCGAACTTACCAAACGCATCAGCCGAAAAGAGCACCTTGCTCATTGACTCATAGCTAACCATAACCTCTGGCCAATGCACCATAGGTGCCATATAGAAGGTTAGAGTATGCTCTCCCAGTGAGATAGTATCCCCCTCGCCGACAACAATACACTTCTGAGCAAATAACTCCCCATCAAAAAACTGCGTGAGCATTTGCTGTGCACGAGCAGTGCAAACAAGCTTAACATTAGGATATCGCTCAACAGCAGCCGCCAACGAGCCAGCGTGGTCAGGCTCCATATGATGAACGACAATATAGTCTGGAGTTTTACCACTAAGTGCAGTCTCTAAATTCGCTAACCACTCATCGCATTTGCGAATATCCACTGAATCAATAATCGCAACCTTTTCGTCTACAATAAGATAAGAGTTATATGAGACTCCATTTGGAATTGTATACAACCCCTCAAAAAGATCAAGATCTGTGTCATCAACACCTATATATGTAATTGCTTTCATAATTTTATTTTACTAATTCTGTGCAAATATAGGGCATTTTTACTCCTTTGACAAAATAAAAGGCTCGCTTTTTTTATCTTTAGAGTTTATTTGTTATCTTTGTGGGATAAAATATTTGTAGTATGAATATCGTAAAATTTGTCTTTAACCCTTTAGAGGAGAATACTTTTGTCGTTTGGGACGATACTTTAGAGGCTATAATTATAGATGCAGGCAACTCAAATGCTGAAGAGAATGAGCGTCTGGCTGCTTTTATTGATGAGCAAGGACTTAAGCCTGTTATGGCAGTAAATACTCACGGACATTTTGACCATATACTGGGTGTCCAGTTTCTTAAGGAGAGGTATGGTGTAAAGTTCGCAATGTCCTCAAAGGATGACTTTTTGCGTGGTATGATGTCTGAGAACTTCGCATATTTCTGTTCGGGAACTGTTATGCCTGCTCCTGAGATTGATGTAGATATGGAGCATATTCCAAGCATTCAGTTTGGCAATACAGAGCTTAAGATTATCCGTACGCCTGGTCACACCCCTGGTGGAGTGTGTCTCTACCATCAACCAAGCAAGCAGATGTTTACTGGCGATACTCTCTTCCGCGAGAGTATTGGCCGAAGCGACCTTCCAGGTGGCGACTACCACGAGTTGATGCACTCAATACTCAACAAACTTATAAATCTTGGTGACGAAGTTACTATCTACCCTGGTCACGCCGAGAAGAGCAGCATCGGTCACGAGTCGCTCTATAATCCGTTTGTTGTAGAGGCTATTAATGGCGAAATAAACTTCTAACTATGCGCATAGATATTATTACGGTTGTTCCTGAGTTGCTTACTTCGCCCCTTAACGAGTCAATTCTCAAACGCGCTCAAGAGGGAGGCTATGCAGAGATTGTGGTTCACAATCTGCGCGACTACACAGACGACAAGCGTCGCACTGTGGACGACTACCCTTTTGGTGGCGAGGCGGGCATGGTTATGAAGATTGAGCCGGTCTTCCGCTGTATTGAGAAGCTGAAGAGTGAGAGAGACTACGACGAGATTATCTTCACCTCGCCAGATGGGGTGCAGTATAACCAGCACGAGGCAAACCGTTTGTCAATGATGGAGAATATTATCATCCTCTGCGGACACTATAAGGGTATTGACTACCGCATTCGCGAGCATCTTATTACTCGTGAGATATCTGTCGGCGACTATGTGCTTACAGGCGGAGAACTCGCCGCAGCGATTATTACCGACTCTGTTGTACGTCTACTTCCAGGTGCTATTGGCGACGAGTCTTCGGCTCTTACAGACTGCTTCCAAGATGATTTACTCGCCCCTCCAGTATATACCCGTCCTGCAGAGTTTAACGGCTGGAAAGTTCCTGAGGTACTTACATCGGGCAACTTCGCCGAGATTGCCAAGTGGCAGGAGGAGCAAGCACTTGCACGCACAAAGGCTCTACGCCCAGATTTACTTGAGTAATATGAAATATTTTATCATAGCTGGTGAGCCGTCGGGGGATTTGCACGGCAGTAAGCTGATGCAGGGCATTGTGAGTGAGGATAACAATGCCGAGTTCCGTTTTTGCGGGGGCGATAGGATGGTAGATGTGGGTGGCAAAGAGGGTCTTGTAAAGCACTACAAGGATATGTCCTTCTTTGGCTTTGTGCAGGTGCTTAAGAATCTGAAGACCATCTTCTCGCAGATAGATGAGTGCAAAAAGTCTATTGAAGAGTTTAATCCTGATGTGATAATACTCATAGACTACCCCTCTTTCAATATGCGCATAGCAAAGTGGGCACACAAGAAGGGTATTAAGGTCTACTACTACATTGCTCCAAAGGTTTGGGCGTGGAAGGAGTGGCGTGTAAAGAGCATTCGCAAATATGTGGACAAGGTTTACACCATCTTTCCATTTGAGACAGAGTATTTTAAGGGCAAGGGCATTCAGACCACATTCTGTGGAAATCCTCTTGTTGATGATATAGAGCAGATGCGCAGTAAGTTACCTTCTCGTGAGCTCTTTATTGCACAGAACGACCTTGATAGCCGCCCTATCGTGGCTCTGCTTGCAGGTAGCAGAGTCTCTGAAATCAAGTCCAATTTGCCTGATATGGTGGCACTTGCAAAGCAATTTCCTGAGTATCAGTTTGTTGTCACTGCAGTGCCTTGGATTGACAAAAGCATATACGACAACTATTTGCAGGGAGCAGTAAAGTATGTGTGCAACCAAACACAGCAGACACTTGCACACGCAGAGGCTGCTATAGTTACATCTGGAACTGCTACCCTTGAAACGGCTCTTATGGGTATTCCTGAGATGGTTGTCTACCACGTGCCAAAATTGTACGAGGTTTTGCGGCCCTATGTGCTCAAGATACCGTTTATTTCGCTTGTAAATATCAATCTTGGTAGAGAGGCTGTCCGCGAGTTGGTCTGTGCGAAGTTGGATATTGATGATGCAACAGTAGAACTTCGCTCAATACTCATAGGTGGTAGTAAAAGAGAAAAGATGGTGCAGGACTTTACTGAGCTAAGCGAGCTAATTGGTGGCTCTGGGGCTTCACAAAGATTTGCCGCCGAGATCGTTAAAACACTTAAAAACAGTTAGTATGAAGATAGTTGTAATAGATAACAATTCACATATCTCTATCCGTCCAGATAGCGCGATGCTTCGCAATAACGACACCTTTTACCTGCCGACATTCTCAAACGACATTGTCTGCGACTATGGATACGTTGTCCGTATTACGCGTCTTGCTAAGTGTGTTGCGCAGAAATTTGCATCACGCTGCTATGATTCGGTAACTGCCGGCGTAACCTTTATAGCTCGCGATATAATGAAGCAGGCTGTTGGTGCAACTCTTCCGACAGACGAGGCATACTGCTTTGACCATTCAACAGCCATTGGCACAGAGTGGTTTACGCCAGAACAGCTAACTGGCGAAAGTTCACTATCACTACATATTGGCGAAAAAGAAGATGTAACAACACACGCCAATCTACTTGAGGTTATTGACAGAAATATCTCTGTTGTCTCAAATAAATTAACTCTCAAGACAGGCGATTTGGTCTTTATCGCTTCAAATATTGCCAATGAGGTTAAAGCAACTGATAGCGTTATTGTAACACTTAATAATTCATCAGTGCTTGATTTTCAAATAAAGTAACAGAGAGTCTTTAATAATATGTTATTACACAAAAAGTTAGAGAACTATAATTTAATCCTTGCTTCAGCTTCGCCTCGTCGCCGTCAACTTCTTGCTGATTGTGGTATTCAATTTACCCTTGCCGAAAAATTCGAGTGCGACGAGACTTTTCCTGCTACTATGCCCTGCTGTGAGGTTGCTCAGCATATCTCTACTCTTAAGAGTAATGCCTACCCTAATCCATTGTCAGAAAAGGATATACTTCTTACGGCAGATACGGTTGTAATAGCAGAGAATAAGATTCTTGGTAAGCCTGCAGACAGAGCTGAAGCTGTAGAGATGCTTACCCTACTCTCTGGCCGCAAACATACGGTAATTACAGGAGTTACAATCCGCACAGCTACTCATACACACAGTTTCTCTGTAGAGACTAGCGTCTATTTCCGCGCTCTAACCTCTGAAGAAATGGACTACTATATTGACACCTACAAGCCTTTTGACAAAGCTGGAGCTTATGGCATTCAAGAGTGGATTGGTTATGTGGCCATTGAGGGCATTGAAGGGTCATTCTTCAATGTTATGGGACTCCCAGTACAGCGTCTTTATGTTGAATTAGACCTCTTTATTGAGACATATTTGCGTAATTCCAAATAAATCTATATCTTTGTAAGATAGTAAACATAACACAAATTTATATGGCACAATTTACACCGACCCAATATGAACTAATCTGCGTAGCAACTGGAGAGCAGTTTGCTGATGCAGGTTGGACTCTTGACTATGCAGGATATGACAAACCATCACTTGTTCGTGCAGCGTATGCAAAAAAGCAGCTTACAGTATATGATGATCAGCAGGGACTCTATAAGTTCCGTGATTGGCTTCCTATGAAGCGTATGCTTAAGTGTGATGCTGCTCCTGTAACATATCGCAGTGAGGGACTGGCAAAGGCTTTGGGACTTGAGAATCTATATATTACATTCAACGGTTACTTCCCAGAGCGTGGCGCAAAGATGATGACCTGCTCATTTAAGGAGACCGAGGCATATAGCGTTTGCGCTCGTACTGATGCAGACTGTGACAAGATTCTTGTTGTGGCCTCAGCTGGTAACACAGCTCGCGCTTTTGCAAAGGTCTGCTCGGACAACAATATTCCACTGCTTCTCTCAGTTCCAGAGGATAACCTTAATGCAATGTGGTTCACCGAGCCACTGAATGACTGTGTAAAGCTTATCAGCTGTCGTAAGGGTGGGGATTATTTTGATGCTATTCACTTAAGCAACCTTGCACTAACTTCTCCAATGTTCTATGCTGAGGGTGGAGCAAAAAATATTGCTCGTCGTGACGGTATGGCAACAACAGTTCTCTCTGCAGTAACTACTATTGGTCGTATTCCAGACTACTATTTCCAGGCTGTAGGTAGCGGAACGGGCGCCATTGCTGCTTGGGAGGCAAATATGCGTCTTATTGAGGATGGTCGCTATGGGGAGAATCTTATGCGCCTAATGGTTTCGCAGAATGCTCCTTTCCTTCCTATGTATGATGCTTGGAAGGCTGACTCACGCGCACTTCTGCCTTATGATGACAATCAGGCTCGCCGTGATGCTGAGACGATTGATGCCAAGGTGCTTTCAAACCGTAAGCCACCATATTCCCTTGCAGGTGGACTCTATGATGCCCTTAAAGCGACAAATGGAGATATTCTTATGGCAGACAATTTGCAGGCAGCTAAGGCAGCAGAACTATTCCTGCAGACAGAAGGTATAGACATCCACCCTGCTCCAGCTATTGCTCTTGCGACACTTATTGCCGAGGTTGAGAAGGGTAACATTGACAAGAGCGCAACAATTATGCTCAACATTACTGGTGGTGGCGAGAAGCGCGCCACAGAGGGCAAAGAGTTGTGGTACCTCAAGCCAAGTTTAGTATTTGATCTTGACCCTAACCAGGAGGATGTAGTAGCAAAGGTTGAAGCTCTGTTTAAATAGTATGTATCCGATAAAGTTCAAACCAATACTCAAACAGCACATTTGGGGCGGCGATGCACTTCTTGAGATGAAGAGGGGGCAGCGTATTCGCGTGGACAAGAATAAGGTCTACGGCGAGAGCTGGGATGTGTCGGGCATTGATGGCAATATTTCGGTTATATCAAACGGATTCTTCAAGGGCAATAATCTTCAGGAGGCTATAGAGGTCTATATGGGAGAGATTGTCGGCGAAAGTGTCTTTGAGCGCTTCGGACTCTCTTTCCCCCTACTACTCAAGACTTTGCACTGCAAGGACAAGACCTCTGTGCAGGTACACCCTGATGACGAACTTGCTGCCGAGCGACACGATAGCTGTGGCAAGACAGAGATGTGGTATGTAGTTAGCGCCGAGCCTGGTGCAACTCTCTATATAGGCTTTAAAGATCCGAAGATAACACGTGAACAGTATATTGATGCTGTCGCACAGGGCACTGTAGCTGATATTATTGAGCCAGTGACAGTCAAGGCTGGAGATGCCTTTCTTATCCCTTCGGGTACTGTACACTCTATCTCTGGCGGTGTTACACTGATTGAGATTCAGCAGCCTGTAGATCTCACATATCGCATCTTTGACTGGAATAGAGTTGATGAAAAGGGTAACTCTCGCGAGCTACATACTGCCTATGCTGTTGATGCTATAGACTTTACATCAAATGTTGCAGCATGCAAACGCGAGTACAAGGCTCGCAAAAATGAGGCGGTGGAGATAGTAAAGTGCGACTATTTTACCTGCAACATTCTCTCTGTAGAGGGAGGTGTAGAGCGCAACCTCAGCTCATTAGACTCCTTTGTGCTATACTACTGCACTGATGGATGTGCCGAGATATCTACCGACGAAGGCGGTGAAACAATCCGCAAAGGTGAAGTTGTTCTAATTCCTGCTGATGCTAATGAGATTGCTATTTCAGGCACAGCTACCCTACTTGAGTACTACATAGATTAGTAAAGATATTTCTCAACAAGTGGCAGCACAACAGCAGTTCCAAAGCCCGTAAGTGCCATTGCAAGACCAGACATCGCGCCCTCGACAGCCCCAAGTTCGATGGCGCGTGCTGTTCCTATACCATGCGATGCTGCGCCAAGAGCAAATCCTCGCGCCATAGGGTCTGTAACACGGCAAAGTTCAAGTAGTTTTGCGCCACAAATGCTACCCAGCACACCTGTACAGAATACTACAACAGATGTCACAGCTACGCTTCCGCCTAAAGGCTCGCTAACAGCTATTGCAATTGGCACTGTTACCGACTTTGGCGCTATAGAGGTTATTATATCGCGTTCCATACCAAATAACAGCGCAATACCTACCACCAAACCAATACCTACAACACAACCTACTATCGTAGCACCAATAACGGGCAGTGTAGCACTTTTAAGCCTCTCTACCTGCTCGTACATTAGATATCCTAACGCCACAACAGACAATCCAAGAGCAAAGTCAAGCAGAGCTACAGACTCTTTGTAGTGACTATAATCAATGTCTGCAATCTTTAAGAATAGTATTACCGCAACCGCAGTAAGCAACACTGGATGCAGTAGCATCAGTTTAGTCTTTCGGAAAAGGTAGCCACTTATCAAGAATAGTCCTATAGTAAGTGCCAATAGGAACAAATCAGAACGAATAATTGCATCAACCATTGCCCCTACGATTTAAGAGTTGAAACACCCACCCTACAGCTACAATAACGCCAAAGGTACTAACTACAGTAGCTACAACAATAGCTGTGATATTATCCAAAATAACACTGTAAGAGTCTATCAGTCCCACACCGAATGGCACAAAGAATAGCGCCATCGTGCCAAGAAGAAACTTTGCTACTTCCTCTACACTCTCCTTCTTCACCACCCCACAGCAGAGTAGTGTGAATAGTAGTAGCATGCCGATAATATTACCCGATAGATAACCATCAATAAGCATTGATAGGAAATTACCGACCAACCAGCAAGCGAGAATAACAAACAGTCCCTTCATTACTTAACTGGCATTAGATAGAATTTGAAATCCTGCTTCTTATATGGTATTCTGTAGTGCTCAAGGGCAATAGCTCCCCAACTATCCTCGCAGATAATTCCCGACTGCGCCTTATCAATGTTCACATATGTATTACCATCCTTTTCAAGCAGTTGTGGATACTTGCGATAGTCGTGCGAATGGATATCAATCTGACTCATAGGATAAGGTATTGCTGTAGCAGAGAATGGTTGAACTGAGATAACCTTGAGTCCAGTTCCTGCATCGTCAGTAATAGTCCAGTACCTCAAGTCGCAGTGTGCACCAGACTCTTGCGGGCGCGAGTAGGTCATACAGAACTGGTCTGCAACACTCTGCTTATAAATACCCACAGGCGTACCACTCTTGCGGTCTGCATAACTCTCGGTAGCACCTGCACCGTAGAACTCTATGGTATTAAAACTCTCTGGCATAGCAAAGTCAACGCCAAAGCGAAGCATACCCTTAATATCAAACTTAGGTCTGCCTGGTTTCATACTCATTGTGGCAGAGATATTTCCGCTACCATCAATCTCGTATCTCATCTTTACCTGCATACCAATCTCAGCATAGCTATAGTCAGCCGTAACCACTACCTTATTATCTACTTCCTGCATTAAGAACAAATCCATATATGTTTCAGCATTTCTAAAAGCCTTCCAAGAGTGGTAATATATAGCGTTAGAGGTGCGCTTACGCACTCCGTAGTCATTCTCCGTCATCGCGCGGTAGAACTGCGGGAAGATAGGCTTAGAAATCATCTGCTTGCCATTGTATACATAACTACATAGACGACCTCGGCCATCAAATGCGACCTTGAAATCAACACCTGTCACTGTTCTGGTCTCCAAATCAAGCGCAGGAGCAACCTTTGGCATTTCACTATTTAACTGCTGCTTGATATAGGCTGCATAATCCAATGGTCTAACAACAAACTGGTTGTATGCTACGCAGTGACCAGCTTTAAGGAGTTGTTCATCGCTCTTAAGTGTATAGCGAACTGTCAGAATAACCTCGCCCGTTAGTTTATCAATATCGGCCTGCTCATAGCCGAGTTTGATATTCATACGCATCTGAGCAGGTATATTAACATCGTCTACTGTTCCAGAGAGTTTTTTCACTCCGTCAGCTGTTACCACCCACTCCAGACGATAGTTTTTTGTTGAGCGGAACATGTTCTCGTTATAGACCTCAATAGCACCACTCTTAACATCCTTATCGTATGTCCAGATATTCTGATACTGATGCCAAACCTCGCGAGCAGATGGGTGAGGTTTGCGAGAGGCCGAGATAAAGCCGTTGTTACAGAATGTCTCATCGCTTGGGTCGTAGTCGTTATAGCAACCACCATAGCGATAGAAAGTAACGCCCGTCTTCGGGTCTTTCCAAGCCAGAGCCTGATCAACGAAGTCCCAGATAAAGCCACCCTGATATGTCGGATACTTGCGAATCAAATCCCAATACTCTTTAAGACTACCCACAGAGTTACCCATTGCATGAGAGTACTCGCACTGAATAAGTGGGCGTGTTGGGTTACCATTAAGATACTGTTCGCACTCCTCATAAGATGCGTACATAGGACACTCAATATCAGAGTTGTAGTTCTTCGGAATATCCTTGTAAGACATATGGCTCGCCTGCTCATACTGTACTGGGCGAGTCTTGTCATAACTCTTTATCCAATCATAGCAAGCATGGAAGTTTGCTCCATTGCCTGCCTCATTACCCAGACTCCAGATAATTACAGATGGGTGGTTATAGTCACGTAGCACAACACGCTGATTACGTGCAAGATGTGCTGCTTTGTAATCCTCTCTATGCGCAAGGCTCTTATCTCCATATCCCATACCGTGAGACTCAATATTAGCCTCATCAACAACATAAATACCATACTTATCGCACAAGTCATACCACAGCGGAGAGTCAGGATAGTGGCAAGTACGCACGGCGTTAAGGTTATGCTCCTTCATAATCTTAATATCACGAAGCATATCCTCATATGTAAGAGCATATCCGCGCTCTGGATTCATCTCGTGGCGATTTGCACCCTTAACAAGAATAGCCTTACCATTTACAAGAAGCTGATTGTTCCTAATCTCAACACTCCTAAAGCCGACATTAAATGCTGCAGCCTCTGTAGGGGTTGCTACTGTAAGTTTATAGAGATATGGTCTCTCCGCGCTCCAAGTATTAACATTCTTAATCTCTACAATAGCACTTGCCTTGCCAGCCTTGGGTGTAAGGCGAGTTTTATAGTATGGATTGTCATTTGCATCACACAAAACAACCTCTACCCATTTTACACCCGTAGTAACATCAACATTTATATCCAGTACTCCATCTTGATAGTCATTTGCAAGTGTCGCACTATACTTCACATCCTTAATATGAGCCTTCTCGCGAGCATAGATATAACAATCGCGCGCTATACCAGATAATCTCCAGAAATCTTGATCCTCAAGGTACGAGCCATCACACCAGCGATGAATCTCCATAGCAAAGAGGTTTGGCTGACCAGCTTTAATATACTTTGTAATGTCAAACACAGCCTCAAGCTTACTATCCTCGCTATAGCCAACCATCTTGCCATTTACCCACATCTTTAGATTTGACGTTGCAGAGCCAATATGGACAAAAATCTGCTTACCACGCCAAGTTGCTGGCACATCTATATATCGGCGATACAATCCGCGATGATTATTAAACTTCGGAATAGTTGGTGGACAATCAACAAATACATTATCCCACGCATATCCTTTATTACTATATACAGGGTCTCCATAGCCATTCATCTCCCATAGTCCTGGCACTGGCATTGCATCCCACTTTGAGTCATCGTAATTCAACGCATAGAAATCAGCAGGATAGGCGTCTGAAAGATGCTTATACCACACAAAATTCCACTCTCCCTCAATAGATTGATAATTTGGAGAGGTGCGGTAACAACTGCCTGCCACAGCCTTATCTACAGAAGGATAGACAATAAAACTTGAACGCATAGGCTCCCTATTAACCCCCACGACCTCAGGATTCTGATAGGGATAAACAACACCCGTTGCGTGAGCTGTAAAAACACTCAACAACGCCAATAGAAGAAGACTCTTTTTCATAGGATTAAGAATTTTATACAAAGATAGTAAAATATTTCGTTGCATAAAATTTTGCAAGGTCAAAAAGTTTACTTACCTTTGCACCGCTTACGAGCAAATGTCTGAGCTGTGGTGTAATGGTAACACAGCAGATTTTGGTTCTGTCGTTCTGGGTTCGAGTCCCGGCAGCTCAACACACAAAGGCACCTTTTCGGGTGCCTTTGTTGTTTTTTGTATAGATTGGCATAGCCATAGGCTATTGTTAAAATGGATGTTTTGCACTTTTGAGCAAGCTCAATTGCATACTTCCATTTTAACACCATCTATGATGGTATGCCAATCTATTAAAAAGTTGTGCTGTCGGGAGATGGAAGGGTTACCTCGGTCGTGTTTTTTTCTGCACCGCATCCTGCGACTACAGCACTCCCTCGGTGATGACACGCAGTTGACAATCAACTGCGTGACATTCGAGTCCCTTGGTTATAATATTGGGCATAGCCTCAGGCTATTGTTAAAATGGAAGTCTTGCATTCTTGAGCAAGCTCAATTGCATACTTCCATTTTAACACCATCTGCGATGGTATGCCAATCTATTAAAAAGTTGTGCTGTCGGGAGATGGAAGGGTTACCTCGGTCGTGTTTTTCCGCACCGCATCCTGCGACTGCAGCACTCCCTCGGTGATGTCACGCAGTTGACACATCAACTGCGTGACATTCGAGTCCCTTAGCTGTAATATTGGGCATAGCCGCAGGCTATTGTTAAAATGGAAGTTTTGCACTTTTGAGCAAGCTCAATTACCCCATAAATAACTGTTATCGCTTACTTAAAAAGCGCTCGCGAGAGACTATATAGCGAGTGTGAGTGCCGCTGCCGATGAGTGTTTCGCCATCGTGCGCCTCTACCGAGAAGGTCAGCTTACGACCCTCTACAGCTGTAAGGGTTGCTGTGGCAGTGACTGTCGCACCAAGAAATGAAGGAGCAAGGTGGCTTGTAGTTATCTGTGAGCCGACGGTTGATTGACCATCTTCAAGATGCGAAGCTACAGCATTCATAGCAGCATTTTCCATAAGGGCAACCATTGCAGGAGTTGCTAAAACCTCCATATCGCCAGAGCCAAGAGTAAGTGCAGTATTGGTTTTATCAACAATAGCAGTTGATGTGTATGTAAGTCCGATATTCATAATATTTGCCAATTTTTCTCCACAAAGATACTACATTGTTTGCGATTTCGTTATCTTTGCAAGCAAAAGTATGAAAAATTTTCGCTACATACTGCTATGCACGCTGCTTGCTATATCATTTATTGCAAGTGGTCAGAGGCGCTTTCGTGAGCGAGCATATTGGCACAGTGAGTGGGTAGTTGAGAATGGGGACTCCGTTCCCGTATTTCACCTCACGCCTGTGCGCAAGTATGCCCGCAAACCTGATATGCGCCGCTATGCCCGTATGGTAAGGGCGGTAAAGCGAGTCTACCCTATTGCTGAAGAGGCTAAAACACTTATGGCAAGTATGGAGCAAGAGCTTCTTGCTCTACCAAATAAGAAACAGCAGAAGCTCTACATCAAAGGTATTGAGAAGCGACTGGTACGCGAGTATACTCCTGTGATAAAGAAGATGACAATATACGACGGCAAGGTACTTCTTAAACTTATTGACCGTCAAGTAGATAACACCGCCTTTGAGATTATCAAGGAGTTTCGCGGTGGCTTTGAGGCTGGTATGTGGCAGGCTCTTGCCAAAATATTTGGTAACAACCTAAAGACGGACTACGATCCTGAAAAGGATGATAAGCTACTTGAGTATGTCGTTACTCTATACGAAAAGGGATTATTGTAGCACTACTTCATCTCAACAATAGCAATACCATTTGGTACTGGTCGCTCGCCTGAACGGTCTGAAGGACGGTTTATCGGTGCAAAATCTCCAGTAGCCACTTCAACACTAAAACTACTGCTACCACCTCCGTCAAGGTTAATCGCATCATAAGCACCCAAGCGCTTGAAAATTACAGCCATATCTGCATACGACAGACCATTGGAATACTCCTTGCGGCGACCATCAGCGACAAGAATAAACACTCGTTTACCATCACGTGTAACACCCACAGCTGTACGAGGTTCAAGGCGTGTGGAGGAGCTCTGCGCTACCCCATCATTGAGCAACATCTGACGACCTGAGACAGCCTCTGCTATAAGAGTCTTATCAAGCGCCTCATATTCACTACTACTCATACAGCGGGCCGTACCATCAGTAAGCAGTGCAAAGACTGTTGTCTGGTTATCATACCCGCCTTTTATACACACTCCATTTCTGTATACTACACCACATGGCATCTGGCTTGTACGGATATGGAAGAAGTCTGCATTAACGCCACCCAACACCTTTATATTCTGTCGTTTAGCCTGCATTGCCTCAAGTTGTTCTGAAAGTGGAGCTTTTAGTGTCATTTGCTCCTCGGTTGAACAAATTGAACTATCAGAATCCCCCACTGTAGTAGCAACAATTCTAACCCTCTCTGAAAGGCGAACATCAAACAAAAAAATCTTCGTAGGAAGAGTGTTTCCCTTACTATCTGTAACGGTATAGTCCATAGTTACAACCTCCACCCCTTTTGTAATCGTACGAGCAGGAGTTACAGCAACTCTTTGAGTTGAGCAAGAGAGAAAAAGTGACGCAAAAAGTAAGATAATAAGTTTCATAGAGCAAATGTACAAAAATTTTTCGTATCTTCGCGCCGGTATATTGACTTATTGTGACTAATAACAAAAAAGACTAAAATATGTTTGAAAATTTAACCGAGAAACTTGAACGCTCGTTCAAAATCCTCAAGGGTGAGGGTCGCATTACTGAAATCAACGTAGCCGAGACCCTCAAAGAGATTCGTCGTGCGCTTATTGATGCCGATGTGAACTACAAGGTTGCCAAGACTTTTACAGACGAGGTAAAGAATAAGGCACTGGGTATGAATGTGCTTACCGCTGTAAAGCCGGGTCAGATGCTGACAAAGATTGTCCGAGATGAGCTTGCAGCACTGATGGGTGGAACCGCTACAGATATCAAACTTGAGGGAAATCCTGCTGTAGTCCTTATCGCAGGTCTTCAGGGTTCAGGTAAGACTACATTCTCTGGCAAGCTTGCTTCATTCATTAAGAGCAAGAAGGGTCGTCAAGTACTTCTTGTTGCGGGTGACGTATATCGTCCTGCAGCTATTGACCAGCTTAAGATACTCGGCCAGCAAATTGGCGTAGAGGTCTACACTGAAGAGGGTAATAAAAACCCTGTGGAGATTGCGCAGAATGCGATACAGTATGCTCGTCAGAAGGGCATTAATACAGTTATTGTTGATACAGCAGGTCGCTTGGCTGTAGATGAGGCAATGATGGTTGAGATTACGGCTATCAAGGCTGCTGTAAACCCATCGGAGACCCTCTTTGTTGTAGATTCAATGACTGGTCAGGATGCAGTAAATACTGCTCGCGAGTTTAACGACCGACTTGACTTTGATGGTGTAGTACTGACAAAGCTTGATGGTGATACTCGTGGTGGTGCTGCAATCTCTATCCGCTCGGTTGTAAACAAGCCACTGAAGTTTATCTCAAGCGGCGAAAAGATGGATACTCTACAGGTCTTCCACCCAGAGCGTATGGCAGACCGAATCCTCGGCATGGGAGATGTTGTATCCCTCGTTGAGCGCGCGCAGGAGCAGTATGACGAGGAGGAGGCTCGTAAGCTGAAGAAGAAGTTGGTTAAGAACCAGTTTAACTTCAACGACTTCCTTGCTCAGATTGCTCAGATTAAGAAGATGGGCAATCTTAAGGACCTTGCATCAATGATTCCAGGAATGGGCAAACTTCTTAAGGGTGTAGAGTTCGGTGACGATGTATTTAAGCAGACCGAGGCTATTATCGGCTCTATGACCCCAGAGGAGCGCGAGCACCCAGAGATTATCAACGCACGCCGTCGTGAGCGTATTGCAAAGGGTTCTGGTACAACTATGGCAGATGTAAACCGCCTTCTCAAACAGTTTGAGGATATGCGCAAGATGATGAAGATGGCAGCTGGTGGTAAGATGGGTATGCCAAAGGGAATGCCACGCGGTTTTCGCCGATAATTAAACATTGAATTTATGCACAGAAGTGGATTCGTAAATATTATAGGTAACCCTAATGTCGGCAAGTCAACACTGATGAATGCCCTTGTAGGCGAGCGTCTGTCTATCATAACATCAAAGGCACAGACTACCCGCCACAGAATTATGGGTATTGTCAATGGCGAGGATTTTCAGATTGTCTACTCCGACACTCCGGGTATTCTGAAGCCTAACTACAAGCTTCAGGAGTCAATGATGAAGTTTGTGAGGGGTGCAGTATCTGATGCGGACGTTATCCTCTACGTTACTGATACTGTAGAGCAGCCAAGCGAGCGCAACAGCGAGATTCTTGAGAAGATTGCCCTAAGCGGCATTCCTGTACTGCTGATTATCAATAAAATCGACCTTACAACTCAAGAGAAGCTTGAGGAACTTGTTACCTACTGGCAACAGAGACTTCCGCAGGCAACAGTAATCCCCGCATCAGCTCGTGAGGGATTCAATATCGGTGGAATTTTTGACCGCATTCTCTCACTGCTACCAGAGGGAGAGCCTTTCTATCCAAAGGACACTCTTACGGACAAGACCTTACGATTTTTCGCTTCAGAGATTATCCGCGAGAAGATACTACTCACATACGATAAGGAGATTCCATACTGTTGCGAGATAGAGATTGACTCATACAAGGAGGAGGCTGCTATTGACCGCATCAGCGCGACAATATATGTTGCTCGCGACTCTCAAAAGGGCATTGTTATTGGACACAAGGGCGAGAAACTTAAGAAGGTGGGTCAGGCTGCCCGCCAAGACCTTGAGCGTTTCCTTGATAAGAAGGTCTTCCTGCAGCTATTTGTAAAGGTTAATGACGACTGGCGAAACTCAGACCGTCAGTTGCGTAGATTTGGTTACGAACTTGAGTAAGATGCAGAGGCTTAAGCTCTACATACTTCTACTTGTGGCAGCCACACTGTTTGGCTCGTCAAATGTCAGTGCGCAGTATAACCGCGAGTACTTCTTTTGGGTTGGTCGTCAGCAGATGATGGAGAATGAGTTTACCGAGGCTATTCGTACACTCAATGTACTCCTCCGCTTTGATGATGATGCATATGAGGGTTACTTTCTGCGCGGTATTGCAAAGTACAACCTTGATGATCTTATCGGTGCAGAGGCTGACTTTACTATCGCCATAGATAAGAATCCAGTCTTCACAACAGCCTTCACTTACAGAGCCATAACACGCTCTCGTTTAGGCAACTACGATGATGCACTTAAAGATTTCCGTGAGGCCATAGATTTGCGACCAGACCTTCCAAATCCCTACTTCAGTCGAGGTGTTACAAGGCTTCTCAATCAGCAATTTAAGGATGCAATATCCGACTTTGACAACTTCATAAAGTATGAGAAAAAGGTTTCGGATGCATACCTTAATCGCGGTATGTGCTACCTATACCTTAAGGACACAGTGCGAGCCTACGAGGATTTCCATACGGCTGTAAAGACCAATCGCGAAAATCCAGTATCATACAATCGTCGTGGCGCGTTATACCTTGAGCAGCAGCGTTTTGAAGAGGCTGAGGCTGACTTTAACAAGGCCATTGAGTGTGACTCTACCCTACCAGTATCTTTCTTTAATCGCGCGTTGGTATACAACTATACAAATCGTCCGCAACTCTCGCTTGCCGACCTTGACAAGGTTATTCAGTTAGACTCTACTAGTTCTATTACCTACTTTAACCGCGCAATTATTCGCAGTAATATTGGCGATTACAACCGCGCCCTTGAGGATTATGACAAGGTAGCGCAGTACTCACCAAACAATGTACTTGTATACTATAACAGAGCTATTCTCAAGACACAACTTGGACAGATAAAGCAGGCTGTAGAAGACTACTCTCGTGCTATTGAGCTCTACCCCGACTTTGCAAATGCCTACCTCGGTAGAAGCCATCTGCGACACCTATTGCGTGACAATGCTGGTGCTAAGCGCGACCGTCAGACTGCTGAACGCAAAATTGCTGAGTATCGTTCTCGACTCAGCGATAGCACATACTCTATTTATGCTGACACAACGCAGAAATTCAATCAGTTGCTGTCGTTTGAGAGCAAGATTGCTGGCTCTTCATTTGAGCGCATAAAGAGCCGTAGTAACGACAATAGCGACAATATGACTCTATTGCCACTCTATCGCTTTACAATGCGAAATCGTGACTCTATAGATGTTGAGCAGTCCACTCGTCGCTTCCATAGTCAGAGAGCCGAGGACTTTATTGCAGCCCTTGATAACCCGCTGTTACAGATTTCTCGTCAGGAGACAAATATCGCCCCAGACTCTCTTGTGGCTATGAATCACAACTATCGTGAGAGAGTCAAAGTAACTGTTGGCGACCACACCTGGAAAGTACTCTTTGAGACAGCTATTAGCGAGACGCTGATAAAACAGTATACTAATGCTGTAAACACATACACTCAAGCTATAGCTCTCAATCCGTCAAATCCATTCCTCTACCTTAACCGCGCAGCGACACAGGCTGAGATGATTGACTTTATATCATCAATTGACAATGGTTACCACCGTATGTCTATTGAGAGTGACCCTGCAAGGCGACTGCACAATTCGCACACCCGCACATACGACTATAGCGAGGCTATTTCTGACCTTAACAAGGCGATAAAGCTTCACCCAGGGTTTGCATACGCATACTATAATCGCGCAAACCTCTATGCTCTATCGGGAATGCTTCCAGAGGCAGCAGATGACTACACAAAGGCTATTGAACTCAACCCTCACTTTGCCGAGGCATACTATAATCGTGGTCTGCTACAGATATACATGAAGGATACGCGAAAAGGCTGTCTTGATATATCCAAGGCGGGCGAACTTGGCATTACAGATGCTTATAAAGTATTGAAAAATTACTCAAATCAATAAATGTAAATTATTATGACTCAAACAATTCGTAAGAATCTCAACGATCATGCATGGGCACGTTGGACGGCGATGGTACTTATCGCTATGATGATGCTCTTTGCGCATATGTTCGTTGATGTAATCTCTCCTATCAAGGAGCTGATTCAAGTTCAGCGCGGCTGGACATCGGATATTTTCGGAACCTATGCAGGCTCTGAGTATCTTCTTAACGTATGGGGATTCCTAATCCTTGCAGGTATTATCCTTGACAAGATGGGCATTCGCTTTACTGGTCTTGCATCAGCAATTACTATGATTGTCGGTGCGGCGATTAAGTTCTATGCCGTATCTGAGGCATTCATCGGCACAGGTCTTGAGAGCTGGCTCAATAGCTGGTGGACTGACTTCCCTGCATCTGCAAAGCTCGCTTCAGCAGGTTTTATGATTTTCGGTTGCGGTTGCGAGATGGCAGGAATTACTGCTTCAAAGGCTATGGCAAAGTGGTTTGAGGGTAAGGAGATGGCTCTTGCAATGGGTCTTGAGATGGCTCTAACACGCGTGAGTGTATTCCTTATCTTTACAATCTCACCTCGTCTTGCAGGTATCGGTGGTGCAGACCCAAGTGTAGTTCGCCCAGTGGCATTCTGCCTTGCTCTGCTCTGCATTGGTCTTCTCTTCTACTCTGTATTCTGTGTAATGGACAAGAAGCTTGACGCGCAAACTGGTGCTACAGAGAATGTAGACCCAGAGGATGAGTTTAAGTTCTCTGATATTGGTAAGATATTCAGCAGCAAGCTCTTCTGGATTGTAGCAATGCTCTGCGTACTCTACTACTCAGCTATTTTCCCATTCCAGAAGTTCGCAGCAAATATGCTCCAGAGCACACTCAATCTTGATGCTACTACAGCAGCAGATATCTTCCGCTGGTTCCCTATCGGTGCTGCATGCGTTACTCCATTCTTGGGATGGTATCTTGACAAGAAGGGAAAGGGTGCAACAATGCTCATTCTCGGCGCCCTGCTGATGATTATTTGCCACTCTATCTTCGCGCTTGTTCTACCTGCGTTCCCTAACAAGATTATTGCATTTTCTGCTATTATCTTGCTCGGCGTATCGTTCTCGCTCGTACCTGCCGCACTTTGGCCATCAGTACCAAAGATTATGGACAAGCGATTCCTTGGTAGTGCATACTCCCTTATCTTCTGGGTACAGAACTTCGGTTTGAGCTTCACTCCAATGCTTATCGGCTACGTTCTTGAGGCCTCTAACCCAGGCGTGGCCGAGAAGATTCAGGCAGGCGAGGCTGCAGTGTATAACTACACCTACCCTATGCTCGTATTTGTAGGTCTTGGTATTCTTGCCCTGCTCTTCGCTCTTTATCTTAAGGCTGACGACCGTCGTAACGGATACGGTCTGGAACTTCCAAATATAAAATAATATATAAGTTAGTCTCCGTTTAACAGAGGTAGTAAATTTTTGTGTTTCGCAAAAATTTACTACCTTTGTCATTATGAAAAATCAAACAACATATCGTTATCAGGTCTCTACGCAAAATGTAGATTTTACACTGCGTGCATCTATCGCCTCATTAGGAAACTATATTCTTAATACTGCGGGTATTGACGCACAAGGTAAGGGTTTTGGAGTTGATGCTCTCTCGCCGCATAATCTCACATGGGTACTATCCAAATTCGTTATTGAGATTGACTCCCGTCCTGAGCAGTTTGCAGAGTTTGACCTTACTACATGGGTAAATAAGAACACGCGATTAGTATCTACACGTAATTTCCAGTTGTCAGATTTGGATGGTAATGTGTTCATTCGCGCACTTTCGCAGTGGTGTATGCTTGACTATGTAAAGCGTGTACCAGTTGCTCTTGAGACTATTGAGCCGCTCTATACACCGTACATCTGCGATGCCGAGTCTCCGTGTGAGGCACCTATGCGACTGAAGGCTATTGAGGCAGAGGTTGTGAAGGAGCATCGTGTAGCATATAGTGACATTGACTTTAACCGCCATATGAACACTATGCGATATATTGGTCTAATGCTTGATATGATTGACATTGAGCATCTTACAGCCAATTGTCCGATGCGTATAGATATTCATTTTATTGCCGAGTGTCTCTACGGTCAAACCATTAAAGTTGGTATGCAGACTACCGAGTCGGCAACACTGTTTGAGGTTACCAAAGAGGACGGCACAGTGGCTTGCCGCGCCGCCTTTACTTGGAAGTAGATTATGAAGATTGTCATTCTGGGACCCGCGCACCCATATCGCGGAGGTCTTGCATCAATAATGGAGACAATGGCGCGTGAATATTTGCGCCGAGGCGATGAGGTAAAAATTTACACCTTTTCACTACAGTATCCATCGTTGCTCTTTCCTGGCAAGAGCCAGACTGTTGATACCCCAGCACCTGCCGATTTGCACATAGAGCGGGTAATGAACACATGTAATCCTATAAACTGGATTGTACTTGGTAACAGACTGCGCAAAGAGGCTCCAGATATGATTTTGATGAAATACTGGACACCGTTTATGGCTCCTTGCTTTGGCACTATTTGCCGTATAGCGCGCCGCAATGGTGTTACAAAGGTTATTTGTCAGATAGACAATGTTGAGCCACACGAGCATCACATCACAGATAAGCCGTTCAACCACTACTACCTCGGCGCAGTAGATGGTTTTGTATATATGTCCGAGCAAGTGGGAGGCGAACTTAAGGCATACTCTTCTGCCCCAGCACTCTTTTCACCACACCCTATGTTCTCTAACTTTGGCAACCGTGTTGATCGCACAGAGGCTTGTAAAAAATTAGGGCTTAACCCAGAGTTCAATTATCTCCTTTTTTTTGGTCTTATTCGCGAGTACAAAGGGCTTGACATCCTTCTTGAGGCATTTAAGAGTGTTAAACTTGACAATGTTAAACTTATAGTCGCGGGTGAGTTTTACGAGAGCAAGGAGAAGTATGAGCCACTATTTACCGCTCTTGGAGATAGAGTTATTCTTCATGATTGCTTTATTGCCGATGCGGATGTTAAGTATTACTTCTCTGTGGCAGATGCACTTGTATTGCCATATAGAACTGCCACACAGAGTGGTGTTACGCAGATAGCCTACAACTTCTTCACACCGATGATTGTTACAGATGTAGGTGGACTGCCGGAGATTGTTCCAGATGACAGAGTGGGATATGTTACCCCTCCGACAGTAGATGGAGTTCAAGAGGCTATTGAGAGCCTATATCAAGGAGATAACCTTGAGCGTTTCAGAAAAAATATTGTTAAGGAGCGTAAACGATTTAGCTGGAGTACGATGTGTGATAAGATTATTGAGGTGCTTAATGAGTGCCAATAGACGATACGAAGTGACGACTGGTATGAGCCGTCACTTTTTATATAATATGGTGTTCAATCCCACTAATTTGCATATTTTGCAAAAAATTATTATCTTTGTCTCCTAATGTAAATATACACATAGATATGGCAATAAATATTAAATTAGCTGCGTTAATGGCAAAGAAGCATATATCGCTTACCGAGCTGGCAGAGAAGATTGGAATTACGCAGGCAAATCTATCTATACTCAAAACGGGCAAGGGTCGTGCTATACGATTTTCAACTCTTGAGGCTATATGCAAGGTGCTAAAGTGCCAGCCAGGAGATATATTGGAGTTTGAGCGATAGATTTTGTCTTAAAAATTTGGAATATTCGTGGGGGGGGGTATATTTGCACCCGTATCGCGATTACAATAGGTGAATGAGCAAACAGTAACCAAAAAACAAAATGTTTAAGATAGGTTCTATAAATTAGGTCGTGACGATTTTTGAGGATATTTTGAGGATATTTTTCAACTCTTTTGAGGGCGCAATAGCCTATTGTAACCGAGAAAAGATGAAAAATATACCAAAATATACCAAAAAGCGACCGAAATAGAATCTAATCAAGAACGATAATTAACTTTTTACTAATTTATAGAAAATATCTTTACGACAATGAGAAAGTTTTTCTTGTCAGCACTTGCAACTCTTGTTGCATTTGCAGCGGTGGCTCAGTTGAGCACCCAGCCTCAGATTCCTGTTATCCCACAGGACCCAGAGGTTAGAACTGGTCAGTTGGAGAACGGTATGAAGTACTACATCCGTCACAACAACAAACAGAAGGGACTTGCAGACTTCTACATCATCCACGATGTAGGTGCTATCCAGGAGGATGACAACCAGCAGGGTTTGGCTCACTTCCTTGAGCATATGGCATTCAACGGCACAAAGAATCTGCCTGGCAAGATGCTTATTGAGTATCTTGAGAAGGTGGGTGTAAAGTTTGGTGCTAACCTCAATGCGGGTACTTCATGGGACTATACACAGTATCTGATTAAGGATGTACCAGTATCTCGTCAGGGTGTTGTTGATACAGCAATGCTCATTATGCACGACTGGTCACACTTTATCACCCTTGACCACAGCGAGATTGACAAGGAGCGCGGTGTTATTCAGGAGGAGCTTCGTACTAGCGATGGCGCTTCTTGGCGTTCTACAATCAATCTGCTCAAGACCCTTTTCAAGGGTACAAAGTACGAGCATCGTAACCTTATCGGCCACCTTGATGGTCTTCAGAGCTTTAGCTATGATGATATCAAGAGCTTCTACGACAAGTGGTATCGTCCTGACTATCAGGCTGTAGTTGTTGTTGGTGATATTGATGTTGATAAGATTGAGGCGCAGATTAAGACCCTTATGGCAGACATCCCTGCTCCAGCAGCAGATGCAGCACAGAAGGAGGTAATTGTTGTTCCAGACAATCAGGAGCCTATCGTATCTATCTTTGAGGATCCAGAGATGGTTGAGAGTGACATCAGTCTGTTTATCAAGCGTCCAGCTATGCCACGCGAGATGCGCAATACTGTTGTTGCAGAGCAGATTTCACTTATCAACTCTATCGCTGGCACAATGGCTAATGCTCGTCTTGCCGAGATTGCTATGAAGCCAGATGCACCATTTACTCAGGCATACATCGGCAATGGTGGTGTTGGTATCTGCCCTACCCTTGATGGCCTTACACTGGGTGTAAATACAAAGGATGGCGGTCTTAAGGCTGGTTTTGCTGCTGCACTTACCGAGCTTGAGAGAATCCGTCGTCACGGCTTTACTGAGGCTGAGTTTGAGCGCGCAAAGGCACAGGTACTTCGTCGCGAGGAGCAGGCATACACAAACCGTAACGACAGAATGAACGGTCAGTATGTTCAGCGCTACCTCTCTGCATTCCGTCGCAATACAGCCTTCCCTCCTGCAGAGCTTGAGTGGAAGATGGATAGCGCGATTATCGCACAGATGCCTCTTGATGCTGTAAATCAGGTTTACAAGCAGTATATCACAGACCACAACAATGTTGTTATTGCAAACGCTCCTAAGAAGGATGGCGTAGTAAACCCTACCGAGGCTGATGTTCTTGAGGTACTCAAGGCTGTAAAGGCTTCAGAGATTGCACCTTACAAGGATAACACTGTTAAGGAGCCACTTATTGCCAACCCAGAGGCTCTCAAGGGCTCAAAGGTTAAGAAGGTAGCTACAAACGAGACTCTCGGCACTACAGAGTGGACACTGAAGAATGGCATTAAGGTTGTTGTTAAGCCAACTACATTCAAGGCTGACGAGGTTAGCATCCGTATGGTTGCGCAGAGCGGTGTAAGTAACCTTACAGACGAGGATTACTACACTGGTAAGTATATGCCAATGGCTATGGGTCAGATGGGTGTTGGTAAGTTCTCATCTACAGAGCTTCGCAAGCAGCTCTCTGGTAAGAGCGCATCTACATCTGTATCTCCTGACGATTACACTACAACAATCGCGGGTAATGGCTCTCCAAAGGACCTTGAGACCATTATGCAGCTTCTCTACCTCCGCTTTACTGCGCCACGCTTCAGTGAGGATGACTTCAAGGCTACTATGAGCCAGTATATCAGTTATGTAGAGAATCTGAAGACCAACCCTGACTTCAAGGCCTCTTCAGAGCAGCTCAAGAGCCTCTATAACAACCACTACCGTCGTCAGCAGATCTCTACCGAGGTGCTGAACTCTATTAAGTATGAGCGTCTGGAGCCTATCTACCGCTCACTTACCGCTAACGCTGCAGATTATACAGTTTATATCGTTGGTAATGTAAATCTTGAGACTCTTCAGCCAATGGTTGAGAAGTATATCGGTAGCCTTCCTACAAAGAAGAAGCTGACAAAGCGCCTTGACGACGGTATTCGCTACGCTAAGGGTGAGGTTGTTAATGACTTTAAGCACCCTATGCAGCAGCCAAAGGTTAGCGTATGTCGTATCTACACTGGTGATATTGAGTACAACCTTGAGAACTCTGTAACAATGAACTTCCTGCAGGATATCCTGCGTTCACGCTACACAGTATCTATCCGCGAGGAGAAGGGTGGCACTTATGGCGTAGGTGTTGGTGGCTCTGTACAGGCACTGTATAACCCTAACTACCAGCTTGTTATTCAGTTTGATACTAACGAGAAGATGGCAGATGAACTGTCAGAAATCGTTGTTGCTGAGCTTAAGGAGATAGCTGCTAACGGTCCAAAGAGTGAGGACCTTGAGAAGGTGCGCGAGTATATGGTTAAGGAGTGGAACAACCGCCTTGTTCAGAACGGCGCTTGGATGAACTACATCTACCAGTACTACACTTATGGCGAGGCAGTAAACCGCGTGGCTAACTACGAGAATATCGTTAAGGGTATGACTGGCGAGAAGATTGCAGCCCTTGCAGCAAAGGTTCTTGCTGATGGCAATATGACATACGTTGTTATGCGTCCTGCAAAGTAGTTATATGACATACTAATTCAGAGAGCAACCTACACGGGTTGCTCTTTTTTTGTTGCAGTAAAGATAAAATGAAATCCTATAGCTGAAAAATCGTAACAAATTTGGCAGTTAGAGAAAAAGTCTGTAACTTTGGCAGCTAATGTGCGCGTATACGCACGTACGCGAGAGAATTATTTACTAATTAACATATTTATAAACCATTTAAACACAAAAAGCAGTATGAAAAACATTTTTCGTTCTCTCCTCTATTCAGCAATGGTGCTGGTAGCAGGATTTGCAGCTTCGTGTACCGAGAATGAGGAGGGCACTGGTGGCTACCAGGGCATTCCTACTATCAAGGTTACCCCTGCATCACTTAATGTTGCTCTTGCTGGTGGCACTACCGAGCAGGTTGTTGTTGAGACCCCTGCAGAGTGGACACTTGAGATTGACACCGAGGGTGTTGTTGCAAGTGCTATGTCTGGCAATGGCGATGCTGTTATTACCTTTGAGGTACCCGCAGCTGAGGCAATGCGCACCATTAAGGCTACGTTTACAGCAACTGGCTATGTTAGCGGCTACCCTATCACAAAGAAGGCAAGCGTATCTATCAGCCAGTCTGACTCTGACATTCCAGCAGTAGGCGGTGCATTCGTTTACTACGAGGATGGTGGCGAGTCTGTATCAAAGGTTGACGGCTACTGGCCATATGTTGACAAGTACACTGGTTGGAACCCACAGGGTGGCGAGGGCTTTGATCAGAGCGGTGTTACCTACACTGGTAAGAACGCATCTGTTCGTAACTCTGGTAAGTCTTGGGCTCCTGTAGGTGCTACTTACGCTACTGACGCTCCTTATGCTTATCTTCAGGCAAAGGATGGTGTTGAGTTTATTATCCACAACATCAACATTAAGAGCGGCGTTAAGAACTACACCTTCTCATTCACTGCACACAACCAGTATGCAAATGAGAGTGCTTCTCCTTACGCTCCAGCTCCAGTATCTCCACTTAAGTCTGGCGAGAATCTTACTGTTGAGGTCAGCGTTGATGGCACAAACTTCGGTGCTATTACCTACTCTACAATGGCTGATGGTAACTGGGAGTACGCTATCGCTCCATTTACTCTTCCTGCAGATGCAGACAAGCTCTTTGTTCGCTTCTCTAACTACAAGGCTGACACAACTACTCCACTGCCATCAACTGCATACCAGTATCAGGCAGCTCTTCGTTTTGACGACTTCCGTCTTGTTGAGGGTGGTAACGGTCCAGTTGTAGACTTCAACAACGCTATTGGCGGTGGTAACACTGGCGGTGGTAATGTTCCTACAGAGGCAGTAAAGGCTACTGTTGCTGAGTTCTTGGCAGCTGCTGAGGATGGCACTACATACTACGAGCTTACTGGTGTAATCTCTAATGTCACTAACACTACTTATGGTAACTTTGACCTTACTGACAGCACTGGTACAGTACTTATCTACGGTCTATGCAGCCCTACTGGTGAGCAGAAGTACTGGGCAGAATCTGGTGCAAAGAGTGGCGATACAATCACTGTTCGTACTCTTCGCACATCATACAACAATACTCCACAGGGTAAGGATGCTATCTTTGTAAGCCTTGTTCCTGGCGAGGGTGGCGACGAGCCTACTCCAGAGCCAGCAGAGGGCATATACGCATCTGATGTTCCATTTGTTTGCGCAGCTGACGACTCTACAAATGCAGCATACTCTCTTGCAGCTACTACTATTAACGGTCAGGCAGCTACTGGTTTCAAGCTTGGTAAGAGCAAGCAGCAGGGTAAGTTCACTTCAGCAGCTATTGGCGTATCAGGTACAAAGTATATCAACTTCTACGCAGCAGCTTGGAAGGGTACAACAGCTACTCTTTACTTCCGCGTAGACGGTGGTGCTGTTCAGTCTGTAGCTCTTACAGCTAACGCTGGTGCTACTGGTAATCCTCCATACACTGCACTTACATTTGCTGATACAGACCACTACTCTGTAAAGCTTGAGGGTCTTACTGAGACATCTACTATTGAGTTTAGTACAAATGCAGACTTTGCGCTCACTACCCACTCTGGCACAGCACCAGATATCGCTCCACGCGTAATCGTTTGTGGTGTTAAGTTCTCTGATGAGCCTCTTGGTACAGACAACCCTGGTGGCACTACTCCAGAGCCAGAGCCAGAGCCTACTCCAGGCGAGACAAAGACTATCGCTCAGATTCTTGCTGCTGGTAACGGTGCATCACTCTCTGGTACTATTGAGGGCGTTGTTATCTCAAATATGGAGCTTAACAACCTCACTTCAAAGAAGGGTCTCTATGTTCAGGATGAGACTGGTGCACTTCAGTTCTACCTCGCTGCAAACCACGAGCTTGCTTTCGGTACAAAGGTAAAGATTGACCTTACTGGTGCAACTCTTGCTGAGTATAACGGTGCAGTACAGATTAGCGGTCTTGCTCTTGAGAAGATTACCACAGTATCTACTGGCAACACTGTTGAGCCAAAGGTTGTAACTATTGCTGACTTCCTTGCAAACAAGTATGAGGGTCAGTATGTTGCTATTGAGGGTGTTCAGGTAGCAGCTACAGACCTTACAAAGACTTGGGTTACAGGTGGCGCTCACACATCTATCAATATGGAGGATGCTAATGGTAATAAGTTCGTAGTATTCTCATCTAAGTACGCTACTTATGGTGCTGAGACTGTAGCACAGGGCTCAGGTACTATCAAGGGTATCTCATCTATCAGCAAGGGTGCAATGCAGCTTATCTTTGCTCAAGCATCTGACTACGCATCTCTTACTGGTGCACGCTTTGACGGTGGAGCTACTCCAGAGCCAGAGCCAACACCAACACCTGGCGATGCAAAGACACTTCCATATGCTGAGAGCTTTGCTACAAGCCAAGGCGACTTTACAATTAACAATGTTACACTTGGTACATTGAGCTATGTTTGGCAGCACTCTACATACAACAGCGATGGTTATATGAAGGCTTCGGCATTTATGAATAATGCAGCTGTTGTGGCAGAGAGTTGGTTAGTTTCTCCTGCAATCTCACTTGCTGGTGCGACCTCTCCAGTTGTTACTTTTACTCACGCACACAAGTTCGCTGGAACTCCATCAGAGGAGCTTACCCTTTGGGTATCTGCTAACGACGGTGCTTGGGAGCAGGTTACTATCCCTACTTACAGCGACAACAACTCTTGGACATTTGTTGAGTCAGGCGAGATTAGCCTTGCAAAGTATGTAGGTAGCACAGTTAAAGTTGCCTTCAAGTATGTTTCAACAGCTTCAAAGGCTGGTACTTGGGAGGTTAAGAACTTCTCTGTTGCCGAGGCAAGTGGCGCAGTAACCCCAGACCCTACTCCAGATCCAGAGCCAACACCAGGTACTGGTACTACTGTTAGCGCAGCGCTTAACGCTTCACTTACTTGGACAGAGGAGACTGACGCAACTTATGGTAAGGGCTTCTACACAACTGTTGATGGCGTGAAGATGGGTTACTATCAGGGTACATCTACAACTACTCCAGTAGCTGCAAAGGATGACCATATCCGCGTTTACAAGAGCTCACTATTTGTAGTAGTTCCTCCTGCTGGTCAGAAGGTTAAGAATGTAAATATCACTGTAACCTATGCTGCCACTTACGCTCTTAATATGACTGTTGAGGGTGCAGATAACGCAGTAGGTAACAAGGATAATGGCACAATCACTTGGTCTGGTAGCGTAGATAAGTTCGTTGCTACTGCTTCTGAAGGTCAGGTTCGTATCAAGGATATCTCTGTTGTAATTGAGTAATCCTTTGAAAGTAATATAATGCTTTACAACCCTCTCCCGATGGGAGACTGTCGGGAGGGGATTTTTCAATACAGATGAACAAACTTTTTTACACAGTGCTCATTGCACTGACAATTACAACATTTTGGGCTTGTAGTGAGGAGGACCCTTGGTCACCATATCAGTCCAAAGCAACACTATCCCACAACACAAAGGGTTGGGATGAGACCACCATTAGCCTCAAGACCTCTGGCGATGTTCGCTACACTTGGGAAGCAGTTATTGTAGAGGGCTATGAATGGACATCTTTCAGCTCTTCTTCAGAGCAGATTGCAACAACAGGTAAGGTTGGTAATAACGCCACAATCTACTTTGATAAAAACGACACAACCGCATCGCGTACGGCTACGGTTTTTATAAAATTCTCCGACGGCTATAATACTACACTCTCTTTCTCACAACTTGGTAAGAGTGAGAATACAACATACGACAGAGCATGGGGCGAACAGCCTGCACACACCTCTGGAGCAAATTTATTGCATAAGACATACTACACAACCCTATCAAACGGCAAGTTTGTGCGTAACTACTCTATCTGCTACGACACAGAGAAGCTCGTTTCTCGTTGGGTAGCCTATCCGCTGCATAGCGTGTATACAGACGGTCGCGGATACCCAGGTGGCGGCAGAACCGATGCTTGGGCATTTGACGATGCTATTACCGAGTACGACAATGGAGGCTACAAAATTATTGAGTATGAACTTACCGACCCTGTTATCCCACAAGATAAGCAGCAAAATATTGTCAGTGGAGCTTATGGTACTGGCGACAGTCGCGGACATATGCTCCCTTCAGCATCGCGATATAGTACTTGGATGACCAATGCGCAGACCTTCTATGCAACTAATATGATGCCGCAGAACTACGACTTTAATGGTGGCGTATGGGCATCTGTTGAGAATAAAACCCGAAATAACATCTGCTCAGACACTCTCTACGTTGTGGTGGGAACACTCTTTGAGAATGCAAGGACCTTTACCTCTCGCGGTAGAACAATCACACGCCCTACACACTGCTACAAGCTTCTTCTACGTACCCGTAGCGGTAATACAAAGAAGAGTATTTCAGAGATTACTGACCCTAACGAGATTAAGGCTATCGGTTTTCTATTTACCAACGAATCAAATGCTGTTTCTTACCAGAAGGCTGTGGTATCAATTAAGGAGGTTGAAGAGCGAAGTGGCTTTACCTTCTACCAAAACCTTAACCCAGCCATTGCCGAGAGTGTTAAGAATCAGAAGAATATAAATGATTGGAATTTTTAACATTATACAACTATGAAAAAACTACTTTTGACCACACTGCTTGTTGCAGGAGTTCTGTTGAGTTGTTTTGCACAGAAGCCTCATATGGTTGTCTTCTACAACCTTGAGAATCTGTTTGATACAATCAACGACCCCGATAAGTTGGACGAGGAGTTCCTGCCTACGGGTGATAAGAAATGGAACAGCACAAAGTATCAGAGAAAGCAGAGCAATCTTGACAAAGTTTTCTTTGATATGGCATCAATCAACCGCCAGTTTCCAGCAGTAATCGGCGTTTCAGAGATTGAGAACCGCCTTGTGCTTGAGGATCTGATTACCCAGCCAAAGATGGCTCACGGTAACTATCGCATTGTCCACTACGACTCTCCAGACCGTCGTGGTGTTGACTGTGCCTTCCTCTATCGTCCAGATGTGTTCAAACTTGAGGGTAGCAAGGCTCATAAGTTTGAGATGCCTGGCTACGAAAACTTCTACACCCGTGACCTTGTCACTATGTGGGGAACAATTGAAGGCGAGCCATTCTTCTTCCTTGTTTCACACTGGCCATCACGCCTTGGTGGCAAGGCGGCATCTGACCCAAAGCGTGAGGCAGCTGCAGCACAGTGTCGCCGCATTGCAGATTCTGTTCGCGCAGCAAGACCAAACACTAAGGTTGTGATTATGGGTGACCTTAACGATGACGCTACAGACAAGAGTATTACCGAGGTTCTCGGCGCTCGTGAGAATATCAAGAAGTTGGTTGCAGGCGAACTTTACAACCCATACATTGCACTTCTAAAGGCTGGTTATGGAACTCTTGGTTATCGTGACTCTTGGAATCTATTTGACAACATTATAGTATCAGAGAATCTGGCTACAGGCTCCACTGGCGAGCTAAAGCTCCAGCGCGCTGAGGGCAGCAAGTTCTATGGAAACATCTTCTCACGCCCATATATGATGCAGCGCGAGGGTCAGTACAAGAACTATCCACTCCGAACCTTCGTTGGTAACAACTTCCAGAATGGTTTCTCTGATCACCTTCCAGTTTATATTTATATAGGTAAATAATTTTAACCGTAATATATGAAAAAACTTTTACTCCTTACATTACTGACCCTCTTTAGCTTTGCCGCCTATGCACAGGGAGGCATCAAGGGTCAAGTGGTCTCACGTAACGGCCGAAGTGCTGTGGGACTTGTCAAGGTTACCATTGACGCTACAGGTCAGACAACTACTACTGACGACAATGGTATGTTTGTTTTCCCAGAGATGGCTCAGGGTGACTATCGCCTAACATTCTCTGCTCCAGACTTTGAGACACTGGAGATGGTTGTTCGCGTAGGTCAGAATATGCGCGACCTACACACTGTAATCATCGTTCCTTCATTTCAAGGCGAGGTTATGGATGACTCTATCTTTGCTGAGTTTGACAACGACTCGTCTGCATCAGACACTCAGGCACTACCATCGTCGTTAAGCTCATCAAAAGACCTTTACAACAATATTGCCTCATATCGCTTTAGCGAGATGCGATTCAATGTTCGTGGTTACGACTCTATGTACCAGGATGTATACCTTAATGGTATCCGCTTTAACGATGCTATGACTGGCTATGGTCCTTGGTCACTGTGGAGTGGACTAAATGACGCTACCCGTAATCAGGAGAACAGCGCAGGTCTTACCCCAACAAACTTTGGCGTTGGTGGTATCGGTGGCGTAACGAATGTAAATGCTCGTGCATCACAGATGCGTAAGGGTTTCCGCGTAAGCGTATCAAATGCAAACCAGATGTATCGCTGGCGTGCTATGGTATCGTATGCTTCTGGTGCTCTTGACAACGGTTGGTCATACGGTTTCTCTGTTTCAACTCGTCAGGGTGGCAATGGTTATGTAGATGGTATCTACTACAACTCTTATGGTTACTTTGCATCTGTTGAGAAGCTCTTTGGCACAAAGCACCGCCTTGCTCTGACCCTTCTCGGCACTCCACAGCAGCGTGGCGCTCAGCAGGCATCTACACAGGAGGCTTACGACCTGTTCGGTAGCAACTACTACAACCCTAACGTTGGTTTCCAGGATGGCAAGATGCGTAACACTCGTGTTCGTCGTACTCACGAGCCTATCGTTATGCTGAACTACATCTTTGACATCTCTGACAAGACTCGCTTTACTGCTGCAACCTCTCTTCGCTTTGGTTTCAACGGTTACTCTGCCCTAACTTGGAAGGATGGCGCTGACCCACGTCCAGACTACTACCGCTACCTGCCTTCAAACTACTTGAGTCAGATTACTCCAGAGATTCCAGGTATCTTCCAGCAGACCTCTGACGAGCAGGTAGAGAACTATATCAACGCTGCTATGGGTGCTATGGCAGTATGGAATGGTCGTATTGACTTTGACCGTATGATTAACGCCAACCGTCGTGAGGACCCAACAACAGCAGGATATGCACAGGGATTCCGCTCTAACTATATGATTGAGGAGCGTCATACAGACCAGATTGACTACAACTTTGTTGCAAATATCTCTCACCAGTTCAACACAAACCACTCTATTATCGGTGGTGTTAAGGCTCGTATTAACCGCACAGAGTACTATAGCACCGTTAAGGACCTTCTGGGTGGTAGCTATTGGCTTGATATTGACAAGTTTGCAGAGCGAGATAAGGGTAGCGACATTATCGCTTACCAGAACGATGTAGACTACTACCTTGCTAACGGTCACGCTCGCGTAGTTAAGGAGGGCGATAAGTATGGCTACGACTACTACGCAAATATCCGTCAGGCACAGGCTTGGGCGCAGTATGCAATGACATACGGAGGCTTTACAATGAACCTCGGCGGCGAGATTGGCTATAGCTCTATGTGGCGTGAGGGTCTATGGCGTAAGGGTCTGTTCCCTAATGGCAACGACTCATTTGGCGACTCAAAGCACCTTAACTTCCTTACTTACAAGGCAAAGGCCGCATTTAGCTACCGTTTCTCTGGCGCTCACACCCTCTCACTCAATGCCGCAGCTATTGCTGACTCTCCAAAGTTTGCTGCCGCATTCGTATCGCCTCGTACTCGTAACCAGTCTAACCCAGGCTTGAGTACAGAGAAGATTTACAGTGCAGAGCTTACATACAATCTCAACCTGCCATATATCAAGGCTCGCGTATCTGGTTACTTTACAAAGATGAACGATCTGGCAAAGGTTATCTCATTCTATGACGATACACAGTCTTCATTTACCAACTTCGCAATGTCTGGAATTGACAAGCGCTACTATGGCGTTGAGCTTGCTATCAATGTTCCTATCTGGAACGGTATTGCAATTCAGGGTGCGCTGAACTATGGTGACTACCGCTATACTTCAAACCCTAACTTTGTACAGATTATTGATAACAGCGCAGAGATTGAGCTTGTTGATAAGGTAAACTGGAAGAACTTCTATGTTGAGAGCACTCCACAGGTAGCTGCAAACATCGGTATTGACTACCGCAGTGGCAACAACTGGTTTGCATCTATTAACTTCAACTTCTACGATAAGCTATACCTCTCAATGAACCCTGCATACCGCACTAACAACGCCGTTAAGTCCTATGTAGAGGTGCTTGCAAACGAGGCAGCATCTGATGAGGCAAAGGTTTGGGCTCTTACAAACATTAACAATGTTCGCCGTCAGGAGTATCTCGGCCACGCATATACCCTCAGCGCAAGTGTTGGTAAGAACTGGTATATCCAGCGTAAGTATATGCTCGGCTTCAGCCTTGAGGCAAAGAATATTCTTAATAATCAGGACATTAAGACAGGTGGTTACGAGCAGATGCGTATGCGTCGTACTCGTGGTTGGAATGGTAACACAGCTGGTTCAAACCCTGCAGAGCCTTTCTACTCACGCTTTGACTCAAAGTACTTCTATATGCTCGGAACTAATTACTTCCTCAATCTTTACTTCCGTTTCTAAACTTTACAGACTATGAAATTTATCAAAATATTTGTTATCGCACTCTTCAGCCTCGCTCTTACAGGTTGCTATGAGCAGTTTGAGATGCCAGCTCCACAGCAGGAGATGACTGACGAGGTTATGCAGGCACAGGGTATGCAACACCTTACTATTGCCGAGCTGAAGGATATGTTCTTCCCGCTTAACAACTCAGGCTCTACAAACTCACAGGCTGAGACAAAGTACAAGCGTTTTGTTCTATCTGAGGATGAGTGTACAGAGTACGAACTTAAGAATAACCGCTATATTGTTGGCGACTACTACATCAAGGGTAAGGTTATCAGCAACGACGAGCAGGGTAATGTCTACAAGTCGCTGCACATCTTTGATGGCACTGCTGCTATTGAGCTTAAGCTCACAAACGGCCTCTTTGCCGACTTCCCTTGTAATCTTGACACCAAGGAGAGCTGCTGGGTATATGTTCGTCTTGCAGGCCTCTATATGGGCAGCTTCCGTATGATGCTCTCTATCGGTGATATCCCTACCGAGAGCCTGAATGCGTATGGTATCTACAAGTACTACGCAAACTCAAACATTGTTTCTACGAACAAGGTTGCACAGCATGTCTTTAAGGGCGAGGATTGCACCCTTACAGAGGGTAAAAATAGTACAGACGACATCTATGTAGTAGACAACTACGAAGAGTCTAAATCAGTCTATAACAAGAATTTCCTCGGTCGTCTTATCCGCTTTAACAATCTTACTGTAACCTATCGTGGTGTTAAGAATCAACATGGCGAGGAGTCTTACCCAGCGCTGACAAGCGGTAGCAACACGAATATCTACCCAAGCTGGCTCTGCACAAGTGGTATTCTTGTAGATGGCTCAGTGCAGTATGTTGTTAGCAAGCCTTGGTATAAGTTGGCTTACTCTATCAACAACATCTGTCTCTATGGCAGCACAGCTCTTTGCTACCCAGAGGCACTCTCTACTACCCACGCCTCTACACCAGGCTTCTACACTGCTCGTACAAGCGGTTACTCTCGCTTTGCAGGCAAGCCAGTTCCAGAGGATGGTGCAACAGGTAGTGTGCTTGCTATCTACGCAATCTACTCTCATAGCTACAACTTCAGCGAGACCTCACGCGACCAGAGTGCAGCCTTCCAGCTCTCTACTTGCCGCTTCCAGGATTTTCTGCCAGAGTACTACAATAGCCTTACAGAGGAGGACCTTGCAGAACGCGAGGCTTGGATTGATGCTAACACTCCAGAAGATTCTATTGCCCTTCCACAGACTCTGAAGGACGACGATATGGAGTAGTCCGCAGTAAATATTTATGAAAAAGATTGCCAAACATTGTATTGGCAATCTTTTTTTTGTATATTTGTGAAAACTAACCCCTTAAACATTACAACTATGAGACGGTTTGTTGTCCTTATCATTGCCTTATGTGCATTTTATACCCCTATTTATGCGCAGCGTCCTGCAACACCAGAAGACAAAGATGTTACGGCCCATATCCGCCAGAGATACCCTAAACACTCATTCTCTTACGACAAGGAGTATGGTGTATATCTGTTACGTGAGACGATTACACCAAAGAACCCAAAGTATAGTGAATATGACCTTTACAGCCTTTTAGATAGCAAAGGTAACGAACTATTCCCAAACTGTTCATTTACTAAAATTTACTTCCGCTCAGCAGATGAATTAAACAAAAACTACTATCCATACATTGAGGCGCAACTTGAAAAGACAATGTGGGCGCTATCTTTTGATGGTCAATGGCTTACAATGCCTATAAAGGGGAATATATGGTCTTTTAAGAGAAAAAACAATCAGACCCAGAAGACAAGCATATTCTATTCACTGCCTGAATACCCACTAAAATACTCTATAGAAAGCGGTTTTTATCTTGGATACTATTACTATCAAAAAAAGAAGAAGGCTCCTAAAATCAAGAGCGCACTGTGGGTAGACATCAACGGTAATTCCACCTACAAAACCCCTATTCCAGAGTCAAAAGATAAGATTATAAAGATGCTTGAGGAGCGATATAAGATAGGAGTTCTCTATGACGCAGCAACGCACACCTACCGCGTTGTAAATGGTGCGTTGTGCGACAAGGATGGTAACGAGTTGGTACCTCCTGCAAAGGATAATGAGTATACTTGGTCAAAGTTCTATCAAGGTTATGCTCTTGTACACAATGCCCAGACCGGAAAATATGGAATCTATAGTCTTAAGGGCGAGCGACTTATCCCTGTAGAGCATTATGGCATTGAAATAGAACACGACAGAACTAACACATATAGATACTTCGTCTGTCACACAACTGCAAAAAATACATACGATGATAATTACAACGCCACCATTTACGATATGGCGGGCAATATGCTCATTCCGCCGTACTATGGTAGCATCAGCCAATATAACAGTGAACATGGGTTCTGTATGAAATATGCATATACTCCAAGCCAAACTTGGTTCAATATATTTCTTGACGAAAATTCTATTCTTGACCCATCTCGCAGCGAGGAGATTGACTACTCTATTCCAGAGGCATACTTTGCACGAATTAAGGCTAACGAGGAGCGTCGTATAGAGGAGGAGCGACTTGCCGCACAGCGTCGTGCAGCAGCCGAGGCGGCACGAATTCAGCGACAGCAAGCTTGGCAACAACTTGCCGCGGCGGTTGGTAATTTGGCTACAAATGTTAATAATGCCATCAACCAACATAGTGGCAGCAGAACATACTCCACTACCCCAACATACTCACGCCCCGCATCAGTCTCAAACAGTACATCTGCTGCTAATACAACAGATATTCAACACTGCAAGAGCTACTATCGTCAGTGGGAGAGTAAGGCTGGACACTGGATAAACAATTTTACCAAGGAGCAGGCGTGGTTTAAGGCAAACAAAAATACGATAGTGTCACAACTTGAACTTACAGGCCATCAACGCAGTCGTAGCGATGCTCGTGCACAATTAAAGGACATCCAGAGCATGCTACAGAACTACCGTTCTCGCGCAGCAAAGGCGGGAGGCAATATTCCTAAAGGCAATATAGAGTCGCAAATTGATGCACTTCTCAATCAACCAAACTATTAACAAAAATGCCGACCCAAGTCGGCATTTTTTACTTCTTAAGACGCTTGAGCGCCTCATTGTATTTTCGAGAATTTGCATTATGTTCGCGCAGTGTGCGGGCAAAGTTATGCGTTCCATCAAACTCTGGCTTTGCACAGAAGTAGAGATAGTTATTCTTGTCGTAATTCAGCACTGCATCTATAGCCGCAATGCTCGGAATACATATCGGCGCAGGAGGTAGACCCGCATTGCGATAGGTATTAAATGGCGAGTCATAGCGCAGATGCTTGTGGAGAATACGGGTAAGCGTAAAGTCGCCCATAGCGTACTTTACTGTTGGACACGCCTGCAGTGGCATCTTCTTACGCAGACGGTTGATATATACGCCCGCAATCTTTGGCATCTCTCCGCGATTTTTTGTCTCCTCATAGACTATTGAGGCAAGGGTCATCGCCTGATATTTAGTAAGTTTTGTTGCTGCAAGTTTTGCCTCTCTATCCTTATTCCAAAAGGCGTTATACTCACGATTCATACGCTCAAGTAGTTGCTCTGGCGTGATTGTCCAGTATACCTGATAGGTATTTGGCACAAACATCGCAATTATTGAGTCCCTCTGGTAACCATATCTTGCCTTTAGTTCACTATTGCGCAGAGCCGAGAGAAGGAGTGTAGAGTCCGCCATAATCTGCTTTGAGAGACGACCAGCAAGCTGTGGCAGTGTACGCGCCTCGCCAATAACAAGGTTTACAGGCGCTTGCTCGCCCAAGACGAACATACGGACAACAGAGATAACGCTCTGCCCTTGCTTAATTGTGTAGTGACCTGCTTTGAGGCGAGTATCAAGATTTAGGCGCGAAGCATAGAGGTCAAAAGCCGTATTTTTGAGTGATGAGGAGATATTTTTTTTCACTTCAGCAGTAAAATCGCCGTACTGAACATCATTATCCACAAATATTGAGTAATCCTTCTCTATTGCACTTCCATAGAAAGAGTTGTACGCAACTATCAGTGTACCAGCCGCTAACGCACCCAGAGCCACTCCCCAGCCAAATATTTTATTAAAAATTTTTCTTTTCATCCTCTATTTTTTTGCAAAGATACAAAAAAAGTTCTACTTTTGCAGTCGGGTAAGTCTTATACGACCAGCTCCTGCAGAACTCCCCCAGGCAAGGAATTGAGCAAGGGTATGCGGTTGTAGCGGTGCGATATAAGTAGCTTACCCTTTTTTATTGGGTATAAAAAATGCAGACCACGCAGTCTGCATTTTCTCTTTTTTACATCTACCCTATCGGATTCTATCAAGTGAGCGAACAAGAAGCTCATCTCGTAAGATTGCGCGCATAGCAAGTGGTGTAAGCACAAGCGAAATAAGCGGCATAATGATTGGGAAACGGAAAGCAAGGTTTGACCAAGTAATATCAAAGTCTGCAAAGATATTATTGCAAACAGAGTAAGTAAATGCGCCAACAAGCACTACTGAGCCAAGCAGCAGCACACACTCAACGCCACAAAGGCGAATTTGCAACGGACGATTCTTATAGAGGAAGATTGTCACAAAAGGTAGCAATGTTGCCACAGCAAGCACTGCACCGAGCCAAGCAGAAGCGTATGAGAGCACACCCTCAGCATCTGAAATTGTGAAAGCCGAAAGGGTTACCTGATGACCATCCACACCAATATAAACAAGTGGGCAGACAAGCGTTACAACCATAAGCAGTGTAACAACCATAAGGTATAGTGTCTGTATTCTCTGTATCATAATTTTTTGTCTATTAAATATTTGTTTCTATCGCTTGAATTTCTATTTATCAACTCGCCCAAAAATCCAGCAAGGAAGAGTTGCACGCCCAGAATTATAGCAAGTATAGCGAGGTAGAATAGTGGTTGTTCTGTTACAGGGCGCAGAGGCAAGTCCATAATCTGCTTATAAATCTTGCTACCGATAACCCAGCAGGTTGTAAAGCCTCCGACAAGGAACATCAGCGTACCCAGTCCACCAAAGAAGTACATCGGAGAGCGGCCAAATCTTGACATAAAAGTGACAGAGATAAGGTCAAGGTATCCCTTCACCATTCGCTCCATGCCAAACTTAGAGACTCCATATTTACGCGCCTGGTGGTGCACCTCCTTCTCGCCGATATGCTTAAACCCAGCGTGTTTTGCAAGGATTGGAATATATCGGTGCATCTCGCCATAGACCTCTATAGACTTTACAACGCTCTTGCGATAGCACTTCAGCCCGCAGTTAAAGTCGTGCAGCTTGATGCCAGAAACTTTGCGAGCAGTCCAGTTAAAGAACTTACTTGGCAGTCGCTTACCTATAGGGTCGTATCTCTTACGCTTCCAACCTGAGACAAGGTCGTAACCCTCCTCCAGAATCATCTTGCGCATAGCAGGAATCTCATCCGGCGAGTCCTGAAGGTCAGCATCCATAGTGTAGACTACCTCTCCCTCTGCAGCCTCAAAGCCACAGTAGAGAGCAGCACTCTTGCCATAGTTACGCATAAAGTGAATTGCCTTTATAGATGCTCCATACTGCATCTTAAGAGACTCAACAACCTGCCAAGAGCCATCTGTAGAGCCGTCATCAACCATAATAATCTCATACGACAAGCCCTCAGACTTACAGACACGGTCAATCCACTGCACAAGTTCTGGCAGAGACTCCTCTTCATTATATAACGGAACTACAACCGATATATCCAAAGCCATTACTCCTCGTTATTAGAGTTACTAAAAAGCTTAGGTTCAACCTTAACGATAGCAGCCACAACAAGGCCTACAAGAATACCCCAAATTGCATAACCCCATACAGTTGAGAAGAGTGTCTGAAGTATTGTAGGCTCTGGCTGGGCAGCCATCTGTGCAAACATCTGGTTGTAAGTACCCATCATAGATGCAGTCTCTGGATTAGCCTTGAGAATAGACTGTAGAGACGCAATCATCGTCTGTGTATACTCTGTGTGGCCAATAATAATGTTGTGCAGAATATAGCGGCCTAAACCGACAATAACACCTGCAAGCATAGAGACCGACGATACAAAGCCAAAACCTCGGCCAAAGCTAAACATCTTTACATCAGCCTGCTGCTCCATAACCTCAAGTGAATAACTCTTTGTAAAACGATAGAGCATCCACACGTACACAACCATTGCCACAAGATACTCTACACCCATAGCTGCATACCAAGTCAATGTTCCACCATAGACAACTGCACACTGCTCAAAGATGTGCGATGCGAGCATCACGAAACCAAGAATAGCTCCGCAACTCATCAATCTGTTCAAATAAATATTCTGCTTCATAGTAATAAACTTAACACTGCAAAGATATAAAAAAAAGTTTTTTGTTACAATATTAATGTGTACATAGCACGCTATATGCACTATTTTAGGAAAAAATTAGCAATATTTGCACCTGAAAACTATTATATGTCGGATTTTTTGTTATATTTGCACCCGAAACCATCTATTATTTTTTATGGGAAATGAAAAAAATACTTGCTCTGACAGTAGCTGTACTATGCTACTTTTGTACCTACTCGCAAGAGGCTGAGGCATCAGGCAACGTTCCAACGCTGATAATCTCGCCTCGATTTGAAGTAAACCCTTACATCCGAACAGGCGGTGGGGGCCACTCTGGTGTGGATTTCGGCACATCTTCCCTTTACACTCTTTTTGAAGGCTCTGTAGGCGATAATTTCTCCTACTCTATGAGTAACCATTGGCTTAGTACAGACCCTAAGTCATTGTATCAAAACGCATTTCGCTCTGACGATGTAGATTTCATTGACTGGCTGACACTCAGTTATAGTGTTGGCAGATTTACATTTACTGTTGGTAAAGATATGCTTGCCATAGGTGGGTATGAGCTTGATCCTATGGATGTTGATCAGCACCCTACACTATGCTCTACATTCTGGCACAATTGCGCAATCTACCAGTGGGGTGGAAAAGTTGAGTATACAACAAAGGATGAAGCATCGACCGTAGCCTTTCAGTTTGGCACATCGCCTTTTGGGGAGTTGCCATTCAAGAGCAAACTCTTCAGCTACTCACTAATTTGGTACGGCGAGTATGGTTGCTTTGCCCCTATCTGGTCAGCAAACCTTATTGAGTACGATCGCGGATGCTTTGTAAAGATGGCATCACTTGGTAATGGGTTTTACTTCGGGGACTTTGGAGCTGAGATTGATTTAATGTACAAACACCTCAATTACGATGGTTCAAACCACGAGTTTTCTGCCGTTGCTAAGTTTGGCTATACATTAAAAGACAAGGTAGAGCTATTTATCAAAGGAGGCTATGAGCACCGCTCAGGTCTTGATATTTTCGGCTATGAGGATGAGTTTAGCTTTATGCCTACAGAGCTATCATCAAGAGGTTTTGCCTTCTATGGTGGTGGCGTAAACTACTACCCTCTTCGCAGCAGCAAAGACCTTCGCCTACACGCAGTTATTGCAGCAAATACATATTCAAAGAGTCTTGCACTAAGCATTGGTGCGACATATCATTTTAATCTAACAGACACAATACGCAAACATAAATAAAATGGTTACCAAAAACGATACAATCATCAAAATTGAGCACCTTTCTAAGGCTTTTGGCGACAAGGTGGTTCTTGACGATATTAACCTTGATATCCGTCGTGGAGAGTTTATCACACTTCTGGGCCCATCCGGATGCGGTAAGACTACCCTGCTGCGTATGATTGCAGGTTTTCTTAAACCAGACTCTGGTGTTATTATGATGGAGGGTAACGACATCTCAGAAGTTCCCCCACACCGTCGTCCACTGAACACCGTATTCCAGCGTTATGCTCTGTTTCCACACCTTAATGTCTACGACAATATCGCCTTTGGACTAAAGCTCAACAAAGTACCAACAGCCGAAATAGAGACTCGTGTTCGCAAGGCGCTGAAAATGGTAAGTATGACCGACTATGAGGATAGAGATGTAAATTCACTCTCTGGAGGCCAGCAGCAGCGCGTTGCCATTGCTCGCGCGATTGTAAATCGTCCTAAGGTACTACTTCTTGATGAGCCACTTGCAGCCCTTGACCTAAAGATGCGTAAGGATATGCAAATGGAGCTTAAGCAGATGCACCAGGAGTTGGGTATTACATTTATCTATGTCACTCACGACCAAGAGGAGGCGCTTACACTCTCCGACACAGTGGTGGTAATGAGCGACGGTAAGATTCAGCAGATTGGCACTCCTATAGATATTTACAACGAGCCTGTCAACTCATTTGTGGCAGATTTTATTGGCGAGAGTAACATTCTCAATGGAACTATGATTCATGACCGCGAGGTAGAGTTCATTGGACATACTTTTGAGTGCGTTGATGAGGGCTTTGGTGACAATGCTCCTGTAGATGTTGTTATAAGACCAGAGGATATATACATTATTGCCAATGCTGAGAATGCTAAGTTTACTGGCGTAGTAAAGTCTTGTATTTTTAAGGGAGTTCACTACGAGATGTTTGTAGAGACTGACAAGGGCTATGAACTTATGCTTCAAGATTATAACGCCTTTGAGGTAGAGAGTACCGTAGGTATGTTTATAAAGCCTTCAGACATTCACGTAATGCACAAGGAGCGCACTTGCAATACCTTTGAGGGCAAGATGATTTCTCCAAATAAGGTAGAGATTATGGGTGCTGAATTTGAGTGTTGTGACTGCGGTCTTAAGGAGGGAGATAACATCTATGCAGCAATCAACTTTGACCGTGTAGAGCTTCTTGACAACAAGGAGGACGGTATTGTTATGGGCGAGGTTGTCTTTATTCTCTACAAGGGTAATCACTATCACATCACCGTGCTCACAGACGATGGTGACAAGATTTATGTAGATACAAACGATATTTGGGACAAGGGAGATATCGTCGGTGTATCCATTGCTCCATCAGATTTACACATCACAAAGAGGGTTTAGCCGATGAAAGCAAGCATCTTTTCTCGTCGCTCAACATGGGCGTGGCCATATGCGATATTCTTGGCTATTTTTGTAGCCTTGCCATTGGTATTGATAGTTGTTTTTGCCTTCACAAACGGAGATGGAGAGTTCACTTTTGACAATTTCAAAAAGTTTGTTCTCCAACCAGAGGCCGTAAACACATTTATATACTCAATAGGCATTGCACTCGTTACAACATTTCTCTGCATACTGTTGGGATACCCTGCAGCATATATATTGAGCAATAAAAATCTCAATCGTTCACAGACCACTGTAATGCTCTTTATCCTACCAATGTGGATTAATATCCTTGTTCGTACACTGGCAACTGTTGCACTATTTGACTTTGTACATATTCCACTTGGTGAGGGCGCACTTATCTTTGGAATGGTCTATAACTTCCTACCATTTATGATTTACCCTATCTACAACACCCTTCAGAAGATGGACCACTCGCTTATTGAGGCTGCTGAGGATTTGGGAGCAAAACCAAGTACCGTATTCTGGAAGGTTACTGTTCCACTCTCTATGCCTGGTATTACTAGTGGTATTATGATGGTATTTATGCCTACAATATCTACTTTTGCTATTGCTGAGCTTCTAACAATGAACAACATAAAACTCTTTGGAACAACCATCCAGGAGAATATCAATAACGGAATGTGGAACTATGGCGCAGCTCTGTCGCTCATTATGCTGGTGATTATCGGTGTCACCTCGCTCTTTTCAGACGGCGACGAGCAGGGTCAAAATGAGGGAGGAATTATCTAATGAAGAAGTTTTTTGCTCAATCATACCTATGGCTACTGCTAGCTCTGCTCTACGCGCCAATCATCATCATTGCCATCTTCTCATTTACTGAGGCAAAGGTGCTTGGCAACTGGACAGGTTTTTCTACAAATCTCTACACATCACTCTTTTCGGGTGGCGTGCGACACAATCTGTTAGATGCTATTGAGAACACATTTACCATAGCACTTATTGCTGCCGCAGTATCAACTATTCTTGGTAGTATTGCTGCTATTGGTATACACAATATGCGCGGAAAGAGGCGCCAAGCAATTACTTTTCTGAATAATATCCCGATGCTCAATCCAGATATTATTACAGGTATTTCGCTCTTCCTTCTATTTGTCAGTCTGAGTATAACACAGGGCTATACAACGGTTGTGCTTGCACATATTGCATTCTGTACTCCATATGTTGTACTGAGTGTTATGCCACGCCTACAGCAGATGAACCCCAATATCTATGAGGCTGCTCTTGACCTTGGAGCAACACCATTTCAAGCACTGCGCAAGGTAATTATTCCAGAGATTCGTCCCGGTATGATTTCTGGCTTTATACTCGCCTTTACGCTATCTATTGATGACTTTGCTGTTACAATATTTACCATTGGTAATCAGGGACTTGAGACACTCTCAACCTTTATCTACGCCGATGCGCGCAAGGGTGGACTTACTCCAGAGTTGCGACCACTATCTACCATTATATTTGTAACTGTACTGCTACTTCTTATCATTATCAATGTTCGCGCACGTCGTGCTGCTCGTAAACAGGAGAATATCTAATGAGAAAGTTATTTATTTTTATCTCTGCACTATTTTTAGTCCTCAGTTCTGCTACTGCTGCCGACAGAGAGCATACGCTCAAAATCTACAACTGGGCAGACTATATTGACGAGGATATGTTGACCGAGTTCCAGGAGTGGTATAAGGAGCAAACGGGCGAGGAGGTTGAGATTATCTACCAACTCTTTGACATCAACGAGATTATGCTCGCCAAGATTGAGAGAGGCAAGGAGGATTTTGATGTTGTCTGTCCATCAGAGTATATCATTGAGCGAATGCTACGCAACGACTTGCTGCTTCCTATAGATAAGGACTTTGGCCAGACTCCGAACTATATTGACAGCAATATATCTCCATATATTATTGACCGCTTCAATATGATTGACGGCTCAGGTAAAAATGCAAATGACTACGCTGTAGGATATATGTGGGGAACAACAGGATTGCTGTACAACACAAAGTATGTAACAGCTGAGCAAGCAAGTTCGTGGTCTATATTACAAGATGAGCAGTTTAAGCAAAAAATCTTCATTAAAGACGCATTCCGTGATGTATATGGCCCTATTTTAGTCTATCTTAAGCGTGATGCTATTGACCGAGGCGAGGTTACAATGGATGAGGTTATGTATGACGCATCGGACGAGTCTATAGCCCTTGTAGAGGAGTTTCTTAAGAGGGCTAAACGCAATGTAGCAGGTTGGGAGGCGGACTTTGGCAAGGAGATGATGACCAAAGAGAAGGCGTATATCAACCTTACCTGGAGCGGTGATGCTGTTTGGGCTATTGAGGAGGCTGCAGATGTAGGCGTAACGCTTGACTACTACGTTCCTGATGAGGGTAGCAATGTCTGGTTTGATGGTTGGGTGATACCGAAGTATGCTAAGAACATTAAGGCTGCGCGCTACTTTATCAACTTTATGTGCCGCGCAGACGTAGCTCTGAAGAATATGGATGCCATCGGCTATGTCAGCGCTGTGGCAACTCCAGAGGTACTTGAGGCAAAGATTGACGACAGCCTTGAAAATGGTGTAGATGCAAGCTACTTCTTTGGCGAAGGTGCAGAGAATGTAAAGATTGACGCGGTGCAATATCCAGACCGCAAGGTTATTGAGCGCTGCGCAATGATGCACGACTCTGGCGCTCGTACTGAGCAGATGCTTGAGATGTGGGCAAGAGTCAAGGGCGAGGTCGTAAAGCCTTGGGTGCTAATCGTTATAGGCTTTACCCTTCTTATGATGTTTATTCTCGGTATTCGCCGTAAGGTACTCAAATACCGCCATAGCTCTGCCTACCGTCGTAGACGTCGCAAGAGATAGTAAAATAGCAAAAATAAAGCAGTGGTTGCCCACTGCTTTATTTTTGCTTTATACTTTACAATAGAAATAGTATCATACTCTGGGCGATTACCACACGCAGGAACATCACAAGTGGATAAACAGTTGCATAACTAATCGCTGGCATATCAGAGCCTGCAACGTTATTTGCGTATGTCAGAGCAATAGGATTTGTCATACTACCCGCAAGAGTTCCCATAAGAGTATAGTAGTCCATCTTGTATACCTTACGGGCAAAAATACCGACAAGAAGAAGCGGCACAATAGCGATAATGAGCGCATAAAGCATCCAAATATATCCACCAGAAACAAGGGCTTCTATAAATCCTTCGCCAGAGGCAAGTCCCACAGATGCAAGGAACATAGCAAGTCCTACCTCTCTGAGCATAAGATTTGCACTAATTGTTGTATAAGTAATTAAGTGCCAGTGAGTTCCAAAGCGACCAATAAGAATTGCCATAAGCATTGGACCGGCAGCAAGTCCGAGTTTAATTTGCGGAGATTCAACAAGTGGAATAGAGCCTACAAACACACCGAGTGCAATGCCGAGGAATATAGTAAATATGTGTGGCTGATGCAGTTTTTTGAGTGAATTTCCCAGTAGTTCCGAGACCTTCTCAATCGCGCTCTCGGAGCCTACAACCATAACCTTATCACCAAGCTGAAGTTCCATACCTTGATAAGGAATAAGGTCCACACCTGCACGGTTTACTCGTGAAATATTTATTCCATATTTTGTCCTCAAGCGCAGGTCAGAGAACTTCTTACCATTTATCTCAGCGCGCGTTACAACAATACGACGAGATACAAGTTTACCCTCAAACTCTCCCCACTCCTGCTCTAACATATCAACCTCGCGACCAAGAAAAGCGAGTATCGCCTCCTTGTCCTCCATTGCACTGACAATAAAGAGCTTATCGCCACAGTGAACAACACTCTCTGAGTCTGCAATAAAGGCTTTGTTGCCGTCGTGAGATATACGCGAGATAACAAACTGACGGGCAATAATATTGCGAATCTCGCTAACTTTCTTTCCATCTATCTGCGTATTGAGCACCTCAAGAGAGAACTTTGCGGCAAACTTATTCTCATTACTCAGCGCACGAAGTGCCTCATTCTCAACATCTAAGTTAATTTTCAACAGCGGCTTAAGAATCAGAAAGGCGATAATAACCGCCACGACACCAAATGGATATGCAATAGCAAAACTCATAGGGATAGTGCTATCCTCAGTGCCCATTATATCCAAATATGCCTGCTGTGTAGCACCCATCGCAGGGGTATTTACCGCTGCGCCATCCATAACACCCACCATCGTCTGTAGCGGTGTACCTGTTATCTGACCAATTACAAGTGTCACAATCACACCCAGCGCCATCACAAGCACAGCGAGCCACATCTGCTTCAGTCCACCTGCGCGCAACGATGAGAAAAATCCTGGGCCAATCTGTAAGCCGATTGAGAATACAAAGAGCGTCAGACCGAAGTCACGGGCAAAGTTGAGCATATCGCCGTCCACACGCATACCAAAATAGCTCAACGCAATACCAGCAAAGAGAATCCAAGTTGAGCCGAGCGAGATACCTCCAACTTTAACCTTACTTAACGCCGTACCGATAGCAATCGCCACAGCAAAAACAAATATCGAGTGCGCAATGCCCCCACCAAAGAGCATACTTTCAATAAATTCCATAATTTCAGCTATATTTTCGTGGCAAAGGTAAATAAATATTTTGAATGCCACACAACAAGTTCAAAAAAGATGGCAAAACAGTATAAATCATAAAAAGTAGATGGAAAAATCAGCGCAAAACGTTGTTTAGATTAGTAATTATCCATTTTTTCGTTATCTTTGCACATCTAAACTGTTAAGACTATGAATAAGGTTAATATCCAGCGTGCCCACCGTATGGACGGTACGGGCGAATATTACTTCTCGCGTCGTCTGCGTGAGATTGCAGAGATTGAGGCGGCAACAGGTCGTCAGATTATCAAGCTCGCAATGGGAAGTCCAGACCTTCCACCTGCACCAGCAGTAATTGAGCGTCTCTACAAAGAGGCACAGCGCCCAGATGTTCACAAGTATATGTCTTTCAAGGGCGAGCCTATTCTTCGCAAGGCGTTTGCCGACTGGTATCAGAAGTGGTATGGCGTAGAGGTTGATTACAACACTGATGTTCTGCCTCTTATCGGCTCAAAGGAGGGTATTATGCACATCTGCCAGACATTTATCAACCCTGGCGACAAGGTTCTTGTACCAAACCCTGGCTATGCGGCATACAAGGCTGCGGTAAGTATGACAGGTGGCGTGATGCTCCCTTATTCGCTCAACAAAGCAAACGACTTTATGCCTGACTTTGAGGCTATTGAGGCTGCGGGCGTTGAGGGTGTAAAGATTATGTTTGCCAACTTCCCAGGTATGCCAACAGGTAAGACTCCAACCCGCGAGTTGTTCGAAAAGATTATTGCCTTTGGAGCAAAGCATAACATACTGATTATCCACGACAACCCATACAGCTTTATCCGTAACGCAGACAAGCCGATGAGTATTCTCTCTGTTCCTGGTGCGAAGGATGTGGCTATGGAGATGAACTCGCTTAGCAAGGGTCACTCTATGGCGGGCTGGCGTGTAGGTGTTATTATGGGTAAGAAGGAGTGGATTGACTCTATCCTTACATTCAAGAGCAATATGGACTCTGGTATGTTCTACCCTATTCAGGCGGCTGCTGAGACAGCTCTCTCGCTTGGCGAGGAGTGGTTTACAGAGCTTAACGCTATCTACCGCGAGCGTGAGAAGGAGGGTATGGCACTTCTTGATGCGCTCGGATGTCACTATCAGCCTAACCAGGCTGGACTCTTTATCTGGGCAGAGATTCCAGAGGATTACGAGGGCGACTGCTACGACTTCTCTGATGAGGTAATGGACAAATGCGATGTGTTCCTCACCCCAGGTGGCATCTTCGGCACAGAGGGTAAGCGATATGTACGAATAACTCTTTGCTGCCCAGCAGAGTTGCTTCGCCGCGCAACAGAGAATGTAAAAGCTCGCTTTGTTAAATAAATTTAACAAGCCCAACCAATAAAGCACAATCTCGATTTGGTAGATTGTGCTTTTTTTATTACCTTTGAAGGTTTATAATAGATAACAAACAACCAAAACCTACTAATGAAGATAATTTCCACTCTTATCTCCAAAATTAAGGATAGTCAGATTGCTAAAGACTCCACATGGGCTGTTATCGGCAGTGCTGTAAGCAAGTGCGCAGCGATGGTTGTCGGCATTATCATTGCCCGACTACTTGGCGTAGATGCATTCGGAGAATATGGCATGGTAAAGAGTACCCTGTTCTATATCGCCGTTTTCTCAACATTTGGTCTGGGTAGTACCGCCAACAGATATATTGCGCTATGCAAAAGAGATGACTACCGCGCCATCATTAATATCATCCGCAACTCTATATCCATAACACTCATTACAAGTGCTATTATGGCGGTGTTGCTCTTCACCTGCGCTGGTTTAATAACTGATGAGCCTCATCTTGTATCAATTCTTCGTTATACAGCACTCATTGTAATATTCAATGCAATAAATACAACACAGCTTGGACTTCTTTCAGGGTTAAAACAGTTCAGAACCATAGCTGTTATTAATGCTATCACTGGTGTTGCAACACTAATTCTTGGCATAGGGCTGACCTACTACTTCAAGCTTATTGGAGCGGTAGGTACACTCTTTGCCACAACAATGCTACAGTGCATTCTCAACCAGATAGCTATTTCAAGATATCTAAACAAAATTCGTGGAAATAGCACAGCAGAGTCAGATGACAGCAGCGCTACAATCAGCAAACTCTTCAAATTCTCACTGCCAATAGCAATACAGGAGTGCGTTTATGCCAGTGCCAGTTGGATAAGGGTTATTATGATTACAACGCTTGCTGGCTACGATGAATTAGGACTTTATACGGCTACAAATCAGTGCCATCTAATCATCATCTTTATTCCGGGAGTGCTACGCAATGTAATACTCTCTCATCTCTCAAGTTCGCTTAACGACCACGACCGTCACAAGCAGACATTCTCAACAATGATTAAGATAAACCTCGTCTCAACAATATTACCAGCAGTAGCTATTGCGCTCTGCTCTCCAATTATTGAGCAGATTTACGGAGATTCATTTGTCGGTCTTGCTCCAATAATTGTTGTTACGGCAGTGTTGAGCATTTTTGAGAGTGTATGCGATATATACGTTCAGGAGTTTATCTCAAGAGGATATAATTGGATAACTCTTGCTGGCTATATCTTTAGAAACTACGGTTCACTCATTGTCGCACTACCACTACTTATAAAGTATGGCAATAATCACGGTGCATTTTGGGCATATAGTAGTATTATGGTAGTTCAGATTCTCTACTGCCTACTACTGCACATATTATACAAACGCAAGATTCAAATAAGCTAAACAATGGGAAGCATCTTCTTCTGTATAATAACGTTGATATATATGCTGTTCGGAGTAATGTTCTACGAGCTGCGTGTATTCACGTATATAGATGAAGTTGCTGCTATGCTTATTGCAGCCTATGCTTGCTTTAATATGTATGTGCGTCAAATACCGCCAAGCAAGCCGCTTATCATCTGGTTGGCCATTTCACTCTTCTATCTCATATACTCGTTTGTTATAGAGTCCAACGTACCAATAGCCATTGTCAACGACTTTGTAATGCAATCCAAGCCATATCTTGTCTTCTTTGGACTTATGGCTATAAAGCCACGCCTTGACCGTGAACACTTTACAATAATGCAGGGTATCTGTTGGTTGAGTCTATTCCTTATTGTAGCTATATATATTTACCACCCTGAAGATAGAAAGATTGCCACTCACGGAGTTATGCTTACGGGCGAAGCACTTTCTGCCGTAGCAATACTTATTGGCGCTCTGTACTACCTCAGTTGCGACAGGGAGTCTCTATCTTCAAAAGTTGCTACCATACTAATTATGAGTGCCGGAATACTATCTCCGACATCAAAGTATGGGGCAATTTTCGCTTGTACAATCTTTATTCTATTTTTTGTTAATAAGCCACTAAAGATAAATCTCAAATATCTTCTTGTGGGCATTGTAGCTATGGTAGTAGTATTTTTTGTCGTAAAAGATGAGTTTATATACTACTTTATCGAGGATTACGAGTACAATGTCCGTCCTATGCTCTATGTACGAATGTGGGATGTGTTGGCTGATTATTTCCCATTTGGTAGTGGATTTGCTACTTATGCCAATCCTGCATCAATGACGTGGTACTCGCCAATATATACAAAGTACAATCTTGACTCTATATGGGGACTGGATCAAGGCAATCAATATCACTTTGCTTCTGACGCCTACTACCCTATTTTTGCGCAGTTTGGATATGTAGGAATTGCACTTTTTGTATACTTCATCTACTACATCTTCAAGAAGATGAACAACCTATACAACGCCACGCTTGACATCAAACGCTACAAAGTCGCTCTAATTATAGTAGCCTATATACTTATACAAGCTACCTCAAATGCTCTTGCCAATGAGCGAAGTATCATAGCAATGGGCGTTCTTGCTCTGGCCCTGTATAAGTACAAGCCTAAATCACGTCCTACGGCTATTAACAGTTTCGGTCTTGACTTTGCAAGAGGAAATAATAACTCAAACGATGAAACAACCAATGAAAGTTCTGCTAATCAATAATTTCCACTATATCAAGGGTGGCTCTGAGGCTGTATATTTCAATATGGCAGATATGCTTGTAAAGGCAGGTCATAGTGTTGTGTTCTTCAGTACTGCAGACCCTCGCAACTGTGACTATGGTCGCAATGAATATTTCGTTGAGCAAAATAACAGCGTAAACCCTCTACTTGGAGCAATGCGCTATGTCTATAATGGCAAGGCGAAAAGGTCTCTTGAGAGGCTTATCAAGAGAGAGAAACCAGATATAGCACATATACACCTATTTTGGGGAGGACTATCATCATCAATACTCAGCGTACTCAAGAAACACAATATTCCCGTTGTACACACTGCTCACGACTACCGAATGGTCTGCCCTGCATACACCTTTCGCAGAATAGATGGTACAGTGTGCGACAAATGTCTTGGTGGCAATTATATTCACTGCCTTACAAACCGCTGTTCAAAGGGTAAACTTGCTCATAGCGCGCTAATGACCTTTGAGGCTTTCTTCCGCAAGTGGTTTATCCGCCCTATAGATGCTATTGATGGCTTTGTCTTTGTCAGTCGCTTTAGCTATGAGCAACATCTTAAAGCTATGCCTACACTTAAAAATAAGCAGTGTATAGTAGCGCATAATGCCATTGCTCCTCTGCCAGATAGTGCGGTAAGCACATCTATGGGCGAGTACTACCTCTACTTTGGTCGCTTGAGTCACGAGAAGGGACTTGAGACCCTTATTCACGCCTTTACTGCTCTGCCACACCTCAAGCTAAAGATTGTCGGTGAGGGAGATATGGAAAAGAGGCTAAAGATGATGGTTACAACGGATAATATTGAGTTCTGTGGCTATCAGAGTGGCGACTCTCTCCGCCAGACTATTAAAAACTGCAAGGCTATTGTAGTTCCGTCAGAGTGGTATGAGAACAACCCAATGACAATTATAGAGGCGCAGAGCGCAGGCATTCCCACTATCGGCGCGCGCATAGGTGGTATTCCAGAGATTGTTGAGCCTAACAAGACGGGCTATCTCTTTACTCCAAAGTCTGTTGATGAGCTAATATCAGCACTCAAAACTATGGAGAGCCTTAGTGTAGAGCAGTACGCAGCTATGAGCCAATTGTGTAAAGAGACAGCCGCAGCGATGTTCTCGGACGATGCACTCTATCCAAAGATTATAAACCTATATAACACTCTACTATGTCACTCAAGCAACAAGGAATAAATCTTGACTTATCGCATATCCGCGCGGTGATATTTCTCGCTCTTGCGCGCATACCTATGCCTCGTACGTGGCGTAAGGTCTTTGTTCGTGCGGCAGGGGTAAGGCTCACTGGCAGAAAGTACTTTATTGCTCGCGATGTACAGTTTGACTCTATACATCCTGGCAATATTACTATCCACAACGATGCTCATATTGCCGCCGGTGTGAGGTTGCTCACTCACCGTCTTGACACAAGCAACCCCGACCGCGAGGATATCCACTTTATAGAGGGGTATATAACCATCGGCGAGCACGCTTTTATCGGCAGTGGAACAATTATTACGGGTAATGTGACTATCGGCCGTAGTGCAATTATTGGTGCGGGTAGCGTAGTTACAAAATCTGTGGGAGACTATGAAATATGGGCAGGCAATCCTGCAAAATTCATCAAAATGAGGGCTTAACAATGGCACATATTACATCTCTAACCAGACAACGACTCTTTGCCCTACTGCGACTTGCCCTTACTGACAGCGAGTACTCCCGCACACTCTTTGAGAAGATGAGCGATAGCAAGTGGCAAGACGTCTACAATGCTGCTCTTGAACAGGGGGTACTTGCCTTTACATACGACGGTATCCGCGCCCTTGATGAGGAGCAACAACCTGACCTTGAGATTAAGGTTCAGTGGGCATATAATGTTAGCTATATTGAGAAACTCTCTGCAAAACAGCTTGCTACAGCGCAAAAGGTTGTAGATACATTTGCAAAGGAGGGTATAAAGACTCTAATTCTGAAAGGTCTCTCACTGGCAACTCTCTACCCAGTACCTAATCATCGCCAGTCGGGCGATATAGATCTCTACCTTATGGGCGACTTTGAGCGCGGCAATGAACTTATGACAACTCTTGGCATGGAGGTTAAGTACGACTACTTTGTCCACTCAGAGTTTACGGTTGATGGGGTCAATATTGAGAACCACCAGTACTTTGTCAATCCTTTTGTAAACCGCACGGGCGAGTATGTTGAGCAGGCACTTGAGCAGTTAGTTGCCAAAAGCACTGACCACCCTACGGTTAAGGGTGCGCTTATCCCGTCGGCTGAGTTTGCAGCTATATTCCTTGCTCGCCACTCCAGCTGGCACTACGCTCGTGAGGGTATCAAGCTGCGCGATATCTGCGACTGGGGAGTCTTTCTAAACTACTACAGGGATAGCATTGACAGCGCAACTGTTATAGGACACCTTGAGAAAAGTGGTCTTGCTCGCTACGCATCTATTCTTACCACCATTGCGGAGCAGATACTGGGCATTAAGCTACCACTTGAGTTCGCAGATAGATATATTGAGCTCTCGGAGCGTGTGCTGGAGGATATCCTTACTTTTGAGAATGAGGAGAAGCACGACAAGATGAACTTTTTACGCGCCTTTATGCTCAAGGCTCGTAACCGATATGCTCGCAAGTGGTGCTACGATAAAGTAGTACCAGATAGCTACTGGGGCAATATCTGGTACTCAATCAAGGGCTATCTCACAAACCCGCGCGCTATTAAGAAGGCTAAACTATAATAATAAGGTATGTTCTATAAATTAGGGCAAAAGTAATTCTGTTTTTGTGTAAATTCTGTTTCGGTCGCTTTTTGGCCTATTTTGGCATATTACTCGCCTTTTCTCGGTTACAATAGGCTATTGCGCCCACAAAAAGCCGAGCAATCTGCTCAAAATATACTCAAAAATCGTCTCGACCTAATTTATAGGGTAATGATGCCAAAAGCGGCGCTTTTTAGGGAGTAAATAAAGGGTGAGAAACGCAGTATTTCTCACCCTATTTTTTTGCTTGCTTTACCCTGATTACTTTGCAGAAAAAGGAACCATTTGACGAAGTCTTTAAAATGCT
>JAGBAX010000007.1 GCA_017938765.1 Alistipes sp. | reverse complement strand
GGATCAAACTCTCCATTGTAAAAAAATTAAATGTATCGTTAGAGTCCTGACTACCTCTTTTTCCTTAAAGGAAATTGACAGATAAATACTACACTTTCTCTCAATTTATAACCAGTAAATCAAAGAACCGTTTTCAAAATTGCTCTCTCCTTTTCGGAGCGAACAGTGGTGCAAAGGTAAGACCTTTTTTTTAAACCACCAAATGTTTTTGAAACTTTTTTTTGAAAAATTTTTCAACAGTTTGTTTTCATCACTATTGAAACCCTTTTCAGAACCACTGCAACCGGTGTTATTTCCTGATTGCGGGTGCAAAGATAGAGACAAAAAAATTACTGTGCAAATGTTTTTCAAACTTTTTTACACATTTTTTGAAGATTTTTTAATATTTCTTAAAAATAGGAGGTTATACCTATATATATTATATATAAGGGCCATTAGCCGTAGGCTCGCCTTTGGCAAACGCAGAATAGAGAGATTAGGGATTATAAGGATATTAGGACTCTGCTCTCTACCAGCCAATGGCCAACGGCCAATAGCTAACGGCTACATTTTGCATTTCGGTAAATTTCACTATCTTTGCACTAAATAAGAGACGACTATGAACTGGAAGAAGATTTCGATACTTATGGTAATCTTGTTAGTAGCTGACCAGCTGCTCAAGATTTGGGTTAAGACCAATATGCATCTTGACGAGGCGATAACAGTTTTCCCAGATTGGTTTCAGCTTCGCTTTGTGGAGAACAACGGCGCTGCGTTTGGAATGCAGATATCTGGCAGTGGAGCTTTTGACTGGGGCAAGCTCTGTTTGAGCATTTTCCGCGTAGGGCTTGTGGGTGCGATGTTGTACTACATCAACTACCTTCTTAAGCAGAAGGCTCCGAAGGGAGTCATTGTCGGTCTGACACTTATTGTCGCGGGAGCTGTTGGCAATATTCTTGACAGCGCCTTCTACGGACTTATCTTCTCAGCATCTACACCTACGACCGTTGCAGAGTTTGGCGGTAGCTATGCTCCATTTATGATGGGGCGCGTGGTTGATATGTTCTACTTCCCGCTATTCCAGTGGAAGAGCTGTCCAGAGTGGCTGAGCTTCCTTGTTGACTCGCGCAACTATTTCTTCGGCGCAATTTTCAACCTTGCTGATGCCTATATATCGGTTGCAGTGGTCTACCTACTGATTTTCCAGTACAAATTCTTCAAATAAAAGAGAGTCAAAACATTAGTGCCCTTCAGAATTTCTGAAGGGCTTTTTCATTTTATTGGCAAAAAAATTGCTTATTATTTGAAAATATATTAACTTTGGTAGCAATATACGGCATATAATTATAAAATTTTTTAATATTTACCTAAAATTTAGACCTATGAAACATTTTCCAACGGGTGCTTACAGAGCACCACAACTAAGAGAGTTGGGAGTTCGTGTAGAGGCGGGCTTCGCAACAAGTGCAACAATTGACGGCGTCACCTCTATGGATGGCGTATGGGATGAGGATAACCAATAACGGACTAAAACTATGAAAAAGATTTATGCTATTTTCGGTCTGGCATTGGCTATGCTGACCGCTGGTTGTGCAAAAGACGCAACCGAGGACGCTATTGTAGGCGGTAAGGTAGTTCTGGGTGTAGGTATTGAGGATACTCGTACTGCACTGGGTACTCTTAATGGAAATAAGTATGATGTAGTATGGAGCGCTGGCGACAAGATTGCCGTAAACGGCGTTGCATCATCTGCAGTAGATGCAAAGTATGCAGGTACCTCTTACGCACAGTTTGAGGTTGTAGACGTAACTGCTCCTTACTCTATTCTCTACCCTGCTGAGATTCTTGGCGCAGATGGTAACATCTATGTTGAGACTGAGCAGGCTTATACTGCAGGCTCTTTTGCTACTGGCTCTGCTGTTTTGGTAGGCTACACAGAGGGTACTGCTGCTTCACTTCACAACCTCTACAGCTTTGTAAAGGTCGTTGTTAAGAAGGGCGGCGACGAGACACTTCGTTCTGTAGTTCTTACAGCACTGGATGGCGAGGCTATCTCTGGTACTTTCGCTGTTGACTACAAGGCTGCAACAATCACTCCACTGGCTGGTAAGGATGTTATCCGCGTATCTTCTGCAGATGGTATCCCTTACGTAGGCGACAAGGCAGAGGTTGTTATTGCTGTTCCTGCTGGTAAATATGCAAAGGGCTTCAGCGTAAAGATTGTTGATGCTACTGGTAAGGCTATGACAAAGAGCGCATTTACTGCTACAGGCATTGAGGTTCCTGCAGGTATGCTTCTTAATATGCCAGAGCTTACATACGCAGGCGTTGAGCAGACTACAATCTCTGTAACCAACGCTACTGAGCTTCAGGCTGCTCTTGCACAGTTCCAGAAAGAGGTTATTCCTGATCCTCTTCCACACATCGTTCTGGATGCAGACATTGACCTTACAGGCGTTGAGCTTGTCTCTGCAGAAGACTTCTACGGCGTATTTGATGGTCAGGGCTACTCAATTAAGAACTGGAACACAAGTCGCGGTCTGTTTATTCTTAATCACGGTACTGTTAAGAATATCGTTATCGACTCAACTTGTACCCTTACTGCTCCATCAGAGGGTAACAACGTATCTCTTATTGTTGAGGACAACGAGGAGCCAGGTATCGTAGAGGGCTGCGTAAACAAGGGTAATATTGTCGTAACAGATGTTAGCGCAACAGGTCGCCGTATCGGTGGTGTTGCTGGTGTATCTTATGGTACTGTACGCGACTGCGTAAACTATGGTAAGATTGATGTAACCTCAGAGGCAGTTAACAACGGTCAGTATGTTGGTGGTGTTGTAGGTTACACAAATACCAACGCAGGAACAAAGGAGGCCCTTGGTACAGACTTCCTTGCAAACTGTATCAACTATGGTGAGATAAAGGTTCTCTTCCCTTGCAAGCCTAATAAGAGCTATGTAGGTGGTGTGCTTGGTGGTACCCAGACAGCCGCTTCAACAGCTGCTGTATATCAGGGTCAGATTGTTAACTGTCTGAACTATGGTAAGGTAACTTATCGCTTTGAGGTTCTTAGCAGTGGTACATATGCAAATGTTGGTGGTGTTGTAGGTTACTCTCAGGCTAATATGGAGGGTTGCGACAATCACGGTTATGTATCTTTTACTACTCCTATAGAGGATTTAACTCAAGGCGGTACTCGCGGTGCGGCAGGTGGTGTTGTTGCTTGTAACATCTTCGGCGTTCAGAACTGTAACAACTACGGCGAGCTCTTCGTAGAGGGCGTTTGGGCTGCTGGTACAAATGATGCTGCTGGTGCTGGTTCTCAGGCAGGCTCATCATTTGGAGGTGTTATTGGTTGTAGCGGTATTTACAACGCTTACAACGCAGATTACCCTGTTGAGAATTGCAACAACTACGGCAAGGTCAATATTTTTAACAACTGTAAGACAGATGGTGGCACTAAGGGTTGGCATGCAGGTGTTGTTGCTTTCACTGCAAACGACATTAAGAACTGCCACAACAATGGAGAGGTAACACTAAAGCATAACACCTATGAGAACTTTACCGCAGGTGTTGCAGGTCAGACTCTGGGTGGTATTTACAACTGCTCTTCAAACGCGCCTGTATATGCCGAAGTTGTAAATGTATCTAAGGCTGGAGGTGCAATATACCTTGGTGGTATTATTGGTTACGCTACAATTGCGGTTGAGAATTGCCACCTCAATGCAGACTTTACTGCTAAGACCAACAATGCTGACGGTTCACTCCGCTTTGCTGGTATCGTAGGTCAGATTAAGACCGCTTCTACTCGCCAGGCTACAATCAGCAATTGCTCCGTTAAGGAGGGTGTGAAGCTCACATTCGTAACTGACAATGGTAAGGCTAATTACTGTGGTGGTATTATTGGTCTTGCTAATAATGGCATCAAGGATTGTGTTAATGGTGGTGATATTGATATTAAGGTTACAGAGTTGTTTGAAGACAACGATATTACTTATGTTGCAGGTATTGCAGCAGCACAGCAGGAGGATATGAGTGGCTGTACAAACAATGGTAATATTACCGTTGACATGTTCAATTCTACAGGCGCATTCTATGCTGCAACCGTATTGGCTGACAACAAGAAGGCTGGCGCACATTTCTCTGCTTGTCATAACACTGGTAACCTCACAATTGTGAATGCTGGCAACACTGAGAACATTGGCATCTTCGTGGGTCACAAGGCTGATGAGACTGCAATTGTTGATGAGTCTGCATGTACAAACACTGGCGTTGTAACTGTAAACGGCACAGAGCTGGGCGCAACTTCTGCACTTTCTGTAGATGGTAAGCGTTGGCAGTTGCCTGCTGATATTGCAGCAGAGATTACTGGCGTTGCAACAGCAGTTGTTGTAGCAGACCTTGGTGTTACTACTCCTGGCATGCTCTACATAGCTGTTGATTATGAGTCTGTTTATGGTGCGCAAGCTGCAGGTATGTGGGCTCCAATGGTACAGGCAGCATACACAATAGAGGCTACAGATGCAACTTCTGGAAACATCGTGCTTGCTACAACTGATCACTTTGGAGATACAGTTAAAACAAATGTTCCTTACTCTAATCTTACAGAAGAGTCTGTAACTATTGATTGTACAAATATGATTGGTATGCCAGGCAATGGCCCTTGTACTATCTACACTGGTGAGGTTAATCTCAACGGTGGTGGCGTTATGTAAAATATTGTAAATCAAGTAAAAAACACCGAGAATAGTCTCGGTGTTTTTTATGACAATTTCTGCTTTGCAGAAAGCGAGAACCGAAGCTTTTTGAAAAAAGCTTCACCAAAAACTTTGTGAAAAACTCCGTTTTTCTTCCGTGCTGATGCGGATTTAGGATAACTCTGCGAGTTATTGAAACAAAAAAGAGATTCTTTTTCAGTTTTCAAGCGAGCTTGAAAACTGAAAGGTCTCTTTTTTCGTTTCACTGCCTTATGGCAGCAACCTAAATCCGAACAAAAAATATTCACTACTTTTAGTTCAATTAGAGCACCAGCTCAGAATAAGTACCTATTTATCGTCAGAGCACAACACCTCCTCAGAATAAGTCCTATTTGCAGTTAGAGTGGGACACCTCCTCAGAGTAACCCCTATTGGGACAGGCACCTCCTCGGAGTAAAAAAGAAATCTAATTTTAGGCGAGGATTTACCACGCTCAATGAAAAATGCCTGCGCAGGATAGTACTAAAACGTACAGCCCAGCAGGCATTTATCATTAGCGGCAGGAAATACCGCTTAAAATTAGATTTACTTTTACTCCTCGTCGGTGTCAGTATAAGCCTTCAACAACTTATCCTGCACATCCGCTGGCACCTGCTCGTAGCACTCAAAGCGCATGGTGTAGGTAGCTGCGCCAGAGGTGAGTGAAGAGAGGGTTGTAGAGTAGCGATAGAGCTCAGCCAGAGGCACACGAGCCTGGAGGCGGTCAAAGCCCTTATCGTGATCCATACCCATAATCATTGCACGACGGTTCTGCAGGTCGCTCATCACTGAACCCATATACTCTGATGGAGTGAGAACCTCTACGCTATAGATAGGCTCCATAATCTTTGGACCTGCGTTGCGGAATGCCTCCTTGAAGGCGTTACGAGCTGCAAGCTTAAATGAGAGCTCATTTGAATCTACTGGGTGCATCTTACCATCGTAAACAATTACGCGGATATCACGAGCGTAAGAACCTGTGAGTGGGCCCTCGTCCATCTTCTCCATAATACCCTTAAGGATAGCTGGCATAAAGCGAGCGTCAATAGCACCACCAACGATTGAGTTGTAGTACTGAAGTTTACCGCCCCAAGGAAGGTCATACTCCTCCTTACCCTTGATGTTCACAGTAACCTCCTTGCCGCCTGACTTATACTTTGAAGGCTCGCCGATACCCTCATAGTAAGGCTCAATAACGATATGTACCTCGCCGAACTGACCTGCACCACCAGACTGCTTCTTGTGGCGGTAGTCTGCCATAGCGACCTTAGTAATAGTCTCACGATATGGAATCTTTGGAGCGAAGAACTCCATCTCCACCTTACTATCTGCAAGGATACGAGCGCGGAGGATGTTGAGGTGGTGCTCACCCTGACCCTGGATAATGGTCTGCTTAAGTTCCTTAGAGTACTCAACAAGGATTGTTGGGTCCTCAAAGCGAGCATCAAGAAGCAACTTGCCGAGTTTCTCCTCGTTTGACTGATCCTTAGCCTTAACAGCTGCGCGGTAGCGTGGCTCTGGGAATACGATAGGCTCAACAGCAACAACAGCACTTGGAGCAGCGAGGGTGTCGTTTGTACGAGTGCCCTTGAGCTTTACAGTACAGCCGATATCACCAGCAGAGAGCTGAGTAACCTTGATACGGTTCTTACCAGCAACAGCGAAGAGCTGCGAGAGCTTCTCCTTATTACCTGTGCGAGAGTTTACAAGCTCCATACCCTCAGTAACAGTACCACGAACTACGCGGAAGTAGTTAATCTCACCAATGTGGTGCTCCATCTGGCTCTTGAATACGAAGAGAGCTACTGGAGCGGTCTCGTCTGCAGGCATAGCCTCACCATCAACAGTAAGGAAGTCTGGAGCCTTAGTTGGGCCTGGTGCTACGTTGATGATAAACTCCATAAGACGCTTTGTACCGATGTCGCGCTTACCACTGGTAACGAAGATAGGCATAACCTTGCGGTTAGCAACGCCGAGCTTCAGACCAGAGCGGATATCATCCTGTGTAAGAGTACCCTTGTCAAAGTAGAGCTCCATAAGAGCATCATCATACTCTGCAGCGGTCTCAACAAGCTCCTGGTTGTAAGCCTTTGCGCGCTCTAACTCGTCAGCAGGAATCTCAAGCTCCTCACGAGTACCATTCTCGTCAGTGAAACGGTACATCTTCATCATCAGAACGTCAATAAACGAGTCAAAGCCAACGCCCTGATTTACAGGATACTGAACAACAACAGGCTTAACGACAGAGTCAGCCTTGATGCTCTCAAGGGTAGCCTCGTAGTTAGCCTTCTCAGCATCGAGCTGGTTAATTACACCGATAAGTGGCTTATTAAGGATGCTTGCATAGCGACCCTGAATCTCATTACCAACCTCCCAGCCAGTCTGTGCATTTACGAGCATAACGCCCACGTCACCTACCTTGAAAGCAGAGAAGAGGTTACCGCAGAAGTCGTCTGAGCCTGGACAGTCAATAATATTGAGCTTGCGACCCATAAACTCAGTAAAGAGTGTAGTCGCGTATATTGAGCGCTTGTACTCGTGCTCAATGTCAGTGTTATCTGACAGTGTGTTGTTGTTTTCTACACTACCCCTACGGTCAATAACCTTACCCTCGTAAGCCATTGCCTCTGCAAGAGTAGTCTTACCCGAGCCTGGGGCTCCCACAAGAACGATGTTCTTAATCTCTTTTGGTGAATAGTTTTTCATATTTTCGTAGTTTTAAGGATTACAAATTTGGACAAAAGTCCCTTTTCAGTCTATAAAATTAAAGACTTTTTTTTGAACTGCCAAGCGTTTTACCGAAAATCTGCAATTATTTACCATCTTTTCGGATTTTTATATCATCAACGCTATATTTAGGATTGAAGCGACAGATATCCACCGCCGTAGATATGCCCGCAATACGCCCGTGACGGGTATACTGCCAAATGGTGTACATTCCCTTGCCATCTATCACCGGCCTCTTGCCGCCATAACGACCCAAGTAGAGATGATAACGGTTGTACTTGGGCGCAAGATACCTATTATAAAATACCTGCGAACTATATATCATCGGTGTGCAGCCATACTCACGCTTGAATAGGGCAATAATCTCATCCAGCCGCCTCTGTATCGCCGCTTTGGAGTATCCATCCGACACCTCAATGTCTATCATCGGCACCAAGTCCATACTTTTTCCCGCCATCGTGCGCTTGAAGTGCGCAAACTGCTCCGAGGCCGTACTCGTCATACGGAAAAAGTGGTAGACGCCCACAGGCAGCCCCACACGCTTCGCCCCCGCAAAGTTGCGCTCAAAGTAGGGGTCTGTGTATGTCGCCCCCTCCGTAGCCTTTATGTAGACAAACTTTATGCCCGCACCCTTAACTTTACTCCACTCAATCTTCTTCTGATAGCGCGACACATCAATGCCACGCCCCTGCCCCAGCGCCACCACCGAGACCAAAACCGCCAAAATCGCTAAAATCGCCTTTCTTACTTCCATAGCACAAAGATAGGAATTTTTTGGCTATTAGCCGTTGGCCATTAGCTATTAGCCTTATAGCGGTGTCGGCAAAGCCGACATATATACATCCGCAGTGCGGATACCTTGTTAAAGCCAACGCCGCGATTGAGCCGAGAGCAATCAAACTTGTTTGAATTGCCGAGGCGGAGCGGTGAAGGGTCACCGAAGGTGAGCCAATGGCTAATGGCCAATAGCTAAAAGCTATTTTGTCGTCAGAGTGGTGCATTTACAACGCTCAATAAAAAAATGCCTGCGCAGGATAGTACCAAATAGTACAGCCCAGCAGGCATTTTTTATTAGCGGCAGGAAATGTGCCACTATCACGACAAAATCTACAAAATTAGTCTACTTTGATGTCAGTATTAACATTCTTAGAGCCGACAAGTGCATAATAGAGCATATAAACGAGGCCGGCAACTATAACCCAGTAGCTACCGATATAGCCTACATAGTCAGCAACGAAGCCCTGAATGAATGGAAGGATACCACCACCGCAAACAAGGGTCATAAAGATACCTGATGCAAGTGGAGTGTACTTACCCAGACCCTCAGCAGCGAGGTTGAAGATTGCGCCCCACATAACAGATGTGCACAGACCGCAGAGGAACATAAACAGCATACTTACAGGCACTTGAGCCTCAACAACTGGAATTGTAACGCGCACTGACTCTGGGATATACATAAGTGCGAAGACAAACACAAGGGCAACAAGGCAAACAGTTGTAAGCATTGCCTTTGAAGAGACCTTACCGCCAACAGCACCACCGATAAGTCGGCCGCACATCATAAGGAACCAGTAGAAGCCCACAAGGGTACCTGCAACAGCTGGACCTACGCCCTCAAGGCCTGACATATAGAGGTTTGCAGTATTTGGAATACCTACCTCAACGCCTACATAGAAGAAGATTGCCAAAGCGCCAAGCACGAAGTGGCGGAAAGAGAGTGGGCCGTGAGGGTCCTTCGCCACATTACCAGCCTTGCGAGCAGCCTTCTCCTCCGCTGTCTCCATATGAGGCTCTGGAATAGCAGAGAGGGCAATGATAATAAATGCAAGTGCGAAGATTGCCATAGCGGTAATCATTGCAGGAGCAGCATCGCCAACGCTTGCTGTAGCAGCCTGACCACCAATCATATAGCCCAAGAAGATAGGAGCGATAGTACCACCGATAGAGTTGCAAGAGCCACCGAGCTGGATGAGCTGGTTACCGCGATTACCGCCACCACCGAGGGTATTAAGCATAGGGTTTACAACAAGGTTGAGCAGACACATAGAGAAACCTGCAACAAATGCGCCGAGCACATAGACTGCAAAAGACTCTGCATAGCCAGAGGCGAACTGAATAGCCACGCCCACAAAACCTACTGCTGCAGCGAGCAGAGAGGTAAACTTATAACCTTTACGCTTAAGGATAAGTCCACCAGGGATACCCATACACGCATAGGCGATAAAGTTTGCAAGAGTACCGAGCTGTGCCATAGCGTTAGAGGCGCCGAACTGGTTCTTGACGATAACGCCCATAGAGCCAGCGAAGTTGGTCACAAATGCAATCATAAAGAAGAGCAAGAACATCACTCCGATTGCAAATACATTTCCGTTTTTCTTTGTCATAACTATTTAGTTTTAAGTTGTTTGTTCTATCTATCACGCTCGGCAACAAAGGTGCAGAGGTCTATAAGTGCCTGGCGATAAGGGGTATCCTCAAGCGCTGACAGCTCCGAGAGTGCGCGCTGGAGGAATCGTTGCAGCGTTGCGCGGGCAGCCTCAACGCCACCATACTCTACAACCTGCTGTCGGACAAAATCCACAGCAGCACTATCTGTCGCTGCGCGCTCAACGGCACTCAAAATCTCGCTTTTGAGCTCAGGGGTGACCTTCTCAAGCACCTCAATGAGTGGCAGGGTGATTTTTCGCTCCTGCAGGTCGTTGGCTGCAGGCTTACCAGTATTATTATCGGGCGTATAGTCCAGTATATCGTCTACAATCTGGAACGCCATACCCACCATCTCGCCGAAGCGGTGCATACTCTCAACCGTTCTGCGCTGTGCACCGACAGAGATAGCACCTGACGAGGCACAAGAGGCAAAAAGCGAGGCGGTCTTCTTGTAGATAATATCAAAATAGTCCTGCTTTGAGATATCGAGCTTGCCAGCGTGGTCGCTCTGCAGAATCTCGCCCTCACACAGCACTGCCATATTGCCGATAATATGTGTCAGAAGGTCGTACTGACCACTTCTTAGGCCAATATCCATATTTCGTGCAAGGATATAGTCACCCACAATAACAGCATTACGAGACTGCCAGCGAGCATTGACCGATGCCTGACCGCGACGCATATTGGACTCGTCAATAACATCATCATGCACAAGCGAGGCGGTATGAATCATCTCTATAAGCATAGCCGCAAGCATTGTGCGCTTACCAAAGTCTCCTGTTGTAGAGACAGCTGCAGCACTGAGCATAGTAAGCATTGGGCGCAGACCCTTGCCTCTGGAGCTAAGGACATACTCCACCATATCGGCAAGTAACGAGCCCTCCTTCTCGCAGAATGAGCTACGCACAAACTCCTCAAACTCCTCAATTCTATCGGCTATAGGTCGGCGTATATCGTCAAGTGTAACCATAAAATTGTATCAAATAGTCGTATATTTTAGCAAAGATAAGCAAATTTTAGCAGAGAGTTCAGAAATATGAATGTTTTTTTGTATTTTTGTGTGGTTTGCAACTAATATTGAACTAAGAATGGAGTTTTTTAAGAGAATATTTTCTAAATCTATCCCTACTCTTGTGGCTATAGCCATATTTTTTACCATCTCGGCGGTGCACTTCTACCCACAGTTTGAGGGTCGCAAGATTGCTATGCACGACATACAGCAGTTTGATGGTATGAGTAGCGATATCCGCAACCATCGCGCCACAGAGGGCGAGGACCCGCAGTGGACAGGTGCTATGTTTGGAGGTATGCCGGCATACCTTATTAATATACGCTACCCCGCGCAGTTTATCAAGACGGCAACAGACAAGATACTTGGTAGTCTGGGAGAGCCACTGGTGCTGACATTTCTGGCTATGGTGGCGATGTGGCTGATGGTGGTGATGATGGGCATAAACCCTTGGATAGGCATTATCGCGGGACTGGCGTATGGACTATCTACATACTTCTTCCTTATCATAGGCGCGGGCCATATCACAAAGATGTGGGCGGCGGTATATGCCCCTGCAATGATGGGTGCAATATATATGACTCTGAGGGGCAATGCACCTTTAGGGGGCGCTTTGGCGGCACTTTTTGCCACATTAGAGATTGGCGCAAACCATCCGCAGATAACATACTACTTCCTACTGGCGGCGCTGGCGCTGTGGATTAACGACCTTGTTTTTGCTATCAAAGACAGGGTACTTAGAGATTTTGGCAAGCGCACAGCTATACTTGCAGCGGCGGCTGTGATTGCCGTTGGTGCCAACTTCTCGTCGCTCTTCTACACTATGCAGCACACCAAAGATACTATCCGAGGTGGCAGCGAGGTGGCGGCAGTGGAAGGCGATATGAGCAATGGCCTTGACCTTGACTACGCTACGGCGTGGAGCTACGGCATTAATGAGAGTTGGACAATGCTTGTCCCCGACTTTATGGGTGGCGAGAGTGGCTTTGAGGGCTATAGCGAGGATAGAAATTCGCCTCTCAACAGCGCACTGAAGGAGTGGGACTACTTTGACTTTATTGGTTTGCCAAAGCAGTATGTCGTTCCATATCTTACAGATACGACCTACTGGGGTAAGCAACCTTACACTGCTGGCCCGACATATCTGGGTGCGGTGGCTGTTTTTCTTGCTATTCTTGGTCTGATACTGTCAAGCAACAGAAATCGTTGGTGGATTTTAGGCACAAGCATCTTTGCACTGCTGCTTAGTTGGGGCAGTAACCTTATGTGGTTCACAGAGTTGTGCTACAACTATCTGCCGATGTACAACAAGTTCAGAACAGTATCTATGGCCCTTGTTGTTCTACAGTGGACAGTGCCACTACTGGCGGCCATAGCGCTCTGGAATCTCTTTAAGTGTGAAAGCAAGCAGACCCTTCGCAAGGCCCTGCTGTGGAGTGGCGGCGTAACGGCGACTATACTACTGCTCTTTAGTGTCAAGGGCGATTTCTTCTTTGACTTCGGCGAGGAGCAGACAGCTCTGCGCATAAGCAGTCGCTTTGAGCAGATATTTACTGGCGGTGGAGCTGAGGAGCTTGTAAAGCAGGGTCTTCACGACGAGATTGGCTGGAGCTTAGCGGGTGCTATAGCCACCGAGCGAGAGCAGATGATGAGCGCCGACTCGTTACGCTCGCTTATCTTCGTACTTCTGGCAGTAGGAGTAGTTGCGCTTGTAATATACGGCAAACTCAAAAAAGGCTACGCGATTGCTGCCCTTGCGCTACTTGTTGTGGCCGATATGACCCCTGTGGCGTTCAGATATCTCAGCCATGATGACTTTGTAGCACCGCGCAAGACACAAATTGTCGCCACAGAGGCGGACAAAGCCATTATGAAGGATAAAGAGCTCGGCTACCGAGTTTTTAACCTCTCCGTCTCGCCATTTAACGATGCAACAACATCAATGTTCCACCGCTCTGTTGGTGGTTATCACGGCGCGAAACTATCTCGTTATCAGGATATTATAGACTACTATCTGCCAACAAACCTTCCTCACGAGGGTATTTTGGATATGCTCAACACAAAGTATATCATCTCTCCAGAGAGTCAGGTCGTTCAGCGTCCAACAGCCCTTGGTGCGGCGTGGTTTGTGGACTCGGTGCTTGGTGTAAGAGGCGCAGCAGAGGAGATTCAGTCGCTCGGCCTTGTAGACCTTGCTTCAACAGCCGTAGTTGCTGAGCGCGATCTGCCAGAGGTTACCGCCTACTCTACTGAGGGTAGCATTACCCTTACTGAGTATGCACCAAATCGTCTTGTATATCAATATTCAGCCCCTGAGGATACTTTTGCTGTCTTCTCGGAGATATTCTACGACAAGGGCTGGAGCGTGACTATAGATGGCAAAGAGGCCGAGGCTGTGCGTGTAGACTATATCCTCAGAGGTATGGCACTTCCTGCGGGCGAGCATACTGTTGTATGGAGTTTCCGCGCACCTTACTGGGGAGTTACAGAGACTATTACGGCACTTTGCTCAATACTTGTGATACTATCCATTATCGGAGCGATAATTTATAATAGAAGAAAAAGAGATGAACAATAGACCGACAAAAGGCAAGGTACTACGCTCATATAGCGTTGCCACAATAAGCATCGCGCTGGTGCTCTTCCTACTTGGCAGCATATCCTACGCCATGATATCTATATTCCAATCGGCACGCGGTGTGCGCGAGGGCGTAGTGATGCTCGTAGAGCTTAAAGATGGACTCTCAGAGGCTGAGCGCGACAGCCTAAGCACCCACATTGCGCAGAACGCAATAGTGGCTCACATCGCATTCTCATCTAAGGAGGATAAGATTGCCGACCCTGCTTTCCGTCAAGCATTTGATGTAGATGTGGAGCAAGCATTAGGCACAAACCCGCTACCAGACAGCTTTGACATCACTCTCTCTGCTATGGCGGCAGACTCAGTAGCCCTCGCTACATTTGTTGAGCAGACATCTGCTCTACAGGAGGTTACGCACATATCATACCCCCAGAGTATGATTGACGATGTGCACTCGGTGTTAGATACGATGCAGTGTCTGCTGCTTCTCTTTGGTGGAGCAATGCTTGTAGTATCAGTGGTACTGCTGAACAACACCATTCGCCTTGCCATATACTCCCGCCGCGAGGCGATAAATACGATGAAACTTGTCGGAGCAACAAAGTGGTTTATAGTAAAACCATTCCTTGGCCGTAGCGCACTGCAGGGTGCTGTTGCGGGCGCTATAGCGTCACTATTATTTATAGCTGCACTCTTTGGCATTAATCACACACTGCCAGAGCTGGGCATACTGGAGCAGGCAAAGCTGATAGCCGTAATAGCGGGCATAATGATTGCCTGCGGAGTGGTTATAGCAATGCTCTTCACGCTTATAGCGGTGAATAAGTTTGTCAATATGAGGTCTAACAAAATATATATGTACTAATATGAAGTGGCTGAATAATCTAAACGACCAAAACGATAATAAGATGCCCCTGACAGTGAAAAACTACGCTCTCATTGCCATTGGCGCAGTAATTATTATCATCGGCTTTATACTTATGGCTGGCGGTACGGCAGCAACGCCAGAGCAGTTCAACGAGGATATATTCTCCTTCCGCCGTATCACCCTTGCCCCTATCGTAGTCATCGCAGGCTTCGCCTTCGAAATATACGCCATCCTAAAACGATTTTAGGCGCGGTTGGTGTAAAAAAGGCACACGCCTCCTGAAGATAGGAACAACGGCGTGTGCTACTAAAATAAAAATATCCACCTTTGGGTTCAGCGAACTACCCTCGGTGGATATTTTCTCTTTCACTGCCTCGCAGCAGCACTCAAAAGCTAATGGACAATGGCCAACAGCCTAAAAATGTGATACCTTCTGACCAACAATAGCAGATAGGAGGTTATTTGCTGCTGATGATGCACCGATGCGGAAGAGGTCTGTTGTGAGCCACTCCTCGCCCAGAATCTGCTCTACGATAGTGTAGTAGAGCGCAGCATCCTGCGGAGTCTTAACGCCACCAGCGGCCTTGAAGCCCACCTTACGGCCCGTCTTCTCGTAGAACATCTTGATAGCCTGACACATTACAACGGCTGCCTCTGGTGTTGCAGCGACATCAATCTTACCGGTAGAGGTCTTGATAAAGTCAGCACCGGCAGCCATAGAGATTATAGATGCCTTGTGAATAAGCTCTGGGGTCTTCAGCGCGCCAGTCTCAAGGATAACCTTCAGAATAACATCCTCATCCATCTCTGAGCGAATCATCTCCACCTCATTTGCCGCCTCGTCATATGCGCCAGTGAGCATCTTACCCACATTAAGCACGATATCCACCTCATCGGCACCATTCTCAACGGCCATAGCCACCTCAAGCATCTTAACCTCAAGGAAGGTCTGCGAAGATGGGAAACCACCGCCCACGCTTGTAATGCGCATAGGTGTACCGTCAACCGCCACGCCCACAGTCTCCACAAATGATGGGTATACGCAGATAGATGCCACATTTGGAATCTCTGGGTACTTCTCGGCAAAGGTCACTGTGCGACGAGCAAAGTCTGTCACAGACTCTACAGAGTCGTTGCAGGTAAGTGTAGTAAGGTCAACAGCTGAGAGGCAGAACTTATAGACCTCTGTATTCTCGTTCTTTGACTGTTGAGCACGTGCCGCAGCCACCTGCTCTGCCACCTGCTCTGCGGTTGCTGCCGCAGCGTACTGATTAAGGATGTTACTGTATTCCATAATATATCTATTTTATATTTCTCACATGTTTCTCCCACTCCCAAGCTGACTGCAATGTCTGCTCAAGTGTGCGCTCAGCCCTCCAGCCAAGCTCCTTATTGGCAAGTGTCGTATCCGCCCACACGGCAACAACATCGCCCGCACGACGAGGGGCAACCTTATAATTAAGTTTGAGGTTATTAACCTTCTCAAAGGTCTTAACAAGCTCAAAGACCGACACTGCACGACCTGTGCCGACATTGAAAATCTCGTAGCTCTCCTCGTTTCTACCCTCCACCATACGGTCTATAGCCGCAACGTGAGCCTTAGCCAGGTCAACAATGTCAATATAGTCTCTTAGACAGCTACCATCCTCTGTCGGATAGTCGTCGCCAAAGATAGAGAGGCACTCACGAACACCTGCCGCTGTCTGTGTGATATATGGCACAAGGTTCTGTGGTACTCCGCGAGGAAGCTCGCCGATAAGTGCAGATGGGTGAGCACCTATAGGGTTAAAATATCTCAGCGCAATACCCTTCAGGTCATCATAGGCCGTCACAGAATCGCGAAGGATATCTTCGCACATCTGCTTTGTATTTCCATAGGCACTTGTTGCAGGTTTACGCTCTGTAGCCTCTGTTACAGGCAACTCATCGGCCTCGCCATAGACCGTAGCTGACGAAGAGAAGACAATATTATGTCTTCCATACTCTCGCATAAGGTCAATAATATTGAGGAACGAGAGCAGGTTGTTACGATAGTACTTCATAGGGTCAGCCACCGACTCACCCACCGCCTTGAAGGCTGCAAAGTGGATTACCGAGTCAAAATCGTACTGCTCAAAGAGCTTTGCAAATGCAGCCTTATCGCAACAATCTACATTAACAAACGGCACATCTACACCTGTAATTGCGCGTACGCCCTCAACGCCTGACATATCAGAATTAGAGAGATTATCTGCCACAACGACATCATAGCCCGCAGCGATTAACTCTACTGCCGTGTGTGAGCCAATATATCCAGCACCGCCAGAGACAAGAACTGATTTTTTTGCCATACTAAATGTTTTTTACGTAGTTCGGTACAAATATACAAAAAAAATCAATATCTTTGTATATATCTTTAAAGTTAGTATTATGAGCAACATTATTATTGCAGAACACATCACTAAACGTTTTACTGAGCATACTGCTCTTGATGATGTTTCGGTAGAGATTCCTACTGGCTCGGTCTATGGTCTTTTAGGACCAAATGGAGCAGGAAAGACGACTCTTATCCGCGTAATTAACCGTATAACTATTCCCGACGAAGGTCGTGTACTTTTTGACGGCAAGCCAATCACACAGCAAGATATATACCGAATTGGTTACCTACCAGAGGAGCGCGGACTCTACAAGAAGATGAAGGTGGGCGAGCATGCTCTCTTCCTTGCTCGTCTCAAGGGTCTGTCTCGCCACGAGGCTCTGGTACGCCTCAAGGAGTGGTTTACCCGCCTTGGTATTGAGGATTGGTGGGATAAGAGGGTTGAGGACCTATCTAAGGGTATGGCGCAGAAGGTGCAGTTTATCGTAACTGTGCTCCACGAGCCAAGACTGCTTATTTTTGACGAGCCATTCTCAGGCTTTGACCCAATCAATGCAGAGCTGCTCAAGACCGAGATTTTGCGCCTCAGAGATAAGGGTGCAACGGTGATTTTCTCAACACACAATATGTCCAGTGTAGAGGAGATTTGCGACCATATTACCCTGATTAACAAGTCAAAGAACATTCTCTCTGGTCGCGTAGACGAGATTCGCCACAGTCATGGAAACAACATCTTCTCCATACAGTTCCGAGGCAATGAGAGCGAATTTCGTCAGAGTGCTACGATGGCTGAGATTATGGAGTACAACCACGACCAGATTACTGGCCTTACTACTGCCAAGATTCATATTGAGAGCAACGACAACGTCCGTAGCGCTATCTCTGCAATAAACAACGCCGTTGAGCTGCGTAGTTTTACCGAGATTATCCCAAGTATGAACGACATCTTTATCCGCGCCGTAAATGGCACACTAACAGAGTAATAAATTAGCAATCAACAGGTTATGAGAAATATAGGATTGATAATAATGCGCGAGTTTAAGGAGCGCGTATACAAAAAATCGTTTATCATCACTACCCTACTTATGCCACTTCTACTGGCACTTGTAAGTGTAGCGCCGACGCTGATAATGATCTTTGCCAAGGGAGAAACGAAGCAGATTTCTGTGATTGACAATAGCGGCATTGTGGCCGATAAGCTCGAAAGCAACGAGGAGGTTAGCTTCATCACTCTTGTCAATGCAGATTTGCAACAGGAGCTTAAAAGTTCGTTAGAGAAGGATGAGTTTGGTGTACTATACATAGGCGAGGATATTGTCACAAATCCGAACAATATTCAGCTATACACAAACACCTCCTCGTCAATGCTTATTGAGGACAATATTGCCGACCAAGTAGAGCAAATTATTAAAAATGAGCGACTTAAGGAGTACAACCTTGAAAACCTTCAGCAGATACTTGACAAGGTAGAGGTAGATATATCACTCTCTACATTCCGCAACGGCGACGACGAGCAGAGTACAGCCTCCTCTTCAGCGGCATCAAGCATCGTAGGTATCATTCTGGGCTTTGTGCTCTACTTCTTCCTTGTTATCTACGGCTCAATAGTTATGCAGAGCATTATTGAGGAGAAGAACTCACGAATCCTTGAGGTGCTTGTCTCAACTGTCAGACCTTTTGATATGATGATGGGTAAGATTCTGGGCGTAGCGGCTGTAGCAGCAACACAGATTATTGTCTGGGGACTGCTTATTGTGACTATGAGTGCCTTTGTAATTCCGGCTCTTATTCCAGACGATATTATGGCAAGCGTGGAGGCTCTTCAGGCTGGTGCCGATGTGACAGCTATGGCTGCCAGTGGCGTTGATACTGGTATGGTTACCGCTATGGCCTCTATAATGGATACGGGATATATCGCACAGATTATAGGTCTGCTGCTGCTCTTTATGGTCGGTGGATTTTTGCTCTATGCAGCAATGTACGCAGCCGTAGGTGCAAGCGTGGACGAGGCTCAGGATGCACAGCAGCTCACAACACCGATTACAATACCTATTATCTTCGCCTTCATAATCCTTACAATGGTTATGAACGACCCTAATAGTCCTCTGATTGTATGGTGCTCAATGATTCCGTTCACTTCTCCAATCGTCATGATGGGCCGTATACCAAGCGGAATACCTACATGGGAGATTGTTCTGTCACTTGTACTTCTCTACGCAACATTTGTGTTTATGGTCTGGATTGCAGGCAAAATCTACCGCGTGGGTATCTTTATGCACGGCAAAAAGCCATCATTCAAAGACCTCTACCGCTGGTTGAAGTATTAGGCTACGCAGAAAGCGTGTACCGCGCCTTTTTGCAAAAAGGCGCCCAAAAACTCTTGGCGAAACTCTGTTTCGCTTATGCGCTGATGCGGATTTAGGGTAACTCTACGAGTTATTGAAATAAAAAATAGACCTTTTTCAGTTTTCAAGCAAGCTTGACCTGAAAGGTCTATTTTTCATTTCACTGCCTTATGGCAGCAACCTAAATCCGAACATCAATCAGCGCACCGCATTTTGTCGTCAGAGTTTGCCATATCTGGCACACTATCACGACAAAACAAAAAAAAGAGTTGGGGAGACATCCCCAACTCAAGGAAACACGCCCTTAATTTGTATCAACCAGAGGTGAATCCCTATTATATATACAGTTTAGTTGTGCGATATCCTATTTTTAGCGCATCTTTGAGAGTAACTTCTTTGGATAGTTGCTGCAGATACACTTCAGCTTATCTGCGCGGCTGACATAGTATGCCATCTGCTGGTCAGTATCTACATTGTAGACACTGAATTCAATGCCACGAGAGACAAACTCATCAATAGTGCGCTTACCGCCACTAAAGCCGTCGTTCATATGCTCAAGAGAGAGGTTTGCCCAACGGTAGGCATACTTACAACCAACGCCGAGTTTCTCGTACTCTGAAGCCGGCTTATTTGCCATCCAACCGATAGGAATTTGCGCTGACTCGCACAGAGGTGCGCAACCTGTCATTACTGTAGCGTTACCAGTGCAGATAAACTCAATCCACTCCTCGGCACCAAGTTTCTGTGCAATCTCAATAGAGCGACGGCAAGCATTGATGCAGTACTGTGCGCGCTTATCGGCACTTACTGTCGATGGGCCTGTGATATTCTTAATATCAAGAACGAGTTTTGTACACTTACCCTCAGTAACGGCAACCTTAATATACTCCTCAAGTGTTGGGAGCACCTCGCCATTAGACAGCACACCGCCGCGTCGTAGCTCTGCCACCGTATTTTCCCAAGGATAGAGACGATTTATCTGGCAGTTACTGTCTGCGTGTGCAACAATCACATCATTATCCTTTGTCCAATAGATATCAAGCTCCGAGCCATAGCAGCCAAGCGATATCGCATTACGAAGTGAAGCTAATGAGTTATCTGGCGTTCCACCGAACTCCTTAACTGCGCCTCGGTGTGCAACAACGATATTGTCGGCCTTCTCAATAGGCTTGGCAACAAACTCTTTATTATCGTCTCCTCCACCCTGTGGTGGTACATAACCAGGACCCCAAGGAGAGTCTGGTCCATCCTCGGTATCACATCCGACAAAGAACATTGCCACTGCAACGAGTGACAAAATTGACAGTCTTTTTACCATTTTTTCTCTCTTGTTTGTTTTTTAGTAAAAAGGGGTGGCAGCAATATTGCCACCCCTTGATTATAGATTATTTATAATTCTTAACGCAACGGAATGGGCAAACAGCCTGACCGATATCAAGGTTAGCAAGAGCAGTAGTCATAGTAGAGTTACCCTTAATAGTAACATTAATACGACCACCACCAGCACTTGGATAGTCAGCTGGCTTACTACCTGCCATTGGCAGTGGTACCCACATTTGGCAACGCATACTCCAGCACTGGAAGCCCTGAGTCATATAACGGAAGCCGAGTGGATAGTAGTCAAAGCCGAATGCATCTGCACCCTCGTCAATGTACTGGTCACCCCAATACTTGGTGTTACGCAACCAACCGTTGATGTTTGGCACACCACCGTTAATCATCTTCTTGTAAGTACAATCTGCCTCTGCAACAGGGTATGTATGAGTACCACTCTTAGAAGCCTGTGACATAGCGTAGAAGAGGTCAAGCCAGTCAGCAGCGTTTGCAACATGCCAGCCGTAAGGACAGATACCCTGTGCCTGAACATTAAGCATTGGATAGAGCTCCTCATCCTTTGCATTGTCGCCAGTGTACTGGTCAATCTGAGCCTTAAGTGGAGCCTCAGCGATTGTGTAAGTAGTACCGCGTGCATCGGTATACTTCTCACCAAGAACCCAAGGACCCTGCTCGTAACGAGCGTAACCGATACCGAAGCGAGCCTCATAGCCGAGCATCTCGTGGTATGTATATACGCGACCGTCATCGTTGTAGGTCTCAAGGTTACCAAGACCGCTCTCCTTAGTCTCATAAGCTGGGTTGAGCTTTGCAGCATCGTTCCAAACTGTTGGGAAGTCAGCAGCAGCATAACCACCAGTACCGCTTCCACCAGCACCTGAGTGCTTAACCATACCTGTACCGAGTTTAGGATTAATGTCGCCACCATCCCAAGCCATATTGCGAATCATCCAAACCTTCATAGAGCCATCGCGAGCAACGAATGCCTTTGTAGGGTAGTTTGGAAGCTCTGAATCTGGCATTGCATACTGGGTTGTAATGCGCTCCCAAGACCAAGTAAGGTCGTTGAAGTTTACAGTCAGAGAGCGAACACCGTTTGCCTCAATAGTTGGAGCTGTGTAAGTTGTAGATGCAGACTCAAGAACAGCTACCTTACCGTCAGCAGCAAGTGCATAGCAAGGGTAAGTAAGCTCACGAGAGTTCTTGTTGATAAGAATCTCATTCTTTGCATCCTCGCAGAAGAAGTTCTTAAGAACAAATACGCCATCGGTCTCGGTCTTCTCCATCTGAACGGCATCCTTAATTGCAATGTCGCCAGCAGCTGAGCCATAGAGGAAGTAGTGATCCTCAGCAGCGAGCTGTGAAACTGGAATTGATACAGAAGCAATAGAAGTTGCAGCAGTACCTACAGTGATAACCATAGTAGCATTACGGCCAGACTCCTTACTTGTCCACTCAGTAGCGGTAACCTTTACCTTACCAACCTCAACAGCCTCAGCAGTAAGCCATGTAGCAGCACTGCCATCGCCATTTGTGAATGTGAAGGATGCAACATCGCCCATGTTAGTTGTATACTCTACAACCTCAGAGCCACCAGCTGCAAGGAACTCTACATTCTTACGGTCAGTAGATACAGCAGCGTCAGCCTTCTGGCCGAGCTGTGTAAAGGTAAATGGAACTACTGTACCATCAGCAACGGTAAAAGTAAGCTCAAAAGTACGCTTATACTCTGTATTAGCAGCAATCTTAAGCTCTACAGCCTCTACAACATTTGTATAGGTAGACTCCTTGTCAAATGTTGGGGTGAAGGTCTGCTCTACAGTACTCTTTGATAGAGTAACCCAAGGGGTAGAAGAGGTAATCTCAGCCTCCCAACCCATATCAGAAAGCAAGCTACCGCTATTTACCTGAACTGCAGCAACAAATGTTGTAGCGGTTGCTGCAAACTCTGTTGTAGCTGGAGACAAGCTCACACGGGTAGTCTTATCACGCTCGGTAATATCAACCTCGTGGCAAGATGCTAATCCCAGAACAGCCGCACAGAGAACTAAAAATTTAGTGTATTTCATAGTTTTCATTTTTTATTTGCGCGTTAAACACTAGTTCCAACCCTCGGTCTGAACAAGCTTGTAGTTCTTGTTACGAGCCGAGTTAGAGATAGGCCACAACAGAATGTTTGGATTTGTAGCCTTCTGCTCCTTCAGATAGCTGTTGTAATCCCAAATAGTGTCAAGACGGATAAGTGCCCACCAGATAACACCCTCAGCAGGGAACTCAAGGAAGTACTCGTTCTCAATTGCCTTAAGAACTGCGCTTGGAGCTGCATCTGTGTAGTAGTTATCCTTGCCATAAGCACGCTTTGCAATAACATTGAGGTAACCAAGTGCCTTTGTGTAATCCTTCTTGTAGTATGCAAGCTCTGCAGCCATCATAATACCAAGAGCTGTACGGTAGTAAGGGATATCGCAGTCCTCAATAGCGATTGCACCGCTCTGGTCGCCGATATACTTGTTACACCAAGTAATGTTCTCGCCACTTGCTCCGTAAGGGCCATCACCGAGGTTAGTTGCTACACGCTTATCACCCTCAATATCGCGGCTGTCACGAAGACGCTTCATGAATGTAGGCTGGAAGCCCCACCACTGAGTAGACTTCATAGGTACTGGCTTGTTCTGGAATGCAGGTGCTACAGAAGAGTTACCAAGGTAGAAGTATGGGTAGAAACCACCTGTCAGCTTCTCATCCTGGCTGTTGCAGAGTGCAAATGCAATCTCCTTATTCTTCTTATTTGAGTTTACGAATACCTGACCGTAGTCTGCAAGAAGGGCGTTAGATGTAAGGTCAAGAGCATCTATAGCCTCCTGAGCAAGGGTAAGGTAGTCAGCACCACCATTCTGGTTTGTGTACATCCAAAGAGCGTACTCAGCCTTAAGAAGGTTTACAGCAGTCTTTGTTGCGAAGTAGCAGTCACCACCCAGATACTCTGCATTGTCAAGAGCAGTCTGGATATCTACGCCAATCTGAGCATAAACCTCAGCCTTTGGAGCGCGAACAGGATAGCACTCTGGCTGTGATACTGACTCAATTGGTACAAGGTTAAGAGGCACATCACCCCACAGACGAGCAGCCCAGAAGTAGCAGTATGCACGAGCAAATGATGCCTGACCGATAGCAAAACCGCGCTCCTTGTCTGACATCTGAACAGTTGGAGCATACTTAAGCACTGCGTTAGCCTGGTCAATAGTTGTATAGAGTGCTGACCAGTTTGTAGATGCGTTTGAGCCGTTCATTGTGCTACTCTCAACACCGATCATATCGTTATCGTGTGCCAAGTTTACAATTGAAGAGCCCCACATATAAGTTCCTACACGAACCTCACCCCAGTAGAAAACGTTGCAAGTAGAGTTTACGAAGCAAGAACGCATACGCTGGTAGATACCGTAGGTAGACTGTGTAACGTCTGTCGCATCCTGCCACATGTTGGATGCAGAGAGACGGTTGTCCTGCATAATGTCAAGATCGCCGTGACAAGATGTTGCTACCATTGTCAGTGCAACAGCGGGCAGGACCAATCTCATTATATTTTTAAGTTTCATACTCTTTTTTCGTTTTTAAAATTACAATACTCTTAGAAAGTGAGCTTTACATTGAACAAGAACTTACGAGCTGGTGGGTTGAATGTACCGCCTGCAGCATCAGCATTGTTTGATGAAGAGTACATATTTGAACCACTCTCACGGCTGATACCTGTCTCTGGGTTAGCACCACCGCTAACGCCTGTCCAGTAGCAAAGAGTATTACCTGTAAATCCTACAGTTACCTTCTTGATACCAATCTTCTTGGTCCACTTTGATGGAAGGTCATAGTAGATAGATACATCACGCAAGCAGAGGTAGTCAGCGCGCTCAACGTTAAAGTCTGATGCACGGCTGAAGTTACGGTTACCAAAGTCTGCGTCGTTAGGGAAGAAGCGTGCGTACTTATAGTCGCAACCAGGGTGTGTCCAACAGTCATAAACCATCTTATCAACATTTGAGTTACTGTTACCCAGAGTATTCTGGAAGAAACGAGTCTTCATATAGTTGTAGATAGAGTGACCGATAGCGTAATCCAAGTAAACTGACAGAGTCAAGTTCTTGTACTTGAATGTGTTGTTCAGACCACCGACAGAGTGAGGTACTACATTACCGAGGTGGAACATATCCTCGCCATCAATCTGCTCAGAGCCATCTGGACGGCGTGCAGAACCCTCGCGGTTTACCCACTCGTAGTCACCGATATCCTTACGGCCCTTATACTTAGCATCGTCCTTATCAGAGTACTTGTCTGAACGACGGTGACCGTGTGCCTGGCTATCGTAGTAAGCTGCGTCTGCCTGTGCCTGATTCTCAATTACATGAGAAATCTTGTAACCCCAGATACGGCCCAATGGCTCGCCAACTGCAGTACCACCAAAGCGGTAACCGCTCTCAGACATTGTGTAACCACCAATTCGCCAAGCATCGTTGCCGTTGATGTCAGTGTACTTATACTCGTCTGGAAGTGAAAGAACCTTGTTCTTTGAGAAGGTATAAGTGAAGTCGGTTGTCCAAGTGAAGTTCTTCTTCTGGATGTTTACAGAGCTAATCTCAACCTCAAATCCGTAGAAGCGTGCAGAACCGATGTTTGCCTTTACGCTGCTGAAAGAGCCTGTATCAGGCAGGGTGATAGAGAAGAGCATATTGTCAGTACGCTTGTTGTAGTAGTCAATAACAAAGCGGAGACGATCCTTAAAGAAGCCCATATCAAGACCGAGGTCAAGCTGAGTAGTGGTCTCCCACTTCATACCAGAGTTCATCATCGCACTTGGGAGCATTGTTGAGTTGCCAGCATAGAGGCTTGAAGCAAATGCACCGTAAGTGTCATAGAGGCCGATACCGTTGTTACCAGTCTGACCATAAGAAGCACGGAACTTAAATGTGTTCATCTTGCTCTTGTCAGAATCCCAGAATGGCTCCTCAGAGATAATCCAAGCAACAGATCCTGCAGGGAAGAAGCCCCACTGGTTGCCCTTAGCGAACTTTGATGAACCATCGGCACGGAATGTAAACGATGCAACATAGCGAGAAGCATAGTCATAGTTTACACGACCGAAGTAAGAGATAAGAGCCTGCTGCTCATCCTCATTTGAAGCGGTGAAGTTTACACCAGAGCCGAGGATTGGCACCTTGTCAGATACTGAACCAGTTGCATTTGCAGTAAGGTACCAATAACGCTGGTGCATATAGTCGTAACCAGCAGTAGCGTTTACTGTGTGAACATCATTGAAGGTCTTATTATAGTTAAGGTAAGCCTGGAATGTGTTACGCAGGGTCTCGGTACGAGTCTCAGTAGTTGAGCGGTCAGAGTAAACGAAGTTCTTGTGACCCTCAAACTCACCTCGGTTGTAGTAGCTACCACGATACTGGTTGTCAAAGATTGCATACTGTGCAGTTGCAGTAAGGCCGTCGCAGATGTTCCACTTCAGGTTGAAGTTACCTGTCATACGAGTTGTTGCAGCCTCACGGTCAAAGAAGTTCTCATAGAACCAAGCTGTCTGCTGGAACTTGTTTGTACCACCAGTGATGTAGTTGCCATCAGTGTCAAAGTTACGAGTTGTAGGACCCATCATCAGACCACGACCGATAGATGTGAAGTAGTCACCAAATGGAACCTGACGAACTGAACGAGAGAGGTCAAATGTTGTAGAAGCCTCAAGGCGCTTTGAAATCTTGAAGGTTGTATTACCGTGCATAGTAAATACATTGTAACCTGTACCAGCGATATAACCGTCATCCTCAAGGTAGCTTACAGAAGCTGCATAGCGAATCTTCTCGTTACCACCATTTACACCAACATACTCCTTGTGCCAGAGTGCTGGAGAGTACCACTGGCTCTGGTAGTCAGTATCACGATATGTAAGGTACTTTGTAGGGTCAAGTGGGTCAACCATCCACTTCCAACCAGCCTCTACCTCCTCACCTGGGTTGAGGTAGCGAGTTGTAAACATAGATGTGCCGAGGGTGTTACCAGTACCTGCAGCATTTGCGCCTGCAAGAGCCTCAGCACCACCACGAACCTCAGCAAGTGCTGGACGAACCCAAGAGAGGAACTCCTCACCATTCATAAGGTCCCACTTGCGTGAAGCCTCTGCCCAACCTACCTGAGCATCAAAGACAATCTGAGGACCCTGACCTACAGAACCCTTCTTAGTTGTGATGAGTACTACACCGTTAGATGCACGAGCACCATAGATACCAGCAGAAGCAGCATCCTTAAGTACCTCAATAGACTCAATATCGTTAGGGTTGATATCATCCATAGTACGAAGCACACCATCAACAATCACGATTGGGTCGTTAGACATATTGATAGATGAACCACCACGAATAAGGAAACGAGGTGCAGAACCAGAAGCCACATCGGCAGTCTGAACTCTCAGACCAGCAACCTTACCCTTCAGAGCGTCACCGACATTTGATACAGGAGCATCAAAGAGCTCTGCACCGTCAATCTTTGACACAGCAGTAGTAAGGGTACGGCGTGACTGAGTACCGTAACCTACAACGACAACCTCATCCATAGAGGTTGCAGCCTCCTTAAGAACAACATCAATAGTTGAGCGGCGACCAATCAGCTCCATAACATCGGTATAACCGATATAAGAGAAGCCCAGAGTGTCTGTGCTCTTTGCAGTCAGGGAGTAGTTACCTGACATATCGGTTGTAGTACCATTTGTAGTACCCTCAACCCATACAGTAACGCCGATGAGCGGCTTGCCAGCAGCGTCCTTTACTGTACCTGTAACAGTTGCAGTGCGAGCAGGGGCAGCAGCCACAGCAGCACGCTTTGTTACGATAATGCTCTTGCCATCAACGGTAGTCTCAACATTCTGGCCAGCAAAGATTTTGCCCAGAACAGCTGAAAGCTCTTCGTCTTTGGCATCGATAGTCACAGCGGCGTCCATATTGACATCGCTGAGCTTAACAGAAATTGAGTAGCCCTGTTTCTGCAGTGACTGGATAGCCTGCTGAACAGTTGCATCCTTCAACTTCAAGTTGACCTTCTGCGCCTCTGCAGAGAGCGGAAGAGCCAACACACACATCGTTAGCAGAATGCTCCACAAACGACGATGAGAGAAAAGTTTTGTTCTCATAGTGTTAAGTTTTGATTAGAAAATAGGTTAATTATAGTGTATTTAAAATACGCAGGGTATACTACTTTATATATAGGTGTATCTCACCATTGCGCCAGTAGTAGCACATCTTACCATTCTGCTCAAGAGTTGAGAGTATGCGGTCAAGAGACTCGTTGTTCACGAAGGCTGAGTAGTAGCGCTCCTCGGCAAGCGATGCGTGGTCAATGATAATCCTTACATCAAACACTCGCTCAAGTTGTACCGCAATATCACCCAGTCGGGAGTTGAAGAATGAGAGCGAGCGGGCGTTAGCACCTCGGTTAAAGACATCCTCTGGGATATTCTCGCAAGTAAGACGACCAGAGCGTTTGTCCAGCTTCACAAAATCTCCTGGGCGCATACGCACAGTGCGATTTTGGCGCATATTCTTGGTCTCCATATCCACAGAGCCCTCAAGCAGCATAACCTCAACCTCACTATTTGAGTCGTATGAGCGGACATTGAATCGTGTACCGTGAACAACAACATCTACCTGCTCGGCAGAGACCACAAACTTGTGCATCTCATCTTTAGCAATATCAGCATAAGCCTCGCCAGAGAGGTATACACGGCGAATGTCGTCAGTAAACTTACTTGGATAGATAAGCCTTGAGCAAGGAGAGAGGTGGATAGTTGAGCCATCGGCAAGCTCTACTGTGCGAGTCTCGCCACGCTGAGTATAGACCTCTCGCCACTCTACACGCTCAGAAGTAGCGACAAACATCCCAATAACAGCCGTAACAGCAACTGCCACGATAAACACTGCCGCCACGCGAAGAATGCTCTTTACGATAGTTGTGCGGCGCTCCTTGGCTCCATTTGTGTGGATTCTTGACACCACTGCCTCGTAACTACGACGAGTGTGTAGAGCACTATCCTTTGCATCAATAGCCTCCCACTCCTGACGCAGAAGCTCGTTCTTTATATCGCTATCCTGATCATCTGTAAACCAATCCGCAAACTCGCGAGTTACATCATCTGGATACTGATGCAGAAGGTAGTAATTTATTATTCTCTTAATCTTAGACATATTCTGTTCTTTCTATTGTATATATAAGACACATAACCATAGAAATACACCTAATCGGAAAAATTTTTTATCGTTTAGGAGTAAATGTTAAATAAAATGTCTATATTTGTGATAAAGTGTAACTACCTATGTCCGAACAATTAGACCAGACGATAATTCGTAGGCTCTCTGAAGGTGACCAGAGTGCTTTTCGTATTGTGTTTGAGCACTACTTCCCTCGCGTGTGGGAGTTTGTGCGCCGAATAGTCAAGTCGGATACTGTTGCTGAGGATGTTACACAGGATATCTTCGTGAAAATTTGGGAGCGAAGGGAGATGTTTGGCATTGAGGTGCACTCTTTTAACAACTACATCTATGTTATGTCGCGCAACGCGGCAATCAACGCCCTGCGTCGCACTGGTCGCATCGCTCCACTGGCCGAGGAGAGTATGAGCAGCGCCTCTCCACAATCTCTTGAGGAGGACTACTACGCTCGCGAGAAGGAGCTCATCATCCGCCTTACTGTCTGTCGTATGCCAGAGCAGCGCCGCCGCATCTTTGAGATGAGCCGCTACATGGGCTTGGATAACCAGACTATCGCCACAACACTCAACCTCTCTAAGAAGACTGTTGAGAACCATCTAACCCTCGCTCTGAGAACTCTCCGCTCGGTACTTACCGCGTGGAGTGTGATATTTTTTCTTTAGCTATTAGCCATTAGCCATTAGCCGTTGGCTGGCTAACGCAGAACAGAGAATTTAAGGAGGTTAGGGAAGTTAAAGAATTTAGTGACGGAACTTCGTCTGAAAGTGTTTATTCGGATTTAGGAAAACTCTCGTAGAGAGTACGATGAAAAATAGAGCCTCACTCAAGCTTGCTTGAAAGTGAATGGCTCTATTTTTTGTCGTAATAGCCGTAAGGCTACCCTAAATCCGCATCAGCACGGAAGCGAAACAAAGTTTCGCATAAAGTTTTTGCACGCCCTGCTTTTTTCAAAAAGCGGGCAGTTCGCGTCAGCCTACTCTATCTCCCAGTCGTAGCCGTCTTTGCGGTCTTTGACACGGATGCCGATGGCGGTGAGCTGGTCGCGGATTTGGTCTGAAAGCGCCCAATTCTTATTCGCTTTAGCCTCAAGGCGCATATCAAGGAGCATCTCCACGAGTGGTGTAACCATATCCTTACCACCTGCAGATGCGGCCTTCTCGTCTTTCAGTCCGAGGATGTCGTACACCCAGCGTTTTACGGTAGCCTTAAGTGTATCAAGGTCCTCTGCCGTTGCGGTATGGCTGCCATCAGTAAGCGAGTTGAATATCTTAACATAGTCAAACAGCGCGGAGATAACCATTGGAGAGTTAAGGTCGTCTGCCATAGCAGCCTCGCAACGCTCATTAAGCTCTGCGGCGTTGAAGGTTGATGTAGCCGCTGGCTTAGCCTTATTAAGTGCCTCAATACCCTTCATAAGGCGGTCAAGACCCTTCTCGGCAGCCTGAAGAGCATCATTTGAGAAGTCAAGGGTTGAGCGGTAGTGTGCCTGCAGAATAAAGAAGCGCACAGTCATCGGGCTATATGCCTGCTCAAGGGCTGGATGCTCTCCGTTGAACATCTGCTCAAGAGTGATAAAGTTGTTATACGACTTACCCATCTTCTTGCCGTTGATAGTAATCATATTGTTATGCACCCAGTAGCGAGCAGAGTCGTGACCCAGCGCGGCTGTAGACTGTGCAATCTCGCACTCGTGGTGTGGGAACATAAGGTCCATACCGCCACCGTGAATATCAAACTTCTCGCCTAAGTACTTAGTACTCATAGCCGAGCACTCCATATGCCAACCTGGGAAGCCATCGCTCCAAGGGCTCTTCCAGCGCATAATATGCTCTGGAGAGGCCTTCTTCCACAGCGCAAAGTCGTATGAGTGGCGCTTGTCGCTCTGGCCATCAAGGGCGCGGGTGTCGGTTACGATATCGTCAAGGTTACGACCCGACAGGCAGCCGTAGTTATACTTCTCGTTATACTTCTCAACATCAAAGTAGATAGAGCCATTAGACTCATACGCAAGTCCCTCATTAAGGATACGCTCTACGAAGTCTATCTGCTCCATAATATGTCCCGAAGCGTGTGGCTCAATAGATGGGCTGAGCACGCCAAGCATATCCATATACTTGTGGTAACGCTCTGTGTAGTAGTGCGCTACCTCCATAGGCTCAAGCTGCTCAAGGCGAGCCTTCTTTGCGATTTTATCCTCGCCCTCGTCGGCATCATGCTCAAGGTGGCCCACATCAGTAATGTTACGCACATAGCGCACCTTATACCCCTCAGCCTGCAGGTAGCGGAACAGAAGGTCAAAGGTAATTGCTGGGCGAGTGTGTCCCAAGTGTGGATCGCCATAGACAGTAGGTCCGCAGACATACATACCTACGCGGCCAGGGTTGATAGTCTCAAACGCCTCCTTGCGGCGTGTGAGGGTGTTGTAGAGTGTTAGTGTCGGTTTCATATTGTTACTGTTTACTATTTTCTGTTGTTGTATCGGCATCTGGGTTCATCAACTCATCGTCTGTAAGGCCAAACGCCTCGCGGTAGTACTCGTTAAAGCTACGCACCACATCTTTACGGTCGGCAAGGCCTGCAAGGTAGTAGAGCTCGGAGAGCTCGCCCAGTTTTTCGTCTATAATATCTGTCACAAGGTCGCCATAGAAGCCGTCAAACTGTATGTAGTACTCTATATACCCTATCAGCGTGTCGGCATATGCCATCAGCAGAGCATCGCCCTTCTCGTCAGCACCAAGAGAGTAGTATCCCTCAAGGAACGGATAGGTATTCTCCATTGTGAAGCGCACCTGAGAGATTGGCAGCACCTCAAGGCCTCGGTCAAGTAGCTCCTCCGCCTTATCATACTGCTGCTGGAAGATATACTGCTTAGCCACGCGAGCAAAGGCCTCACGGGTGCGAGCAACCATAATATTGTGCTGCATAAAGGAGTCTACATAGACCTTCGGGTTGCTTACGCCGCCATACTTTGTCTTATTCATCAATATATCATAGGCGTAATCTGCATCTACACGACCAACCTCCCAGCTATCCTGCAGCGGGGTGAGAATTGGCACAAAGCGGTAAGCATATCCGTCAAACTGGAGGTAGTCCACAAGGCCAAAGGCGTTGAGCATATAGGCCTGCGTGAAGTATATAGGTCGCTTCCAGTCAAAGTTAGCGAACATATCAAACAGCATAAGCTCCGAGCGGGAGAGTGAACTCTTCTTGAGGTTTATGTAGACCGTATCCACCATAAGGTCGCGGTCTGACTCCTTGACAATACCCGAAGCGATAGCCGCATCCTTATCCACTGGCAGGGCAATCTGCTTTGTAGGGATAAAGTCCACAGGCTCGCCCATGCCGATGTCGTACTTTGTGCGGGAGTCGTTGCTGCGGATAAACTCCATAACCTCCTTAGCATCTACTGCGCGCTCAAGTTTGTCAATAACTGGTATCCAGTCATTTACAAAGGTGTACTTCTCACGCGGCAGTGAGAATGGAATACCCTCGGCGCCATTAGCCTTGCACTTCATCTCGTCCACATACCACTCGCCATCAAGGTAGCTGCTGTTCATAATGCGGATATCTGGACGGACACCATCCACCTCTTGCGCAAACCAGAGTGGGAAGGTGTCGTTATCGCCATAATTTACAATTATCGGGCTTACACCCTCAACCTCAACAACAGAGTTAAGGTAGTTATGTCCCGAATCGCGCGCCCATGTTCTGCCAGAGCGGTCGTGGTCGTCCCAGTTCTCAGCGCAGAGGATACCTGGCACAACGGCAGCTATAGCAGTAGCTGCAAGAGCTGCAACTCTCTTATTGCGCTTAAGCACAAGGCAGAGCATGTCATATATAGCCAGCACGCCAAGGCCTATCCACATACAGAAGGCGTAGAAAGAGCCGGCATATACATAGTCTCGCTCACGCACCTCGCCAGGCGAAGAGTTGAAGTAGACAACAAGGGCTACGCCCATCATTATAAAGAGCCACATAACGATAGTAAAGCCTCGCTTGTCGCGGTTGAGCTGGTAAATTAAGCCCACAAGGCCGAGAATAAATGGCAGGAAGTAGTAGGTGTTCCTTGCGCGGTTATTCTCCATCTCGGCAGGCAGGTTATCCTGAGGACCGAGGTATAGTTCATCTATAAAGTCAATGCCTGAGAGCCAGTTGCCATGTGTAAGGGTCACCCCCTCAGCCTGTATGTCGTCCTGACGACCCACGAAGTTCCAGAGGAAATATCGCCAGTACATATAGTTGAGCTGGTAGGAGAAGAAGTAGTGCAGATTCTCCATAAATGTAGGCTCAATAACTGTCTGAGTCTCATACCCGTCGTGGTAGCGCACCTCCTTGCCGTAGTCCATAACTGTCTGGCGCAGTGGGCGTCCTTTCTCGTCGCGCACAAGGTCTCCATTCTCGTCACGCACAAAGTCCTCCTTTGTACGATATGCCGCCCAAGGCTTGTAGTCGTGCTCCTTCTTCAAGTAGTTCCACATGCGTGGGAACAGGTGCATAAAGCGATCTGGGTAGAGATACTTATCTACCGTTGTCAGCTCATCGTACTGCTCGGTTGCGGGGTTATAGTTGTAGACCGTCTTCTCAGTATAACTCTCTATCGGCGCGGCATAAGAGGCTCCATAAATCAGCGGGCGGTTGCCATACTGGTCGCGGTTAAGGACAGAGAGCAACGCCGCAGGGTTGTTCGGATTGTTGGAGTTCATCGGTGGGTTTGCCAGCGCGCGAATAGTAACAGAGGCGTAAGAGGAGAAGCCGAGCATAATCATCGTAACGCATACGGCAATCATATTCCACACCCTATACCCGCGCTTGTGCGTGAAGAGCACCGCCCAGCCAAGAGCCACGAACATCAGCAGCACAAAGACCACGATACCAGTGTTTACAGGCAGCCCCAGACTGTTTACAAACCATATATCCACATGCATACCGATAAGAACAGTATACGGGATGATTATTCCATTGATAGCCAACAGTATAGCACCTGCAATAAGGGTCGCATAGAGTAGCCCCTTCCACGTCACAGCCTTTGTGGTGCGGAAGTAGTAGATAAACACCAACGCAGGGATAGTGAGCAGGTTAAGAATATGCACACCAATGCTCAGTCCCATAAGATAGGCAATAAGGATTATCCAACGCCACGAGTGGCTACTCTCAGCCTCCTCCTCCCAACGCAACATAAGCCATACAACAAGGGCGGTAAACATTGACGAGAGAGCGTACACCTCACCCTCAACAGCCGAAAACCAGAAGGTGTCTGTAAAAGTGTATGCCAACGCACCAATAGCACCTGCGCCCAATACTGCATAGGCCTTTGACGCTGTAAGCTCCTGACCACCACGAGTATAGAGGCGGCGAGCAATATGCGTAATAGTCCAGAAAAGGAAAAGAATACAGAATGCACTTGCAAGGGCGTTCATACCATTTACCATATGCGGCACATAGTATGGCGACGGGGCAAGCATCGTCGCTACACGGGCAAGCAGCATAAACAGCGGCGCACCTGGTGGATGACCCACCTCAAGCTTGTATGAGGTAGCTATAAACTCCGAGCAGTCCCACAAACTTGTACTCGGCTCTATAGTAAGCAGATAGACGATGGCCGCTACGGCAAAAACACCCCAGCCAACGCATCTGTTCAAAAACTTAAATCTCTGTAAATCCATAGTTATCCAAAAATATCGTACAAAGGTAGTAAATTTTTATGAATACCAAAAAATTTACACTCCTATAAACCTTTTCTGTACAACAACGCGCCCATCGCGCAAATATTGTTCCCAGGCAACTCTACCACACCACCTCAAGTACAAACGACAAAAAACATTATTTATAATCTGAAATAAATTTGAAAATGTTGCGAATGTTGGTAGCTTTTTGTATATTTGCACTACCATTGTGGAATACGCAGTGGTTTAGATGGCATTTAGGCTATTGTTTAGTTGACAAAACGACCAAATTTAACAACTTACGAACAATAGGCACGCTAAATGCTCACGCTGTATGGCGTGGGTACGTGCTTTCGTAAGTGGGGTGCTTGGTCGTACCTGTCAACAAAGGCATAATCCACGCTTCTCTTTTTTTGAGTTAAACGGTTGCTATCTGAAGGCTACGAAATTTATTGTTTAACTTAAATTATTATTTTATGAAACGACTATTTTTGTGCGTATTAGCCATTTTTTGCACTTTTGGTGCAAAATCTCAAATTATTACTACTCAAGATGTGGAAGACCAAATAGCCAAATTATATGGCACACAACCCCAAACTGGAAAAGAGTATAGAGAATTGGCAGATAAGATAATTATTGAATATCCCCTTGATGCTAATAATCAAATATCATTTACTACCGTACTAGAAATTCCGGGCAAGCAGAAAGATGAGTTGTTTATTATGCTCAATAATTGGTTTGTGTCATCCTTTAATAGTGGCAAATCTGTTATTCAAATGGTAGACAAAGAGCAAGGGGTTATTCTAGCTAAAGGTTATTTGTCAGGTGTTGGCAGTAGAATGGGTTTTATGAAGTCCGTTGTTGTTGGAGAGTATATCATTATTAGAATCGATATTAAAGATGAAAAGATTAGAATAATTACCTCTATTCAAGAGTATTATATGGATACCTCTGTGGGCGTAGGGCAAATTTTATTTGGAGGTGTTGCTCTACAAGATATTACATTACCTGTTTATAGTTGTTATCCATTTGACAAAAAACAACATAAGTCGTATAAAAATGAGGCAGCCATAGGATATGTTGGCGGTATTGTTTATTCAAAAGTTCTAGTGGACAAGATTGAGAAAGCAACTAAATTTGGTATTACAGGTACAGAAAGTCAAAATTGGTAGAAACATTAGAAAGGAGAAGGCAATCAATAGTGCTTAAACAGGCAGTAAACAGAGTATGCAGAACCATTGCGCAGCACCTATAAAACTACTAACGACCGCAGGAGCAGGACAAAGGCTCCGAGAGCAGTGGGCAAATAAAACTACATAGTAGTTTGACGATTTTGGCGAATGACTATCGGGCTTGCACGAATAGCAATTCGCCAATATCGTTATAGGCTCGTAGAGCCATTTGCCCACAAACGAGCAGAGGGTTGCTGCGTAAACAGGTTGAAAGTAGTTTAGGAGGGGCATAAAAAAATAAGAGGGCGTTTCACAACGACCTCTTACCTCGGAGGGTAGCCCCTCCTAAACTACTAACCCAAACTTAAATAAATGAAGAAACCTCACTGCGGCTTGCAGTTTCCACCGCAGCTGTTGTTTTGAAGTGCAATCTTCATACCAATAACGAACAGCTTGGGTTAAAATTGTGCGATATGCCCAAAGTGAACATTTTTGTAGCCAAAATGAGCATTTGTTGCCTACTACAACATAATATCGCTATCCTTAAAGTGGAGCTGCCACTCAATTTTGGCATTCTCGTCACTGTCAGATGCGTGGATGGCATTCTGCTGAACGCTACTACCATAGAGCTTACGAACAGTACCCTCATCTGCCGCCTCTGGGTTTGTTGCGCCCACAGTCTTGCGAAGCTCGGCTACGGCATTCTCCTTCTCAAGCACCGCTGCAACAATCGGTCCTGAGGTCATAAAGTCAATAAGACCATCAAAGAATGGCTTGCCATTGTGAACGGCATAGAAGCGCTTTGCGTCGTTGCGCGACATACACCACATTCTCAGTGCCACGATTCTAAAGCCAGCATCAACAAGGTGCTGAAGAATCTTTGCGTGGTTGCCAGCCCTAACGGCATCTGGCTTAATCATAGTAAAAGTTAAATTTCCCATAGTAGTTTAAGGTTTTGTCAAATAGTAGGTACGAAGATAGTGATTTTTTTTGACAAACTATTGTAAATCAAAAAAAAATATCTACCTTTGCCCTCGCAAAACGCAACAGCCCGGATGGCGGAATCGGTAGACGCGCTGGTCTCAAACACCAGTAGGTTCACCCCTGTGCCGGTTCGACCCCGGCTCCGGGTACAGAAGCGGGGAAAGTCGAAAGATTTTCCCCGTTTTCTTTTTTGGGATTTCGTAACTCATTGGTTTGCTGATATATTAGAGCAAGCACACTATTCATACTATCAGTTCGAAAAATTTTCCCATCAAATTCCAATTTTCCTGAAAAAATCGAACTCAACGCCCTAATTTTGACCTCGGCAGGGGCATACTGAAAGAACTTATCTATATTGTCTATCAGGCTCATAGAGTACTTCAACTGTGGTTCGATTTTACCACGGTTCGGGGTTTCAAGCAGCTCTTTTCTGTCTTCCGCAGCCTTTACCTGCTGTTTCTGCCTGTTAATCATACGATTATAGGCATCTTTATCGATTTCTCCATCGAGATACTTATCCTCAATCTTATTCATACGCTCGTTCATTTCATATATCTCACCGTCAATCTTATCAATCATTGCACGAATATCACGGGCATTCTCTTTGCGCAGGTCGTTCAATATCTCATAATATAGTTGCATTATCGCTTCATTAGGACGCAAACCACTCACATAATCCACAAAGGCATCATTGACTGTATCGGCAGACATTCGTAGGTGCTTACCTGATGTTGGACAGAAATAATATGGATACTTGCCACCACTTCCACCTGTGCTAAATGCACCTGTAATTGCACGACCACAATGCGGGCAAATTAGGTACTTACGCAAATAAAATTCGGGTTGTACAGGCTTTGTAAGCTTAGGTTGCTTCTTGCGCTTGCCATCCATAATATCCTGAACGGTATCAAATAACTCCTCAGTCACCAATGGAGTATGTAACCCATCGACAATCACTTCAGGCTCTGTTTTGGTAGCAGGAACTCGAATCTTACCTTTATAAAATATATTACGCAATATGTCAAGGAAAGTACTTTCAGGAATTTCAGGAGCAATCCTTCTGCGGATTGCACACGGAGCCTCCACCCCTTTTGCAACTTCGTGAAAAATAGCACGAATAAGCGGAGCCTTCTCCTCGTCAATTTCGATGGTTTTGGCGGTTGTAATACCATTGCTATCAACAATATGGACATTCTTATACCCTCTTGGTGCAGAGTTAGCCCATCGACCTGATAACATCGTTTCACGGATTCCGTCACGAGTTCTGCGACTAATCTTATTGTTCTCTGTATGTGCTGCAGCGCAATAATTGCTCAACAATGTAGACCATTCTGTTGACGAAAAATCAATTGGACTCTCTATGGCATTAAAGTTAATTCCCCATTCATCCATAAAGATTCGCTTGAACATATAGGCAAATTCGGGATTACGACTAAATCTATCCCATCGAAGAAATAAAATCAAATCCACTTCGTGCTTATGCTTCTTGCAATAGTCACGAATCTTCTTCATTTCAGGGCGCACAAAGTCGTGATGCTTTCCCGAGAAGTCTTCGTGATAGCACTCTACAACATTATATCCGTGTTTGTCGCAATGCTCTCTCAACTTCTTTTCCTGGAAATCGAGGCTCGTATTTGTCTTTTGTTCGTCAGAACTAACTCTGCAATATAATATCACATTCTTCATCTTCAAGTAATTGTTTTTCAGCGCTTATTTGTATCTCAGCAAACAGATATAATATCTCTCTGATTTGCTTTATTTCATCATTAGTTAATTTATGGTTATATGGTTTTATAATCTCTTTACATCTTTCTATACTTAACATTGAAAATCAAGTATTTCAATCCCCCGAAGGGGTTATTTGCTTTTGTGCCTCTCTCCATTCTCGGAAAGACTTCTGGTCGGCAGGGATATGCGTAGAACCCTTGCGCTCTGAGCGCAGTTATCCTATGTTACTTCATCAGCGTATGTATTGTTGAAATTATTCAAGACATCGGTTCGTGTTAAGAATCGAAGTAAGGCAAATATACAAATAAAAAACGAGAAAAACAAATTCAATTTATACATATCTATCTTGATTGCGACTTGCCTCCTATTACAAGTAAGCCTAAACACTATTATTTCTATATATCCATAACATTCAGACTTATTGACGATTATGCTATTTTTACCATGTAAGTTTACATGGATATTTTTTTGTAAATATTAAGGGACTGAGGATGGGGGTAGTGAGTGTTTTTCAAAAGAGTCCCTCGCCTTAAAAATGAAATTTGTGTCCCCTAACACCCCCGTTCTAGCTGTTGGGTCAAAAAATTTTTTCCGAAGATTTTCGCCCCTGAAAAATTAGACATCTTATATGGCAAACTCCTTCTTTACTCGTTGAACTGTCGATACTGACACTCCACAAATCGCCGCTGTATCACGGATTGATTTACCAGCCTTCAATGAGCGTATAACCTTGCTATACTCTTCCTGTTTACGCTCCCTACTCTTTACCGAGCCAACCTTACGACCGAGCTTTACTTTGCGTTGCTCAATGGCGACTCTTCTCCCAGACTGTAAACGATAGACAATCCCATCCCTCTCGATTTCTGAAAAAGAACTCAATACGGCAGTAATCATCTTGGCAATGGCATTGGGCTGCCCCTCACTATCAAGAGTGGATAGTTGAATGTTCTGAATATAGATGTTTACACCAGATTTTGTGAGTTGGTCAATGGTATTAACTACAATTTTAACACTTCTACCAAGTCTGGAAATCTCTGATACACATAGTGTGTTTACATGGTTCTTAATACAAAATTCTATGCACTCGGTGAGGATAGGACGATTCTCCTTTGCCCCACTCATCTTCTCCTCGTAGATATTTATCAATTCCATGTCATTGAAGGAGATGTATCGCTTCAAATCCTCAACTTGACGGGTTGTTGATTGACGGTCACCAACCGATGATACTCGCGCGTAAATTACTGCGGTTTTCACACTATCCATATTTAGTATTATATCATTTGTTTAATAATACAAAGATATATTATATTATTAACATAAGCAAATAAAATTAGTGTGATAATATAAAATAAATCAAAAAAATCGGCAGCCGCATTAAGTGACTGCCGTTTTTTTAACCTTCTGTAAAACCTTTGATGCGCTCGTAAACATCGTAGTCACCACGGTCGTAGTACCAGTAGAGCTTGTTGCCCCTAATCTGGATGTAACCTAAACCATCGCCGTCATAATAGGGATAACATTTATCGTTGTGAAGTTCAAAGGTGTATATTGAAGGGTCGTAAAGGTCTCTTTTGGAACACTCCATGTAACCATTTTTGAAATTATACCCCTCGTCTCTCTTGGTATAGTATAGCTTGATGCGACTGCCCTCAAAAGATAAAACCTCATCAACCTTATCGTATGTCGTCTTGCCACTCCCACTATTATAGTCGGCAACAAAAGCCCACATACCACTAAAATCGGTTGAGAGCCTACCCCCTTCTTCGCATCCGCTCAATACCAGCGCAGCCAATGCCATTAGGCAGAAAAGTAGTTTTTTCATAATATAGTTCTATATACTCTTCATTATAACTCGTTTTTTCTGCGGATTATAAATTATAAAATCGTTGTTTTTATAAGCCCTATAAACTTCTTTTAAGTCAAATGGATGATTTTCGAATTCTATATCAGACACACCATCTGTATTCACTTCTTTTAATAAACAATATGTTCGTGCAGATAATGGATGAGGCTTATTTGTTTTTGGGTCAATAATATCTTCTCCTATTTCAGTTATCGTAGTTTTGGCAATGACGCATTCAACCTCGACTGCTGGTTCTGAGGTATATTTTCGCACTCTGATTTTTGCCTTTTTTAGTTCTTCTATGCGCCTTGTAATTTCATTGTGTTTTTCTTCTGTCATAATCTTGTTAAATTTTTAGTGTCATAATTTTTCATTAAATGAATTATTTGCAACAAGGGCATTCATTTTCATATCCAATATAATAACATACTCCACTGTTTATGCAAAAAGTCTTTCCAGGGAACTGCTCTTCAAAATGCTCTTTTATTCTAAATACATTCTCATTAGGTTCAGTATTTAGTTTGCATTTATATATTAAAAGACCATCTTTATCTTTTTTTATAACTTGGTATTTACATTTCTCCATAGTTGTATATTTAATCTTCACATAAGGTTGGTGGCGGAAACCACCAACCTTAGTTAATCATTACTTAAAAAGCGAGGACAGCACGCACCTGTCTTACATTATGCTTATACATACCGTTGTGAGAGTAGGGCGAGCCAAACTGGAAATAAACTGCGGTCGCATATCGGCCATCATCATTACTCCAAGTTGAAGACCAATACTCTCCTTCATCGAGATTAGTATATTCATTAGCAGAGAGGGTTGAGTTAATAGTTAATCTAAGTTCGCAAATTGTCATCATCTCTACTTTAGCAGGAAGATACCAATCTACGCCATAATCTGCACACCATTTGAATGCAGGGTAGGCGCCTAAATCGGGATTTAGAGCCTTTACGGTATTCATATTTGCCAAACCATCATCTTGTGAAGTTATACCTTCGACAGTGAACCTACTACTCCATTTTAGATTATCTGCGCAAACCGACACCATCTTAAATGAATCACTTGTGGCAGAGAATACGACTCCTGCACCAAGATTTACGGTGATTAAATCGCCAACAGAAGGTGTTAATACATTGCCGCTTGTGCTAAGAATATCCAACCCCTTATTGATGCTAATGTGGGTAGTTGTAAAATCAAAAGCATCGTCACAAGTCAGAGTCGTCAAATTTGAATTAGTATGACACTCCAATTTAGTCAATGCCGTATTGTTTGCGATATTCAACTCGCCAATAGCGATACCGTTACAATACAATTTCTGCAATGCGGTATTATACTTCACATCCACCATCGAAAGTTCAGCATTGTTGCTTACATTAAGATAGGTAAGTGCAGTATTGCTACGGATATTGAGTGCAGAGAGTAAGTTATTAGAAATATCAAACTCTTCGAGTGCGGTGTTTGCCGTAACATTGATTTTAGGCAATTGGTTGTCATTGCAATAGAACTTCACAAGCGAGGTGTTGTTCGATACATCGAGCGTAGTGAGGGAGTTGTTGTTACAGATAAGTGATGTAAGAGCAAGATTCTTGGCAACATCGAGCGACTGCAAGTTACACTTCTGCACATCGAGAGTTTGGAGGTCAGCGAGCGCCGAAACATCAACGCCCTCCAACACGCTATTGCCCGACAAAGTAGCATTAACCGCTGGTGAGTAGAATACCAACGAAGTAAGTGCGGTATTGTCAGTTACGGCAACATCAGTAAAGTCACCATAGAATTCAAGGTCGGTAAGAGTAGGTGTATTCTTTACCGTAAACGATGTAAACGGAGTGAATTTAGCAGTGAAATAGAGGTTGTCAGCCTGGGTGTAGTTATCAAGTGTAATTGCGGTTCCATTGATAGCGTTGGTTGTTACACCCTGCAAGTTGAGATACTCCAACGCTGCGCAGTTATCGAGGTTGATACGCTCGATAGGGTTGTCGTTACAAGTTAGAGTGCGGAGCTTCAAGAGGTTTGGCAGTTCAATCTTAGTGATGCTATTGTTCGAGCAGTTGAGAGTTGCGAGGTTAGTACAAGACTCCAAGCCTGTCAAATCAGCCACGCCCTTGCCCGAGCAATTTACCAGAGTGATATTATCAGCCTCAACGATAGAAATCTCCTCGTCGCCATCGTCGTCGTAGTTATTCACGAGGTAAGCCTTCAAGTTTGCATCAGGAATGTGCAGACCGCCATTGTTGAAATAGGTTGTGGTGGTGTTATCCTTGGTGATAGCCACAGCCGAGAGTTGCTCCTCATTCTTCACCCAGAGCTTCACGAGGTTCGGATTCTCCGAGCAGTCGAGGGTGGTAAGGGCTGCATTATTGCTGATATCGAGCGCGGTGAGTGCGTTGGCAGAGCAGTTGAGGGTCTGCAACTTCTGCGCAGGGATAATATTGAGTGACTCAAGCGCATTCTTCGAGCAATCGAGGTCGGTGAGTGCGGTGCAGCCAGCCAGAGAGAGCTCTGCAAGGTTGTTGGTAGAGCAGTTGATAGTTGCGAGTTTAACCAAGCCGACAACATAGAGCTTTGTGAGCTGATTGTCATTACAGAGCAGTTCTGTAAGTTCTGCAGATTTAGTAACATCGAGCAGGGTCAGTGCATTCTTAGACGCATCGAGCGCTGTGAGTGCAGTATTCTTGCCGAGGTTGAGGCTCTCGATATGGTTGTTAGAGCAGTTGAGCGCGGTAAGGAGTGTGAGGTTGGTCACATCGAGCGACACAAGCTCATTTTTGAGGCAGAGCAACGAGGTGAGCTGCTTATTCTGCGACACATTGAGCGAGCCGAGCTTGTTGATAGATACATTGAGCGAGGTGAGGCCCTTCATCTTGCTAACATCGACGGTTGCGAGTTTGTTGTTCGACAAGTCGAGCGTCGTTACTGACGAAGGCAGAGCGACAGACTCCAGTGCATTAGTAGCTGCGGTGAGAGTTGTGAGTTTGGTATTACTTGCAAGGTTAAGCGAGCCAATCTTATTATAAGAGCAGTCGAGAGTCTCAAGGTTGGCAAAGTACTCAATACCCTCAAGAGATGTGATTTGAGGAATAGTTGCAGAGACATCAAGAGAGGTAACTGCAGCAGCCTCGTCGGCAGAAATCTCACCGTCGCTATTTGTATCATACTTCTCCAAGAGCACCGCCTTGAAGTTCGCATCAGTGAAGGCGATGTTGTCAATAGTCCATGGCACCATATTTACATACTCCGAAGCTCGCTGATTGTTGCCGTCAGAGACCTGAAGGCGAACATTTGCAGAAATCTCGCTACGGAAGAATGCCTCATCAAGGGCTGCGCCTGAGATAACTACGGTCAAGATACCATCCTTAGCGGTTGCGCTCTCGATAGCAAGGTTTACAAACTCACCTGCCGACGCGCGTGTAAGGGTATAGACAGCCTTAGCGCTCAGTGCGCTCTGCCAAACAGGTATAAGCTCAGCGGCTGTAGATGCTGGCTGTATCTCAAAGTCCAATGTTGCTTTACCAGCGGTAATTTTACCATTGCTATTGGTGTAGTACATTGTTGCATTGTTGTCGGCATACTTTGGCACATAGCTGATAGACTGAATACGAGCCAAGATAGCGGCAACCTGCTCCTGAAGGGTTGAAATATCGCCCTGAATGTTGTAAATAGCAGCCTTGATATTCTTTACCTCCTTCTCCAAAGCGGTGACACGAGTAGTTAGCGCCTCGATTGTAGAGTTTACAGCATCTACCTCCGAAGCAATGTGGTCACGCAGTTCGCCATTAAGGGTTGTAATTGCATTTGAGATAGCATTTTTATAAGCCTGAGTAATCTCCTTTGTAGTCTCAACCAACTCCTCTTGAAGTGCAGCTATTTCTGCCGCATTGGCAGTAATTGCCGCCAAATTATCAGCAATAGCAGCGGCATTGTTTGCAATCTGAGCTGCGTTGGCACTAATGTCGGCTGCATTCTTTGCGATGGTTGTTGCGTTAGCTACGATTGCTTGCTCGTTGGCGCTTACCTGACTTTGAAGTTGAGCAATAGCAGCCTGGTTCTGGTTGATAAGAGAGTTATTTGCTGTAATGAGAGCTTTGTTAGCAGCAATCAACTGTGCATTAGCCTCAATATCGGCATCGTTATCCAAAATAGCCTGAGCGTTTTTGCGAATATTCTCGGCATTAGCCTCGATTGCATTGGCGTTAGCAATAATGTCATTGGCATTTTTTGCAGCCTCTGCAGTGAGTGATGAGAGGTCATTCTCAAGAGCTGAGATAAGCTTGCTATTCTCGTTAATCTTGGTGTTAATCTGTGTTTCTAATTCTGAAATACTCTCCTTGATAGAGTTCTCTGAAGCGGTGATTTTACTCTCCAAGGCTACTTTTAATGCCTCCAACTTGGCATTAGCCTCAGCTATAGTGTAATAGCCAGAAAGTTGACTATTTACCCAAGACTTGATTGAAGCTTCAACCTCGTCAATAGCTGTTTTGATGGCTTCGTTATACGCAGTAGTAATATCTGAGTTGGCCTTTGAGATAGCATCTTTATATTCCTTTGTAATCTCTTTAACAGCATTTGCTACATCCGCCTTAACACCCTTTGTTGCGTCTGCTAGCTTCTGTTCAATACGCTCCTCCAGCTCGCTAAGTAGTTTGTTTACAGTTTTTGCATCAATGCCAATGCTGGCTACTATATTTGCCAATTCATTGTACTGGTCAAGGGTTGCGAAGGTCGCGGTTGCCCAATTCTTAGTGTTGGCAATGCTATTATCAACATAATCAGTCAACAGATTGATTTTACTTGAGAGTTCTTTGTCTTTCTGCTCTAAGTTGCCAATAATGTTGTTGATGGAATTTAGTTCAGATTGAATATCTCTCTTTGCGGTCTCTAACAGTGCAATTACTCGTGCTGTTTCAGAGTCGATTTCACCCTCTAATGAATTTTTCAACTCTTTGATTTTATTGTTTGTAGATGCAATCTCATTCTCCAGTTCTATGGCTCTGTTCTGAAGAGTTGTGATATATCCTTTAAGCTCTACATCAGCCTGTTCCAATTTAGAGATTGATGATTTGATAGATGTAATCTGTTGTTGAATTGTTGCGATTTGGTTGTTTTGAATCGCATCAACAGTCTGCTCCAATCCGTCTAGACGGTCGTTGATTTCAGAGCAGCTTGACAATACCATTGTCATTGCTGCAATAATAAAGAATAGTCTCTTCATAACAGTAAAGTATTAAAATTTAGTTTATAATGTTTGCGCTGTTATGACAAAAAGAAAGTGTGGAGATGATTTCCGTTTATCAAAATGGAGGTTGTGGTAAAACCTTGACTAAAATAAACGATACAATGCCCCACACCTGTAATATGCCAATAGATTGGTGTGGGTACACCAATAGCATATGTACAAGAAATGAGTGCTGTTCGTTATCCCTTAGTCAATTGAAAACTACCACATTTCCATTTCAGGACTGCGAAAACACTTTCTATATGTCCGTAATCAAATGATTACACTGACAAAATTAAAAAATATTTCCTAAACGAACAACACCCGATGGGACATTGTATAGAAAAATAATAAAAGGTGCCCGTTAGAACACCTTTACAATTGACTCCCAACGGAACGAACGCCAAGCGGATTTCTCAATGTCAAAATAGGCGGTGGTGGAGTAAATTTCACGACTAACACCCCTACCGTTGGTATATTTGTAGGCAAGAGCAGAATTAGTTGTTCCCCACGCTTCTCTTACTTCTCCGTTCTTTTTGATGTAGAGAAAATGGGCCACACCTGTACGAAGCTTATGCTTCAAGTTCTCAATCATCATCGCCTTTGCTCCCGTTATTAGCTCATTACCTGTACGAGCTGCAATAACCGCCATTCTTGTTGCTGTCTGATTTGTAATTACCAATGTGTTTGTCATAGCTGTAGTTTTACTAGTATTATACCCTTTATTTTCTACTACAAAGATAATATTTTAATATTAATAATCCAAATTATTTTAGTGTTTTCTTTTAATTTACATGGAAATAATTAGTATTTTGATATTTATTTTCTATCTTTGTGATTAAAATAGGACCATTATGGCAAAACTGAGAGTAAAAGAAATCGTAAAGCAGAAGGGTTGGACATTGGCAAAGGTTGCCGAAATGCTTGATGTTCACCCTGTAAATTTGTCTACAACATTGAATGGAAATCCAACACTAAGCACTTTATCGCGCATTGCCGAAGTGCTGCAAGTTGATGTTGTGGATTTGATAGAGGTAGAGAACAAACCGACCATCAGCGGTTTTATAAAGTTGGGAACAGAGGTTATTGAGGTCTCTTCGGTGGCAGACTTGGAGAGGGCTTTGGAGACGGCAAAAGGTTTATAAAAGCAATTCAAAGTAGCAAATGCCCAAAAGATTTGTTGAGAGCAAATAAATCTTTGAATAATCCGAGTACAGAAATGGCAGTCACTTAATTGCGGCAGCCGATTTTTCTGAATACAGACAAGAGTTGAATACACTAAACTATACCTTTCCTTATTTGTTCACTAATAAGTTTATTCAAGAATCTCGCTGCATCTTTCTTGCTATCCCCATATAGGTCGCAATATAAACCTACTGTTCTCCAAAAGAGATTGTCATCTTGGGGCAGGGCATTTTTGCGGAGGCAAGCAAGTCTTGTGGCGTTCTTAATGATACACTCCTCTAAATATTTGCTCATATCCATACCAGAATCTTTCTGCTGTTGAGGACGGGCGGCGGAACACTCTGGCTCCTTTTCAGAACAAGGGCTGACGGGAGGAGTATTATCACTTTCACTCTTGGAGTATATATGGATTTCTTTCTCCACCTCGCTCGCTGGAACAAACACAAGACCCTTGAGGTCTAAACCCAGATTTCTTTCATTATTTTCTTCCTCTTCTTCCAATAGCTCACTCTCGTTCGCTTCGTAAGTTAAAGAACTATTTGAAGAATTAGAAAAAGAATATTGAAACGCTGTTGAACCTGATGGAGCATCAGCATCAACCTCAACATTTACTTCTTCATTTTCATCTACTTCAACATTATCATTAACATCTACATCAAGGGGTTGTTTCGGGGTTGATTGGGGGTTGTTTTTGCGAGCGTTCTGATTTCCCTTCGGTGCACCACCTAACTTACCAAACTCGGCACCCTTCTTACCATTCTCAACACTCGCCATATACCGCCGCTTGGCACTATCAAGATTGGGTTTCGCCAACTCCATTATTACATTAACCATAGGACTACTGCTCTCCTCATCTACTCCTTCAAGAGCATAATCTCTAATTTTCAATACACACTCACGAAACTCTGCATCGTTGAGGTGCTTCATTGCCTCCAAAAAGGAGTCGTACATTACAAATGATTTCTTTTTGTCTTCATTTTTCGACATCTTTTTAATATTTATACATAGAATTATTATTAAACCACGCCGACACCATCGGCGCAGTTAGGTATGTAAACCTACTAAAATATAGTAGGCTCATATCTCAAAGTCAAGCGTTTTTTCACAATCACTCAATTTTTTTCAATCCACGGAAGATTATTCGGGTCAGGTATAATATCCCTCAAAGACCAAAGACGACCCAAGTCCCGCAAAAACTCGTTCGAAAATAGGACATCATAGGGTACGCAAAAGAGAAGTTCTTAGGACTTCTCTTTTTTTTGTTCCCGAAGCCGAGGTCGTTCAGTCGGTGGCGGTGTGGCAGAGTTGTCGGCTCTTGGGCAGATGGTTGCTGCGCAACTTTCGTGTTTGAAAAACGATTGTACTTGAAAATAGATTTTCATACATCGTTCTTCAACCACAACAATCTGCGATTGCATCTGCCTTGTTCGCTCTGCTCAAACCTGCGGCGACCGTTCAACCCCTCGGACGGTTGCGTAAAAGTAGGTAAAATCAAAATGAGAGGTCGGTTCAACCTGTAGCGGTGTAGACAAAAAAATCGGCAGGAGGGGTCTCTTGCCGATTGTGTTTTCTGGTTTTGGGGATGGGATTACAGCACGTGTGAAGCCAGAGCGCGCTGGAGTCCCTTGATGTCGGTGTTGCGCTTGAACTCCTTAACAAGCGGCTCGGCCATGCCCTTGACCCAAATTTTCATCTCGCAGTCGTCGTCAAGCGTGCCGGCTGTCTCAATACAGAAGCGGTCTACAGAACGATAAGGGATGGTCATATACTCGCGCTTTCTACCTGTAAGTCCCTGTACATCAAGAAGAATAAGGCGTTTGTTAGTAAATACCCACTTATCGCGGATTACAACAAAGGCGGACTCTATAACCTCGCCCGGAACAAGGATATCGCTGAACTCCTGTGTTAGTTCCTCAAGGTTTACTGCGGTTGCATTACCCAGTATGGCATCAAAAAGTGACATAGTATATTAGTTTTTGGTTAGTAATACAAATGTACATCTTTTAGACGATAAATGCAACCATACAGAACAAAAAAATCGGCAAGAGGGTGTCTCCTGCCGATTTTTTATGGGTGGATGCTGTTTAGTGGCAGCCGCCGCAGTCGCAACCATCACCGCACTCGTGCTCGCCACAGTCGCAGCCATCGCCGCAACCGCAACCACAGCTACCCTGAAGGTCCTCAGGTGTAACATCGCGAACAGAGACTACCTCAACATCAAAGTTAAGGGTCTTGCCTGCCATAGGGTGGTTGAAGTCCATAGTTACGGTCTCCTCCTTAACAGCGCGGATAATACCGTTCATACGGTGACCCTCGGCGTCTGACATTGGCACGATATTGCCCTCAAAGAGGATATCCTCAGCAATCTTGCCGTCAATCATAAAGATATTCTTTGGAAGGTCTACGATAGCATCTGCGATAACCTCGCCGTAGCCATCTGCTGGCTCAAGGGTGAATGAGACCTTATCGCCTGGCTCTTTGCCCATAAGCGCGCCCTCAAACTTTGGAAGGAGCATACCTGCGCCACATACAAACTCCAGTGGCTTGCCCTCTGGATTTCTATCTGCAATCTCTCCGTCTACGGTAAGGGTATAGTTTACCGCAACCATTTTGCTGTTTTCTACTTTCATCGTCTTGATATTTTTAAATTTTGGTTTGCAAATATAGTGCTTTTATTTGGATTTACAATTAATCCCTATTTACTGCCACAAGGTTTCTATCGCCGTAGCCGTTATCAATCTTTGAGACATAAGGGAAGAACTTGGACACGCCGACCCACGCAAGTGGCAGCACAGCCTGCTGGCGGGAGTATGGGTGGTTCCACTCGCCCGCAATCTCGGCAGCGGTATGAGGGGCATTAGCAACGACATTATCTGCCTCGCCCGCGATAGCCTCGCACTCGCGCTTGATAGCGACAAGAGCCTCAATAAAGCGGTCCATCTCCTCTTTAGGCTCACTCTCGGTAGGCTCAACCATAAGGGTCTCATGCACTGGGAATGAGAGGGTTGGTGCGTGGAAGCCGTAGTCCATAAGGCGGTGGGCTATATCGCCACAATCTACGCCATACTCGCGCTTGAAGTGTGTAAGGTCAAGAATCATCTCGTGTGCCACGCGGCCAGTCTCGCCAGAGTAGTATGTGCGGAACTCCTCCTTGATTGCCGAAGCCATATAGTTAGCATTGACAATTGCCATCTGCGTAGCAGCGCGCAGACCCTCCTCGCCAAGCATCTTGATATATCCATAGGTTATTGGCAGAAGCATAGCCGAGCCCCAAGGTGCTGAAGATACGGCAGTTATGCCCTGCTCGCCACCTGTAGCCACGACAGAGTGTGACGGCAAGAATGGCGCCAAGTGCTTTGCACAGCAGATTGGACCTACGCCTGGACCACCACCGCCGTGAGGCATTGCAAAGGTCTTATGCAGGTTAAGGTGGCAGACATCAGCACCGATAAAGCCTGGATTAGTTAGACCCACCTGTGCATTCATATTTGCGCCATCCATATATACCTCGCCACCCGCATCGTGAACAGCGTCTACAATCTCGCGAATACGGCTCTCAAACACACCGTGAGTAGATGGGTATGTAACCATCAGTGCGCACAGCTCGGCAGAGTGCTGAGCCGCCTTGGCCTTCAAATCCTCAACATCAATATTTCCGTTAGCATCGCAAGCGACAGTAACTATCTTCATGCCCGCCATAGCTGCCGAGGCTGGATTTGTGCCGTGTGCAGAGGCTGGGATAAGCACCACATTACGGTATCCCTGACCGCGACTCTGGTGGTATGCGCGGATAACCATAAGTCCCGCATACTCGCCCGCAGCACCCGAATTTGGCTGCAGTGAGCAGGCCTCAAAGCCTGTGATAGTAGCAAGGTCGCGCTCAAGCTCCTCAATAAGCTGCAGGTAGCCCTCCGCTTGGTCGGCAGGAGCAAATGGGTGTACATTCTGGAAGCCCGCAAGAGATAGTGGCTGCATAATAGCTGCCGCATTGAGCTTCATAGTACAGCTACCTAATGAAATCATTGAGTTGGCAAGTGAGATATCTCTCAGCTCAAGGCGCTTGATATATCGCATAAGGTCGCTCTCAGAGCGGTAGCGGTTGAACACTGGCTCGGCAAGCAGAGGCGTTGTTCGGCGCAGCTCTACAGGGATGTTATGGTTAGCGGCAATCATCATCTCGCCCATATCCACACCCGCAGCAGTAGCGAATATGCCAATTACGGAGACAATCTCCTCAATAGTTGTAACCTCGTCAAAGGCTATACGCACGCGGTCCTCAGTAGGATAGTAGAAGTTAATACCGTTCTCAAGGGCCACAGACTCAACGACAGCCGCATCGGCAACAACCTCAATAGTATCAAAGAAGGTGTCGCAGACAAGCTCATAACCCATATCCTCAAGGTTTTTGGCAACCGACACAGCGGCGGTATGAGCCGTCATCGCTGCGCGAGCAAGACCCTCAGCACCGTTATATACGCAGTGGAAGCCCACGATAGAGGCCATAAGGGCAGAGGCTGTACAGATGTTTGATGTTGCGCGCTCGCGCTTAATATGTTGCTCACGCATCTGGAGCGACATACGCAGAGCCTTATTACCCAGACGGTCTACAGAGACGCCGATAATTCTACCAGGCATATTACGCTTGTAAGCCTCGCGAGTAGCCATATAGCCCGCCGATGGGCCACCAAAGCCCATAGGGCAACCCAGACGCTGGGTAGTACCCACAGCGATATCTGCACCCCACTCGGCTGGAGGGGTCAGCAGGGCAAGCGAGAGCAGGTCTGCATCTACAGCCACCAGCGCGCCCGCAGCGTGTGCCGCAGCGACAAAGGCATTATAGTCACGAATCTCGCCATTAGCAGCAGGGTACTGAAGTATAGCACCGAACTCCTTGCCAGTGAATGTATACTCTGCAAAGTTATCTATGATAAGCTCAATGCCGAATGGCTCTGAACGAGTCAGAAGCACATCAAGGGTATGTGGGAAGATATTTTCATCTACAAAAATCTGATTTCTGCCCTCCTTGACCGCCTCGCGTGAGCGCAGGGAGTACATCATCAGCATAGCCTCGGCAACAGCTGTACCTTGGTCAAGTAGTGAGCAGTTTGCAATCTCCATGCCCGTAAGGGAGCAGATAGCGGTCTGGAAGTTGAGCAGTGCCTCAAGGCGACCCTGCGAAATCTCAGCCTGATAAGGGGTGTAGGATGTATACCACGCAGGATTCTCAAAAACATTGCGCATAATGGCTGCGCTGACAGCATTTGGATAGTATCCCATACCGATAAATGAGCGGTAAGGCTCGTTAAGGTCGGCAAGCTGTGTGATATGCTCGCGGAACTCATACTCGCTCATCGCCTCACTAAGCTCCAGTGGCTGCTCAAGGCGGATATTGTCGGGAATAACCTCTCCGATAAGCTCCTCAACGCTACTTACACCGATAACCTCCAGCATCTCAGAGAGCTGATTGTCATCTGTAGTGCCGATATGTCTTGCAGAAAACTTGTCAAACATAATTATTTCATTTTATAGTTAATAGCACAAAGATAGCGAAAAATATTAATATTTCACTATCTTGACAATATAATAATGTGTAAAAATTGGTTACTCTCGCTGCTCTTTCTGTTTATAAAACTCGTGCACAAGGCTTCTATAGCCCAGAGCCTTGATTTTTTCGTAGGTTATGCGGTAGTTAGATTTATTGTGGCGACCTGTAGATAGCACGCGGATAGATTGTTGCATAAAATGGTCTATCTCTTTTAGAGCTTCAGTAGTCGTGATTACGGGGAAGTACCAGCGCGACCAAGTGAGCATACCGTCAAGGTTAGTATCAAAAAACTTGCGGTTAAAATACCTTATCATAGCCGTCATAGCGCGCTCGGCAGAGTGGCCGTTGCGCTCTTTCCAGCGTAGCAGGGCGCGCATCTTACGGCGAATCTTACCCTTCATCTTCTCTACGCCAGAGTGGGAGATGTCAATACCATTTTGTCCACACCTAAATCCCAGAAACTCATACGGCTTGTCGGGCGAGTAGATTCTCTCCTTTGTCGGATTAACCTCAAGGTGGTACTTATCAAGAAACTCAAGAATCTTTGCCCTGTGGCTCTGCAACTGACTACTATCAGAAGCAAAAAGTATTATATCGTCTGAGTAGCGAGCGTAGATAACTCCCTGATTAGCAAAGTAGTGGTCCACCTCGTTAAGATATACATTTGCAAGGAATGAAGCCACTGGTACACCAGCCATAACACCCCTCTGCTCCACAACAACCTGCTCATTTGTAAGACAACGACCATCCGAGAGCAGGCGTTCAAAGAAGTCATACAGAGGCTTGTCATCGGCAAGCAGTTGCTTGAGCTGTGGCAGAAGAATCGGTATAGATATAGAGTTGAAGTAGTTGTGGATATCGAGTTTATACGCCCACAGACCTCTATGTCGCACCTTTCGGTAGAGCCTTGTAACTGCATCCGCCACGCGAACACCTCGGCGAAAAGCGTAGCAGTTAGGAGCAAAAGTCTCGTCATACTTATAGAGCAGGTGGGACATAACCTTGAGCAACGTCATCTCCTCATCGTTAAAAGAGTAGACAACGCGCTTTTTATTCGTTCCCATCTTGTTTATCTCGCGCTTATAGGGAATAGAGAGTGAGCCTCCCTCAAGGATGCTACTCACCAAGGGCAGATACCGCTCTGTCTCCACAAAAGTATCCGTATCACAAAACTCGTTCCAGTTTAGACGACCCCTCTTCAGACGATAGGCAAGGTACTCCTCCCACACCCTCTGCGAGGCAAGTTGCTCAATAATGCTATCCATAGAAAAAAAAGAAAGGGGGAGTTATTTTGAATAGGCGAATTTCGCCTATCACCAGATGGTACATAGCTCGGTCGCCTGCAAGACCCAGTTTGAGCTATGCTGCATCCGCCACAGGCACAACAGAGTGCATCCCCCTTACTCTATTACTTCAATGCCTTTGCCACGCGGGTTACAACATACTCTATTCTGTTCGGAATATCAGCATAGAAGACCATTAGTGGAATATTCAGCTTATCCATAAATGCCTTAGAGACAAGGAGTTTTACTTTTTTGTAGTCCTTCTTTGTGCGGACAACAAGTATCGCTGCCACGACCCTTGTACCCTTATAAGCAACAAAGCTATATGGCAGACCCCACTCCGGCTTATATTCCTGCACTGGACGAGTGTCGTAGAGCTTAAACGATGCACCCTGAGGACCAACCAAATCCTGCACCGCCACATTTTCACGGAAGCTGTAATCTGGGAACTCCGTTGTAAGCACATCCTTAAAGTAGAGCAGACACTGCTCGTAACTCATACCGTTAGTTGAATTAGCAAGGTGAACCGCCTTCAGATTCACTGGCGGAAACTCTGGCGTAGGCTCTATAGGTGCAACCGGCTGTGTTGGTTGCGCTGGAGCAGAAGGTGTTGCAGCACTCTTTTTCTTGCCAAAAATAGCTACGACAAGAGCGAGCACCAAGCCCACAATAATAAGTAATGTTCCCATAATCTCTATTGTTTTTGTAAATTAATATGCTTTGCCAAACGCTCTACAACATAGCCTATATCGTTTTTCATCTCTGTATAAAACGGGATATATGGAATGCCGAGCTTTTTCATATACATCTTTGAGATAAGGTACTTGACATTATTGTACTGCTTCCACTTCTCGGCCAGCATAATTACAGCCACAACCCTACCCTCACGAGCAACCACAAAGGTGTATGGAGCACCCCACTCCGCCTTATACGCCTGATATGGACGGGTCTTATAGAGGCGGAAAGTGGCATCTACATTCCCAACAAGTTCCGCTACAGATACATTCTCGCGGATACTACACTCAGGAAACTCCTTTGCAAGAATACCCCTAAAGTAGTCAGCACACTGCTCTGCTGTCAAACCCTTGGTAGATGTTACCATATCAATAATTCTAACTATCGTCTGACAAACATAGTAAAATTTATCAACTTTTGCAACTTTTTGGACAGATTTATTTAGTCTACTTGAAGATAGTATACTCCAGAATGGTTGCCACGCGATTCTTTGAGGTCATTCCTGCCTTATGGGTAACGATTCCTATATAGAGTTTATCGCCCTTAACCTGCACACCCTCAGCCTCGCAATAGAGGTTTGTGTTGAGGTTTACAAGTGCCGTAAGATTCTCTATATCTGAGACTGCAGCGACCCTTGTGCGGGGCACTATGCGCTTGCCCGTATAGTCAAAGACCTCAAGGTATGCCTGCGAGTTATCATAGATGCCACTACCCGACTTTTTCTCATACGCATTACCCTCGTACCAGTAGATATAATCGCCCGCAATGGCGTGGCCCTGATATGATGTTGAGTGGGTCTGTGAGAAGTCAGTCGTGCCAGATGGTATCTTAAGGGTAAACGAGCCTATCGGGGTCAAAGAGCCGACATTGCGCGCCTTGATAGTCTCCGTCGTGGTGTGTTTCGTTGTGCCAGTATCGCCCTCACCACCCCAAGTGCGAGTAAGAGTAACATCCTGCTCCTTGAGCGCAAGGACTTTATCAAGGTCGTAGACGATAAGATGCCTAACGCCACTTGTGCGACAGACGGCAAGCATTCGGCGAGCCTTAAAGTCTATATTTACTTGAAAATCAAGCAGATTGCTCCAAGTCTTACCACTACTATCGCGGTATGAATCAAGGTAGAAGTGCTCGCCCGCACGATGTTCATAGGTCTTATCAGGCTCATAGAGGATGCGCGAAACGGTCTTCTGGTTTGTGTAGCTTGTACCAGAGAGTGTACCATTTGTATTGACCCAGATATAGTCCTTACCGTCTGTCTGGCTATGCTCAATGCACATTATTGTTCCATGACCAAACCAGCGTAGATACATAGCCTCGCCACTATGCGTACTATCGCCATAAACACCTCTCTTTACGCGACTGGCAACAACAATCCACTTATTACCCGTAGTAGCATCAGCACCACACTGCGTAAAGTATATATAGCCATTCTGACTGCTATCGTAGAAGTCAAAACACTGCATAACCGTTCCGGGATATCTGAGCTGGCGAGAGGAGAAAATCATACTCTTGCTCAGTGGCGCAGCAAGCGACTCAACATTAATCTGTGTAGGCTTTTGCACACTCTTTGGAACAACCTGCACAGCACAGCGGGCAGATGCGCCTTCTCCATACTTGCATATAATCTGCGCAGAGCCCTCAGAGAGTGCTGTAACAACACCCTCATCCGTAACCCTTGCAACATCTACATCTGTTGATGACCAAGTGAATAGAATATCCTCTATTTCAGGCTCATATACAGCCTTAAGACTCTTTGTTCCGCCCACCTCAAGGGTAATACTGCGAGGCTCTACACGCAGTGATGTTAGGACAATTTCTGGCTCATTTTCACCAGTTGTACACGCCGTAAAAAGCGCCAAAAAGAACAGTATCAGTAAGTGATTAAATCTCTTCATAGCTAAAAATTTGACAACAAAGTTATAAAAAATTTAGGAAACAGAGTCTGTTTCAAAACCAAAGTGGCGATATATCCGAAAAAAAATTATACCTTTGCAGTTTGAAGCTACGCTTTTAGCGTATGGCTACGAAATTTTGGTAAAAACAACAACAAAAATATTGATTTATGACACAGGAAGAACTCTTTAAGAAACTGATTGCTCACTGCAAGGAGTATGGTTTTATTTTCCCTTCAAGCGAGATTTATGACGGTCTTGGCGCTGTTTATGACTACGGTCAGAATGGTGTTGAGCTGAAGAACAACATCAAGCGTTACTGGTGGGACTCAATGGTTAAGCTACACGAGAATATCGTTGGTATTGATGCGGCTATCTTTATGCACCCAAAGACTTGGGAGGCTTCTGGCCACGTAGCTGCATTTAACGACCCACTGATTGACAACAAGGACTCAAAGAAGCGCTATCGTGCCGATGTGCTTATTGAGGATTGGATGGCAAAGCAGGACGAGAAGATTCAGAAGGAGATTGACAAGGCTCGCAAGCGCTTTGGCGAGGCATTTGATGAGGCGCAGTATCGTGCAACAAACGCTCGCGTACTTGAGATTACTGCTAAGCGCGACGCTGTTCACGCTCGCTTTGTTGAGGCGTTGGACAAGAACGACCTTGAGGCTCTGAAGCAGATTATCCTTGACTGCGAGATTGTATGCCCTATCTCTGGCACTCGCAACTGGACAGATGTTCGCCAGTTCAACCTTATGTTCTCTACCCAGATGGGCTCTACTGCCGAGGGTGCAAATACAATCTACCTCCGCCCAGAGACTGCACAGGGTATCTTTGTAAACTTCCTTAATGTGCAGAAGACTGGTCGTATGAAGCTCCCATTTGGTATTGCGCAGATTGGTAAGGCGTTCCGTAATGAGATTGTGGCTCGCCAGTTTATCTTCCGTATGCGCGAGTTTGAGCAGATGGAGATGCAGTTCTTTGTACAGCCAGGCACAGAGATGCAGTGGTGGAATGAGTGGAAGAACACCCGTATGGCTTGGCACCGCGCACTTGGCTTTGGCGATGAGAACTACCGCTTCCACGACCACGACAAGCTGGCTCACTATGCTAATGCAGCAACAGATATTGAGTTCAACTTCCCATTTGGCTTCAAGGAGGTTGAGGGTATCCACTCTCGTACCGACTTTGACCTTGGTAGACATCAGGAGTACTCTGGCAAGAAGATTCAGTACTTTGACCCAGAGCGTGGCGAGAGCTATGTTCCTTATGTTGTTGAGACCTCTATCGGCGTAGACCGTATGTTCTTGCAGATTATGTCTGCTGCATACTGCGAAGAGAAGCTTGAGAACGGTGAGGAGCGCGTAGTGCTTCGCATACCTGCTTGTCTTGCTCCTACAAAGGTTGCCGTTATGCCACTTGTTAAGAAGGACGGTCTTCCAGAGCTTGCGCGCCAGATTATTGACAGTCTGAAGTTTGACTACACTGTAACATACGACGAGAAGGACTCTATCGGTAAGCGTTATCGCCGTCAGGATGCTGTAGGTACTCCATTCTGCGTCACTGTAGACCACGACAGCCTTGAGAGCGGCACTGTAACTATCCGCCACCGCGACACTATGGAGCAGCAGAGAGTTGCTATTGCCGACCTTGAGAAGATTATTGGCGAGGCTGTATCATTCCGCCCTCTGTACAAGAAGATTAAGGCGTAATGTCAAGAATCCTCGCTATAGACTACGGCGTTAAGCGCACGGGGTTGGCAGTATCCGACCCTCTGCGCATTATCGCTGGAGCGCTTGAGACTGTGGCAACCAAAGAGTTGGAGCGATATATCGCACAATATTGCGCAGAAAATGACGTTTCAACGATAGTTGTCGGCAAGCCGTCGCAGATGAACGGAGAGCCTTCGGAGACGATGAAATATATCGAGCCACTTGTTCTGCGCCTGCGTAGGGCATATCCCGATAAGGAGGTGGTGCTGCACGACGAGCGATTTACATCTGTTATGGCCCAGCGCACAATCCTTGAGAGCGGTATTGGCAAAATGGCACGCCGCGATAAGGCTATTGTAGACCGCGTTGCCGCAACAATAATCCTGCAATCCTATATGGAGAGCATTAACCATTAGCCGTTAGCCGTTAGCCATTAGCCATTAGCCTTATAGAGGCGTCGGCTCTGCCGACATATATAAATCCGCTTTGCGGATACCACAGAAAAGCCAACGCTGCGATTAAGCTGAGGGCAAAGTCAAACTCGCTTGAACTTTGCCGAGGCGGAGCAGGGTCGGGTTACCAAAGGTAAGCCAACGGCTAATAGCTAAAAGCCAATAGCCAAATAAAAAATAATTTTGCAATGATATACCCAATAGTAATCTATGGTTCGCCAGTACTGCGTAACCAATCGGTAGAGATAACACCAGAGTATCCAGAGTTTAAGAAGCTCGTTGAGGATATGTTTCTGACCCTTGATGAGGCGTCGGGCGTGGGTCTTGCTGCCCCTCAGATTGGCAAGAACATCCGACTCTTTATCGTTGATTGCACCCCTTGGGCAGAGGAGGTGCCAGAGTTGGCAAACTTCCGCCGCGTGTTTGTCAATCCAGAGATTTATGAGCGTAGCGAGCAGACAGGTCTGTTTGAGGAGGGTTGTCTCTCTCTGCCAGGCATACATGAGAATGTATCTCGCCCCGTAAAGATTCGTATGCGCTACCTTGACGAGAACTTTGTAGAGCACGACGACGAGTTTGACGGCTATCCTGCTCGCGTAATTCAGCACGAGTATGACCATATTGAGGGTAAGGTATTTACCGACCACCTCTCGCCATTGCGTCGTAACCTGCTAAAGGGCAAAATCTTAAATCTCGCAAAGGGCAAGTATCGTTGCGCCTACAAAACCAAATAGCAGGATGACACCTAACACCACCAAACTATCAACCACAAAGCGACTGCTACTCTGTCTGCTATCTGCCCTGCTGCTTGGCTTTGGGTGGATGACGGTCAGCGGATTTACAGTGCTTGTAGCCCTTGTGCCGCTGCTTATGGTGAGCAGTAGCTACTCTGGCTCATTCAGGGACAGCGTTAAGGTTGCGCTATGGGCTTCGCTAACATTCATACTGTGGCATCTATCCACTATATGGTGGGTGTGGAACGCCGCAGCGATAGGCACTATTGCAGGTACGATAGTGGGTAGTTGGTGGGCTCTGCTACCATTTATGCTCTTCCATATCGTGAGCAAGCGAATGGCAAAGGGCATAGCCTACACCCTGCTCGTAACGGCGTGGATAGCCTGCGAGTATATCTACATCAAGGCGCCAGCAATGTCGTTCCCTTGGCTGACTCTGGGCAACGCCTTTGCCTTTGACACTTGGGCGGTGCAGTGGTATGAGTATACGGGCGTACTGGGTGGCTCGCTATGGGTGTTGGTCTCAAACATACTCATTTTTGAGGCGCTTAAAAGTGGTGGTAAGGGTCGTTGGATTATGGCAGCAGCAAAGGTTGTTTGTCCGATACTCTTTTCGCTTATACTCTATGCCGTAAATGCCCCAACAACAGAGCGTTACACCTCGCGAGAGCAGATTGCTGTGGCGGCAGTGCAGCCCAATGTAGATTGCTACGAGAAGTTCAGTGGCAGCGAGGCGCAGCAGCAGAAAAGCCTTGTCAAACTGCTATCTGAAGCACCTGTAGAGTCGGCAAGTTTTATCCTTATGCCAGAGACATCTCTCGCCACGACAGTTAACGAGCGATTTATCAGCGCCACACGCGTGGTGCAGGCGATAAACACGCAGTTGCGCTTTGCTAAGAGCGAGGCTATGGTTATTGCTGGTACTCAGAGCATTGTCCCATACGGCAATCGCCGCATAAGCGACACAAATCGCTTCTCAAGCAATGGCATCTACTACGACATCTTCAACAGTGCGCTGGGCATCTGTAGTGACCCTGCCGTAACGCCAGTACACCACAAGGGCAAGCTGGTTATAGGTGTGGAGACCCTGCCAGCGTGGTTCCGCAAGGATAAGATTTTTGGTGTAGACCTTGGCGGCATATCGGGTCAGTTGGGTATCGGAAAGAGTTGCCAGCCTTTTGAGCATAATGGTGTCAAAATCGCCCCTGCAATATGCTATGAGGGTCTTTATGGCGACTATATGGGCGAGTTTGTCAGAAATGGAGCGCAAGTTATCGGCGTTATCTCCAACGACGGTTGGTGGGGCGACACTTGGGGGTATAAGTACCTCTACGCCTATTGCCGCCTACGCGCCATTGAGCACCGCAGAGATATTGTCCGCAGTGCCAATACGGGCATATCGGGCTTTATCAACTCGCGTGGCGACAGCATAGAGAGCCTTGGTTGGGACAAGCAAGGTGTGATAAGTGCGACCCTGCGCCTAAACGACCACAAGACAATATATACTCGCTATGGAGACTATATCGGCCGTCTGTCAATCTACATTGCCCTGCTCTGCCTGCTCTATACCGTAGCGATACTATCCAAAAGAAAGTTTTACCTTGATTAGACTATGAACTACACAGAAACCATTGACTACCTCTTTACCTCTCTGCCGACCTTTCAGCAGGATGGAGCATTAGCATACAAGCCAGGCCTTGAGCGCGTGAGTGAGTTTTGCCGTAAGATAGGCAACCCTCAGCGCAGCTACTTTGTTATCCACGTGGCTGGCACAAATGGCAAGGGCTCGGTAAGCAATATGCTCGCCTCGGTGCTTCAACAGGCGGGATATCAGGTGGGACTCTATACCTCACCACACCTTACAGACTTCCGCGAGAGAATCCGCATAAATGGCGAGATGATATCTAAGCAGAAGGTGGTAAACTTCGTGAGCAAGCACCGCAAGGATATGGAGGAGTGTGAGCTCTCATTCTTTGAGATGACTACGGCTATGGCCTTTGACTACTTCGCGCAGAATGATGTTGAGGTGGCCGTTATTGAGACTGGTCTGGGTGGTAGATTAGACGCTACAAACATCGTTATCCCTGCCGTGAGCGTAATTACTAATGTCGGCCTTGAGCATACAGATTTGCTGGGCGACTCACTGCCTAAGATTGCGCGCGAGAAGGGCGGTATTATCAAGAAGTCAATTCCTGTAGTTGTCGGCGAGAAGAATAGCGCCTATAACCTTGTTATTGAGGATATTGCAGCCGACTGTCGCTCAACGGTTATCTATGCCGAGCAGGCCTTTGAGTGCCACCGTCAGCAGCGCGAAGGTGATGTGCAGGTCTTTGATATGATTCGCACGCGCGACAATCAGCAGTACACCCTGCGCATACCTCTACTGGGAGAGTATCAGCGCCAGAATGTGGCTACAGTGTGCGCCGTTGCGGACTACCTGCACGAGAACACGCCGCTCTCTATCAGCCGTCGCGCCTTTGTGGAGGGTCTGCGAGATACGACCCTTACTACAGGCTTCCGAGGTCGTTGGCAGAGACTATCTACAGACCCTACAGTTATCTGCGATACTGCCCACAACCCTCACGGCATTCGCCTTGTGGCTGCGCAGTTGGAGGGTATCAAGGAGGGTAAGCTCTACTGCGTAATGGGCTTCTGCGAGGATAAGAATATTACTGAGATGCTCAGCTATATGCCAAAAGATGCGCACTACATCTTCACCCGCGCAGAGTCTCGCCGTGCCGCAACCGCAGAGAGTATCGCCGCTATAGCCTCAGCATTAGGCCTTGACTTTGAGTACCAGCCGACAGTAGCTACAGCTGTAGAGAGAGCCAAGAGCCTGATGACAAGTAGCGACACGCTCTTTGTTGGCGGTAGTACATTTGTCGTAGCAGAGATTTTACCACAATGAGAGAGTTGCACGAGAAGATAGCCCTGCACGGAGCAACATCGCTTACCGATAGCGAGCTATTAGGTATTATCATTGATAGTCAGAGCATTGCCGAGAATATTTTAGAGCAGTGCACTCTGAAAACACTCCCTATAGAAGAGGTGTCACGCCTAAGGATGAGCGCAGGTATGGGATTGGCTAAGGCCGCTAAGATTGCCGCCTCCGTAGAGTTGGCTCGCCGCATAGCCAAGAGCAAAACCGATGTTGTAGACCACATACAGAGCCTTGAAGCGGCAGAGAAACTCCTCCGCCCAATCTTTGACGGGTTAGACCACGAGGAGTGCTGGGCAGTCTATCTAACAAACTCAGGCAGAGTCCTTGATAAGATGAGAATCAGCCAAGGGGGCGTGCGAGCGACAACAGTAGACAACAAAATCATCATCAAGCGAGCCATTGAACTGCTTGCTACGCAGATTATTATCGCCCACAACCACCCCTCTGACTGTCCAGAGCCAAGCCATGCCGATATCAGTATGACATACAGCATCCGCAGCGCTGCCGAGATGTTTGACATCATCCTGCTTGACCACATCATCCTCACCCAAACAGACTCCTACTCCTTCAAGAAGTTCGGACTACTGGATAGATAGCCGTTAAAGAGATTAAGGAAATTAGGGAGAAATTTTCCTAACTTCCCTAAACTCTCTAACTTCCCTAACTGTCGTTTCCTGAAAACGGTTGACTCTTTAGTCCCTAATAAAGGGATACAAAATTTTGGAAACTCAAGAATTTTTATTACCTTTGTAGGTTAGAAGAAAATACACCAAATATAATTAAATTCATATGAAAAGAGCTATTCAATTCGGAGCTGGCAACATTGGTCGTGGCTTTATCGGTGCAGTGTTGGAGCAAGCTGGCTATCATGTCGTTTTTGCGGATGTGAATGCCACTGTAATTGACAAGATTAACCAGGACAAGTGCTACACTGTCCATGTAATGGATGTAGAGTGCGTTGAGCAGAAGATTACAAACATCTCTGGCGTAAACTCTACTACTGACGCAGTTATTGACGAGATTGTCAAGGCTGAGATTATCACCACCGCTGTTGGCGTTGTTATCCTTCCACGCATCGCCCCTGCTATTGCAAAGGGCATTGCAGCTCGTCGTGCTGCGGGCGTTGAGGCTCCACTCAACATTATCGCTTGTGAGAATGCTGTTCGCGCATCTTCACAGCTCAAGGAGCATGTTCTTGCACTTCTGGAGGGCGAGGACAAGGAGTACTGCGCAAAGTGGGTAGGTTTCCCAGACTGCTCTGTAGACCGCATCGTGCCTCCAGTGCGCAGTGAGAATCCTATTGATGTTGTTGTAGAGGCATTCTACGAGTGGAATGTTGAGCAGGCATCATTCGTGGGCGAGGTACCACAGATTGCAGGTATGAACCTTGCTGACAACCTTTTGGCATACGTTGAGCGCAAGCTCTTTACCCTCAACACTGGCCACGCCATTACCGCTTATACTGGCTGTATGAAGGGTCTGAAGACTATTGACCAGAGCATTGCTGACCCACAGATTTATGAGATTGTTAAGGCAGCTATGCAGCAGAGTGGTCTTGGTCTTGTAGCTAAGCACGGCTTTGACAAGGAGGCTCACTTTAAGTATATTGACAAGATTATCAGCCGCTTTAAGAATCCATATCTCAAGGACGATGTTACCCGCGTAGGTCGTGAGCCACTGCGTAAGCTCTCGGCAGCAGACCGCCTTATCAACCCTACCCTTACAGCACAGGCTGCGGGCGTAGAGACTCCAGACCTTCTGCTCGGTATCGGTGCTGCACTGCACTACAACAACGCCGAGGACCCACAGAGCGTAAAGATGCAGGAGCGCATCGCAGAGCTTGGTCTTAAGGCTGCCGTAGCAGAGTTCGCATCTCTTGAGGCTGATGCGCCAATCCTTGACCAGATTGTTGCTGCATATGCCGAGGTTGAGAAGCGTCTGGCATAGTTAATATTCTGCAACGAACTAAAAACTACACAGAAACCTATTCACTAATTTATAGAATCTATCTAAAATGACTTTAGAACAGCAAAAAAAGTTTAAGTATTGGCAGTGGAGAACCATTGCTGGTACTATGATTGGCTACATCTTCTTCTACCTTATCCGCAAGAACTTCTCATTCCTTATGCCGGGTCTTACTGCGGAGTATGGTATTAGCAAGACCAGCCTGGGAGCAGTTATCACAGCCGCAGGATTCCTCTATGGACTCTCAAAGCTGCTTAATGGTATGCTTGCAGACCGTATCAATGGTCGTTGGCATATGGTTACAGGCCTTGCCGTAAGTACCCTCACGGCAATTCTCATCGGTTTTGGTGCCGAGATTATCACTGCCCTTACTGGTGTGCCAGAGGGCTCTACGCCAGAGTTCGTTGGCAAGTTTACTATCCTGCTCTCTGCACTGTGGATTGTAAACAACATCTTCCAGGGGTGTGGTTTCCCTCCATGCTCACGACTCATCCCTCGTTGGGTGCCATCTAACGAGCTATCTACAAAGATGTCTATCTGGAACACCTCACACTCTATCGGTGCAGGTCTTGCAGGTATCCTTTGCGGCTCATTTATCATGGCAACAATGGGTACTGATATGTCCTCTGACCCAGCAATGGTTGCAACTATTGCGCAGAACCTCGGTAAGGATATCACTGACCCTGCCGTAATCTCTGCTGCCGAGCACGTTGGCGCATGGAAGTGGGCATTCATCATCCCAGGTATTATCGCTGCTGTAGGTGTGTTTATCACCACATGGATTCTGCGCGACACTCCAAAGAGCGTAGGTCTTCCAGAGCTTTCAGAGCAGGAGAATAAGGATAATGCTGAGCCAGAGAAGCAGGAGAGCCAGGCAGAGATTTCTGCATACATCACAAAGCATGTATGGAAGAACCCAGTTATCTGGGCACTTGCTCTTGCGGACTTCTTTGTATATGTTATCCGCTTTGCCGTTCTTGACTGGGGTCCAACATTCCTTCGTGAGCACTGCGCAATGTCTCCAGAGTGGGCTGCATCAACAGTTATCATCTTTGAGTTGTTCGGTGTTGTTGGTATGCTCGCCGCAGGTTGGATTTCAGATAAGGTCTTCGGTGGTCGCGCAACCCGCACCTGCTTCTTCTGTATGCTCGGTGCGCTGCTTGCAATCCTCGGCTTTATCTCACTCCAGACCGCTGGTGCAAGCCCTGTAATGCTGCTGTTCGTACTCGCCCTTGCAGGTATGTTTATCTATGGCCCACAGGCACTTATCGGTGTTATTGCCTCTAACCACGCTACCCGCAAGGCATCTGCTACTGCAAACGGTCTTGTAGGCTTTGTTAGCTACATCAGCCCTATCGTTTCTGGTCTCGGTTTCGGTATGATTGCCGACTCAAAGTTCGGCTGGCACGGTGTATTCGTAGCAATGGTCGTAATGGCTATTATCGGTATGCTCATCTTCGTTCCTATGTGGAAGATGAAGCGCGACGCATACGAGGAGTAGTACATTATATTAATATTGGTAGGTCTCTGTCTTCAGGGGCCTACTTTTTTGTAATATTTTTTAGCATACGCTCTCTATATAAGTAGAAACTAATACTTTTTCTTATGAGACGATATTTTCTGTACATCCTTTGCCTCCTTTTCGGAGCAAACATCGCCGTAGCGCAAGAGCGACACTACTATTCCAACGAAAGGAGTGTAAGTAAGCCAAACAACCCTCTGCGCGAAAAGATAGAGCGTAACAGGGCAGAGCTTGCAGCAGAGAGCAAGCAATTAGAGGCAGAGAGAGCCAAAAGAGAGGCGCAGCGAATGGCCAATAAAGTATCGCGCGAGAGGGCGTTAAAGAACTCTGTAGGTAATCTTTTCCCTATGGCCTACTTTATTGATTCACACGGCAATAGGGTGAGCCTATCCTACTTTAAGCGAGGCAAGAAGACACTTGTAATGACCTTTATGGTAGGGTGTATGCCCGCACATAAACTCAAGATGGAGCTTGAGAAGTATCCGCAAGTGGCAGACCAGATTGTAACCATATTCTTCTCTCAAACTGACTACTCAAAATACAATTCCGAAAGAAAGTATATCCCAAATCGGATCTACCTCAACCCAAATGTGGAGTCAAACAGATATTGGATATACGGCGATTTATGCCCTTGCATCATCCTTGTTGACGAAAATGGACGAGTTATGAGCTATAAGTATGGCTACGACTCCGAGAAAGATGTAAAGTATATTGCCAACCTTGTAGACAAGATGCGTGTCCGCACCTCTGCGCCATACAAGGTGGGCGACTACTAATGATAGGAGAGTAGGCTCTGTCTATGTACTCAGGATGTCGGATGCTCACATATCCAGAGAGCACGCTACTTGGATTAATGAAACCCGCGCCGTTGCAAAGTTCTAACTAAATTCGTACCTTTGTATATATAAAGGTAACACTATGCGACGATTAACACTCCTTCTTACTGCGCTTACAACCATTTTGCTCTGCTCGGCACAAAGTCTAAAAATCAAGCGTGCCGAGTTTGAGCAGTGGAAAAATAGTTCGCTCAAGAGTGAGAAGTTTGGCTCACTCCCCTACCGCATCGCCCACATCAACGACCAGAGTGACAGCTCCCCAATGCTCGTTGTTTGGCTTCACGGTGGACATAGCTGCGGAGAGGACAACTCCTCCCACATCGGCGATAACTACGGCGCCGTTGCCCGCCTATCTGTCTATCTGCAGAGCAATAATCGTAATGCTATTCTTGTCGCGCCGCACCTAAATGAGGATATGCGCAACAACACAACAGCAGCAACCGTTGCCCTATGCCGTCTTATAGACCATCTTATCGTAAGTCAGGGCATAGACCCTACGCGAGTCTATCTTATTGGAGCATCCTTTGGCGGTATGATGGCGACAAAAGTGGCTTCCGCTCGCCCCGACATCCCGGCAGCAGTAGAGATTATCGGCACAGTACCACATATAGAGGCTACTGTACCAGCGCAGTTTGCCGTCTGTTGCGTAGCATCGGATGCGGACAATCCTCGCAAGTTTGAGCGCACAGCAGACCAGATGTATCGCCTTGACAGTGAGGGATATAAAACCCGCTTTGTAGAGTACTCTAGACTTTCGCATCGTGACATCTGTGAGCGAGGCATTGACACAAAAACCCTTGACTGGCTCTTTAGCCACAGCCGAAATCGTTAAAATTCATTTCGCCACACAATATTAGCACACCCTCTTGCGTTAATTTTGCGAAAAAAAGAACAAAATTATGAGACAGAGATTATCAATTATCGGACTGAGTTTGCTGTCAGCAGTTATTGGCGCTGCAGCAACAGCTTTTGTTATAAGCAAGAATACAAACACCAATGTTGAAATTGTTGAGCGAGTAGTTGAGACCACTCCGCAGTTGGGTGCGCACTTTACATCATACGAAAAGGGTGGCTATCCAGACCTTACATATGCAGCCGAGAATGCCGTAAAGGCGGTTGTAAACATTGAGGTCATCTCCGAGGTTGCTGTACCGAGAGGTTACGACCCATTCCTTGACTTCTTCGGCATTCCACAGCACCAGGGTATGCAGAAGCGCGAGCAGCGCTCTGGTGGCTCAGGAGTTATTATCTCCACAGACGGATATATCGTTACAAACAACCACGTTGTAGAGAACTCAACAAAGCTGCGCGTGAAACTCAACGACGGCAGAACTTTTGACGCACGCAAGATTGGCACAGATTCTGCTACAGACGTGGCTCTGATAAAGATTGATGCCGAGAACCTGCCAACCCTCGCCTTTGGAAGCTCTGACGCTCTGCGTCTTGGCGAGTGGGTACTGGCTATTGGCTCTCCATTTGACCTACAGTCCACTATCACTGCGGGTATTGTCAGCGCAAAGGCTCGCCAGCTTGATGTCATCCCAGATGATTTCCGCCTTGAGGCCTTCATCCAGACCGATGCAGCCGTAAACCCAGGCAACTCTGGTGGCGCACTGGTAAACACTCGCGGAGAGCTTGTCGGTATCAACACCGTCATTAAGTCCTCTACAGGCAGTTATATCGGCTACTCATTTGCCGTACCTGAGAGCATCGTGCGCAAGGTTGTGAGCGACCTTAAGGAGTATGGTATTGTTCAGCGAGCACTGCTCGGCATCTCCTACCGCTATATAGACCAGGACTTTATTGACGCTATGGGCAAAGAGGTTGGTATTAGCACCGTTGGTGGCGTATACGTAGCCTCAGTAGTTGAAGATGGTGCTGCATCCGAGGCGGGACTGCGCAAGGGCGACATCATTACAAGCATTGACGGCGTAGAGATTGACGCGCCATCAAAGCTCGCCGAGCAGATTGGCAAGCACCGTCCAAACGACAAAATTAAAATTATCGTAAAAAGAGGCGACAATGTGAAACATTTTGAAGTCACTTTGCGTAATAAGGCGGGGGGAGCAGAGTTACTTCCATCAGACGCCGTAGATGTTGTCAAGGTTTTGGGTGGCCGATTTGTTGAGGCTGACGAAAAATTGTGCAAGAAGCTTGACATTCGCGGTGGAGTTCAGGTTGTACAGGTCTCTGCAGGGGGACTGCTCGCCAAGGCAAGGGTTAGAGAGGGTTTTGTAATTACCCATATCAACGATAGAAGCGTAGACTCTGTTGCTGACCTGAACGCCATTACAAGCAAGGTGCAGAGCATAGACGGTGTATATCCAGACGGCAGAGCTGCAAGCTATATGATTGTGCAGTAGGCAGTAAGCCCAAAGTCAAAAATAGCTCTTGTTTGTAACAAGGGCTATTTTTTAAGGGGAGGGGAGGTTACCCGCTTAACAATAGTCGAAGGAGCTATTTTGTAGAATATAACTTTAGAAATATAAAAATGCGTCAATTAAAAATTACCAAGTCCATCACCAATCGTGAGAGTGCTTCGCTTGACAAGTACCTTCAGGAGATTGGTAAGGAGGACCTTATTACCGTTGAGGAGGAGGTAGAACTCGCCCAGCGAATCCGCAAGGGAGACCAGGAGGCACTTGAGAAGCTGACAAAGGCAAACCTCCGCTTTGTAGTCTCTGTGGCAAAGCAGTATCAGAATCAGGGACTTAGCCTGCCAGACCTTATCAACGAGGGCAACCTCGGACTTATCAAGGCTGCCGAGAAGTTTGATGAGACCAGAGGCTTTAAGTTTATCTCATACGCCGTATGGTGGATTCGCCAGTCAATCCTTCAGGCACTTGCCGAGCAGAGCCGTATCGTGCGCCTTCCGCTCAATCAGGTTGGTTCACTCAATAAGATTAACAAGGCCTTTGCTCGCTTTGAGCAGGAGCACGAGCGCGTACCATCACCAGAGGAGCTTGCTCAGGAGCTTGAGCTGCCACGCGAGAAGGTTACCGACACCCTGCGCGTAGCTGGTCGCCACATCTCTGTAGATGCTCCATTTGCAGATGGCGAGGACAACTCTCTGCTTGATGTGCTTGTAAACCCAGACTCTCCAAATGCCGACCGAGGACTTATCAACGAGTCCTTAGCCACTGAGGTAGACCGCGCACTGGAGACCCTTACCGAGCGAGAGAGAGATATTATCCGCTACTTCTTCGGCATCGGTTGCTCTGAGATGACACTTGAGGAGATTGGCGAGAAGTTTGACCTCACCCGCGAGCGCGTACGCCAGATTAAGGAGAAGGCCATCCGCCGCCTCCGCCACTCATCTCGCAGCGCACTGCTCAAGTCGTACCTCGGCTAAAAGCCAACACTAATATCGCTAAAAAGTATCCAAAATGGAATAAAATGCCGTTTTGGATACTTTTTTGATATAAATAAACTCTGAAAACTTTTTTTGTTTCCAGAGTTTTCTGTATCTTTGTGCCCTGAACTACCATATATATTATTATGACACAAAAGGAGCGTATAATAGACAAGGCGGCATCTATGTTTGTCGAGCAGGGCATTAAGTCCGTTAGGATGGACGACATTGCAAGTGCTGTCGGCGTATCTAAGCGCACGCTGTATGAGATGTTTGAGAGCAAGGATGAGCTACTCTACCTTACTATTCGTCATCTACAGCGTAACAAGATGGCACACATTGAGAAGTGTGTGCATAGCAACCGAGACTCATTGGCATTTCTCTTTGAAAGCCTTGAGATTATGCTTGACAGCAAGGAGACCCACCGTCGTATATCTCACAATTTGCGTAAGTTTTATCCCGCAACATTTGAGCGTGTACGCAAGGAGGCTGAGGAGGAGAGTGGACGCCTATTGTTCTCAATGATAAAGCATTACATTGACTGTGGACTGATTGTTCCGACTGTAGACATTCGCCTTTCGGTAACAATTTTGTACTACACAGCAACAACACTTGTTGTCTCGGCGGGCAATATGTCGCTCCCTGAAGGCGTTAGCCTTGAAGATGCTCTGAACTATACAATCATCAACTTCTTTCGCGGCATCGCCACAATAGAGGGTGTGCAACAGATTGATGAGTATATTAAGGAAAAGTGCAACAGAAAGTAAATAAACAATATAAGGTAATTAAACAGTTAAGTTATGAGAAAATTTTTGTTGATGTTAGGTTTTGTGGCGTCAGTTTTCGCTGTTTCTGCACAGGAGCAGCAGGCATCACAGCCGGAGCAGAAGTTGGTTCTCTCACTTGAGCAGGCGCTTGAGATTGCGCTGAGCGAGAATCCAACAATAAAGATTGCCGATCAGCAGATAGAGATTAAGCGTTATGCCAAGCAGGGCACATACGCAAGCCTCTACCCGCAGATTGACGCTACTGCATCCTATCAGCGTGTGATTAAGAAGCAGACCATGAGCATGGACTTTGGCGGTCAGACGCAGACTATCAAGGTGGGTAGCGACAACTCATTCAATGGCGGTGTTACACTCGGTATGCCAGTTGTAAATGCACAGCTGTGGCAGAGTCTCAAGGTCTCGGCACTGGATGTAGAGTTAGCCGTAGAGCAGGCTCGCTCTTCTCGCATTGATATGATTGAGCAGGTGACAAAGGCCTACTACGGCATTCTGCTGGCAAAGCAGTCGCAGGACCTCTACCAGAGCGTATATGACAACGCTGTGGAGAACAACGACATCGTAAAGAAGAAGTTTGATGTTGGTGCCGTATCAGAGTACGACCTTATCCGCTCAAATGTATCAGTTCAGAACGCTCTTCCAAATGTTATTGAGGCGGAGTACACCGTAACCCTTGCTCTGTGGCAGCTCAAGGCCCTTTTGGGTATTGACCTTCAGCGCGAGATAGATGTTACTGGCTCACTGATGGACTATGTACACGTGCTTGACAAGAGCTACGACATCTCACAGCTCAACCTTGAGAATAACTCTACTCTTAAGCAACTTGATATGCAGGAGCAGATGCTTGAGCACGCCGTAAAGATTACAAAGCTTGCCAATGTACCATCGCTCTCTGTTAGCGCAGCATATCTCTACACAGCACTGGGCAATGACGGTAAGTTCTTCAAGAAGGAGGCTTGGAACCCATACTCATATGCAGGTCTACAGCTCAACATTCCAATCTTTGCAGGCAACAAGCGCCGCGCAGCTACTCGCGAGGCTCGTCTTAACCTTGCAAACCTACAGCTTCAGCGCGAGAATGTAGAGCGTCAGCTCCGCGTAGGCATTGTGCAGTATCTTAACAATATGCAGTCAAGCGTAAAGAAGTATCACGCCTCTGCAGCTACTGTAGATCAGGCACAGCGTGGCTATGATATTGCCGTAAAGCGCTACGACGTAGGTCGTGGAACACTTGTAGATATCGACAACTCACAGGTTGCTCTTACACAGGCAGAGCTTCAGCGTAACCAATCTATCTACAACTTCCTTACAGCAAAGGTTTCGCTTGATAAGGTTTTGGGCGATTACAATTTTGAGAATAAATAAAACAGTATAAAGATGAGAAAATTTGTAAATTCACTGCTTGTTATCTGTGCTGTAACAGCAGTATCATGTGGCTCTTCAGACAAGAGCGCAAAGAGTTCTGAGGCAGCTGCCGAGGTTGTTCTTCCAAAGGTTGAGGTTACAACAGTAGCCTCAAGAGATGTTGTTCAGCAGGTTATCTTTACTGGTAATGTAGAGGCAGAGGTTGTAAATAACATCGCTCCACAGCAGCCACGCCGTATTAAGGAGATTCGTTTTGACGTTGGCGACCATGTTCGTAAGGGCGAAACTCTTGTAAGCCTTGAGAACTCTGCCCTTGTGCAGTCAAAGGCTCAGATGGACAACGCAAAGATTGAGTATGACCGTACTGACGAGCTCTATAAGATTGGTGGTGCTTCAAAGTCTGAGTGGGATGCTCGCCGCCTTCAGTATGAGGTTGCAAAGGCTACATACGAGAACCTTCTTGAGAACACTACACTCGTTGCCCCTATCTCAGGTATCGTTACTGCTCGTAACTACGACAATGGCGATATGGCTGGTGGTCTTCCAGTGCTTGTTATTGAGCAGATTCGCCCAGTAAAGATTATGATTAACATCTCAGAGAACCTCTTTGCTCGTGTTCGCAAGGGTATGAAGGTTGATGTAAACTTTGAGGCTTATGGTGACGAGGTATTTGCAGGAAGCATCTCTCGCATCTACCCTACCATTAACAATGCTACTCGCACCTTTGCTGCTGAGGTCACTATTCCAAACAACGACGAGCGTGTTCGTCCAGGAATGTTTGCTCGCGTGACTCTTCCATATGGCAAGCAGAACCGCGTAGTTACTCCAGACCGCTCTGTAAACAAGCTTATGGGTAGCGGTGACCGCTATGTATATGTTCTTGAGGCTGACGGCACTGTTCGCTACTCAAAGGTTGAGCTTGGTCGTCGTCTTGGCTCTGAGTGGGAGATTCTCTCTGGTCTTGAGAGTGGTGAGACTGTAGTCGTTAAGGGTGCAACAGCGCTCACAAACGGTTGCAAGGTTGAGGTAGTTAATAAATAGTAGAAAGAGGAATGAATATCTATAAAACAGCAGTCAATAACCCGATTACGACGATACTTGTCTTTATCGCCGTTGCGCTGTTCGGTATCTTCTCGTTAGTAAAGTTGCCAATTGACTTTATGCCGCGAATTGATACGCCATACATTATGGTTATCACAGCCTATCCGGGTGCAAGTGCAGAGGATATTGAGGAGAATATCTCAAAGCCTCTGGAGAACTCCCTCAATGGAGTTGATAATCTAAAGCACATCTCTTCAAAGTCAAAGGAGAACATCTCTACAGTATTCCTTCAGTTTGAGTATGGTACAGACAATGATGTTGCGACAAACGATGTGCGTGATAAGCTCGATATGGCAAAGAACAACCTGCCAGACGAGGCAAATACCCCAATTCTATTTAAGTTCTCTACAGACGAGATGCCAATCATGCTGCTCTCTGTAAAGGCAGAGGAGAGCTGGAGTGGACTCTACAAGATTATTGATGAGATGGTTGCCACACCACTTGCTCGCGTTAGCGGTGTAGGTACAGTATCTGTTCAGGGTATTCCAGAGCGTCAGTTGCAGGTATACTGCGACCCATATAAACTTGAGGCTTATGGCATTACTATTGAGGGTATCTCACAAATAATCGCAGCCGAGAACCGCGCCATCCCAGGTGGTCAGATTGATGTAGGCTCAAACACCTACTCAATGCGTGTAGACCAGGAGTTTACCTCTGTAGAGGAGCTTAAGGAGCTTGTTATCGGCACACGTGGTGGTGTAAATATCTACCTTCGTGATGTTGCTACCATCACTGATACAGAGCAGGAGCGCGCACAGGAGGTATACAACAATGGCGAGCGTACTGGTCTGATTGTTATCCAGAAGCAGACAGGTGCAAATGCTGTGCAGATTTCAAAGGATGTTAAGGCGGAGCTTGAGAAGATTATCCCTACCCTGCCTTCAGATATCCGTATCTCACAGGTTGTAGATACTGCGGACAATATCCTTGACACTGCAAACTCGCTTGTTGATACTATCCTTACTACCTTTATTGTGGTAATGTTCGTGGTAATGTTGATGCTTGGTCGCTGGCGTGCGATGTTTATCATCATCCTTACCATTCCAATCTCAATGCTCTCTGCGCTGATATACCTGCTCTTTACCGACCAGACACTCAACGTGGTAACAATGTCATCCCTCTCTATCTCTATCGGTATGGTTGTGGATAATGCCATTGTGGTACTTGAGAACATTACTACCCACGTAGACCGAGGCTCGCGCGTAAAGCAGGCAGCAATCTTTGCAACTAAGGAGGTTGGTCTATCAATTATCGCCTCTACCCTTACGACCCTTGCCGTATTCTTGCCACTTACAATGATTGACGGTATGGCAGGCGTTATGTTTACCCCAATGGGTTGGATGGTTACAATCACCCTTACAGTCTCTATGGCTGCGGCGCTGACCTTTACTCCGGTTCTCTGCTCACTTATTATGAAGCAGAATCCAAAGAAGTCAAGCCTGCAGAAGTATGTAGATGGCGCTATGGGTTGGCTTGATAATATCTACGAGAAGGCCCTTCACTGGTGCGTAACACACCGTAAGACATTCCTCTTTGGTGCTCTTGCCCTCTTTGTCGGCACATTTGTCTTTATCGCACCAGCAGTAAAGACCGAGTTCTTCCCTATGCAGGATAACGGCCGTATCTCTGTAAAGGTAAAGCTCCCTGTAGGTACTCGTCAGGAGATTACCCGCGATGTAGCGCTGAGAATTAGCAAACAGTTCCGCGAGAACTACCCTGAGATTACCGTGCTCAACGCAACTCTTGGTGTGGCAGATACAGACAACGCCTTTGCATCAATTCAGGATAACGGTACACACTATATCTCATTCAACATCACCCTTACAGACAAGACCGAGCGTGAGCGTGGCCTTGCCGAGATTGGAGACCTTATGCGTAAGGACCTTGATGGCTACTCAGAGATTCGCACCTACGAGGTTGTTGAGACCGGTCAGGGCGGTGGTGCTGGTGGCCGAAGCAAGGTAGATATTGAGCTCTATGGCTACGACTTTGAGACTACCGACCGCGTAGCTCTTGACATCAAGGAGATGATGCTCCAGGTTGAGGGCTGTACCGAGGTTACAATCTCTCGTGATGAGTATACACCAGAGTATCAGGTGCTCTTTGACCGCGAGAAGCTCTCAATGCACGGACTTAATGTTGCCACAGCTGGTACTTTCCTCCGTAACCGCGTAAATGGTGCTACAGCATCATACTTCCGCGAGGAGGGTGAGGAGTACGACATCCTTGTGCGCTACGACCGTCCTTTCCGAGAGTCACTTGAGGAGATTGAGAATATCACCCTCTACTCCAACACTGGCGCAGCAGTAAAGGTACGCGATGTGGCTACAGTTATTGAGTCGCAGACCCCTCCAGCTATTGACCGTAAGGATAGAAGCCGTTATGTAAAAATCTCAGGCTCTGTGGGTCACGGATATGCTATGTCTGACATTGTTGAGGGTACTGTTGCAGGCCTTAACCAGATGGATCTTCCTGCTGGCATTGCTTGGAAACTTGGTGGTAGCTACGAGGACCAGATGGACACCTTCGTAGATATGGGTATGCTCTTGGTGCTGATGGTAATCCTTGTATATGTGATTATGGCGTCACAGTTTGAGTCGCTGAGCTATCCATTTATCATCATGTTCTCACTGCCATTTGCAGTTGTAGGAGTTATGCTTGGATTGTGGGCAACAAATACAGCCCTCGGAGTTATGGGTCTTCTTGGTGTGCTGATGCTTGTGGGTATTGTGGTAAACAACGGTATCGTGCTTGTGGACTACACCCGACTGCTTATTGGCCGTAAGATGCCAATCATTGACGCCGTAGTTGCTGGAGGTAAGTCTCGTCTGCGCCCAATCCTTATGACTACCCTTACAACTGTTCTGGGTATGGTACCTATGGCAGCAGGTAACGGTGTAGGTTCAGAGATGTGGAACTCACTTGGTATGGTTGTGGCAACAGGTCTGACATTCTCGACCCTTGTAACGCTATTCCTTATCCCAGTACTCTTTACTTGGCTTGCTATGCGCAACGAGCGTAAGAGAGCAAAGAAACTCGCACAATTAAACGCATAAAGACTATGAAAGCAATATTTTTATCGTGTAATCAAGCCCTCTTTGATGAGGTTCATCAGGTACTGGAGAAGTTGGGCGTACGCGGCTATACAGCCGTTGAGGAGCTTATAGGCTGCGGAACTGCAACAGGAGAGCCTCACCTTGGCACAACCACTTGGCCAACAATGAACTCCGCCCTGCTGGCAATTGTTGAGGATGCACAGTGCGCTCCCCTTATGGCGGCACTCAAAGAGCTTGACAATGCCAACCCACAGCTCGGCCTTCGTGCCTTCTGGTGGGAGGTAGGTGGCACTCTGTAACAGACACACTATCACACATTTTCAGGACATTACTCTACGCAAGGTGGGGTGATGTCCTTTTTTTGGAACTTAACAAAATTATTATTACCTTTGTTCTTTGTAATGAAGTTCCTCTACAACATATCTATGAGATGTTACGGAGCTGGTGTTGCTTTGGCCTCATTATGGAACACAAAAGCACGGCTCTGGCGAGATGGTCGCAAGGACCTTTTCGAGCGAATGCAAAGTAGCATTGACCCGAACAGTCGTACTATCTGGATACATGTAGCATCGTTGGGAGAGTTTGAGCAGGGACGACCTATCATTGAGAAGATTAAGGCCGAGAAGCCTGAGTACAAAATCCTTCTTACATTCTTCTCCCCCTCAGGCTACGAAATCCGCAAGAACTACACCGGCGCAGATTATATCTTCTACCTTCCGTTAGATAGACTGCAAAATGCAAAGAGGTTTTTAGATATAGCAAAACCGGAGATTGCCATTTTTGTCAAGTATGAGTATTGGCTCAACCTACTCTCGGAGCTGCGAGCACGAAAGATTCGTACATTTATCGTCTCTGCTATCTATAGAGAGAAATCTATCTTCTTCCGCACTTATGGGGATATGTGGCGTGAGGCGCTGGATACTTTTGAGACCATCTTCGTGCAGGATACACACTCGCAGCAGCTGCTTAGCACTATCGGGTGCGACAATGTCGTTGTTGCTGGCGATACCCGCTTTGACCGCGTGGCGCAGATTGCCGCCGCAGCAAAGAGGATTGATATCGTAGAGCAATTTAAGGGAGATAGTCGCCTCTTTGTTGCAGGCTCAAGCTGGGGCGAGGATGAGGAGCTGTTAGTGCGCCTTGCAAACGAGAATCCGACAATAAAGTTCGTTATTGCCCCTCACGAGATGGATGAGGGCCGTATGGCAAAGATTGCCCAGACAGCAAAGCACGGCGCTGTAAGATATACGCAGTACACCGAGGAGGCTAAAGAGAATCAGATACTTATCCTTGACACTATGGGTATGCTATCCTCTGTATATAGCTACGCCGAGTTCTCATATATCGGCGGAGGCTTTGGTGTAGGTATCCACAACACCCTTGAGGCGGCAACCTTCGGCCTGCCTATAGCCTTTGGACCAAACTACAAGAAGTTCAAGGAGGCGCGCGATATGATAACCCTCGGCGCGGCAACAAGCATCTCTACATACGATGAGTTAAACCACTGGTTTACCCCTCTGCGCGATGATAACGCTCACCTCGCCTCCGTCAGCCAAATTGCCAAGGAGTATACAGCCAAGCATCAAGGCGCAACGGATATTTTCTTTAAGACAGTGTTCCAATAAAATATTAGGGATGACTAAAAAGTAAATTAGTCATCCCTTTTTTTGCTCGGAGGTTGAATAAAAAGAACTATTTTTAGGCTTGCGAAGCCCGAAAAACCGCAGCATACTAATGCGTATGTGAGGATTTTGAGGGCAAGCATAACGAGAAAATAGACTTTTTATTCAGCCTCCCTATTTTATCCCATTACATTCTCACTATAGTGCATTATAAACGAGCCGTCAAGGCAGGCCTCTACGGCGGCAAGGTCCACTTGGAACTCACAGCCATAGCGGTGTGTTCGCGTATAGGCACTCATTGCGCGGAGCAGAGCAGTGCGTTTTGTGGTGTTTATAGCCTCATAGGCGCTCTCTATAGAGCCTAATGCGCGGGTCTTAACCTCCACAAAGTGCATCACCCCTCGGCGCGTAGCGATAATATCGACCTCATAGTGCCCATATCGCCAATTTCGCTCAACGATATAGAAACCATTTTGACGAAGCCAATCCACCGTAAAGGCCTCACCCTCGGCACCACGCTCCTGCTTATCTACCACTCCTTGTATATATTATAGTAAGAAGCTCAAGTCGTCACCAGCATTTACCTCGTATGCAGCCTGACCCTTCTTGAATATTCGCATAGGGCGTGGGCCAATAAGCTCAAGGCGTCCACCTACAAGGCGAAGCATACAGCCCTCACGAAGGCCAACGACATATCGGCGAGGATTTGCCTCAATATACTCCTCAATTCGCTGCTCACGGGTCTCACCTGCGTGACCCTCTGGGTTTGCATCAAGGTAGTGAGGATTAATCTGGAACTTCACAGCCCCGATAGCCTTAAAGGACTCTGGCTGCACAATCGGCATATCGTTTGTTGTGCAAATTGTAGGACAGCATACATTGCTACCAGCACTCCAACCAACATAAGGAGTACCCTGCTTAACCTTACGAAGAATAGCCTTCATCAGACCCTGCTTCTGCATCTTCTTTGTCAGGGCAAATGTATTACCGCCACCAACGCAGATAGCCTGCGCCTCGCGCACAGCCTTAGCTGGATTCTTCTCGCGGTGTACAGAGCGCACCTTAATACCAATCTCATCAAAGCGATTCTGCACCTTACGCTCATACTCATCATAAGAGAAAGTCACAGCGGCATAAGGGACAAAAAGCACCTCTGTAACACCCTTAAGATGCTCTGCAATGTTTGCAATTGGATACTTTAGATACTCCTCACCAGCATTGGTTGAGTTTGAAATCATCAACAGGTTCATCTTTTCCATATAAATCTTTGTGTATTAGCGAGTTTTGGGACATTGTCCGCACCTCGGATGTTAAAATTTTTCTTATTTTATGCCAAAGATAATAAAAAAGTGCTATCTTTGCATCGTTTTACCTAACAAACTAAACTTATTGCTACGATTTATTTCTTCAAAAACCTAACGGATAAGTGGTAGAAATATAGAAGTTTGAAAGTAAAGAAATTTTTATTGTTTAACTAAAAAGAGAAAATTATGTCAAACATTCAGGAGAGAGTCGTTAAGACTATCGTAAACAAGCTTGGCGTTAAGGAGTCAGAGGTAGTACCAGAGGCTACATTCACAGGCCACCTTGGTGCAGATTCACTTGACAGCGTAGAGCTGATGATGGACTTTGAGTCTGAGTTCGGTGTTGAGATTCCACAGGAGGTTGCAGAGTCTATGCAGACTGTTGGTGATGTTCTCAACTATCTTGAGGCTCACAAGGACGAGATTAAGTAATAATCTCCTTTAATTTGTATTTGTTTAGTAGAGAGTAATTGTGTGTGGGAGTATGGAGCAGAGAAGAGTTGTAATTACAGGTATTGGAACTATAAATCCAATTGGAAACAGCATTGAGGAGTATTTCCGAAATCTGGAAGATGGAGTAAGTGGAGCCGACACTATTACAGCCTTTGACGCAACCAAATTCGCATCCCGCATCGCCTGTGAGGTCAAGAATTTTGACCCAACAGTCGTTTTTGAGCGCAAGGAACTTCGCAAGTACGACCGCTACTCTCAGTTTGCACTGGTTGCTGCAACCGAGGCAGTTGAGGATGCACAGTTAGACCTTGAGAAGATAGACCTTGAGCGTGTAGGTGTCGTTTGGGCATCTGGCGTGGGTGGCATGCAGACCTTCTACGATGAAGTTATGGGCTGGGCAGGCGGCAATGGTACGCCTCGCTTCAGCCCATTCTTTGTACCTAAGATGATTTCGGACCTTGCGGCAGGTCACATCTCGCTCAAGTATGGCTTTATGGGCCCTAACTACAGCGTTGTCTCTGCCTGCGCATCCTCTAACCACGCAATGATTGATGCCATGAACCTCATCCGCTGGGGCAAGGCCGATATGATTGTCACAGGAGGCTCTGAGGCTCCAGTAATCATCCCTTCCGTTGGCGGTTTCTCGTCAATGCGAGCACTCTCTACGCGTAACGACGACCCTAAGCACGCCTCACGTCCATTTGATAAGGAGCGTGACGGTTTTGTGCTTGCCGAGGGCGCAGGTGCGCTAATCTTTGAGGAGTACGAGCACGCTGTAGCTCGTGGCGCAAAGATTTACTGCGAGGTTGCTGGTTGCGGTATGTCCGCCGATGCATACCATATGACAGCCCCACATCCAGAGGGAAAGGGTGCAATGCTCTCTATGCGTTTAGCCCTTGAGGATGCTGGACTCACTATAGCAGATGTTGATTATCTCAACGCCCACGGAACAAGCACTCCGCTTGGCGATATTGCCGAGCTTGCCGCAGTTGAGGGTTTGTTCGGTGAGCATGCCTACAAGATGAATATCTCGTCAACAAAGTCTATGACCGGACACCTCCTTGGTGCTACAGCGGCTGTAGAGGCTCTGGCGTGTGTATTCGCTATTACAAAAGGCATCGTTCCTCCAACAATCAATGTTGAACAGGTCGATCCTGCTATAAATCCAAAGCTCAACCTCACTCTTGGAGTGGCACAGAAGCGCGATGTTAAGGTGGCTATGAGCAACACCTTCGGCTTCGGCGGTCATAACTCAACTGTTATTTTCCGTAAGTTGTAATACTGTGCTTGATTTTATACTCCGTCCAATAAAACGAAACTTTGGACAAGATAAGGAGTACTACCGTATGATAGACGATATCTTCGGTTTTATTCCAAACAACATCGAACTATATAAACTGGCGCTGATTCACAAATCAGCGTCTATTGTTGTTGATGGACAGACAATAAACAACGAGCGCCTGGAGTTTTTAGGCGACGCCGTCATTGAGAGCGTTACCTCCGACTACCTCTTTATTGAGTACCCTGAGTACGACGAGGGCCGACTGACACAGCTGCGCTCAAAGATTGTCTCACGCCAGTCCCTCAATGGCATTGCCAAGACCCTCGGCCTTGATAAGTGCGTGATTTGCAACCACTCTGTATCCTCTTCCCAGAAGCATATCTTCGGAGATGCCTTTGAGGCTATGATGGGCGCAATATACCTTGACCAAGGGTACAACTTTGTCAACCGCCTGCTTATCAACAGCATCTACGCCACAGCCCTATCCCTTGACCGCGTAGATGAGGAGGAGACCGACTTCAAGAGCCGCCTTATTGAGTGGGGACAGAAACACCACCACCAGATTGTCTTCAAAACAAAGGGCATCGGCAAGGGCAGCAGCGCAGGCGCACACTCTTTCCGTAGCACCGTGATGATAGACGACCTTGAGGCTGGTCACGGCATGGGCGAGTCTAAGAAGGAGGCAGAACAGGCCGCCGCACAGTCCGTCGCTAACGAGATGAACGACGAACTCTGCGCCCGCCTACTTGATAAACTTGACCGCCTTGAGGCCACGACCCCGAAGAAAGTATCATAGTAGAGAGATTAAGGAGATTTTTCGCTAAATTCCCTAATCTCCTTCTCTGTTAAGCCGAAGGCAGAACAAATAGTAAAACAATTACGCCCGACACGAAGTCGGGCGTAATGTTTTAGAATGGGAGGTCGTCAATCTCCTGTGCGGCGGAGCTGCGGGCGTAGGCTGGCTCCTCGGTAGGCATTGGCGCGCTGTAGGCTGGTGGATTGACGCCACCGGCAGGGGTTGGTGGGGTCTGCTCCTTTGGTACGATGCGCCAAGCGCGAACATCGGTGTACCACTTGCCGTTGTACTCGCGAGACTCAACATCTATAGATACTGTGTACTCCGCACCCACTGTAAGGCGTGCTACCTCCTCAGGCTTATTAAAGAATGTTACGCAGACCTTGCGTGGGTACTGCGACTGGCTCTTCATATCGAAGATAACCTCCTGACGCTGCCAAGCACCACGAGCAGACTGGCCACTGGTTGCTGGCATAATTCTAAATACTGTTCCTTCAAATTCCATAGTATGCTGTGTTTTAATTTTGTCAATTTCCAATTACAAATATACGACAAAAAATCGTAAAAAAAAGAGAGGTTGCCGATTTTTATGGCAACCTCAACACTGCTTAACACTGAAGGATTAAGCCTCAGTCTTAGCAACACGACGCTCCTTGATACGAGCCTTCTTACCAGTAAGATCGCGGAAGTAGTAGATACGAGCACGGCGAACAACACCACGCTTGTTTACCTCGATCTTGTCAAGGTGTGGAGAGTAGAGAGGGAAGATACGCTCAACGCCTACACCGTTAGAAATCTTACGGATTGTAAACATCTTGGTCTTACCTGTACCCTTAATCTGGATAACAACACCACGGAAGCTCTGAAGACGCTCCTTGCTACCCTCTACGATGCGGTAAGTTACGGTGATAGTATCACCTGCATTAAACTGTGGGATCTCAGCATCGCTCTTTGCCCACATCTGCTCGTTCACGAGTCTGATCAACGAATCCTTGTTCATTGTTGCAACAAAAATTTAATAGTTTCCGCTCAACATTATCGCTGTGTTCGCTCTACCATACAAGGTCACTGCCTAATAATCCCGGATAACTCCTGCCACCTTTACAAGTAACTTCCGCCACTCTTACAAGCGACTCCTGCCACCATTCCAAGTAACTCCTGCTACCCACCTGAGCTCGCACCCATTATAAGAGGTTGATACGCGGGGGCAAAGATAATGCAAAAAAAATTAATGTGCAAATTTTGACCTACGCCCGCAGCTCCGCCGCACAGGAGATTGACGACCTTCCATTCTAAAACAATTACGCCCGACACGAAGTCGGGCGTAATTGTTTTACCGTTGGCTGTTAGCCATTGGCCATTGGCTAATTAAAAAGCGGACACAGCACGCACATGGCGGTAGTAGCTCTTAGTTTCGCCGTGTGTGCCGAAATTATCCATAAAGTCAACAAGCCACGCACAGTAGACACCGTCTAAATATTGATGATTGCACTCTGTTGACGACCAATAGAAATAACCAGACAACTCATCAGTTAAATGAAGGTTGAACTCATTTTTGTTATTATAGATTGTACGCAATTCTTCCTTCGACGGCAGATACCAACCTTCTCCCAAGTCTGCACACCACTTGATGGCCGGGTATTTACCTCGCCAACCAGAAATAGCCTTAACCTGTGCCATATTATACGCACCATCAATTGTACTATAAGCACCTATAAGGCGTCTTGATTCCTTGCCATCAGATGACCATTGCAAAATTCCTGACTGCATAATACTCACAATCTTGCCGTGACAGCCATCGGCGCTAACCTCAAAGACAACACCCTGCTTGCCATTCTCATTGTAGTAGTCTCCCACCTTATATGGTGCAGAGGTTGTGTGATTTGAAACTATAGTCTCATCAAGCTTTGATTTTGAAGAATCTCCAAAAGCAGACACGGCACGCACATATCCAGTCTTGAACTTTTGGGTGGAGCAGCTAGTGATACCACTGCCCACAAGGACATACCACGCGCAGGATTTACCGTCTAAATATTTATAATTGTACTCTGTTGACGACCAAAATAACCCATCAGACAACTCATCAGTTAAATTAGGATTGAGTTTATCCTTATATTTGTAAATTGTACGCAACTCTTCCTTAGACGGCAGATACCAACCCTCTCCAAGGTCTGCGCACCACTTAAAGGCAGGATATTTACTCTGCCAATCTGGTCTCGCCATAACTTTTGCCATATTTACTGCGCCATCGGTTGAGCGATTAGCTGCAATAAGGCGTTTTTGTTCCTTTATGTTTGATGACCATTGCAATCTCACAGTGGACTGCTTCATACTGACAATCTTACCACGGCGACCGTCTGCACTGACCTCAAAGACAACGCCCTCTTTAACTCCGTCGTTGTAGTAGTCGCCTACTTTGTATGTATTGACTTCAGTCACATTTTGGTCAATATTCTGTGTAAAAAATATAGAGTTCTTATTGACATCTATGTTCTTCTCTCCGCTGACCTTTCCATATACGACCTTCAGACTATGCCCGCCAATCATCACATCCGAAATTGTGCATTTCATACTATCGCCCGTTTGTCCCTTAAACACACCGTCAAGATAGACATCCGCGTTAACAACATTACTCTCCACAACAATACTAAAGGCCTGATTTAGACTCGCCAACATCTCATACTCGCGGTTGCCCTCAAGGTTGAGCGTTACCTCATTACTCTCGCCAAACTCTGGACTGTAGAAGTAGAAGCGGGTGTTCGGTTTGGCGGTCATCTCAAGGATAAGCACATTGTCGTAATAGTCCGCAACTTTTTGTTTTATAAGGTCGGTATTTGAGCGCATCTTGACCTCAAGGGCATCAATCTGTGCTTTATTCATTCGGTCAAACTTGATTTTTATGCGCGCACACGCCTGACGCGAATGGTCAAGGCCTATCGGGTCTATATTTACACCCGTAAGCTCATCAGTCTGTACCGCGCGGAACGAGCTACGGTCAATAACGATAGAGTTTGTTATTTGCGCAGTTGTTGTCGTGCAGAGGAAAATAGTCAGTAGTATTGCAAGGATTTTCTTCATACAACAAAGGTAATAAAAAAATCTCACTGTGTGAGATTTTTTTGCTTTTAGCTATTGTCCTTTTTGAGGCTAACGGCTAATAGCCAATGGCTAACGGCTAACGACCGACCCTACTGCTTTGTGTGCCAGAGGATTGAGGTGCTGTCGTCGTGGTCGGGCAGGGGTTTTGGTTGAAAGTCGGAGTATCCGAGGGCAATGGCGCACTCAACTGCCCAATGCTCTGGGATATCAACAAATGTTCTGATATAATCTACCGCCTGCTCGCCCTCTGGAACATCCTTTAGGCGCGGTCTGCCCTCAACATGCACCCAGCACGAAGCAAGGCCCGCATTAACTGCCGCAAGCTGCAAAAATGTCGCGCTAATAGCGCAATTCTCACGCCACAGGTAGGTCTTTGTGGTATCTGCCGCAACAAGAATTGCCGCAGGGGCATCCTTCATAAAGGCAGAGCCGTAGTCGCGCATATCTGCCAGTCGCTCAAGGGTCGGCTTGTCATCAACGATAATAAATCGTGTGGTGCGCATATTGCGTGATGAAGGGGCTGTAAGAGCCTGATTTACAATATCCAACAACACCTCGCGAGATACCTCAACAGGCGAAAACTTTCTTACCGAGCGACGGCTCTCTATAACTTTCTTAAATTCCATAACTTAACTTTTTACGCTTTGACTACAAAATTACAAAAATTTTGCAATTTTTTTCTTATCTTTATGACAAAATAGAGTGCAAGATGAACAACCGACTATCGTTAGCCATAAGTGCAGTGACAAAGTATTTAGCAGGCGTTGCAGTAATGTCTGCCCTGCTATTTCTGCCAGCGGGAAGTTGGTGCTTCATTGGCGCGTGGAGATTAATGTTGCTACTCTTTATCCCGATGTTTATCTTGGGCGTAGCACTGCTTATTTTCGCGCCAGAGTTGCTTGAAAAGCGACTAAAGAGCAAGGAGTCTCGCTCAAAGCAGAGCCTTGCCGTAAAACTCTCGGCGCTGATTTTTATCGGTGGGTTTATAGTCGCTGCGCTTGATTTTAGGCACTCGTGGAGCAGTATGCCGATGTGGGTAGTGGTAGTAGCATCGGTGGTGTTTCTTCTATCCTACGCCCTCTATGGCGAGGTTATGCGCGAGAATATGTGGTTATCGCGAACAATAGAGGTATCTGAAAATCAAACGGTTGTAAGCAGTGGACTCTACAGCATTATCCGCCATCCGATGTACAGTGTAACCCTTACACTCTTTCTGAGTATGCCACTTATTTTAGGCTCTTGGTACTCTTTTGCGCTCTTTACGCTCTACATCCCAATTATTATCCTCAGAATCAAGGATGAGGAGAGGCTATTAATCAGCGAGCTTAACGGCTACACGGAGTACTGTCAGCGGGTGCGCTACAGACTAATCCCGTACATTTGGTAGAGATAAGAATCGCTCATAGGTCTTTATGACCTTATTTGTATAGGCAATAGTGATATGCGGCTCCTTAAACTGACCCGCTGTAACTGCCTCGTGGTTGAAAAACTCCTCGTCTGTAAGCAGCAACATATACTCACTCACCACATCCCACTCAAACTTCGGCTCGTCGTAGTACTCGGCAAGGTTTCGCGCATCTATAACTCTGGAAGCGCCACAATTATAGCTCGCCACAACAAAGGCTATTCTATCCAGCTGTTCAACACTCTTAGGCATTCGCAGTTGTCGCTGCATAGACTTATATAGGCGACAAGCCACATCAATATTTATCGCAGGGTCAAGGAGCTCCTCGGCCGTAACATCCCAGTTACGCGCGATATGAGGCATAACCTGCATAATACCTACCGCACCACGTGGAGAGGTAGCATCCGCCCTAAAGCGCGACTCATTGTGCGCTATAGCGCTCATCAGCACCCAGTCAATATTATGTCGGCGGCAGACACGGCGAAAGATATTATCATAGGGCGAGATGATATACTCCCCCTCAACAAGCAGTGCCTCTGGCTCCATATCCACGACATTGAACACCTTGCCACGCGAGAAGAGTGGCATAAAAATCATCGTCAGCACTGCGACAGTAATATATACAATATGGAGATATCTCTTCATTTTAGTCATAGAATGCCCACGAAATACCGAGCTTAAACATTCCCGGATTGAGTGGGTAGCGAGCAACTTGGAACGCCTCGCCATTACCAAATAGACCCTTATTTAGGTGCTGGTACTTGAACAGTATACGCATTCGCTTCCACTTTGCCGACACAAAGGCATCCACATATGGGTAGTTTCCCACCTCAACCTCATTTTGGTTGTAGAAGACCGACAGCGCTGGGTTGTATCCCTGCGCATAGTAGGATGTATTAAACCTACCATCAAGACCTATCTGCACACGCAACACATCGCGCTTTACCCAAAACTCGTAGTAGTAGGACAAAAACGCCGAGACAAGCGGCACTGGCACAACCTCGCGGTTAGATGTCAGTTGCACAAGCACGCGGTGGTCAAGATGCAGACCCTTAATAGTAAAATTCTTCTGCGCGTAAATGCTCGTAAGGCTCACTGCGCCACTATGTTGCGCTGGTTTGCAATCGGCGCCATAGTATATCTTATCCGTCACTACGCTCTGCCAGAATCCAAGCTCTATACCGTGATCAGGAACGGTAAAGGCGACATTAAACCGCGTCTCATTCTCCTTGCCAAAGTCGTTCTGCCACATATAGTGGTTAGAGAGCCAGTGGTCCATCCAATATCCAGCCGAAGATGAGCTTTGGGAGAACTCGCCCGACAGAGTAAATGGCTTACCCTTGATAAAGGCTGTAAAGGCTGCGTGGGCGCGAAGGTCAAAGTCTCCGCCGCGATATCCCGACGGATAGAGCTTAAACGAAGCACCCCAGTCTACATACTTACGGATTTTTCCATCTATACCCGCATAGGCAAACCAAGCGGTCTTCTTCACTCGCTCGTATTTACCAGAGAGATAGTCTGTTAGCGCAAACTGTGAGTAGGTATGCAGGTCAAGACCTACACCACCGTCAATCGTTCCCACTACGCCATTTCTATTCCAAGGCTGCACCTGCACAAAGAGTCTGTTTGTGATAATTCGCTCAGCAAGCGAGTCGCGCGTATTCTCTGGATTGAGGAACCAATCCTTGTAGTAGGTATCTGTGTGCGATTTGAATGTTCCATTGTCGTTTCGCTCGTACCTCTCGTCGGTATATGTTGCGTATTTGTCCGTATAGACCTTACTCCACGAGTTATACTCAAAGAGGTGTCCTATATAGACTGCCGAGAGGTCAGCCATAGAGAAGTCGCGCTCGGTCATTCGCTGCAGCGGAATACCAAACGACTGCTTGACAAAGAACGATGTATTGCGGTAGAGGTTATTTGCCTCGGCTGCCGCAAGGCGCATAGGCACACCCGACGGCATCTCAAAGACAGTATCTGTAATTGCCCACTCTCCGACTACACCACCACTCTCCTGCTGGTCAATATGGTTGTGCATAAAGGCGGCGTGAACAGAGTATCGTTTACCTGTGTGGGCAAATGTTGCCGCGACATTCTGATTCTTAACCCTTGAACGGTCGTACTTACCCTTTGCTCCGCGAGCCTTGTAGTTTACAGAGAATGATGTTGAAGGGTTTATATTCTGCGAGGCGGTAATCTCAAAGTGCTCCTCACGATAACGCTTCTGACCAGACTCAAGGTATGTCATCCAGATATATGGATGCTTCATATTGTAGAATGGCACATTGTCAAGGCTATATGCGTATGCCTCGTATGGGCGAGCAAAAGCAAAATCGCGCGAAGTATTTCGCTCAAAGTAGTTTACCTCCTGCGAAGCCTGACCAAGACCACCCACAGAGTTGTTTCCCAGACGCTTATGCTGATGTGGGTAGTCCAAACGCCAGAGAGCGAGGGTAGTGTCTATAGGGGCGACATTGACCTTATTTGTATTGCGGACGACAGTCCACTGGAAATTTCTCAACGCGCGGATAGAGTCGTTAAAGAAGTAGGACTCCAGAGGCTTGCGAGGCTTTTTCTCCTTCTTTGTAGAGTCGGGTTGCTCACCCTGCTGCCCCTCGCCATTCTCCCCCTCAACGCCCGTGTCGTATGGGTTCGTTCCATAGCCATTCTGCATACCAGTCAGCGAGTTACCACCACGAGCCGCATTTCGCTGACCACGCATAAGCGCGCTGGCATCAAGCTGCGCCGAGGCTGTACCGCCGCAAAGCAGAAGCAGTAGTGTCAAAAGTATTGATATATAGCGTTTTAACTGCATTTACTTCTTACAAAACAACCAACCAACTGTTGAGATGACAATATATAGAACGATAATTGTTGGCACAGAGTATACTCCGAGGGTCAAAAGTGCAACAATGGCGAGCGCCAAGAAGATATACTGGCTCTTATTCTTGCTCCACGCAAGGCTCTTGAGCTTAAATGAGAACATACGTATTGGGCTGACAAGCAGCAGTGCCATAACAACAGACACAAGCGCCAACCACTCAACATCAATACTCTTGCCACTGCTTACAACAGCAAAGACAAGCGATGCGCAGAAGAGGGCATTTGCAGGTGTTGGCAGACCCTCAAAGGTCTCGTGCTGAGTCTCGTCAATATTAAACTTCGCAAGGCGCAGAGCCGAGAATGCCGCCATAATAAATGGCACATATACCAAACACTCAGCCACAACCGCTGGCAGAGCAAAGTGAGTAGTAGCCTGAGCTGCAAAGGCATACACTATTGCCGAAGGTGCTACGCCAAATGATACCATATCGGCAAGTGAGTCAAGCTGTACGCCTATATCAGAGTACTGGCGGAGCAGACGGGCAGTAAAGCCGTCAAAGAAATCACACACAGCACTTGCCACGACAAAAATCAGCGCAAGGGTAAAATCCCCATAGACCAGTGACGAGACAATAGCACCACAACCACAGAGCAGATTGCCCAAGGTTATCATATTTGGAACTGTAAACAACTTTATTTTCATTTTTCACTGCTTTTAACCCGACAAAGTTACAAAATATTTTTATCTTTGCACATACAACATAAAAATAGAGGTATATATGAGTCAAAAAAGAGCGATTTATTGCGTTATAATGGCTGGAGGAGTGGGTACTCGCTTCTGGCCAAAGAGCCGAAAGAGTATGCCAAAGCAGTTTTTGGATATCCTCGGCACTGGCAAGTCTTTTATCCGTATGACCTTTGAACGATTCAACAGGACTATACCTGCTGAGAATTTTATCGTTGTCACAAACCAGAGCTACAAAGAGCTTGTATTGCAGCATATTCCAGAGCTTGCTCCAGAGCAGATACTCTCAGAGCCTATGGGTCGTAATACAGCCCCATGTATCTGCTATGCGGCAAACTATCTGAAGAGCAAAGACTCTGATTCTCTGATGATTGTTACCCCTTCAGACCACTATGTGGCTAATGAGCAGGTCTTTACTGAGACTATTGACAGTTGCTTAGAGTTTCTTGAGACTAATGACGCTCTGATGACTATCGGCATCAACCCTACCCGCCCAGAGACTGGTTATGGATATATCCAGCGCAGCAATAGTGAAAAAATCTCGCCCGTAAAGTGCTTTACCGAGAAGCCAAACCTTGAGGTTGCGCAGGCATTTATCCGCAGTGGAGAGTTTCTGTGGAATTCGGGCATATTTATCTGGAAGACAGCAACTATCCTCGCAGCCATAGAGAGTCATCTACCTGATATGTACGCCCTCTTTAACTCTATCTCGGAGCACTATGGCAAACCGACGGAGCAGAAGGCTATTGCCGATGTCTTTGCACAGTGCAGGGCTATATCTATCGACTACGGAGTTATGGAGAGCGCAGAGAATGTCTTTGTTCGCAGTGGCGACTTCGGCTGGAGTGATATCGGCACATGGGGCTCACTCTATCAGCACTCTCGCAAGGATAAGTATGCCAACGTAAAGCCTGCGGAGGGTTGCTATACTTACGACACGCGCAATAGCATCATCTCGCTATCCAAAGATAAGGTGGCTGTTATTGCTGGTCTGCGCGACTATATTGTCGTTGATACGCCCGATGTGCTTCTTATCTGCCCTCGCTCGGAGGAGCAAAATATCAAGAAATACATTGACGAAGTGAAATTTAACCAAGGGGAGACGTTCTGCTAATGGATATCAATACTCTATACTCTATTTTTGAGCAGTGCAATGGCGTTACAACCGACTCGCGCAGGGTCGCTACTGGCAATCTGTTTGTCGCTCTGCGCGGTGCAAATTTTAACGGCAACCTCTATGCTGTAAAGGCCCTTGAGGCGGGTGCAGCATATGCTATTGTAGATGAAGAGCAACAGTCAGACCTCCCTGCCGAGATTTTGGAGCGAATAGTCGTTGTTGATGACTCTCTGCTTGCTCTGCAAGCCCTTGCAACCGAACATCGCCAGAGGTTGCAGATTCCTATATTAGGCATTGTAGGTAGCAATGGCAAGACCACGACTAAGGAGCTTGTAAGTCGCGTTCTTGCCGAGCGATATAGGGTCTACGCTACTCACGGAAACCTCAACAATCATATCGGAGTACCACTAACGCTGCTTGCTATGGATAGTTCTGTTGAGTTTGGTGTTGTGGAGATGGGGGCAAGTGCGCAGGGCGAGATTGCTACACTCTGCTCAATTTGCCAGCCTAACTACGGCATAATAACCAATATCGGCAACGCCCACCTTGAGGGCTTTGGTGGACATGAAGGTATTATCAAGGGCAAGGGAGAGTTGTATGACTACCTTAATGCCAACGGCGGAATAGCCTTCGTTGCTCAGCAGGATGAGGTGCTTACACTGATGGCCTCCGTAAGGATAGATATGGCCGTAGAGCCATACTCTTACACGCTTTCAGAGGGGTATAAGAGCAATCTATCGGGCGAATACAACAGTCGTAATATTGCCGCTGCAGTGGCAGTAGGTCGCTACTTTCACGTCGCCCCAGAGCGCATTGCTTCGGCTATTGAGAGCTACATCCCAGAGAACAACCGCTCGCAGGAGCAGACAACAGAGCGAGGCAACCTCCTAATTATAGATTGCTACAACGCCAACCCTTCAAGCATGGAGGTGGCAATCGAAAATATCGCCTCTAAGGAGGGTGCAAAGTTGCTAATTCTTGGCGATATGCTTGAGCTTGGTCAGTGGAGTGAAGCGGAGCACTGCCGCATTCTTGAGCTTGCAGCAAGCATCGGGCGCGTGGAGATAATTCTTGTGGGCGAAAACTTCCGCAGGGCGGCACATCGTCTGGCTATTGACGCACTATGCTTTAATAGTACCGCCGAGGCTGCAGAATATATCAAACAGAACAAACTATCAAACAGAACAATACTACTCAAGGGCTCACGAGGTATTGCCCTTGAAAAACTTATTGAGTGTCTATGAGAAGAGTACTAATCGCACTAACACTACTGCTTGGGCTATCTACTACAGCCACAGCAAAGCATCACCCAACATGGCTTAAAGATGCGGTAATCTACCACATCTACCCCTCAACATATATGGACTCGGACGGAGATGGTATTGGCGATTTGAAGGGTATAACATCGCGCCTTGACTATATCCGAGAGTGCGGATTTAACTCTATATGGATGTCACCTTGCTTTGCAAGTGCATGGCAGGATGGCGGTTACGACATTATTGACTTCTACAAAGTAGATCCCCGCTTCGGTACAAATGACGACCTAAAAACCCTTATAGATACAGCGCATAGCAAGGGTATTAAGGTGCTACTTGACCTTGTTGCGGGCCATACATCAAACAAGCACCCTTGGTTTAAGGAGTCTTGCAAGGCGGAGAAGAATGCCTACTCGGACTACTATATCTGGACCGTTGGCAAAAACTATAAGAAGCCGGGACCTAAGTTTGTGAATAACAACTATCCGCGCGATGGATACTACATCCGCAACTTCTTTGAGATTCAGCCTGCCCTGAACTACGGCTACTACAACCCCAAGCCAAACCACCACTGGGAGCAGGGCTACGATGCTCCAGGCCCTACAGCTGTGCGCGAGGAGCTGAAAAAAATTATCGCCTTCTGGTGCGATATGGGAGCTGATGGCTTTAGGGTAGATATGGCGCAGTCGCTTGTCAAGAGCGACAATAAAAACCGCGACGGTGTCCGCCGACTGTGGAACGAGATTTTTGAGTGGTACAATGCAGCCTATCCAGAGAATATTATGCTCTCGGAGTGGTCAAATCCAGAGCAGTCGCTCTCGGCAGGCTTCAATATTGACCTGCTGATACACAACGGCATAGGAGGTAAGGTCTACCGCCCACTTGTCTGCGAGACGACAGATAAGATGGTGCCGACCATCTGCTACTTCAACCGCAAGGGCGAGGGTCAGGTGCGAGCAGCTATGGAGCAGTACACAGAGATTTACAACACCTATCGCCGCATAGGTGGCTACGCCTCAATGCCGACAAATAGCCACGACATCTGGCGACTTACTCGTATGAATCGCACCTCAGCCGAGGAGCAGAAGGTCGCAATAACCCTCTTTCTTACCCTGCCAACACCTCCTATTGTCTACTATGGCGAGGAGATAGGTATGCGCAACCTTGAGTACGCGCCAGCCAAGGAGGGTAGCGTCTCATCGCGCAACCGCTCTGTCTGCCGCACACCTATGCAGTGGAGCACAGAGAAAAATGCGGGCTTCTCTACTGCCGACCCTGCAAAGTTGTACCTACCAGTGGATAATGCGCTACAATTCCCAAATGTTGCCGAGCAACTTTCTGACCCTAATTCTGTGCTGAACTATGTCAAAGGCCTTCTTGCCCTGCGTAAGGCCACCCCAGCACTTGGTGTAGAGGGCGAGTGGAAGTATGTTGGCGATATGGACAACCCATACCCTATGATTTACGCCCGCACACTTGGCGCTGAGCAGTATGTTGTTGTCTTCAACCCTGCTGACCGCACCGTTAGCGGCACTATTCCAGCGATGGGCAAACGAGCAGAGTGGGTATTTGGCAACAACGCCTCCCTTGCAAAGTGCAAGACAAGCAAAGGTGTTCACACCTTTACTATGAAACCTATCAGCGTAGCAATATATAAGATTAGCCGTTAGCCGTTAGCCATTAGCCATTGGCTGTATAAAGGTATCTACTACGTAGATTTTTTTATATTTGTGGAGTTTTAGAATGTAACGATGCGTGATTTTAGGAAATACGATGTATGGAAACTTGCAGTGGAGTTCTCTGCTACGGTATACAAATTGACAGCGGAGTTCCCCGTTTCCGAGTCATTTGGTCTGTCGCATCAGTTGCGCCGTGCAACAGTATCTATAGCCTCCAATATCGCTGAAGGTGCATCCCGCAGCTCGGAATTAGACTTTTGTAGATTCTTGGAAATTGCGCAAGGTTCTGCCTTTGAGGTTGAAACCCAGTTGATTATTGCAACTAAGATGTCGTATTTGAATATATCTACATTTGACGAACTAACATCAACACTGCACGCAATACAGAAGATGATAAACCATCTGATACATACAGTTAAAGCCATTGACCGTTAGCCATTGGCCATTAGCTTAAGAGATTTTAGAGAATAAAAACTATTAACTAAATAATTAATAACAAATTCCGCTATATAGCCAATAGCCAATAGCTAATAGCCACTTTTGAAACTAACTAATTAATTCAATAACAAATTCCGCTATATAGCCAACGGCCAACGTCCAATAGCTAATAGCCAAAGTAAAACTATGAAAAAAACATCACTACCAGAAAACGCCTACCGTGAGCTTAAACAGGGCGAAGAGTATCAGCCAATAATGTCGGCCGATACCGTTCCAGCCGAGGCTACGCCATACTCGGTGACTATGGGTATTATTATGGCGATAATTTTCTCTGCCGCAGCGGCATTTCTTGGACTTAAGGTTGGACAGGTCTTTGAGGCGGCAATCCCTATCGCAATTATTGCCGTAGGCCTTGGCGGACTACACAAGGGCAAGAGTATGCTGGGTCAGAATGTAATTATCCAGAGCATCGGCGCCACATCGGGCGTTATTGTTGCAGGTGCTATCTTTACCCTGCCTGCGCTCTACATCCTCGGCCTTGAGGCTCACTTCTATCAGGTGTTTCTCTCCTCTCTGCTCGGTGGTATACTGGGTATTGTACTACTCATCCCATTCCGCAAGTACTTTATAAAGCAGATGCACGGCAAGTACCCATTCCCAGAGGCTACAGCAACAACAGAGGTGCTCGTATCGGGTGAGAAGGGAGGCAAGCAGACCATCGTCCTTGCACTTGCAGGTCTTATTGGTGGACTGTATGATTTTGCAGTATCTACCTTCGGTGCGTGGGCAGAGAATATCTCTACAAAGATGATGGGCTGGGGCGTTGCTGTTGCTGACAAGTTCAAGGTTGAGTTCTCGCTCAACACTGGCGCAACACTGCTCGGTCTGGGCTATATCATCGGACTGAAGTACGCCGTGATTATCACTGCAGGTAGCTGCCTTGTGTGGTTTGTTATCGTTCCACTTGTAGGTTATGCATCTGCCGAGGCTGCTACGATGAGCGCTAATGACCTCTTTATGGCATATGGTCGTCCAATAGGCATCGGAGGCATCGCTATGGCGGGTCTTATCGGCATTATCCGTCAGGCGGGCATTATTAAGGATGCGGCAAAACTGGCTGTAAACGAGCTTGGAGGCAAGAAGGATGCTGTTGCAGTCGCTCGTACAGATAAGGATATTGCGATGAAGACAATCCTTACAATTATCATCGCTACACTTGTGGCAACACTCGTTTTCTTCCAGTTTGGAGTACTTGGTAACTGGTTGCAGACAGTCGTAGCACTGCTCATTGTCTTTGTTATCGCCTTCCTATTTACCACTGTAGCTGCAAACGCAATCGCTATTGTTGGTAGCAACCCTGTATCGGGAATGACACTGATGACACTTATCCTCAGCTCACTCGTGCTTGTCTCTATCGGTCTTAATGGCACTATAGGTATGACCGCTGCGCTGATTATCGGTGGTGTTGTTTGTACAGCCCTCTCTATGGCGGGAGGCTTTATTACCGACCTTAAGATTGGCTACTGGCTCGGCACTACCCCTGCTACTCAGGAGAAGTGGAAGTTCTTGGGCACTATCGTTTCGGCAGCTACTGTTGCGGGCGTGATGATTATCCTTAACAAGACCTACGGATTTACTGGCGAGAACGCCCTTGCAGCACCGCAGGCAAACGCTATGGCGGCTGTTATCCGTCCTCTTATGGAGGGAGGTCAGACTCCTTGGGTGCTATACTTTGCAGGTGCAGTTTTGGCACTCGTGCTCACTTGGATTGGCGTCCCTGCGCTTGCCTTCTCGCTGGGTATGTTTATCCCTATGTCGCTCAACGCTCCACTTGTTGTGGGAGGTCTTATCGCTTGGTTTGTCTCTACTCGCTCAAAGGATGAGGCTCTTAATAAGGCTCGCTTTGACCGAGGTACACTTATCGCATCAGGATTTATCGCTGGTGGCGCACTTATGGGTGTAGTCTCTGCAATCCTTAAGTTCGCAGGCGTAGAGCTCTTTGCTGCTGACTGGGCAGCATCAAATGCAGCAGAGTGGGTTGCCCTTGTTATGTACATCGCAATAATGACATACTTTACCGTTCACACAATGAAAGCTAAAAAGGAGGAGTAATTATGGAACTGAAAGAGAGATTTTTGAAATATGTCGCTATAAACACTCGCAGCGACGAGAATAGCGAAACATTCCCATCTACAGCTGTGCAGTGGGATTTGCTCAACGCCCTTGTTGAGGAGATGAAGCTTCTGGGTCTACAGGATGTGACAATAGATAAGTATGGATACGCTATGGGAACTATCCCTGCCACACCAGGTAAGGAGAATGCCCCAGTTATCGGCTTCCTTGCTCACGTTGATACGGCTCCAGATATGAGTGGCGAGAATGTTCGTCCACGCATTATTGAGAACTACGACGGCAAGGATATCGTGCTAAACAACGCTCTTACGATGCGCGTGGCAGACTTTCCAGAGCTGAGCCGCTTTGTGGGTCACACCCTAATCCACACCGACGGCACAACGCTTCTTGGCGCAGATGATAAGGCGGGCGTGGCGGAGATTATGACCGCTGCCGAGTACCTTATGGCACACCCAGAGGTAGAGCACGGCAAGATTCGCATCGGATTTACCCCAGACGAGGAGATTGGTCGTGGCGTAGACTTCTTTGATGTCAAGGCCTTTGGTGCCGACTTCGCATACACTATGGATGGTGGCTATGAGGGCGAGTTGGAGTATGAGAACTTCAATGCCGCATCGGCAAAAATCGCTATTCAGGGTCGCAATGTACACCCTGGATATGCAAAGAATAAGATGATTAACGCCATAGAGGTTGCCTGCGAGCTTAACAGCCTTGTGCCAGCTGTACAGCGCCCTCAATTTACAGAGGGCTATGAGGGCTTCTATCACTGCGTAGGCTTTAATGGCACTGTTGAGAATGCGACTATATCGTACATCATCCGCGACCACGATGCGGAGCTGTTTGAGCAGAAGAAGAGGTGGATGTACGACATCGTTGGAATGCTGAACAACAAGTATGGTCAGGGTGTGCTGACACTCACGCTCAAGGACCAATACTACAATATGCGTAAGATGGTTGAGCCACATCCACAGGTTATCGACAACGCCCTTGCAGCTATGCGCGAGGCGGATGTAGAGCCTATTGTCCGCCCTATTCGCGGTGGAACGGATGGCGCGCGACTCTCATTTATGGGTCTGCCTTGTCCAAACATCTTCGCGGGCGGTATGAACTTTCACGGCAAGTTTGAGTACTGCTCACTCAACTCTATGGAGAAGGCTGTAAAGGTAATTATTAATCTTGCAAAGATATGGGCAAAGTAAGATGTGGATTTATTAAGGTTGCAGCGGCAGTACCTCAAGTCAAGGTTGCCCACTGCGGCCATAACGCCGAGGCTGTTATTGCTCTTGCTGCAGAGGCAAAAGCAGCAGGCGCAAGCGTTGTTCTCTTTCCAGAGCTGACCCTTACGGGTGCTACATGTGGCTCTCTGTACCGCCAAAGTGCACTTACAGAGGCGGCAGAGCGAGGTTTGCAGTCTATTTTGGATGCACACCTGCCGATTGTAACTGTCGTAGGCCTGCCAGTGAAGCGCAACGGTAAGATATACAACTGTGCCGCTGTTATTAGCGAAAAAACTATTTATGGCGTTGTGCCACAGTTGTATGGTAGTGACAACTTCGCACCATTTACAGAGGCTGACAGCGGAACTATTGAGCTTTGCAACCAGACGGTAGATTTTGACAGCAACATCATCTTTGCTACGGGCAGCACTACCTTCGGCATTCAGATTGGTAGCGACAGCCGTCAAGTCCTCTCGCCAGCGGTAGAAATTGCCGCTGCAAAGGCCGATATGGTGCTTCATATGACCGCTGAGGAGGAGTATATGGGTAGCTACAACGCCCTCAAGAGCCGCGTTATGGGTCTGTCGGAGAGACTCTGTTGTGGATATATTCTCTGCTCAGCAGGCGTGGGCGAGTCTACTACCGACTGCGTATATACGGGTAGCGCTATTGCAGCAGAGCTTGGCCAGACAATTTCCGAGTCTCCGCGCTTTGCAAGTGGCGCGACTGTAACCTACGCCGATATTGACAGCGAGGCCATTGAGGCGGCACGAATCCGTAGGGGCATTAATAGCACTCTTGACAGTTACACCCTTTCGCTGCCTCAATACGCCTCAAGTGGCGATATTGCCCGCACGATAGAGCCTATGCCATTTATCCCGAAGGATATTGACAGCGGATGTAACGAGGTGCTTAATCTTCAGGCGGCGGGACTTGCACAGCGTCTGCGCCACACAAACTGTAAGAGGGTTGTGCTTGGCATCTCTGGCGGATTGGACTCTACGCTAGCACTGATTGCCGTTGTGCGCACCTTTGACCTTCTCGGCCTTGACCGCAAGGGCATTGTGGGCGTTACTATGCCGGGCTTTGGAACTACTGGCCGCACATACAACAACGCGCTGACACTGATGCAGGAGTTAGGCATAACACTTCGCGAGGTGAGCATCCGCGCGGCGTGTGAGCAGCACTTTAAGGATATAGACCTTGACCCTACAAATCGCGGTGCTGCATACGAGAACTCACAGGCGCGCGAGCGTACGCAGATTCTTATGGATATAGCAAATGCTATTGGCGGACTTGTTGTCGGCACGGGAGACTTGAGCGAGAGCGCACTTGGCTGGGCAACATACAATGGCGACCATATGTCTATGTACAATGTAAACTGCTCTGTGCCAAAGACTTTGGTGCGTAAAGTTACGGAGTGGGCAGCGCGAGTAGAGACTAACGAGAAGGTCCGTGCCGCGCTGCTTGATATAGTAGATACGCCAGTAAGCCCAGAGCTTCTGCCTGCCGACAAGAGCGGAAACATCGCGCAGAAGACTGAGGATTTGGTCGGTCCATACGAGTTGCACGACTTCTTTATCTACCACTTTGTTCTAAACGGTTTTACACCCGATAAGATACTCGCTATGGCGAAGATTGCCTTTGCAGGCAAATTTGACAATGAGACTATCAAAAAGTGGCTGACCGTATTCTTGCGCCGCTTCTTCTCACAGCAGTTTAAGCGCTCCGCAGTGCCCGATGGCCCAAAAGTCACCGCCGTGAGCCTCTCGCCACGCGGTAGCTGGGCAATGCCGTCAGATGCCTCTGTAGATGAGTGGATAGCCACTCTGTAATGCAGATTAGTACAAATAAAAAATCCACCGAAATGGTGGATTTTTTATTCTTCTATAAGGCCTTCAGGCAGAACAAGTTTTATTACCCCCTTTTCAAAATCTATCGCTGCGATAAACTCCTCAACGGCGGGGATAAGGTGGTTTTTACCATCAAGCTCAACCTCAAAGAGTGGATTGTAGTCGTTGTCGTAGAAGTCAGTAATAGTACCCTTGCGGCGGCCAATCTTAACGGTAAAGCCTATAAGGTCCTCAAAGGTAAACTCGTCGTCGTCCGACTCCACATCCTCAATAAAAATCTCGTTACCCATAATCAGCTCGGCACGCTTTACGGTATCAATATCGGCAAAGCGGACGGTAGCACTACCTCGGCCACGACGAGAGAAAGAGTCACAAAAAAGTGGAACAACCAGACTGTCCACAATAGTAAACAGCGGTTGTTCCACAGAAAAGTCGTCGTGAAAGTCGGCATAGAGGTTAACATTAACCTCTCCCTCGGCTCCAAAGAGCTTTGTTATACGACCGACTGCCAACATACCTGCTTAACAGAACTACTCTGCAGCCTCAGTTGACTCCTCAGCAGCAGCCTCAGCAGCAGCTGCAGCAGCCTCAGCCTCGGCAGCAGCCTTCTTCTCTGCAAGAGCCTGAACGCGAGCAGCGTTTACAGCAGCCTCTGCAGTAAGACGAGCCTTCTTGTCAGCTGTAGCAGCAGAAGCGAGTGAGCTAACCTTTGCAGCTACCTTACCCTGCTTCTCTGAGAGCCACTTGTTAAAGCGAGCCTCAGCCTCAGCCTCTGTGAAAGCACCCTTAGCAACACCACCAAGCAGGTGTTTCTTCATCAATACGCCCTTGTACGAAAGAATCGCGCGAGCAGTATCGGTAGGTTGTGCGCCCTTCATTAACCAACCCAATGCTTGCTCGAAGTTCAGGTCGATTGTAGCAGGATTCGTGTTTGGATTGTAAGTACCCAACTTCTCAATGAATTTACCATCACGTGGCGCTCTGCTATCTGCAACGACGATGTGGTAGAAAGCATAACCCTTCTTACCATGTCTTGCCAAACGAATTTTAACAGCCATTTGCTATAAAATTTTTTTTGTTAATAAATGTTTACACTAACCCACTTTGGATTAATCGGCACAAAGGTAGAAATAATTTTCGGAATTGCAAAATATTTTTGGCCATTAGCCATTAGCCATTGGCCATTGGCTTGACTTTGGCAACCCGACCCTGTTTCGCCTCGGTTATTCACGATACGCACTTAACGACAAAAAAATCCCAGCAACAGATATTGCTGGGACTTTTGTTTGCGGAAAATCTTCCGCCTATTAGCTAAACTCTTAGAGCTCAGCCTTGAAATTCATTCTCTCACGCTTTGCTGGAGTAGCTGTCTTCAGTGAGCGAGCAGCTACTGGAGCGCTAACCTTAGACTCAGTCTTACGGATAGAAGCACCCTTTGCTGCATTGAGCGTACGAGTCTTTGGAGCAGAGATGCTACGAAGCTCGGCAACAGCGTTAAGATTCTTAACTGCGATAGGCTCTGAAGATACCTTAACTGCGCTTGTGGATGCATTGCTATCAAGTACATAGGTCTCCTTGAAGAATGTGTTGTTCAAGATTGCAGAACCACTGTCAGAGAGGAATGCGTAGCAAACAATGAATGAGAATGTCTTTGTATCTGGGTTATAGCCTGACTGCATATCTGCGCCATACTGAGCGTTAATCTGCTCCCAAGTTACATTAACATTCTGAAGCTCATTGTAGAAGGTCTTCACATCACAGATGTAAGCATTTGAAGACTGACCGAAAATTGAACCTGGAAGACCAGAGTCGTTAAGGCCGATAATATCAACCTTATTAGTAGTCTGGTTCCACTGGAAGTTGAGGTATACTTCAACATCGTTGTCGCACCAGTCATAGAGACGATAGAGGTCTGTGTTCTCCTTGTTCTCCATAACCACGCCAGTAGCTACATACTGATTTCCGCTATTGTCAGAGAGGATTGTACCATAAGAACCTGTTGCAACAGCCTCCCACTTTGGACCCTCTGAAGGAGCAGCGTCAAGAGCGAAGTACTCAATATAGCCCTCACCAAGAGACATACCTACACCCATCTCTGGAACAGTGAGCTGTACATAGAATACAAACTCATTTGCAGCTGGATCATAGTAAGGCTGTACATCCTGCTCAAGAGCAGTTGCAAGGAACTCCCAAGTATAATCGTAACCCATCCACTGGAAGAATGTGCGGTAGTCACAAGCGAAGATGTTTCCTACACCGCCAAATTGTGCAGAGTCAAAGCCAGTATCGTTGAAACCGATAATCTCACACTTATTGGTAGTACGGTCCCAAGTGAAGTTCAACTCAGAACCCTCGCCCAGATAGTTCTCAATGCGATAGAGATTTGTACCCTCAGCATTCATCAGCTTACGACCAGTGAATGGTACATAGCCAACCTGACCTGTATTAGGGTCCTCAGCAGTGTAGAGTGCAGAATAGTAGCTACCTGTAGCAACCTCTACCCAAACATAGTTCACGATAGTCTCTGTGCAGACTCCAGGAACGAGTGTATTACCCTCAGCATCGCAGAACTTAGCGTTCAGAACAACGGTCTTCTCGTTGCAAGTACCGTTCAAAATCTGCATATAAGCCTGCTTGCCGTAGATATTAACACCTGTAAGCTGAAGCTCATAACCTGGTGCAACGCCTACATTACCCTCAGCATCTGTAACGAAGTAGATATCGTAACCACTAACGTAGAGTGAAGGCAAACGGTATGCAGCGCCCTCTACTACAACATCTGGGTTAATGCAAGTACCCTTCTCAAGAGTTGCCTCATACTCTGAATTCATAAAGTCAGAAGTCAATGGAGCAGTGTAGTAAGCAGAGTAGCTGAAATCGTTCTTATAGTCAACAGCTGGAGAGACTGGGAACTCTGGAGCCTTTGTATCAATAAGCTCACCGAAGCTACCATAGGTTACCTGATTGTCACCAGAACCTGAGTAGAACTCAGCAACAAGGCTCAACAGACCAGTCTGAGGGTCAAACTTAGACTCCGCAGTGTTGATAGCCATAACAACAGCGTGACCACTCTGTGTAAGGCCTGTAGCCTGAGCAACATACTTATTAGGCAGGGTTATAGTACCATCAGCCTTAGCAGCGAAGTAGATTGGGTAGCCCTCCTCATAGAGGTCTGGCAGACGATAGATAACACCATACTGAGAGTAGAAGATACGGTCTGCATCCTTTGTGCTAACCTCGCAACGACCCTTCTCAAGTACTGGAACCCAAGAAGCAGCCTGGCTCTCAGAGTAGAACAATGCGTTCTCTGGAAGCTCTACCTCAGAGAATGAGAAGTCACCATCCTCCTCTGCATCTGGCATAGCGAGCTCGTATACACCAAGAGCTGGAGAGAGAACGAGCTTAAATGCGCCATCAGAGTTACAAGGGTAAATCTTACCAGCATATTTATCACCAGGAGAACCACAGAGCATATCTACCTCAAAGACAACGGCTCCATTCTCAATTCTACCCCACATACCCTCAATTTCCTCAGGCTCCTGTGCATAAGTCATCTGATAGTATGCCTCAGACATTACAGATGCATCTGCAATGATGTGATCCATACCCAGTGGCTGGAAAGGAATATAAACCTGATTGTGAACAGCTGCATTGATAACAATGTAGTTAGGAACAGCAGTAAGGTTTGGATCAGATGAACCCCAAGGACCTACACGGTAAGGGTTTACCATACGATAGATACCTGCAAGGCCTGCATCACTACCAGTACCAGCAAGAGCGGCCTCAAAAGCAGCCTCATTGATAGAGTCAGCTCGAACCTGCACCAATACATCGTATGTAGGGTGTGTCTGACCTGCCCAAGCACCACCGAAGTTAAAGCCCCACCAAGAGGTAATAATATCATCAGTATAAGAGCACTGACCAACATCAATCCACTTTACACGGTTTACAGTGAGTGAGAATGTTGTTGGATTTACAGACTCATACTGCTTTACATACTGTGGGTCATTAACGATAGCAAGTGTAAGAGTGTAAGGTACACCAACCTCTGCCTTATCAGAGAGGGTTACACCAAACTCTGCAACATCCTCGCCATCCAAGAATACGATAGGGTCAACAGTATACATTGGGTTACCCTCAGCATCTGTAGTATTCTCTGTGAACTCTACTGGTACAGTAATCTCACCCTCTGTATTCTCACGATAAGCGTAATATGTGAATACGGTAGCCTCAGATGGGTCAAGGCTCACGTCACCCATAGGGCCCTGTGACTCAAGCACAGATGCCTCTGGGAAGTATACGCCATAACAATTCTCCAACTCAGCCGGACCTGGCTCGTAGGTGGTATCCTCGCTACAAGCGACCATACCTACCGTAGCAAAGGCAAGCAGAGCATAGAAAAATTTATTTAATCTTTTCATATATCTCTAAATTTATCAATTTGACATTGTTTTATCCACACTCTACTGAATCCAAGGCTTAACTGTGTTAGTTGGGTCTGGATTGTTAGTCTTTGTAAGAGCTGTGTTCTCCATTGCCTCATACTCATTGATGCAGACATTCATCCATGGAGCCAAACCATCAACATTGAAACGCGCCATCTCAATATGGTTTGTACCCTCATAACCACGCTGTACCTGAAGAAGATCTGGACAACGCTTGTAGTCATAGAACATCACGCCCTCACCCCAGAACTCAATTCGCTTCTGGAAGAATACCTCCTTAAGCAGCTCATCACCAACCTTGTTGCAGGTGTACTCTGGATTACGAGTCTTAACGATGTCAATCAGTGAAGCAGCATTACCCTCACGAGCATCACACTCTGCGATGATAAACTTCATCTCCTCCATACGCATCATACAGAAGTCAGTTGCCTTTGCTACAAGGTAGTCGTTAGGCTCACCCTGACCCGGACGGAACTTAACAACTGCCAAATCAGGAAGTGAAGAAGCACCCTTGTAAGCACCCTTAGCTGCTACATATGGAACTGAGAGAGATGAACCCTCTGGAGCCTTCCATGAGAGCTTACGGAAGTCAGTGTCTGGAATCTGGCTATAGAAACGAGCGTCGCAAAGACGGTATGCACCATAAGAGGTGTAACCGTAGCTATTCTCAGAAACCATCCATGAGCCCCAACCATAAACCTTTGCCTTAACTGCTGCAGACTCTGAAGAGAGAGTATTTGCAAGCATCCAAGATGAGTTAGTAGAAATTGAGTTAAAGCCAGTAGAAGGGTTTGTCCACTGCTCCTTTGTAAGTGGAGAGTAAGAACCTGCTGCCAAAGCTGCCTCTGCAGAAGCCTTAGCTGCGCCGTAATCCTCTGCCCACAAGTTAAGACGAGCGTAAAGACCGTGAACAACAGCTGTTGTTGGCTGAAGCTTACTTGGCGACTCAAAGCCCTCAAGAAGCACAAGAGCTGTATCAAGAGTGTTCTTGATGTGGCCAATAAGCTCTGCCTTTGTAAGACGAGGGTTTGAACGAGCCTGATCCTCGGTAATATTCTCGTGGAGGTAAGGGATTGTAAGACCTACAACCTCTGGCTTACTTGTATACTTATTCTCCTTGTACTCATACATCTGACCCATATCCAACCAAGCCCAAGCACGGTATGCATAAGCACAACCTACATAAGCACGGAAGTAATCTGGAATCTCCTCAATGTTTGGATACATACGGATAATATCGTTAGCAAGTGCCAACCACTTAGTGTACCACAACCAGATAATCTGCATATGAGCGTAGATACCATTCATATGTGTATTTGATGAGAATGGCTCATACCAGTCATAACCAGTAGGCATACCTGCGATATCGTTGCACCAGATGTCACGAATAACGCACATAGAAGAGTAGCCATAGAGCTGAGGACAGTCATTAGCCCAAGTAATATCGTTACCATAAGCTGCAATAGCACCTACCATAGACTCCATTGCAGTTGGAGACTGATTCACCTGATCAAGAGTAATCGCGCTACTTTGAGGCTCAATCTCCTTGATACAACCTGTTGAAATTGCACCAAGCGTAGCGAGAACCAATGTATATTTTAGTAATTTTTTCATATTATAATCTCCTTTCTCTCAATTAATTAGAAGGTAACATTAAGACCGCCGGAAATTGTACGAATTGGTGAGTAGTAAGCATTTGATGCACCACCAGAGTAGCTCTGACGTGGGTCAAGACCCTTACGACCAGACCACAACCATACATTCTCGCAAGCTACATAGAGACGAAGCTTTGAAACACCAATCTTTGACATCCACTTGCGTGGGAATGTGTAACCAAAGTTAATGTTCTGAAGGCTCAAGTAAGATGCGTCCATCATATAACGATCTGATACTGAACCAGTGTACTGATCCTGCATTACGAAACGTGGAATGTTAGAGCTTGTATTCTCTGGAGTCCAAGCGTTAAGCAGATCCTTGTGATAGTTTGTACCAACCTGTGATGAAGATGGGCTGGTCATCATTGCTGCGTAGTCAGAGTCGATAACCTTACCACCAAGCTGGTATACGAAGTTTACTGACAAATCAAAACCATAGAGGTCAAATGATGTACCGAAACCACCATACAAATCAGGCAGTGATGTATCAAACACGAAATATGTAGCCTTATCTGCATAGTCTGTTGTCTTTACAAGGCGGAACTTCATCTCTCCATTCTCAACATACTCCTCACGAGCCCAGAAGAGTGGAAGACCCTCCTCGTTTACGCCCGCATAAGACTTAAGAAGCATTGTATAGATTGGAAGACCCTCTGCAAAGTACTGGCTACCATCCTGATAACCCTGATAAGCCTTACCATCCATTGTATAGAATACATCGGTCTTAGTTGCAGGGTCAAGCTTTGTGATAGCGTTCTTTACATATGTTACATTGAGGTTTACATTCCAGTTGAAGTTCTTCTTGCGAATGATGTTTCCATTCAGAGCAAGCTCAACACCCTGGTTAGACATATCACCTACGTTTCTCCAGTAACCTGAGTAACCCATTGAAGAAGGAACGGTGTAGAAGCTAAGCATATCTGATGTCATACGGTTGAAGTACTCCAAGCTACCAGCAAGGCGACCCTGCCAGAGTGAGAAGTCAACACCTGCATTGAAGTTTGCATTAGTCTCCCAAGTGATATTCTCGTTACCCTTTGATGAGAAGCGGATAGACCAGTTATCTGTACCATCGTTAGCGATTGTATAACGGTCTGTGTAGAGGAAGTCAGAGATAGAGTCGTTACCCTGTGAACCATAAGAGGCCTTAACCTTCAACTCATCAATCCAAGAAGCGTTGAACCAACTCTCCTTATTAATCAACCAAGCAGCTGAGAGTGACCAGAAGTTACCCCAACGGTGATCTGGGTGGAAGCGTGAAGAGGCATCACGACGATATGATACAGAACCGAAGATACGACCATCATAGTCATACTGACCACGGAAGATGTAACCCTCATTGTTGTACTCACCAAAACCAGAAGATGCAGAAACAACCTTCAGTGTCTGACCGAACTGTGATGAGTTGTTAGAGAACATACCAGTCTTGTAAGCACCTGTGTACTGAGTCATCTCGTAGTTGTTCTCGTGACCGAGCATGACGTCTACATTGTGAATATCAGCAAATGTATAGTTCCAAGTCAAAATCTGCTGCAGTGTGTAGCTCCAGTAGATACCAGACTCACGGCTAAGACCACCATTGTTTGATACACCTGAACCGTAGTAGATGTTAGATGTAGCAACAGAGTCATACTGCTTGAGTGATGTACCACCATTGAAAGAGAACTTGAAGCCCAATGGGAGAATTACATCTACAAAGCCGTTGAACGATGCTGTATTCTGAGTTGAATCGTGACGATCAAGCAGGTGTGCTGCATACGCATTAGCGTTAGTCAAGAATGGACGCTCAAGACCTGCGTTGCTACCCTCCTTAGTTGCTGTACCATGGTCGTAGATAATGTTACCATAAGAGTCACGGCGGATATTACCCTCACCATCACGAACATAGAGAGGATAGATAGGCGCAATCTGAGGAATAAATGCGAAGATGTTACCAGAAGAGTTAGAAGAACCCTCAGAAGTTGAGTTATTGCTGTAGACACGCGCATAAGATGCGTTACCACCAACCTTGAGCCACTTCTTAGCCTGATAGTCAGCACGCAGACGAGCTGTATAACGCTCGTAACCTGTAGCCTCAACGATACCATCATTGTTCAAATAACCAAATGAGCCGTAGAATGAGCTACGATCGTTAGATGCAGCGATATTTACGTTGTACTCCTGACGAACACCGTTCTGATAAATAGCATCAGCCCAATCATCTGGAGTTACCCAGTAATCCTCACCCTTGAAGTTTACAAGGCGACCAAGAGTTGCCTGTGGGTTGAGCTTACCGTTACGGCCGATGAGTGTCTGACCCTCTGGAAGAGTATAAACATTGTAACCCAGACCACCATTACCAGTTGCAGTAAGAGTAGCATTAGCCTTCTCAAATGCAGCGTGACCAGTAAGACCAGTGCTAACATAGTAGTTATACAGAGCCTTGTAGTGCTGCTCATAGTATGCACCCGGATCCTTGATATACTCATAATCCTGCTGTGCACGCTGGTTTACACCGACCTTAAGGTCAACGCTAACGATTGCATCGTTACCCTTTGCGCGCTTTGTAGTGATGAGGATTACACCGTTTGCACCACGAGCACCATAAAGAGCAGCTGCAGCAGCATCCTTAAGAACTGACATAGACTCAATATCGGCAGGGTTTACATCACTGATGCTACCTGCGAAAGCCATACCGTCAAGGATGATGAGCGGAGTCTTACCAGCCTCAATAGAAGAGATACCTCGGATAATAACGGTTGGAGAAGAGCCACCAGGCTGACCTGATGCATTGATAATCTGCAGACCAGGAACCTTACCATTCAATGCGTCAATAGCATTTGTTGCCTGAGTCTTTACAATCTCCTCGGTCTTTACCATTACAGCCGAACCGGTAAATGCCTCGCGCTTAGCCTCACCGTAAGCAGTTACGATGACGTCGTCCAATGCGTGAGCGGCCTCAGCAAGCACAACATTAACCAATGTCTTACCATTGATAGCAACCTTCTGCTCACTATAACCGATAGAGGATACGGCGAGAATGCCGTCTACCGGAGCATCAAGAGTATACTTACCCTCGGCATCGGTAGATGTACCGATAGTGGTTCCATCAACCACAACAGTTGCACCAATCACTGGAGCACCTTTAGTATCGGTAACAGTACCCGAAACTTGCTTATTCTGTGCCATAGCCATACCGACTACTGACAGAATAGCAGCTAATGAAAGTACAATTTTCCTTACCATAAGCAATTAATATTAGTTAAAAATAAAAATCTTTTCTTCGCAAAGTTAATAATAAACATTAACTCAACCAAATAATTTTATCACAAAATTAGGCCAAAGTAACAGATTTGTAGCATTTTAGGTCAAATAATAGCTGATTGAAAGTATTTGACTGCCGTATTACTACAAACTGTAATTAAATTTTTTCAAAAAATTGTTTAAGAAATATAAAAATGCAAAGTATCAGCACTAAAAATGCCGTCTGAGCGGTCTCTAACGGCTTTTTCATTACACTTTTTTCTACTTACAATTTGTTGGCTTACATTTTGTAAGTGGTGACCATTTGCAGGCTAACGCAGAACAGAGAATTTAAGGAGGTTAGGGAAGTTAAAGAATTTAGTGACAGACTTTGTCTGTTAGTGTTTATTCGGATTTAGGAAACTCTCGCAGAGAGTACGATGAAAAATAGAGCCTCACTCAAGCTTGCTTGAAAGTGAATGGCTCTATTTTTTGTCGTAATAGCCGCAAGGCTATCCTAAATCCGCATTAGCACAGAAGAGAAACGAAGTTTCTCAGAAAGTTTTTGGTGAAGCTTTTTTCAAAAAGCTTCGGTACACGCTTTCTGCGTAGCCTTATAATATATATAGGTAAGCTACTCAACTATGAGCAGGGAGGAGTCGCCGTAGGAGAGGAAGCGGAAGTCGTTTGCAAGGGCGTAGTCGTATATTTTATGCCAGTCGTCGCCCACATATGCCGAGACGAGCAGCAGCAGTGTAGACTTTGGCTGGTGGAAGTTAGTAACTATGCGATTGACAACTCTAAATCTGTATCCTAACGGGGTTATCATAATCTGCGTCGCCGCCTTTATGCTCTGTGCCCCATTTGCATCAAGGTAGCCGATAAGCGTATCAAGCACCTGTGCTGCCATAAAGTCGGCGGGTATGTCATAGAGTTCCCACTGCCCTATCACGCTCTCTGTCTGAGGGTTACCCCTCTGCGCTATACGCCACGCGAGTGCGGCGAGCGACTCAAGGGTGCGCACTGATGTCGTTCCAACGGCCGTCACCTTGCCGATTTTTGAGCGTAGTAGCTCAAGCGTTGCGCGCGTAATCTCAAAGTGCTCGGTGTGCATAGCGTGCTTTGTTGCATCCTCATCCTTGACGGGCAAGAATGTTCCTGCACCCACGTGCAGAGTCACCTCGCCAAAGCTAAAGCCCTGATTTTTAAGGCTCTCTATCAGCTCTACGGTAAAGTGAAGTCCTGCCGTAGGAGCTGCCACAGAACCCTCAAAGCGCGAGTAGACCGTCTGATAGCGGGTGTTATCTATCTCCTCGCTCTCACGGTTGAGATATGGCGGGATTGGTATACGACCCAGATACTCAAGCATCTGTCCGAAGGTCATCGGCGCATCCCACACAAAGCGCACGATATGCTCCCTCGCGCCTCGCTCGGCGATATATGCCTTCAGCACATAATCGCCACCCTGATAGCTGAAAGGAATCTCCACAGCCCCCTCCTTCCACTTCTTCAGGTTGCCCACAATGCAGCTCCAGCAACACTCCCCCGTCGCGGCAAAGGCGCGCTCATAGTCAGCTGGCGCTGTAGGCTCAAGGCAGAATACCTCTACACGAGCACCCGACGGCTTGTGCATAACAAGCCTGGCACGAACAACCTTAGTGTTGTTGAAGACAAAAAGAGTGTCCGAAGCAAGCTCCTGACCTATATCTGCAAATCGTCGCTCCGAAATCTCGCCATTGCGGTAGACAAGCAACTTGGAGCCATCCCTGCGCTCCAACGGAAACTTGGCAATGCGCTCATCTGGCAACGGATAGTCAAAGTCATTGATGTTTATCATCGTCTGTGTTTTAATATGCTACGCAGTACTGCCCCTTTTTGAAAAAAGCGGCACCAAAAACTTTTGGAAAAACTTCGTTTTTCTTCTGGCGTTGCGGATTTAGGATAACTAAAGTTATTGAAATAGTAAATATCCACCTTTTGGTTCAAGCGAAGCTTGACCTCTGGTGGATATTTCCATTTCACTGCCTTTGGCAGTCTCCCTAAATCCGAACAAACTCATACAGACAGAGTCTGTTCCTCTAAAAAGCTAATAGCTAATGGCTAAAATCTCTTTTTAGGCGGATATTTACTACGCTCGGCGACAAATGGCTGCGCAGGATAGTATCAAGACATACAGACCAGCAGACATTTGGCGTTAGCGGCAGTAAATACCGCATAAAATGGGATTTTTAAAAGCCCTTACCAATAGCGAGGAAATCCTCTGCCTTAAGAGCTGCGCCACCGATAAGACCACCGTCTACATCCTCCTTAGCGAAAATCTCTGCAGCGTTTGAAGGCTTGCAAGAGCCACCATAGAGGATTGGGCACTCAGCAGCTGCTGCGCCGAACTTTGCAGCCAGAACCTCGCGGATATATGCGTGAATCTCCTGTGCCTGCTCTGCAGTAGCTGTCTCACCAGTACCGATAGCCCAAACTGGCTCGTATGCGATAACAAGGTTAGCAAACTGCTCCTCAGTAAGGTTGTAAACAACCTCCTCAATCTGAGCCTTGCAAACTGCAAAGTGGTTGCCAGCCTTACGCTCCTCAAGGCTCTCACCAACGCAGTAGATTGGAGTAAGGCCATTTGCATAAGCCTGTGCCATCTTCTTGTTCAGGGTCTCTGAAGTCTCACCATAGTACTGGCGACGCTCAGAGTGGCCGAGGATAACATACTTACAACCAAGAGCTGCAATCATTGAAGCAGCAATCTCGCCAGTGTAAGCACCCTTTGCCTCTGTAGCGCAATCCTGTGCACCTACAGCGATATCTGAACCCTTAACAGCCTCAATAACCTGTGAAAGGTGTGTAAATGGAGGGCAAACAATAAAGTTTACGCAGCTGCAAACCTCGCCACGACCAGCAACAACACTCTTTGCCAACTCAACACCCTCTGCAGGCAGGGTATTCATCTTCCAGTTACCTGCAACAATCTTCTTTCTTGCCATAATTCTCAATAATTTTATTTAAGTTTAACAATAATTTTATTCCTTTATAAGAGTTGGTCTTGAATCTATTTACGCAAATAGGTTTAAGACAAACTCTCAATCCACGCCTTAATACCAGCAGTTGAAAGGCCGAGCTTATTCTTCTTGTTGAAGCCGCAGAGGTCGTTAAAGAGCTTCATACCGCCACTCTTTGCTGTGCCTGCGAATGCCTCAAGGGTGATGTAGCCCATCTTCTGGATAGTCTCAACCCACTCGGCAGGTACGCCAGCCTCGGTATATACCTCAACAGCATCGGCAACAACCTTCTTCTCTGGACGCATAGTTGGGAAGAAGAGCACATCCTGAATAGATGTCTGGCCAGTCATAAACATTGTCAGACGGTCAATACCCATACCCATACCAGAGCAGTTTGGCATACCATACTCAAGTGCGCGAACAAAGTCCATATCAATAAACATAGCCTCGTCGTCGCCACGCTCCGAGAGTCGCATCTGCTCCTGGAAGCGCTCAAGCTGGTCAATTGGGTCGTTAAGCTCCGAGTATGCGTTACAGAGCTCCTTACCCGCAACAAAGAGCTCAAAACGCTCTGTAAGGTCTTGATTATCGCGGTGACGCTTGCAGAGTGGAGACATCTCTATTGGGTAGTCGCAGATAAATGTAGGCTGAACAAGGTCGCCCTCGCAGTACTGACCAAAGATTGCGTCAATAAGTTTACCCTTACCCATTGTATCATCAACCTCTACATTGAGTCGTGCGCAAGCCTCACGAAGCTGAGCCTCGCTCTGACCTGTAATGTCGTAGCCTGTCTTTTCAAGGATAGCATCGGTCATCGTTAGGCGACGGAATGGTGTCTTGAATGAGATTGTCTTGCCGTCAATCTCAACCTCGGTAGTGCCGTTTACAGCAAGAGCGATGCGCTCAAGCATATTCTCGGTAAACTCCATCATCCAGCGGTAGTCCTTGTAGGCGATATAAATCTCCATACAGGTAAACTCTGGGTTGTGAGTTCTATCCATACCCTCGTTACGGAAGTTCTTACCAAACTCATACACGCCATCAAAGCCACCCACGATAAGTCGCTTGAGGTATAGCTCTGTAGCTATTCGCATATAGAAGTCAATATCCAGCGCGTTGTGGTGAGTGATAAATGGACGAGCCGAAGCACCACCCGGAATTGGCTGAAGAATAGGGGTCTCAACCTCAAGGCAGCCGTGCTCGTTGAAGTACTGGCGCATTGTAGCGATAATCTTTGCACGCTTTACAAAGACATCCTTAACCTTTGGATTTACAACAAGGTCTACATAACGCTGACGGTAACGCACCTCTGGGTCGGTAAGGGCGTCAAACTGCTGACCATCCTTCTCCTTAACGATTGGCAGTGGGCGGATAGACTTTGACAGAACGGTAAACTTACGGCAGTGTACCGAGAGCTCGCCAGTGTTTGTACGGAAAGCAAAACCCTCAACGCCGATAAAGTCGCCAATATCAAGAAGCTTCTTGAAAACGGTGTTGTAGAGTGTTGGATCGCCCTCTGGGCAGATGTCATCGCGGCGGATATATACCTGAATACGACCAGTGTGGTCCTGAAGTTCAAAGAACGATGCGCTACCCATAATACGGCGGCTCATCATTCGTCCCGCGATTGTTACTGTCTGAAAACTCTCTGGTGCGGCATCATAACCCTCAGCAATAGAGTACGCAGTGGCGTTTACATCAAAACGCTCTGCCGGATAGGGGTTAATGCCCGCCTCACGCAGTGCAGCAAGGGACTTGCGGCGCAACTGCTCCTGTTCACTAAGATGTTCAATCATATCTATCTATTTTTTATAATTTCATCAAAAAAAGCGCGCAAATTTAGCTGTTTTTCAGTAGAATATCAAGTTTTCGCCACAAAAGATACATCGCATAGCCACAAATAACGCCAACACCAAGTCCCAAAGCGATATCTTGAGGGAAGTGGCAGGCCAAATATATGCGCGAGTAGCTTATCAGCAGCACTATAAAGGTAACCGTCCAGCTATACCACGTTTTACGCAAAGCCAGTGCCGACATTACGCCCATAGCTGCCGTTGTTGCAGCGTGTGCCGAGACTGTTCCATATGGGCCGTGAGCATATGAGACAACATGCGCCAAATCCCTTACTGCAAGGTCAAACATCGGGCGATTGCGAGCGGGAAACGACGCCCAGAGATTCTTCAGCAGACCTGTATGCTTAAATACTCCGCAGAGCATATCAGCAAGACCCATAGATAGCACAAAGCAGACAATAAACACCGCCAGAGTCTTCCAACCATACTTGCGCTGAATAGCCACAAGGATAAAGAGGTAGAGCGGAATCCACATCGCAGTGCCCGACACTGCGCTCATAACAGCATCTGTTACAGCCCCGCCGTCAAAGTTGAGCCACAGAAAGAGTCTTTCGTCAAAAGAGAGTCTCTGCATATCTACTCAGCTAATTTTTTACCAAGTGCGCGAGCAATGCCCTTTGGAACGTCTGTATTGTCGTAGCACTCCGTAAGATGCTCTATACCAGCACCCTTAATGTAAAGTGGCACCTGCATACCTGTATGGTTGAGGCTTATCCACTTAATGTAGGCGCGCTTATTGAGAATCTCAATAGCTGTAGAGGCCATCTTCTCATTTACATTGTATAGGCTGACAACCTTATCGCTATTCTCAATAAAACTCTTCTCAAAGGTCTTGCGCAGCTGCTGCTCATCCTTCTTGCGCAGGCGTACCCCCTCCCAAAAGCCAAGCTCGCGAGTGAGCAACAGTTTCATATCCTCCCAAGAGCTCTTTCCATCATCGCGGAAACGCTGCATCTTGCGAGTAAGAGATGATACAGAGCCATTCTGCCAAGCAAGTCGCTCCATATTCATCTTGTAGTTTGTATATCCGAGGCTCAAGCCGCCAGTCTCGTGGTCAGCCGTAACGATAATTAGTGTCTCCTTCGGATGTCTATTGTAAAACTCCAGAGCCTTTGCCACAGAGTCAGAGAGGTGGTTTACCTCCTCAAAAGTTGTCACCGCATCGTTATCATGAGCGCAGTAGTCCATATGCCCAGCCTCAACCATAAGGAAGAAGCCATCTCTCTTAGCCTCACGCTCAAGGTATTTTATTGCAGAGTCTGTATAATCTACAATAGTCCAATCGCCTGGCTTACAGTCGTTAGCATACTTAAGGGTCTTGCTCTGCGGGTTTTCAGGCAGTAGCAACACGCGCTTGCCGACAACATTTGCAGCCTTATCAAGGTCATGAACAACCTCAATACCCGCAGCCTTTGCCTGCGCAACATAATCCTCGTGCTTCAGACCATCCCTCTTCTTAAGGAGTATTGCCGCACCAGCAGCAAAGTCCACCTCCGAAGTCAGATACTGCTCATATAGAGACTTATATGCACTGCGAGACTCGTGGTGTGCATAGAAGGCACTCGGTGTGGCGTGGTTCATACCCACATTTGTAACAACGCCCACCTTCATACCCAGCTCAGAGACAAGCTCTGTAATATTCTTAACACTCCTCTTATCAGAATCCACGCCCATATACCCGTTTACAGTCTTCACACCTGCAGCAAGGGCTGTTGCAGCAGCCGAAGAGTCTGTAACAAGGGTTGATGAAGAGTAGTTAGTCACATATGTTCGGATAGGGAAGTTATAAAAACTCATCTTTCCGCCATTAGGCTTCTCTGGATGCACTGCGGCGTTATAGAGCTCTGTGCCGTAGACGTGATTAATACCCAATCCATCACCGATGAACATAAATATATACTTTGGCCTCTGCCCTGCAAAGCATACGCTAATGCAGAGAACCAGCACTGCAATCAAAGATAGAGGTCTCTTCATAATCAATTAGTCTCTACGATTTATAAGTGTGATGTAATATAGTAGCGAAGCTATTGCCGAGAGTGCGGCAACAAGGTAAGTTCTCGCAGCCCAGCGCAGAGAGGTCTTTGCGCCATCCATCTCCTCAGCGCGCAGTGTACGGCTGGTCTCAAGCCACTCAATAGCCCTATCAGATGCGTTATACTCAACTGGCAGGGTAACAAGCGAGAAGACCGCCGACATACCAATCATACCCACGCCAATCCAGCAGATAAGCGAGCTACCAGAGATACTCATAAGGATAAGGCCGATGATAATAACAAACTGTGCAATGCTTGACGAGAAGCTAACAATCGGCACAAGGGCTGAACGGAGCTGTAGTGGGGCATAGCCATACGCATGCTGAATAGCGTGTCCGCACTCGTGACAAGCCACCGCTGCCGCAGCAATAGAGCGGCTTGAATAGACTGCATCAGAGAGGTTTACGGTCTTTGTAGCAGGGTTATAGTGGTCAGTAAGCATACCGCTTGTGTGCGTAATCTTAACATCGTGGATATTGTGGTCGCGCAACATCTTGGCAGCAATCTCTGCACCAGACATTCCGTTGCTCACTGGCACATTGGAATACTTATTGAACACAGAGCGGAGGCGAGCCTGCACAATCATACCTGCAATGGCCACGATGATAATGATAAAAAAGGCCTCTGAGGTTGTCAAATTTGAGAGCCACGACGAGCCTTGCTCATTGTAACCCTGCATAAGAAGTGTTGTAAACATATATTTTTGCTGTTAATTCATTTAATATACGCGCAAAGTTAGGAAAAATTGTGTAAATTTGCACTATGATTAATACTAATTTTACTTCAGAGGATAAAAAGTTCATGCAGCTGGCTATTGATTTATCAATAGAAAACGTTGCACAAGGAGGTGGACCCTTCGGGGCGGTGATTGTTCGGAATGGGGAGATTATTGCCACTGGCACAAATAGGGTTACAGAGAACTGCGACCCTACAGCACACGCCGAGGTGAGTGCTATTCGCGCAGCGTGTGCCAAGCTTGGAGACTTTAAGTTGTCAGGCTGTACAATCTACTCCTCTTGCGAGCCCTGCCCTATGTGCCTAAGTGCGCTCTACTGGGCTGGCGTGGAGAGGATTTTCTACGGCAACACCAAGCAGGATGCTAAGAGCATCAACTTTGACGACTCCTTTATCTACGACCAAATTGCCCTTGACTACAGTGAGCGAGCAATCCCGTGCGTGAACTTTATGCGCGAAGAGGCTTTGGCGGGCTTCAAGGCGTGGGTAGAAAAGGTTGATAAAGTCCTCTACTAACACTACTGATAATGAACCTGCCACTATTTATAGCCCAACGAACCGCCCGCAGCACTGCCTCTACACAGAGGACTATGGTGCGCATTGCTACTGTCGCTGTGGCAGTTAGCATTGCTGTGATGCTGGTAACGTTGGCCGTTGTAGTGGGATTCCGCCGTGAGATTCGCGCCACAATAAGTGACATGTCGGCAGATATTGTCATTACAGACCTATCTTCGCTCTATGGTGCTGAGGTTAGGCCTATACATCATAGCAGTTCACTACAATCTATCCTTGACTCCGTAGGGCATATTGAGAGAGTTGAGCCATACGCTATGCGTGGGTGCGTTATCCGCTCAAAGAGCGACGCAAAGGGCATTGTTATCAAGGGAGAGAGCTCTTTTGCCCACCGAGCTACTATTGCCGATGCCATTATTGATGGCTCACTGCCGCGTATGGAGAGCCAGCGATATAAAGAGCTTCTGCTACCAGAGTCGGTGGCTGACAAGTTGGGGGTAGGATGCGGAGAGAGGGTCGAGCTGATAGCGCTCAGTGAGGGGAGAGTTCCTCGTCCAGAGCTCTTCAAAGTCTGTGGCATCTACCGCGTGATGGGCGATTTTCCAACAGAGATTGCACTAACAGACATTCGCAATGTGCAGAAGATAAACGACTGGGGAGATAAGACCTACTCAGGCTTTGAGATTTATACAACTGAAGGCACAGACAACTACACCCTTTCTGAGAGAATAAACCTCTATCTATTTGAGAGTTACGAGGGCAGCGAAAACCTATCGTCAGTTAGTGCTGAGCAGCTCTACTCAAACATATTTGCTTGGCTTGAGACCCACGACATAAACGCTACGGTAATTGTTGTAATAATGTTTATCGTTGCGCTATTCAATATGGTCACTGCGCTGCTTATACTACTCTTTGAGCGTACACGCATGGTGGGTATTCTCAAGAGTCTGGGCATGAGCAACCGCGCCGTAAGAGAGATATTTCTCTATCAAGCTGCGCGCATAGTGGGCATAGGTCTACTGATTGGAAATGCAGTGGCTGTAGCGCTGATATTAGTGCAAAAATATACAGGAGTGATAAAACTTGACGCCACAGCATACTTTGTTGCTGAAGTTCCCGTTTCAATAGGTGTTGCTGAGATTTTAATAATAAATGTTATCTTTGCAACGGTTTTGCTCGCACTACTGTTTGCTGTGACAGCAATCGTGGCGAAGATAAAGCCTGCCGAAGCGGTAAAATATGAATAGCTATGAAAGAAGTACAACCCAAAACAGAGCGCGTAAAGGAGATGTTTGACCACATCGCCCCAACTTACGACCGTCTAAACCATATCCTCTCGCTATCTATTGACAAGCTGTGGAGACGCCGCGTAGTAAGAAATGTGCGACGACTCGGAGCAAAGCGCATCCTTGATGTGGCAACAGGCACTGCCGACCTTGCAATAGCTATGGCTCGCAAGATTGAGGGGTCTATGATATGCGGTGTAGACCTCTCTCCACAGATGCTTGAGGTGGCTCGCACAAAGGTTACCAAGCAGGGCCTTGAGGAGCGAATAACCCTTATGGAGGGCAATGCAGAGCAACTTGAGCTCAATTCTGAGAGTGTAGATGCTGTAACTATTGCCTTTGGCATCCGTAACTTTGAGAACAAGGAGGCGTGTCTACGAGAGCTTGCCAGAGTAATCCGCAGAGATGGACACCTTGTAATCCTTGAGTTCTCAAACCCTACAAACCCCGTTATCGGATACCTCTACAGGTTATACTCTCATAAGATTCTGCCTTGGATTGGTGGGCTGATATCTAAAAACCGCTCGGCATACGAGTATCTACCCGCATCTGTGGACAGTTTCCCAAATCCGCAGGCCTTCTGCAGTGTTATTGAGCAGTGTGGTTTCAAGAGTGTCAAACGCCTTAGTCAGAGCTTTGGCATTGCCCAGATTTATATAGCTAAAAAGGATTAAACATCTAATTATGAAGAATTTACATATAATCGTTATCGCTCTTGTTGCACTTTTTGTATCAAGCTGCTCGCCACGCAAGGTTGTAAATCAGATGCAGGAGAATATCTCTGTTGTGGCAATAGAGAACATCACTGGTAGCGTTGCCGGTGGCTGGGTTGTTACACTGCGTGTGCAGAACGACACTGGCTATCAGCCAACACTACAGGCGGCTGATGGGGATATATACCTTGACAACACCCTTACTGCCCACGCCTCAATATCTGAGCCCATAACCCTGCCGAGGAAGAGCATCAGCTCTATTGACATACCTCTTCAGATTAATATACACAACCCTATAAAGGCCCTTGCGCTTGTGCTACGACTCTCTGAGAAGAACTTTGACAATGTTGATGTTGCATTCAACGCGACAGTAGAGATGATGGGCATAAAAAAGAGTGTAGCAATAGAGAAGATTCCAGCAAAAAAATTACTTGACAAATTAGGATATACAGCACAGTAGTATGAAGAGACTTGCAACAATAGCCACCTTAGCCCTCTTTACAGCGGCATCGGCTCAGGACATAGCAACCTTCAAGCAGCGACTCTCTGCTCCTATTAAGGTAGATTCACTGACAACAATCAATGCCACCGTGCAGGTTACAGAGCATCGTGACGCTGCTCAGATTATCGCTACCACACCTGCGAAGAGCCAGAGGACTGTAAGCGGATACCGCATAATGCTCTTTATGAGCAACTCACAGAATGCCCGCACCGAGGCCTTTGCCGCCTGCGACACCCTTGCCGTGCGACTGCCGGGGGTGCAGACATACGTCACATATGACAACCCCTACTTCAAGGTAGCATCGGGCAACTGTACCTCTCAAGAGGAGGCTCTGCTACTACTTGAGAAGATTAAGCCGTCGTTCCCAAAGGCCTTTATTATGCGTGAGAATATCCCTCTAACAGAGCTTTCAAAGTAAAAATTTGCATTGTACCACACAAAAAAGCATAAAAACACTTGTTTTGTAAATAAAAAGTATTTAATTTTGTGTGACAATTATTTATTAACTCTAAAATTTAAGGCTATGAAAAAGATTCTTTCACTGGTAGTATTGGTTGCAGCTGTTGCAATGGTTAGCTGCGCAGGTAACAATAATAAGAAGTCAGATGCTTGCTGTGATAAGGCTGCTTGCGAGCAGTGCGAGAAGGCTCCTGAGTGCGCAAACTGTCCAGCAGAGGCTGCTGCTCCAGCTGCTGAGTGCGCTAAGGAGGCTCCAGCTCCAGCAGCTGCAGAGTAATTTACTCTACGCACAAAGAAAAAAATCCACCGTTTTGGTGGATTTTTTTTATACATATAATTTAATGTCGTTCAAGGTTATTCGCTCGCCTGAAAGGATAATCAGACGCTCAATAACATTTCTTAACTCGCGAATATTACCACTCCAGCGCATCTTTGTAAGAGCCTCAACAGCCGAAGACTCAATAGGTTTTGGCGGCATATCATACTCCGTACAGATATTTGTGATAAAGTGGTCCACAAGCATCGGGATATCTGTGTGGCGAGCGCGCAATGGAGGAACACTGATAACAATAACACTTAGGCGGTGGTAAAGGTCCTCGCGGAAGTTGCCCTTTGCAATCTCTTCACGCAAATTCTTATTTGTGGCAGCTATCACCCTCACATCCACATCTATATCACTATCACTACCTACACGCGAAATTTTACGTTCTTGCAGTGCTCTGAGCACTTTTGCCTGCGCAGAGAGCGACATATCACCCACCTCATCCATAAATAGCGTTCCTCCATCGGCCTGCTCAAACTTTCCCTTGCGCTGTTTTACGGCAGATGTAAAAGCGCCTCGCTCGTGCCCAAAGAGTTCACTCTCAATAAGTTCAGACGGGATAGCAGCGCAGTTTACCTCAACAAAAGGGGCATCAGCGCGTGTACTTTTAGCATGCAACCACCGAGCAACAAGCTCCTTGCCCGTACCATTCTCTCCTGTAATAAGCACACGCGCTTGCGAGGGTGCTACCTTATCTATAAGGTGACGCACGTGAACAATCTCATCTGAACTACCAACAATAGGCTCTATAGCACTCTTAGCAACCTGTCGGCGCTGTTTGCTACCCTTGCGCTGTTGATGTTGAGGTTCACCCGCTGCACTCCCGACACAACCCCTAATAGAGCCCAAAAGGCGGTTCATATCTACTGGCTTGGGGATAAAATCTACCGCCCCGCGACGAAGCGAGGCTATAGCTGTATCTATCGTTGTAACAGACGAGAGGACAATAAATGGGGTATCGCCCTCTGGGGCAGACTCTATATCGTCTACAATAACCATATCTACCCCACCGCGCTCAATAGCCCTCTGTGCCTCCGACCTACTATCTACAAGTTGTGTAACATAGCCTTCAAACTCTAATCTCTCGCGTAGATTATTTCGCACGCTTTTTGAATGTTCAAGTACTAAAAGTTTTGCCATTGTCTAAAAATTTACTATTTTTGCATCAAATTTAAGGCATTACTTCGGTAATTAGCAACTACACGAACTCTATCCAAGGGCGTGTAGAAATTAAAAAAATAAGTTCAAATGGGATATCATCCACGACCAAACAGAGTATCGGATGACCCAAAATAGTTATGAGACATAATTACAATTACACCCGTCGCAAGCTCTACTTGCCAGAGTATGGACGACACATTCACGAGATGGTAGACTCACTGCTTCTTATTGAGGACAGAGCCGAGAGAACTCGCCAAGCCAAGGCTGTTATTGCCGTTATGGGAAATCTAAATCCTCTGCTTAGAGATACTGCCGACTTTACTCACAAGCTGTGGGACCATCTGTTCATAATGTCTGATTTTCAGTTAGATGTAGATAGTCCATACCCCCTTCCATCGCGTGAAGAGCTACAGCCCGTACCTCGTAGGCTTAAATACCCGCAGAGCCACATCCCATATAAGCACTACGGCAAGTATGTGGGCAAAATTCTCAAGAGCCTCATTGATTGTGACAATAGTCAGGGCGTAGCCGAGACTGTAGACAATATTGCAAGGTATATGAGGGCAAAGAGCTACGAGTACAACCTTGAGCACCCCAATAACGAGGTGATTATAAAAGATATAAAAAGATTGTCCGATTATAGCATTAATATTGACGAACAGGCGCTAAATAATATCCGAAGCGACTATAAACAGCACTTAGCAGCACATCCGCAGCGCAACAAGGGCAAGCAGGTGCAGGCGAAGGGCAAAAATAGGACTACCCAACAGCAGAAAAATCGCCAAAAAAACACCAACCGCCACACAAATACGCACAATACAAGCAGGTAAAGTCGCGTTTTAGAAAAAAATTACTATCTTTGTTATTTGAATTGTTTTTTGAAACTAATAATTGTATGAAGAATACCTTTTTAGCACTGCTTTGTGCAACACTTTTCTGCTGTAGCTGTAGCAATAACGATGTTCGCGTAGGCGGAAAATTCTTCGGTCTTACCGCCAAGAGCGTCTACCTTGAGCAGATGACCGCCTCTGGACAGACCATCATAGACTCTGTAGAGCTTGCAAAGGATGGCTCTTACCGCTTTGTGATTAAGAATGCACCGAAGACGCCATCTATCTACAACATCATCTACAACAACGAGCGCATTCCATTGCTGCTCACTGCTGGCGAGAGTGTTACTGTCGGCTCTATGGGCTCTGTGCTTGCAAACTATACTGTAAGTGGCTCTGAGGAGTCTGAGCTTCTTCGCGAGTTCAACCGCGAGTATATCACTGGTATGCAGGAGCTCAACGCAAAGGTGGCTGCCTATGCAGAGGCTGGTGAGAGCTTAAAGACAGAGATTGCACAGTTATACACAGCTAAGCTCCGAGAGATTAAGCGCAACCAGATTTCATTTATCATCAAGAACAAGAGCTCTATTGCGGCAGTATATGCCCTCTATCAGCGCCTGCCAGATGAGAAGTATCTTGTAAACTCTGAGAGCGACTTAATCTACTTCCGCACCGTAGCCGATGCTGTTAGCAAGAGGTATCCAACATCTCCATTTGTCGTTACCCTGCGCAACGATGTTGCTCGTATGGAGGCGCAGACATCTCTTCTCAACACCATTGAGGAGCGTGACTATCCAGATATCGTTGCTGACGATATGTACGGCAAGCAGGTAAAGCTCTCTGAGCTTGAGGGCAATGTAATCCTTGTAGACTTCTGGGCTGCTGAGCTTGGCAATAGCAACGCGCTGAATGCAGACCTCAAGAATATCTACGAGAAGTATGAGGCCGACGGCTTCCGCGTTTATCAGGTATCATTTGACACCTCAAAGGCCACATGGATTAAGGCTGTTCAGGAGCAGAAGCTCCCTTGGGTCTCTGTATGCGATTTTCGTGGCCAGGCTTCGCCAATTATGGGCGTGTACAATGTTCGCTCGCTGCCGTCAAACTACCTTATTGACCGCAATGGCCGTATTGTAGCAAAGAATGTCTACAGCGACGCACTTGAGGAGCAACTTAAGAAGATTCTCTAACCACAACTTTTGATGATATATTTCGCATCTGACATACATCTCGGCAGTGGCGACAAGCAGACACAAAGAGCTACCGAACAACGATTTGTGAAGTGGCTCCGGAGCATTGAGCCCACTGCCGAGGTGTTATTTTTGGTCGGCGACATCTTTGATTTTTGGTTTGAGTATAACCGCGTGGTACCAAAAGGTTTTGTGCGCACACTTGCTCAAATAGCACATATGACCGATAGTGGCATAAGGGTTATTATGCTTACAGGAAACCACGATATGTGGGTGGGCAACTATCTGACAGAGGAGTGCGGAATTGAGCTCTATACAAAGCCTCAAATCTTTACTCTCAAGGGCAAAAAGCTATTTGTTTCGCACGGCGATAATACCAATATCAAGGGTCAGCCGATGCTCAAACTCATAAACGCCATCTTCCGCTCTAAGTGCCTTAGGGTTATCACCTCGTGGATTATCCACCCCGACCTGTTCCTACGCTTTGGGCAGTGGTGGAGTGGCTCCTCTCGCAAGGCGCACAAGACGCAGACAGATTTGCGATACCTTGACCCGCTGATTGAGTACGCAAGGGGGTATGAAGATAAAGCTGTGGACCACTTTATCTTCGGCCATATACATATCCCACACCAGACCGATAACATCACATTCCTTGGCAACTGGGCTGAGGGGTGTTCTTGGGCAGAACTTGATGATAATGGCACTATAGAACTGAAAACCACAAAGTTATGAAACAATACCACGACCTGCTAAACCGAATAATGACACAAGGCGTTGTCAAGAGTGACCGCACTGGCACTGGCACAAAGAGCATCTTTGGACATCAGATGCGCTTTGATTTGAGCGAGGGATTTCCGTTGCTGACAACAAAGAAGGTCTTTCTTAAGGGTATTATCCACGAGCTACTATGGTTTCTCAAGGGCGATACAAACATTAAGTACCTTGTAGACAACGGAGTACACATATGGGATAACGACGCCTTCCGCCACTACAACAACCTTTGTGTGAAAAATGGAGTGTTGCCAGTAGATATGGACACCTTCCTTGAGGCGGCACAGAGTGGCGTTGTTTCGCCTATTGAGGGGTATACATTCGGCGACCTTAATCGCGTCTATGGCTGTCAATGGAGAAGCTGGGGGTGTGCAGACGGCACAACTATAGACCAGATTAGCCAAGTTGTGGAGACTATTAAGAAAAACCCGGACTCTCGCCGTATGATTGTCTCGGCGTGGAATGTTGCCGATATTGAGGGTATGGCTCTTCCACCTTGCCATGTACTGTTCCAGTTCTATGTGGCAAATGGTAAGCTCTCGTGTATGCTCTACCAGCGTAGCGCAGATACCTTCCTCGGCGTGCCGTTTAACATCGCCTCATACGCTCTGCTGACGATGATGATTGCGCAGGTGTGTGACCTTGAACCTGGCGAGTTTATACATACGCTGGGCGATACTCACCTCTACCTGAACCACCTTGAGCAGGCTGCCGAGCAGCTTACTCGCACTCCGCGCGCACTGCCAAAGATGCGCCTCAATAGCAGTGTCAAGTCTCTCTTTGACTTTAAGTATGAGGACTTTACACTTGAGCAGTACGACCCATATCCAACTATTAAAGCCCCGATGTCGTTTTAGGTATGATTAATATTATCGTAGCAGTCGCAAAAAATGGTGTAATAGGCGACAAAAACTCTCTTTTGTGGCATATTCGCGAGGATATGGTGCACTTCCGTACACTTACATCTGGTCACCCCGTAATTATGGGTCGCAAGACATACGACAGCATCGGTCGCCCACTGCCAAAGCGCACAAATGTGGTTATTACGCGCGACACAGAGCTACAGATTGAGGGCTGCACAATGGCTCACTCTCTTGAGGAGGCTATCGCACTTTTTGACCCTCAAGAGGAGATTTTTATCATCGGTGGAGCGCAGATTTACACCCAAGCACTTCCTCTCGCCCACCGCATATACCTTACTGTCGTAGAGCGTGATTATCAGGGAGATACATCATTCCCAGAGATAGATTACTCTGTATGGAAACTCTCCTCGCGCGAGGATTTTGCCTCTGGCGAAGAGTTTGAGTACCCATTCTCATTTATCACATTAGTCAGATAGCTGATAAGTAAAAATACCGATTTGTAATCCATAGAAAGGGAGTACCTTTGCACTATGGATTACTTCAGTATGTTAATGGAGGATGTTCGTATGCGCGAAGGACTTAAGGCGTGTATGAACTGCGGAGTCTGCACAGCAATATGCCCCGCTGCGGAGTTCTATGACTATGACCCACGACAGATTGCTGAGACCGTACAGTCCCGCGACAATGATAGAATTGAGGCTCTTCTCAAGAGTGAGACCATCTGGTATTGTGGACAGTGTATGTCCTGCCGTCCACGCTGTCCGAGGGGCAACACCCCTGGATATATCATCCAGTCACTCAGATACTTATCTCAAAAGCTCGGTTTCTTTACTAACAGCGAAAAGGGTCGTCAGCAGTTGGCTCTAAAACGAACAATCGGCGAGAATATTATGCGCGCAGGCTACTGTCTTGTTCCGCGAGAGATAGACCCTGACCTACATCCAGAGCAGGGCACTGTGTGGCGTTGGATTTACGACAACGACCGTGATATATACCCACTCTTCACATCCTCTTACCGCAAAGTTGGTGCTGGTGCACTACGCAAGTTAGACGACCAGACCCTTGAGGAGATACACCGCATATTTGAACTTAGCGGTGGCAAGGAGCTGTTTGACCTTATTGAGGAGCACTCCGACCATAAGGCGCGAGAGATGGGCTACGACGGCGCTACGCGTGAGTATATGATGGATACATTCACTAAAAACAGCAGCGAGCAATGAGACGAAGCAATTGGGAGGATTATCAGAAGAGTATTGCCGACGACCACTACTACTATGGTCGCAGCTGCATCCGTCAGAACTTCTTTCCGGGCAGCGAGAAGGCCTTTCTTGAGATATTGGCTAAAGAGCTTGGCAGGGATATCTATGACGACCCATTACACAGCTCCTGCACGGGCATCGGCTACCACTCGGACATAGTTCCGTTAGATACTATTATGGCCGTTGTGGCGCGCCAGTTTGCGCTTATGGATGAGGCTGGCTATGAAAATTTTGTCACATCGTGCATCACCTCCTTTGGCATCTACACAGAGATTCTCTCTACATGGGAGGAGTTTCCTGAGACTGAGGAGCGCGCAGCCAAGACTCTCTATGAGGCTACGGGACGCAAGCTCGTCAAGCCAAAGAATATGGCACACACGTCAGATGTTATCTTCCACTTCCGCAAGCAGATAGCCGAGAAGATGTGCCGACCACTGATAAATGTCACTACGGGCGAGCCTCTGCGCGTAGTTGAGCATATCGGTTGCCACTACGCAAAGATATTTCCAAAGAAGGGCATTGGAGGCTCCGAGTTCCCATATGTCCTTGCAGGAATGATTGAGTCGTGGGGTGGCGAGGTTGTAGACTACCCGGAGCGTCGTCACTGCTGTGGTTTTGGCTTTAGGAACTACCTTGTGCAGGCAAATCGCGGATACTCAGTGGCAAACTCACAGAAGAAACTTGATAGTATGGCTCCATACAGACCAGACTTTATCGTCTGCAACTGCCCAGGATGCTCTATGTTCCTTGATAAGTGGCAGTACACTATTGCTGAGATGGAGGGTACAACATATGGCGAGGGCGGACAGGGTATTCCAGTGCTTACCTACGAGGAGATGGCTGGCCTTGTGCTTGGCTACGACCCTTGGCAGTTGGGTATGCAGATGCACCAGGTAGATGTAGAGCCACTGCTTAACAAGATGGGTGTGCAGTATGACCCTACAACAAAGTATTTGGGTAAAAATGGCAAATATATAGGCAAGCCCGCAGCTGCTGCAGTAAATAACTGCAACGATGTGGGGCTATATGAGATAAAGGTATGAGCAAGCGAGTAGTAGTTGTTGGTGGAGGCATTTCTGGTATGCAGACAGCACTGAGTCTCAAGAGTTTAGGCTTTGAGCCGCTAATTCTTGAGCAGAGCCGTCAGTTGGGTGGCAAGGTGGCAGACTGGCACCTTCTTTTTCCAAGTTTCACCCCCGCCGAGGAGGTTACAGTGCCACTAATTCGTGCGGTGCGCCAGAATGGCATTCTTGTACGACTTGGATGCAAGGTTGTATCTATCGAGTCGCGTCGCGTTATTCTCTGTTCAGGTGAGAGGATAGATTGCGATGCTGTTGTATTGTGTAGTGGCTCAACGCTCTTTGATGCAACAATAAAGGAGGAGTATGGCTACGGCATCTACGATAACGTCTACACCTCAGCAGACATTGAAAAAATGATGAACAACGAGTGCGTGGCTACAGCAAGTGGAGCTGCCCCAGAGCGCATAGCAATACTGCACTGCGTAGGCTCGCGCGATGAGAAGGTGTGTCAACGTCACTGCTCCAAGGTCTGCTGTATTACGGGCGTGAAGCAGGCTATAGAGCTGAAAAAGCTCTTCCCGAAGGCTGAAATCTTCAACTTCTATATGGACATTCGTATGTTCGGTCCAGGATATGAGGAGCTATACCGCCAAGCGCAGATAGATTACAACATTCACTTTGTGCGTGGCCGTATCTCGGAGGCAAGCCCGCTAATGGATGGTCGTGTACAGATAAAGGCTGAGGATACACTCACTGGACGACCACTGCGAATGTCTGTAGATATGCTTGTGCTGATGATTGGTATGAGGGCAAATGACGACAATGCCTTTCTCAGCTCATCATCAGGTGCAGAGCTTGCTCCGAATGGATTTTTCAAGTCGCGTAACAGTTTTGTAGACAATGTGTTGAGCACAAAAGATGGAATATTCCTTGCTGGCACAGTATCCTCACCAAAGACCATCGGTCAGTCGCTTAACGAGGCAACAACTGTGGCGCATAGAGTAGCAGAGTATTTGAACTATGGCAACTAATTTCGGTTTCTCAATATCCAAGCCACGTGTCATAGACGTGGATACGAACAACCTGAAGAAGAGCAACGAGATTCTGGCAGCACTGCCTGAACTCCAAAGCTGCATTGGTTGCGGGTCGTGTACTGCAAGTTGTACTGCGGGCAATCTCACATCGTACAACTTCCGCAAGGTGCATACCCTTGTGCGTCGTGGCGAGTATGCTGGGGCATATGAGGAGATGAACAAGTGTATGCTCTGTGGTAAGTGCCGACTGCTCTGTCCGCGAGGAATAAACACCCGAAGAGTGGTGATGTTGATAAAAAAGTGTTTGGGCGATTTTTAACAGTAGAGAACAATGTTCTATTCACACTTCTGCATACCATTTATCGTTGGAACGGTGATATTGTTTGTCACCATTCTCTACCGTTATGTAATGTGGATTGCAGACCTCCCAAAGAGTGATAAACGTCTGATTGTAAAGGGATTATTCACAACAGCCACACTCCGCTCTATTTGGGAGACTATCCGAGAGTCGCTACTCCACGTATCAATCTTTAAGCGCAACGCTCTGCTGGGTTATATGCACTGCTCGCTCGCCTTTGGATGGTTTCTGCTTATTGTTGTGGGGTGGATAGAGACCACTGCCTATATGGGTGCAGAGTTTGTCCCTCTGCAGGGGCACGTCTTCTTCCGCTACTTTGCAATAGGCATTGACAATCATATCGTAACCTTTGACCACATTATGGATGCACTGCTGCTCTTTGTACTATCAGGTGTGGCATTGGCGTGGTTCAAGCGACTAAAATCCAAGCATTTAGGTATGCGCAAAACTACGAAGCATACCATTGGAGACCGTATTGCGCTTAGCTTTCTGTGGTTTATCTTCCCAACTCGCCTTGTGGCTGAGTCTATCACTGCTGCCGTTTATGGAGGGGGCGGATTTGTAACGGCAAACATAGGGGCTGCACTTAACAATATACTCCCTGCAAGCCTCCTGACAGGGGCTTTTGAGCCTATATGGTGGATATACTCTTGTGCGCTGGGTGGCTTTTTTATTGCAATGCCTCACTCAAGGTATATGCACATCTTTACCGAGGTGCCGCTTATCTTTTTACGCAACTACCGCCTGCGTGTGCGCCAGAGCCAAAGCAGCTACGACAATTTTCAAGTGCAGGCCTGCTCACGCTGTGGTATATGTATTGATGCCTGCCAACTCCAGAGTCAGCTGGGACATAACAATGTGCAGTCTGTATACTTCTTACGAGACCGCCGCGCCAACAGCCTCAATATGAACGTTGCTTCAGACTGCCTTATGTGCGGAAGATGTGCAGACCGTTGTCCCGTAGGTATTGACCTTAACTCGCTGAGGCTCAACTCCAGAGCCGCTATGCGCAATATGCCAAATGAGCGTAGATATAACTACTTCAACGCCCTTGACCGCTCTACTGGAGAGGGTAAGGTAGGCTATTTTGCAGGTTGTATGACTATGCTCACACCACACACACTGACAGCTATGCAAACAATCTTTACTGCCGCAGGCGAGGATGTATGGTGGGCAGATAGAGATGGCGGAGTCTGCTGTGGACGACCGCTGAGGCTTACTGGCGAGACAGACTCGGCAAATAAGATGGTGCAGTACAACACTGCTCTATTTCGCAAGCATGGCATAACGACACTTGTCACCTCTTGTCCTATCTGTCTGAAGACCTTCCGCGAGGATTACAACCTTGAGGGCATAGAGATTTTGCACCACTCGCAGTATATACTACGGCTTATCAACAGCGGCAAAATATCACTACAACACTCTGACAACAAGACATTTACATATCACGACCCTTGCGAGCTTGGACGTGGCAACGGAATATACGATGAGCCACGAAGCGTCATTACAGCTATCGGAACACTCATTGAGCCGAAGCACCACCACCGCGACTCGCTCTGCTGCGGCTCTTCACTTGCCAATACGGTTATCAGCGACAGTGAACAGATAACAATATCCTCTTCTCTAACTCTTGAGCTTGAGGCCACAGGGGCAAAGACACTTGTTACGGCCTGCCCACTGTGCAAGAAGGCACTTGGAAGAACAACACAGCAGAAAATCGTAGACCTTAGTGAAATAGTTGCAACAAACCTTAATACAAAACCATAAAACATTACAATTATGAAACAGATTCTTATCACCGTAATCCTCTGTGCCACAGCTCTTATCGCCTTGCGCATAGCAGTACCAAAGCCAGAGGCAAAACACTCCGTACTTGAAGCTATTCACGCCCGCCGAAGCATCCGCGAATATAAGACTACGCCTGTTGAGCGTGAGAAGCTGCTCACAGTTGCTAAAGCTGGTATCGCAGCTCCAAATGCTATGAATCGTCAGGCGTGGGCTGTACGCATTGTTGATAGCAAAGAGTGGATTGACTCCTGCACAGCAGCCTTTGTAGAGAGTGTCAAAGGTACTCCGCTGGGCGACCACCTGCTCACTGATAGCTTCAGAAATATGTTCCGCAACGCCCCTGCAGTCGTTTTTGTTGCTGCCGAGCCAAGTGCTTACGCAGGCGTAGATTGCGGTATCCTCGGTCAGAATATTATGCTATCTGCATACGAGCTTGGTCTTGGCACCTGCTGCCTTGGTAGCCCTGTAGGCTTTATGAACTCCGAGAAGGGGACAAAATTTCTCGCCGACCTCAACCTCCCAGAGGGCTATCAGCTCCAGTTCGCTATTGCCATCGGCTATGCCGACCAGAGCCCAGAGGCTAAACCTCGCGACGAGTCTAAAATCGCCTTCGTAGAGTAGGCTGACGCGAACTGCCCGCTTTTTCGCGAAAAAGCAGGGCGTGCAAAAAGCTCTTGGCAAAACTCCGTTTTGCTTGTGTACTGATACGGATTTAGGATAGCCTTGCGGCTATTACGACAAAAAATAGAGTCTTTCACTTTCAAGCAAGCTTGAGTGAGGCTCTATTTTTCATCGTACTCTCTACGAGAGTTTCCCTAAATCCGAATAAACACACAGACAAAGTCTGTACCACTGAAAAGCCAACGCTGCGATTAAGCCGAGAGCAACAGCAGTCGCACACCGAAGGTGCAAAAGGCGAAGATTGAAAACGGGAGCTTGCTCACAGATTTTCAATTTCGCATTTTGAGGCATTTATGCCGCGACTGATACTGCCGAGGCGGAGCAGGGTCGGGTTGCCGAAGGCAAGCCAACGGCCAATTTTGTTGTCAAAAGGCTGTAAATGTAGTTTGCGTAATCCACAAAGATTTAATATCTTTGTGCCCGTATGTTTGAAAAGGTTTGGAGATACGCTCTGTTGGCAACTTTTATGGTTGCTCATTTTGTGGTTTTCGCGCGCGCACGTGACGTGGATGCGGGCGAGAAGGGCGCACACACGATGTTGTTGGGGGTAGATACCCTTATGGAGGTAGATCCTGTGGCTGTGACGGCTGTAAAGCACGAGAAGCAGTTGGACAAGAGCGCTGTAACAGCTACGATTATTGACCTAAAGAGTATTGAGCTTAAGGGTATTACTGGCGTGAAGGATATTATTACCTCTGCGCCAAACTTCTATATGCCAGATTACGGCTCACGCATGACCTCGTCTATCTATGTGCGCGGTCTTGGCACTCGCATAGACCAGCCCGTTGTGGGTATGACGGTAGACAATGTGCCTATAGCCGACAAGAACCTCTACGACACTACTCTTCCAGACATTGAGCGCATAGAGGTGCTGCGTGGTGCGCAATCGACCCTCTACGGCAGAAATACAATGTGCGGCGTTGTGAACATCTACACCCTCTCGCCACTGCGCTATCAGGGCATCAAGGTAAGGGCGGAGTATGGCTCGCGAAACAGCTACAAAGCAGGCGCTTCGGCATATTTCAAGCACAAGGCGGGTATGGGCTCGTCACTCTCTGCACAGTTTGCACATACCGATGGATATTTCCGCAACCACTACAACAGCAGTCTGCTTGAGAGGAGCAACAATGCCGACTTAAGAACTAAGTTTCAGTGGCGCAAGAACTTTTTAAGCCTTGACAACACACTTGCTGTAAGTTATCTTCGTCAGAATGGCTATCCATACTGCTACGTAGGTGCGGCGGATACAAACAAGGAGCAGCATAGCGACCTTATAGGCAAGATATGCTACAACGACCCATCCTCATACAACCGCTTTGCGGTAACCGAGGGTCTTACAGCGCGTCACGACTGGGAGAAGATTACCCTTACCAGCATTACGGCATATCAGTATCTTGATGACCATATGGTTATGGACCAAGATTTTCTGCCGCTCAGTTACTTTACCCTTGAGCAGGCAAAGCAGCAGCACGACATCTCGGAGGATATCATCATTCGCTCACGCACCCAGTCGCGCTACAAGTGGATGGCAGGCGCTTTTGCATTCTACAAACATCAGGCTATGCAGGCACCAGTGACTTTCCTTCGTGACGGTATTGACAATCTGATTCTCAAGAATATAAACGAGCATAGCGGCTACCCTGGCACATACAAGTGGGGACGAGTAGATGGCTCTGGGGGCGATAGTCTACTTTTAGGCAGTGACTTTATAACCTCAACCGTCGGCTGGGCACTCTACCACGAGTCTACACTTGAGGCGGGCAGGTGGCTCTTTACACTTGGTGTAAGATTAGATAGCGAGCACATCGCTATGCGCTACCACAACTATACCGACAGCTACTATACAGCCACTCCAAACGACACGACTAAGCAACCTGCAGAGGTAGCTCTAAAAATCAACGACCGCGACCGACTGAAGAAGAACTTTATGGAGATTCTTCCCAAATTCACCGCTACATATAGCCTCAACAACCACAATACCCTCTACCTATCGGCCTCAAAGGGCTACAAGGCGGGAGGCTTCAACACGCAGATGTTCTCCGAGGTGCTGCAGCGACGAATAAAGGACTATATGGGACTCTACCAAGAGCTTGATGTGATGGATATAATCACATACGACCCAGAGAAGAGTTGGAATTTTGAGGTTGGCGGACATTTTTCTACTAACAACAGACGATTTCGAGCAGATGTTGCGTTATTTTGGATAGAGTGCATAGATCAGCAGCTTACGGTCTTTCCTGCGGGTCAGACTACGGGGCGTATGATGACCAATGCTGGCAGAACGCGCAGCTATGGTATAGAGGCAGCGGTAAGCTACACGCCCGTTGAGAATCTACACTTGGGCGCAAGCTACGGATATACCAATGCGCGCTTCCGCAAGTTTGTAGATGGAGTGAACGACTATGCGGGCAACGCAATACCCTATGCACCACAAAATACGCTACAGTTGCAGGCAAACTATACCCTACAACTTGGCGGCAAGCAGTTAAAGGGCTTGACATTCAGCCTTGATAGCTACGGCGCAGGGCGAATATACTGGAACGAGAGCAACAGCCTCTACCAGCCATTTTACGCGACACTGAATGGCACTATTCGCCTTGAGGGCAAGCGTTGGGCTGTGGATGTATGGGCAAAGAATATTACAGGCAGCCGCTACGACCTATTCTACTTTGAGAGTATGGGCAACCGCTTTTTGCAGCGTGCAAAGGGGGCTACGGCGGGCGTTAGATTTGTTTTAGAGTTTAATAATTGATAACACAACATTTTTATCTATGAGAAAATTTATTTTTGCAGCAGTATCGCTTCTTATGGTTACTGCATGTGGTGTAGAGAGCAACAGCAGCTCTTGGTCACGAACTATTTCGGGTGATATGATTACCTTAAACACTGAGACCAATGTCTCTTATACAGACAACGCATCAGTGACAGTAGAGGTTAAGGATATCACAAAGCCTTATATCAACCTACTGATTGAGGGCGTTAAGTTTGTGCCAATGATGCCAGATGTGAATTTCCTTGTATCTGACATCCAGTTCAAGCTCTACCCATCTAATGACACAAACGACCCACTCTACGGCTCGTGGATTTTCAACGAGAAGAGCGTAGTGCCAACTGTTGGTGGTGTGCCACGCGAGGAGTATACAATGCTCAACTTCGTAGGCTCAATCTCTGACAATGGTGTAGTTGTAGACTTTGATGTAAACTTTGGTGGAGCTATTTACCACGCAACATTTGGCAAGAACGATGCTCTGCAGACATGGGAGGCTGAGTACAAGGCTACTGCCGATGTAGTTCTCAATCCTGGCACTGAGGGTGCAATGACCTCTTCAGACGACACTCTTGTAAGCTTTGCGCAGGCAAATCTCTCAAAGCAGGTTGTAAATATCACCTTCAAGGAGTTCCGCTTTGTGGCTATGATGCCAGAGATTACCTTCACACTCAAGGATGTACCTTTCTCATTCTCTGAGGATGGCACACAGCGTCTATTTAATGTCGCATCTATCGTTCCTACTATTGGCGAGGAGAAGTTTGACCAGTATACAATGACCAATTTCACAGGCTCTGTGACAAACAACAATGTTATGCTCAGCTGCGACATTGCAGCGATGAACGCCCGCGTAACACTTACAGGAACAATAAATCAATAAACGATATGAAAGCAGAATATAAACCCTATGTAGATGCCCTTGTAGAGCTTGCTATTAGCGAGGACTTGGGCGATGGCGACCACACATCACTCTGTTGCATACCTGCTACCGAGCGCGGACGAATGAAGCTGATATGCAAGCAGAATGGTATTATTGCCGGTATTGAGATTGCACAGATTATTCTCTCTCGCCTTGACCCAGAGGTTAAGGTTGAACTGCTACTTAAGGATGGTGACCGCGTAAAGGTTGGCGATATAGCCTTCTATGTAGAGGGCCGACTGCAGTCTCTACTTCAGGCCGAGCGCATACTGCTCAACATTATGCAGCGTATGAGTGGCGTAGCAACCCAGACCGCTGTCTATGCCGACCGCATTGCAGACCTACACACAAAGGTGCTTGACACCCGCAAGACTACACCAGGTATGCGCGTGCTGGACAAGATGGCTGTAAAGATTGGAGGTGGCGAGAATCACCGCATCGGTCTTTTTGATATGATTCTGCTCAAGGATAACCACATTGACTTTGCAGGTGGTGTTCGCAAGGCAGTCCTTGGCGCAAAGGAGTATCTGGCAGCCAAAGGTAAAAATATTCCTATTGAGTGCGAGGTGCGTACCCTTGAGGATATTGACGAGGTCTTTGCTGCTGGAGGTGTAGACCGCATTATGTTTGACAACTTCTCAGTAGAGATGACAGCCGAGGCGGTTAAAAAGGTTGCAGGCCGTTGCCAGACTGAGTCAAGCGGTGGTATTACACTTGATACCCTACGCGACTATGCCCTTACAGGCGTTGATTTTATCTCTGTAGGCGCACTTACTCACCAGATTAAGTCGCTTGATATGTCACTCAAGGCTTGTGAATAGATTTTTTAGAACATATCCAATGCTTACTCTGTACCGCACGGTGCTACTTTTTGTAGTGCTGATGCTGTGCAGAGTGGTTTTTACGCTCTATAACAGCACGGTCTTTGGAGAGATAGAGTGGAGCGAAATTCCGCGATTAGTATATGGCGGACTTAGGTTTGACACAATATCTATCTGCTACGCCTTTGGTGTGTGGATAGTCCTCAGCCTGCTGCCACTCCATATTCGTGAGAGGGGGTGGTACAAGAGTACTCTATTTTGGTACTACGCCGTTGTAGGCGCCTTTTGCGTGGCAGTAAACATTGCCGATGCAGTCTACTTCCGCTATACCGACAAGCGATTTACAGCCGAGGAGATACTCTTTGCCGACAACTCAAACTCGGTAGCCCTAATGCTGAAGTTTGCCGCCGAAAATATGCACCTTGTGGCTATAGGCGTTGCCCTTATTGCCCTATTAGTGTGGGGATATCGCCGAAAGGTTACCCCAGAGGCAATCACTACTCGTTGGAGCTACTACGCTGTAAATAGTGTTGTGCTCTGCCTAACTATTGTCGCCTGCATAGCGGGTATTCGCGGAGGATTGAGCCGTATGGCGCGCCCAACAGCGATACCATACTCTCTAAAGTTTGCAACGACAAGTAGTAAGGCTAACATCGTTCTGTCAAACCCCTTCTGCATTATCCGCACCATCGGAAACAGTGTCGTTACCACGCCGCAATACTTTGATAGTAAGACTCTTAACCAGATTTACACTCCATATCACGCACCAAAGGCTGATAGAGAGTTCAGAGCGCGCAATGTCGTGATTTTTGTTATGGAGAGTATGTCTGCCGAGAACTCTAACTATCTCTGCGCTGACCTATATGCCGATGATAGCCAAAAGGGATACACTCCGTTTCTTGACTCACTGATGCAGAGCGGATATACCTTTGAGCGTATGTATGCCAATGGTAAACGCTCTATACAAGCTCTTCCAAGTGTCTGGGGCTCAATACCTTCGCTCGTAGAGCCATTTGTGCTTATGCCAGAGTCGTTGGGCGAGAGTCGCCCTCTGCCAGCTCTGCTGCGCGAGAAGGGTTACACAACCGCCTTCTTCTGTGGCTCGGAGCGCGGAAGTATGGGCTTTGATGCCTACGCAATATCTGCTGGCTTTGAGCAGTGCATAAGCAAAGAGGATTACGAAAAAGTGCACGGCTACAACGACTTTGACGGCTACTGGGGCATCTGGGACGATAAGTTCCTCGGCTTTATGGGCGAGACTATAGACTCTCTAAAAGAGCCATTCCTCGCCTCGGTATTTACCATATCCTCGCACCACCCCTTTGTTGTGCCAGAAGAGTGGAAGGAGCATCTTCCAGAGGGTAAGACCCTTATTCAGCCTTGCGCGGCATACCTTGACCAGTCTCTAAAAATGTTCTTTAATGAGAACAGGGACAAGGAGTGGTTTGATAGCACGGTATTTGCGTTTGTGGCAGACCACGTGTCGTGCGAGCACTATGCCGAGAGGACAAACTACTCTCCGGGCGATTTTCACGTTATTGGTCTGCTCTATACCCCTGATGGGTCAATTAAGGGCAGAAACTCTGAGCCTGTGTCGCAGATTGATATTATGCCGACGCTGCTTGGCATTTTGGACTACGATAAGCCATACTTTGCCTATGGTCGCGATGTGTTTGACCCTAAAAGTAGAGCCATAACAGTAGTCTACGACAATGGTGTGTACAAGGCATTTACTGATAGCCACATACACATCTTCTCGGAGGACCGCGTAACGGAGATATACAGCATTGCCGACAGCACGCTCACAGAAAACCTTATCCAGAGCGAGTATGACAAAGATGTTGAGAACTATATCAAGGCCTACATTCAGCAATACTATGACCACGCAGAGCGCAAGAGTTATGTCGTCCCCGCTAACTTTTCGGCAGATAACAGCAGCCGATAGAGATATCTTTGAGCAGGTGGTAGAACACTCTCTCTGCCGCAACTGCGATATGAGCCTTGCTAATATCTACTGCTGGCAGGATAGCTACCACAGCCAGATAGCCACTTGGCACGGCTGGCTAATTATCCGCTTTACCACTGACAGAGGAGATATCGCCTATATGCAGCCTATGGGCAATGGAGAGCGCAGCGAGGTTATTCAGTGCCTTATAGCCGATGCAGCCTCACTTGGTGCGCCTCTGCGACTCTTTGGCCTTGATAGTTCGTGGGTTAAGAGTATCAACGACCTCTATACAGACCAATTTACAGTGTATGCTTCACCCTCAAATGCGGACTACATATACCTTGCCGATGACCTTGCGACTCTGCCTGGGCGCAAGTATCAGCCAAAGCGCAACCATATAAACCGCTTTACACAACGATATAACTACCGCCTTGAGAGAATTTCAGAGAGCAACTTGGAGGATTGCCGACAGCTAAACACTCTCTGGTGCAATCAGAAGGGTGTAAAGAGTTCCGACCCAGAGCAGAAGGCTCTGCAACGCGCCCTTGGCGAGTTTCGCGCGCTAAATCTTCGGGGCTGGATTCTCTATGCAGACAACACCCCTGCCGCCTTTGCTATCGGCTCGCAGATAAACCACGACACCTTCTGCATCCATATTGAGAAGAGCGACATCAACTTTGACGGCGCAAGCGCGATGATAAACAACCTTGTGGCTGTAGAGATTTCAAAAGAGTACAAATACATCAACCGCGAGGATGACCTTGGTATTGCAGGTCTACGCCGAGCAAAGCAGAGCTACTACCCCACAATTATGCTCACAAAACACTCTGCGCTGATGCTTACTGAAGGGGAGCAGAATATGCGCCACTTGTGGCAAGAGTGCTTTGGCGACGACATTACAACTATAGACCACTTCTTTATCTCTGTCTATAACCCTAAACTGTGCTTTACACATAGCATTAACGGCACTGTGGTCGCTATGCTCCACCTTGTGCCTGTACGATATGGCAACTCTCAGCACGGATATATCTATGCTGTGGCTACAGATAGAGCATTCCGCCGTCAAGGTATCGCCTCGCAGCTTATCCAGAGGGCGATAGAGTACGCTAAAGAGTGCGGAGAGTACAAATCTCTTATTCTGATTCCAGCCGATGAAGCGGCACAAAGGCTATACAGCCGTTTTGGCTTTGAGATGAGGGATTCAATATTTGTTCAGCCCGAAAACTATCCAGATTACGACTTGGGAAGCGGTAATAGCACCCCGGATTTTGTAATGACTCTAAATTTTTTATAACTTTGTAGTATGAACCTAATCTCACGCTTTGTGTCACAGCGGTGGCAAAATAGGGTGGGAGTGGCGGTGCAGCTACTCTCATTTGTCGTCTCGGTACTCTTTGTTGCCGCAGCGATAATTGACTATGGCTTTACGCTGAGTAGTGAGGAGATGGGCTATTTAGACAAGATTTACCACTTTGTTCAGTTCTTCTTCGCTATTATCTTTACATTCCGACTAATTACAAACTGGAGGCATATATGGAAGCATAACTTCCTGCTAACCATAATTTTAGGAGTGCTACTATATCTATCTGTTCTACCAGAAGTTCTACCTGCAGCATCTGTTGCGCAGTGGTTTGTGCGCTTCTACATTATTTTTACCAATAAGTTCTACATGCTCACCATAGTTGGTATTTTTGCCATTATGGAGATTTCGCGCGGCGTGGTGAGCATTATCCGCCGTAGGACCAACCCTGCTCTGCTACTTGCCTCGGTATTCCTTATCATTATCTTCTTCGGCACGATACTGCTTATGGTGCCTCGTTCAACACTTGACGGGGTGACAATATCTATGGTAGATGCACTATTTGTCTCTACAAGTGCTGTCTGCGTAACGGGACTCTCGCCTGTAGACATCGCAGCGACATTCTCTACAGAGGGTCTTATTGTAATAGCACTGCTTGTGCAGATTGGAGGTCTGGGAGTGATGACAATAACCAGCTTTTTTGCCCTCTTCTTTATGGGAAATACGGGTCTGTACGACCAGTTTGCTCTGCGCGATATGGTATCGTCAGACACATTTACCTCGCTGATGTCTACACTGCTCTACATTCTGGGCTTTACCGTAGGCATTGAGCTTATCGGAGCCTTTGCAATCTGGACTACGATACACGGAACGCTTGGTATGAACCTTATAGACGAGATTTTCTTCTCCATCTTCCACTCTATATCGGCATTCTGCAATGCGGGATTTTCAACCTTGAGTGGTAATTTAGGCAATACACTGCTTATCCAGAATCACGGAGGCTTCTACCTCACTATCTCAATGCTCATTATCCTCGGTGGTATAGGTTTTCCGATACTTGTGAATCTGAAGAATGCACTTTTCTACCACATCCGCTACGCCTTTAGCCGTCTTGTGCGCCACCAGAAGCCTACACGACTGCCACATCTTGCAAATCTGAATACCAAGATTGCCGTCAGCGCAACAATCATCCTGCTTGTAACAGGCACAGTTGCCATAGCCATTACTGAGTGGAACGGAGCCTTTGCCGGTATGAGTCTTACTGATAAACTCGTGCATAGCCTCTTCAACGCCGCAACACCTCGTACGGCAGGCTTTAACAGTGTTAGTATCAACCACTTCTCGCTGCTCACGCTTATACTATATATAATACTTATGTGGATTGGTGGTGCATCACAGTCTACGGCGGGCGGTATTAAGGTAAATACTATCGGCGTGGCCTTTGCATCGTTTATGTCTACGGTGCGCGACGAGAAGAGCGTTACGATGTTCAACCGCACAATTACAGATAAATCCGTAAAGCGAGCCTTTGCCACAATCTTTGGCTCTGTGACGGTAATTATCATCTGCTTTGTTACGCTGTTAGTTCTTGAACCAGAGATAGCAGCCTTTGACCTGCTCTTTGAGACCGTCTCGGCACTAAGCACTGTTGGAGCATCTATGGGCATCACCGCCACACTAACAACAGCGAGCAAGGTAATAGTCTCAGCAATGATGTTTATCGGTCGCGTGGGACTTATCACGGTGGCGATGAGCCTCTTTGCATCACGCGAACATAAGCACTACCAGCTACCAGAAGAGAATGTAATCATAAATTAAGACTATGAAATATTTAGTTATCGGTCTGGGAAACTTCGGTATGACCCTTGCCCAGACACTTACCGACAATGGACACGAGGTTATTGGAGTAGATAGCGATGCTGTGCGCGTAGAGATGGTTAAGGACCGCATAGCCTTTGCCTACATTATGGATGCCACATCGGCTGTAGCCCTGCGCTCACTACCTCTGTCAGATATAGACTATGCTGTAGTGGCTATCGGTCAGAGTATGGACCACTCACTGCGCGCTGTAGCGGCTCTGAAGAGCCTCAATGTAGAGACAATCTACGCTCGTGCACTCGACACTGTGCATAAAAGTATCCTTGAGGCAATGAACATCAGCAAGATATTCATCCCAGAGAGCTATGCCGCAAAACTCTTTGCCCAGAAGCTGAACGACAAGAACTCCGAGGCACTGCTCTAATGATTCTACAGAAGACTCTCCACGCCCTTCGCACTATCATCATTGCACCCACCTGCCCTATTTGTGGTAAGCGGTTAGGGGCGAGTGAGACATTTGTCTGCCTTGACTGTCAGCTCGCTGCACCATATACACACCTATGGCAGAGCCGAGATAACACAATGGAGCAGCGCTTTTGGGGCATTGTGCCCGTAGAGCGTGCCGCAGCCTTTATGTGGTTTACAGAGGGGAGCCCTTGGAGAGCGATGATTCACGAATTTAAGTATCACAACCACTGGTTTTTAGCCGAGAACTTAGCCCAGTGGTATGCTACAGAACTTCTGCGCACAGATTTTCTTCAGGGCATAGACCTTATTGTCCCAGTGCCACTGCACTGGCGTCGTCGCCTTGCACGCGGATACAACCAGAGCGAGTATATCGCCGCCGGCATAAGCAGCAAAAGTAAAATCCCATACTCTTTTAATGCCGTCAAGCGAAGCGTAAACAACCCTCCGCAGGCGGGCACAAACTTTATTGACCGCTGGCAGAATATAGACAACATCTTCACCGTAAAGCACCCAGAGGCTCTTGTGGGGCGACACATCCTTCTTGTAGACGATGTCTTTACATCGGGTGCGACGCTGACAACACTGGCCACAGCTATTCGTACTGCCTGCGGTGGCAATGTAAAAATTTCTGTTGCCACACTCGCCGCCACACGACATCTTGTAGAGAAATAGTTTGGCGCACTGCACTTTTTCAACTTATTTTATTACCTTTGCATCTATAATGGCGTAATATTATGGCAAAAGAGTACAACAATCCATCACAGAAGAATAGAGAGTCATACAACAACCTTGTTCCAGAGGCAGAGGTCGCTGGGCTTGTTCCTCCGCAGGCAGTAGAGCTTGAGCAGGCCGTTCTCGGTGCGCTAATGCTTGAGAGCGACTCGGTAATTACTGTTCAGGAGTATATCTCCGAGGAGTCTTTCTATACTGAGGAGCACAGAATTATCTACCACGCCATAAATGAGCTCTCTACACTGAGCAAGCCCGTAGATATCTACACCGTCACTGAGCACCTAAAGGCAAACCACAACCTTACAAAGGTTGGCGGTGTGGCATACCTTGCACAGCTGACACAGAAGATTGGTGCTGCTGCCAATGTAGAGTTTCACGCCAGAATTATCGCCCAGAAGCACGTTCAGCGCGAGCTTATCCGCTCCGCCGTTGAGATTCAGCGCCGCTCGTACGACAGTGCTGTTGATGTGACTGACCTTATCGGCTTTGCCGAGTCCTCTATTCTTCAGGTTACTGAGGGACATGTAAAGCGTAGCGTTCAGGATGCAACATCAATTCTTAACAAGGCCATCAAGCAGATTGAGGAGGCGGGCAAGAACGACTCTAAGTATAGTGGTGTCTGCACGGGCTTTACCGATTTGGACAATGTAACACTTGGTTGGCAACCGTCAGACCTTATTATCGTAGCTGCGCGACCATCTATGGGTAAGACTGCCTTTGTGCTCTCTATGGCGCGTAATATGGCTATTGACTACCAGTGTCCCGTAGCATTTTTCTCCCTTGAGATGTCGGCAATTCAGCTGATGACCCGACTTATTGTTGCCGAGACCGGCCTTGACAGCAAGCTCATCCGCAGTGGTCAGCTTACGGCGGCCGACTGGAATCACCTTATGGTAGCCAGCAAGCCATTGGGTCAGGCAAAACTATATATTGACGATACTCCGGCGCTCTCTATCTTTGAGTTCCGCTCTAAGGTGCGCCGTCTGCATACACATCATGGTATCAAGATTATCATTGTGGACTACCTGCAGCTGATGACGGCTGGTAATATGAGTAGCGGTGGTAATGGTAACCGTGAGCAGGAGGTGGCATTTATCTCCAGAACGCTCAAGGCTATTGCTAAGGAGCTTAATGTGCCGATTATCGCCCTCTCGCAGCTCTCCCGAAATACAGAGTCACGCGGTGGAACAAAGCGTCCGCAGCTTTCGGACCTTCGTGAGTCGGGTGCCATTGAGCAGGATGCCGATGTTGTAGCATTTATCCACCGTCCTGAGTACTATGGTTTTACAGAGACTGAGGACCACACAAGCACCGACGGACTTGCCGAGATTATCCTTGCCAAGCACCGTAACGGTGAGGTTAAAGATGTCAAGATGCGATTTATCAAGGAGCAGGCTCGCTTTGCCAACCTTACTATCGCACCGCAGGCTGTTCCGCAGGGTGAGCAGTATGACAACTATGAGTCCCCTGCCCCAGCGCAACAGCAACAACAACAGCCACACCAGCAGTCGCCTCTGCAGAGCATGACTGGCGCTGATGAGTTTGCTATTGCACCTACGCCTGCCGCCCCTATAGCTCCGCCAAACGACGATGTGCCGTTTTAGCATTTAGTGAGCTATGAACTTTGCAGATATTATACTGCCTTTAGCGCAACCATGCTACACCTTTGCCGTCAGCCACATTGCTGACCTAAAGGTGGGAGAGGCCGTTGCTGTGCAGTTTGGGCAGAGAAATGTATATACCGGCATTGTGCTTCGTCTGCACAATAACCCGCCAAAGAGGGGTAAAATCAAGCCTGTGCTGCATCGTCTATACGATTTTGCTATTCTTACGCCCAAGCAGATAGAGTTCTGGAGCTGGATGGCATCCTACTACCTATCTACTGTTGGCGAGGTTATGCGCATAGCCCTTCCTTCGCTCATCAAGCCTCACGCAACGAGCGAGGAGCTATATATCCCCTACTCACTACCCACAGAGAAGTTCTTGCGACTCAAGAGTATGCCCGACAGCGAGACTTTTGACCGTATGTCGCGCCGAGCACCTCGCCGAGCAGCCCTGCTGACGATGCTACAGCGCAATGGAGGGGAGATTGCTCGCCGAGAGTGTAGCGCAGATGCGGCTGTAATTGCTACCCTTACAAAGGCGGGATATATAGAGACCGTCGAGCGCGAATGTGAGCCACAGGTTCAGCCAATTTCGCACTCCACCCTGCCGATACTATCTGCCGAGCAGACAAAGGCATTAGAGAAGATAGATAGCGGACTTACGGTGTGCAATGTAGCACTGCTACATGGTGTGACAAGCTCTGGCAAGACCGAGATATACACCCACCGCATAGCCCATGCCCTTGCTCGCGAGCAGGATGTGCTGCTGCTTGTGCCAGAGATATCACTTACCGCGCAGCTTGTAGAGCGTATGCAGCAGATGTTCGGCAACAGAGTTATTGCCTACCACTCAAAGCTCACGCCACTGCGCCGTACGCAGGTATATATGGATATGTTGCGCACAGACTCTGGCCGCCTTATTGTCGGTGCGCGGTCGGCACTGTTTCTGCCATACAAGAATTTGGGACTTGTAATTGTTGACGAGGAGCACGACAGCAGCTACAAGCAGAGTGAGCCAAACCCTCGCTATCACGGGCGCGATGCTGCGGTGATGCTCGCCTCGCTGCATGGCGCAAAGGCAATTTTGGGTAGCGCAACGCCGTCGTTAGAGAGTTTTAATAACGCTATGGCGGGTAAGTATGCCGGCGTGACGCTTATGTCGCGCTATGGAGGCTCTCTGCCACCAAAAATCATCATTTCAGACACTATGCGCGCCGTGAAGCGCGGAGAGCGCAAGAGCCACTTTAACAAGGAGCTGCTTGACCGCATAGCCGACCGCCTGCAACGCGGAGAGCAGATTATGCTCTTCCAAAATCGTAGAGGATATGCCCCCTATGTAGAGTGCCCTCGCTGTGGTTGGACTGCCCGCTGTCCGCACTGCAATGTAACACTCTCGCGCCATATCGGCAGTCTGCGGTGTCACTACTGCGGATACCATATAGATAATCTGAACTACTGTCCAGAGTGCAAGACCTCGCAACTTGAGACCAAGGGCTTCGGCACAGAGAGGGTTGAGGAGGAGATTTCGGCACTATTTCCGTCGGCGCGTGTGCTTCGCCTTGATAGCGACACGGCAAGCAGTGACAGCGCCTATAACCGCATCATAAACCAGTTTGCTGCGGGCGAGGCGGATATCCTTGTCGGCACGCAGATAATCACTAAAGGGCTTGACTTTAAGGGTGTTACGCTTATTGGCGTGCTAAATGCCGATAATCTAACAAATGCGCCCGACTTCCGCGCCGTTGAGCGAGCTTGGCAGACGATGCTACAGGTGGCAGGGCGCGCGGGTAGACGAGATAAGGCGGGCGAGGTTGTTATTCAGACCTCAGACCCCTCGCACCCCGTTTTTGCGGCACTGTCGGAGCTGGGATATCAGCACTTTGCCACTGCGCAGCTGCGTGAGCGACAGATGTTTAACTACCCGCCATTTAGCCGACTGATACGCATAACATTGCGCCACATATCGCCAGAGAGGTTGGCAAAGGCGGCCTCGCAGCTCGGTGTAGAGCTTCGCGCGAAGTTCGGCAGCCGCGTGCTTGGCCCTGTAACGCCACTTATTGACCGCATAAGGGAGGAGTATATCGTGCAGATAATAGTAAAGATTGAGAATGGCGCATCCTTTGCCCGCGCAAAGGAGATTACCTCCGAGCATATCACTGCCCTACGCCGAAACGCCGACTATAAGGGCATTACCGTCATCTGCGACATTGACCCAGTATAAAAAAGGGAGACCCGAAGGTCTCCCTTTACTTTACTTCACGCTCCAAGAGCCGCCGCCCTTGTCCCAAGTACCATCCTTAACGGTATAGAGGTTCTTGCCATCTGTAGGGATAACAAGGTCCTCAGTCTGATTCCACTTTGTAGACCAAGAGTTAGCTGTTGAGCTTGGGTTCATACGGCAGAAGATTACATTCTCGCCCGCCTTATATCCTACAGGGATATTTACCTCGTAGATGCCGTCGGCATCCTTGTCGGTCATAGATACCCAAGTATTGCCTGAGGCGTTGAAGAAGTAAGCCGCAAAGCGCGCGCCATCTACCTTCCAGTTGTTATTTGAACAAGGTAGAGCACTGCATCTGTTACATCTGGCTCTACAACCTCTGGCTCTTTGCCGTTCTCGGTCTGCAGCGGTGCTGTTGTGTAGTCACTGCCCGCAGTTACAACATAGAGAAGCAGTTTTACAGAGTCAAAGTAGATGTCGTATGTACCTGCCTCGGTGATTGATACATTTGAGCCAGCCTCAAAGAGCTGCATATGGTTGTTAGGGTTGAGGAACATAATTCCGCCACCGAAGCTGATGTCCCAAGTAGCAGCATCCTTAATCTTAAGCTCTGCGTAAGCCTCAAGAGCCACGCCCTTAGCAGAGTGGATGCCACCTGTCTCTGGAGTCATCACAAGGTCGCCCCAGCCATTGAATGTACCCGCAACGGCAAAGCTACCAGTAGATGGAGTGTCGCCACCGCCACCTGTTGAGCCCTCCTCCTGAAGAGGCACTGTTGTGTAGTCAGTACCTGCAGTAACAACATAGAGGTTGAGGTTGTTAAGGTCAAAGTATACATCGTAAGTACCCGCCTCGGCGATAGTAATGTTTGCGCCAGAAGCGTAGACCTTCATATAGTGGTTAGGGTTGAGCACTGCCACGCCACCACCATAGCTGATATCCCAAGTTGTAGTATCCTTAACCTTGAACTCGCAGTTTGCCTCCATAGCAACGCCCAATGCAGAGTAGATGCCCTCTGAGTGTGTCATTACAAGGTCGCCCCAGCTGTTGAATGAGCCTGCAAGAGAGAAGCTCTGTGCTGGTACTTCAGGAACATAACCCGCTACGTTCCACTCGCCACTATCCCAACCAGTGATGTAGAAGTAGTTGTTTGGCGCAACGCCCACAGTAAGGTCGCCAGTCTGATTCCAAACGCGGTCGGTCTCGGTCTCCGAGTTCCAACCAAACTCTGGGTAGGCAGGATTCATACGGCAGAAGAGCATACCCTCAGCAGTAGATGGCAGAACACCCTCGTAGATGCCGTCGGCGTTGTCGTCAGTGAACTTTACAGAGCCATTGCCACCAGCAGTATCCCAGTAGTAAGCTGCAAACCAAGCACCAGAAGCAGACCAATCTGCATTTGGCACAAGGTAAAGTGTATTTCCCGCAGGGTCTGGTGTTGGGTCTGGAGTTGGAGTGTCGCCCGCAGGAGCGAGTGTTCCAAGCTCGTATACTACGCCCGCCTTTGCATCAAGCTCCATGCTCTTGCATACTTTGCCAGCAATAGAGTAGCTCAGCGTCGCTTTACCCGCGAAGATAGGCACAAAGACGCTCTCGCCCGCAGCGAGTGTAACCTCCGAGAGGCGGCCGCTACTGCCGTCGCCAAACATATCCTGCGCTGTAAGGGTCACATAGTACTCAGAGCTGTAGTGCAACATTGCAGCCGAAGCTACAAGGGTAATATTCTCTGCCCACGCAGTCTCGGCATAGAGGAACATACCATCAGTGCCGATAGTACTGTTTACAGAGTTCAGAGCCTGAGAGTTAAAGACATATACCTTCTCGGCACTCTTGAGCGCCTCAACGCCCGCCATAGTACAAGAGAAACGGTTTGGATTGTCAGCGGTGTTTGTAAAGACAAAGTAGCTGTCAAAATTAGGTGTTACAGTGAGGCTCTCGTCGCCCTCCCAAGTAGAGTTCCAAATGTCGCCTGTCTGGCTCATTGCAATGCGAGAGTCGCCGCCCTCAATTGTTGCGTAGAACGAAAGAGCGCCCTCTGTAATCTCGGTACTATCCTTCTCGCACGCCGCAAAGCCCAAAGCAGCCACTACGGCAATAATTGCATAAAAAAAACGCTTCATAACAATACAATTACTTCCAGTTATTACTTACATCCTCGTTGTTGTAAGAGGGCATTTCAAATCCCGTCTCAACACTTGCGGCAAACCCGCGCTCAAGCGCAACAGTAAGAGGTCTAACCTCTGGTTTAGTGTAAATCATTCTGCTTATCATTCTCTATATAGACTTTAAAAGCCGCCCGAAAGCGGCTTTAAAGTATGTTATATTGAATTAGTTGATACCTATTGAGCTACCAATAACGGTATTACCCTCTGCACTGACAGTAACTGTTGCATCATCAGACTGCCAACCATTGCCATTATGAACAAGGTATTTAATAGTCTTGCCTACCAACTCTGAAGGAACTTCGATACTCCAAGTATAGTTACCCTCAGACTTCATTGTATTGCCTGGCCAACTAGTGTCAAATGAGGTTTCGGTTTCCCAAACATGGATCTTCATAGTGTCACCCCACCACTGCTTAGCGTTATCTGTATCCAACTGGACCTTCAGCAATATAACAATCTCCTCCAAAGTTATGTTAGCACCATCCTTGGTGATATTTACGATGCCACTCTTAGTCTTAGTACCATTAGAGAGGGTGTACGAGAGTTCCTCAGCGATATAGTTCATATCAACAGCGAACTTGTTATCCGTTACTTCTTGCTCATCTGCAATAACATTTTCACCCTTCTTTAGCGTGATGTAGAGAGGACTCCAATTAGCTATGTTGTTAATCTTGATATCAATCGTACCGGTGTACTCATCTACGCACTCATACTTAACTTTACTAGCTGATAGGTTAAAGTATATATCAAACTTACCATTCTTAGCAGCTGCCATATTTTGGCTGCCGGAGGTTACAACAGCAGTCTCTTCGTCCACAGCCAAAACGCCAGCAGAGGCAAGTCCATAGCTTACATCCCAAGAGTTGCCCTTAACAATCTTAAACTCATAACCCTTATAAAGCTCTACATTTCTTGCTACGCACCAACCATCTTTAGCCTCGTACATAGTCACTGGATTAGCAACATCCCAACCCTGGAATGAACCAACAACACCGTACTCTGTAGCTACTGGATCTGTCAGTGTGCCGAGGTTGTAAACCTTACCAGGGACCAAATTAATATTAGCCTCCTTGCACTCTACACCGCCAATAGAGCAAGAGAGTGTAGCATTAAGAGCATTGCCACCATTATTAGTCCAAAAGGCAACAAAGTTCTCGCCACTAACACCACTAATTGTAACTGTGTCAGTATCGACGCCATCAACTACAAAAACCTGCTTATCAGCTGTTACTGTAAATGTAATATCCTCACTGCCATTGTATGTATAACGGAAGAATGATGTGTCTGCTGTAATCTCAATGGTCATATCTTTAGTAAACTCTGTCTGAATGCCATTAAAACTCCAAGCACTCTTACCAGCTTTAGAATCCATATTAGCTGCTGGATAAACAGCCACAAGCTGACCAAGAAGAGATGTTACGCCGTCTGCAGTACAAGTAAACTTATTTGTCTCTTCATTGTAGGCAAAATCGTACCATTGTGTTCGGTCACTGGATACTGAGATTACATCGCCATTCTCCCAAATAGTGTCCCAAACCTTGTCGTTATTTGAGTCGTCAATATAAGCACGAGTGTCGCCATTTACAATCTCAGCATAGAATGAGAGACCCTCGCCACCCTGATATGCGACCTCCTCGTTCTTAGTACAAGATGCTGCACCTATGATTACCAGCGCAGCCAAAATCAAATTAAAAATCTTTTTCATCGTCTTTTGTCTTTTAACTGTTAAACATAGATTACCAAGCCACATCCTCCTCAGTGTAAGAGAGGCTGAATGGGTTAGACTCAAGTGAACTTGTAGCAAAGCCCTGCTCTGCAACAAAGCTCTCCACCTCAATGGTTGGAGCGCAATAGAATTTTCTGTTCATAAAAATTTAGTATTATTATTTGGTTAAACAATGTCTGCACACTTTGCATCGTACAAAGATACTAAAATTTTTATAATCAGAAGCACAAAAAGCGACAAAAAGAGCGTTTTTTACTATGAGCAGTACTATTTTACTGTTGAACAGACAAAAAAAGGGGGCGACTAATAAGTATATTTAGCCACCCCTTGTATATTAGATTTTGTTCAGCGCCTCAAAGCCTTTGCCATAAACACCCATAACTGAGCCGATAGTAATAAAGGCGTCGGGGTCTACCTGCTGCGCAATTTTGAGGATTGTCGGCGTGTCGCGCTTACGGCAGACAACCATAACAATATTATGCGAGTGTTTTGTATACCAACCCTTTGCATCAATAACCGTAGCACCGCGATGCGCGATATTATTCATCGCGTCTGCCATAGCCTGATAGTCCTGACAGACAATCATAATCTGGTTTGACTGCTGATTACCCGTCATAAGCATATCGACAACATAGCTAAAGACCGCCGTCATAACAAAACCGTAGATAACTCCGTCAATACCGATATTTGCCGATGCAGGCAGCAGAAGTGCCGAGCCGATAATAACCGAGTCTATAGAGCGGACAATCTTACCGTATGATACTGTGCGATACTTATTTATAATCATAGCAACGATATCCACGCCACCAGTACTACCGCCCTGTGCAAAGCTCAGCGCAACACCCATACCAGAGAAAATTCCGCCCAGAATAGTAGAGAGCAGTCGGTTGTCAAGCTGGAAGATATCCATAACCGTACCGTCCGCCTGCGTGAAGATTGCCTGCATAGTAGACATCGCAAAAGAGAGCATACAGACGCAGAAGATAGTCTTTATACCAAACTTCCAACCCACTATAAAGCCCGCAATAAGCAGCAGTATGGCGTTGATAATAAAGACCATAACACCGATAGTAATTGCTCCGTCAGTAGCGTAGTAGATAAGCAGTGACAATCCCGACGCGCCACCACCCATACACTTGGCAGGAAGAATACAGCCAATCCAACCAAAGGCGTAGCAGAACATACCGACAGTCATCAGCACATACTCCTTAACGACTGTAAAAACGCTCGATTTACCCAACTCAATCATAGGAAAAATGTTTATTCAAGTTGCAAAGGTATAAAATTTTTGCCTTGATAGATATTTTTTTCTAATAATCTTTTCTCAAGCATAGCCCAGAGTGTCTCATTTCGGACCAATCCCCAGTTTCTGCCGTAGTGATAACGCGGTGGCGCCTCACTGGCAAAGCGCTCAACAACGATGTCTGGCCTCAGGCGGCTGAGTATCTCCGAGAAGAGCTCTATATACTGCTCAACTGTCCAAAAGCGGAACTTCTCTGGCTCGGCGTCGTACTGCTCTGCCATAGTCGTGCCACGAAAGACCTGCAGCTGATGAAATTTAACGGTTGTCAGCGGCAAGCGATTGATTTCGTCCGTCTGAGCGATAAGTTGCTCGTCGCTCTGTCCTGGCAGGCCGAGGATAAAGTGCGCCCCGCAGTGGATACCTCGCTGGGCGGTCATCTCCACCGCGCGAACAGCCGTAGCGTAGTCGTGTCCGCGATTTATTGCTGCCAAAACGGCATCGTCCGTACTCTCAATGCCGTACTCAAGGGCGACATAGTGGTCCACAGCAAGAGTGGCGAAGTAGTCCAACTTCTCTTCGTCCACGCAGTCGGGGCGAGTGCCGACAACAATACCCACCACAAGAGGGTTTGAAAGGGCCTCGTCGTACATCTTTTTAAGGCTCTCAAGTGGCGCGTAGGTATTTGAAAAGGATTGAAAATAGGCAAGATAGCCAGAGGCGGTGCGATACCTACGGCGATGAAACTCTATCCCCTCATTAATCTGCTCAGTTATGCTCTTTGTCGGCTGACAGTACGACGGAGTAAAGGCAGCGTTATTACAAAAGGTGCATCCGCCCGTAGAGAGTGACCCGTCACGATTTGGGCAAGTAAAGCCCGCATTGACAGCGACCTTCTGCACGCGACTGCCGAACAATCGCCTGAAATATGCCGCGTAGCTATTATACGGTCTATTATCACCCCAAACATGCATACTATGGTCTGTTCTATAACGCAAAAGTAGTTAGTTTTTTGGTAATTTTGCAACAAATTTGTATATTTGTGTGCTAAACTGTTTTACTATGGAGAAAAAACTTGAAATCGGTTACTACAAGTACACTATTGATCAGCTTCCGGCCGACGACAAGCTTCTTGTCATTGAGGCGCAGGCAGCACTAAAAAAGGCGTATGCAAAGTACTCTGGATTTAATGTGGGTGCGGCTGTAAGGCTCGCCAGTGGCAAAATCCTTCACGGAGCAAACTCCGAGAGCGAGGTCTTCCCGTCGGGAATTTGTGCCGAGCGCAGTGTGTTATACTATGCCGAGGCTAACCACGCCTCTGACCCCGTTGTGGCACTTGCCATAGCCTCCGACCCATCCGAGCGCGAGTGTTACCCTTGTGGTGCTTGTCGTCAGGTGATTCTTGATGTTGAGCGTCGTCAGGGCCGCCCTATACGACTGATAATGAGCGGTAACGGAACAGCCTCTGTCGTAGAGAGCGCGCAGGCGTTGTTGCCTTTTACTTTCCAGTTATAACTATGTTTCATCCAAACGATATACTTTTTGAGGACAACCACCTTATTGTGGTAAACAAGCGCTGTGGCGACCTTGTGCAGCCCGACCCAAATGGGGATTCGGCACTGGAAAACGAGATTAAGGCCTATATAAAGGCTCGCGACAATAAACCATTTGATGTCTTTTTGGGTGTGGTACACCGCATAGACCGCCCAGTGAGTGGCGTGGTGCTATTTGCCAAGACCTCCAAGGCTCTGTCGCGCATGAACGAGCTGATTCGTCGTGGCGAGATATCAAAGCGCTACTGGGCAGTGGTCGAAAATCGTCCAGAGGCTGAGAGTGGCGAGCTGACACACTACATCCTGCGCGACGGCAAGAGCAACCGCTCCTACTGCTACAACGCCCCAAAGGAGGATGCCAAGCGAGCGGTGCTTCGCTACGCCGTTTTGGGGTGTTCTGACCGCTACACGCTTGTGGAGGTGGAGCTTATAACGGGTCGCCACCACCAAATTCGCGCGCAGCTCTCAAAAATCGGCTGTCCGATAAAGGGAGACCTCAAGTATGGGGCAAAGCGCTCAAATCCCAATGGCGGAATATCGCTCCACTCGCGCAGCATGACCTTTATTCATCCTGTGCGCAAAGAGAGTGTTACCATAGAGGCGCCAGTGCCTACAGATGACAACCTCTGGCTATTCTTTGCACAATCTCAAGCGGGGTTATAGTATGAGGGCGGTAATTCAGCGAGTAAAGAGTTGCTCTGTAGATATTGCGGGGCAAAGAGTAGGCAGCATCGGTGCGGGAATGCTCATTCTGCTGGGCGTGGAGGCTGCCGATACGGCGGAGGATATAGATTGGCTTGTGGGTAAAATCTCGCGCCTCAGAATCTTTGACGACGAAAATGGCGTGATGAATCTTGACATCAACCAAGTGGGTGGCAGAGCGCTTGTGGTGAGTCAGTTTACCCTCTACGCATCAACAAAGAAGGGTAACCGTCCTTCATATATCCGCTCGGCACCAGAGCCTATCTCGCGCCCGATGTACGAGCAGTTTGTGGCAAAGTTATCCCAGACCCTCGGCACGGATGTCCCTACGGGCGAGTTTGGCGCCGATATGCAGGTAAGCCTTGTAAACGACGGCCCTGTGACAATATGTATTGATACTAAAAATAAGGAATAAATAGACCTAAAACAATGAAAAGAGTTCTAACCGTTGTGGCTCTGCTATGTGCTATTGCAGCCACACAGACCGTCAAGGCGTGGAATAACATAGGTCACGCCACTATCGCCGTTATTGCCGAGAGGCATATGACCGAGGAGGCTAAAGAGAAGTGTCGCCACTATCTAAAGCACAACCTTCCTTACTACGCCTCGTGGATGGACTACTGGCGCAACTGTCCGGGCTTTGAAGAGACCCACTACTGGCACAGCGTACCTGTAAACGAGAAGAATAGACAAGTCAAGGGTGAGACTCGCAATGCAGCCTATCAGATTAAGCGTATCTGCAAGCAGATGCGTAAGTACAACAAGCTCCAAGACTCTATCGTTGCCGACAACCTCAAGTATCTGATTCATATGGTGGGCGATATGCACTGCCCAGTACACACAAAGTACAGTCCTAACGAACCAGAACTGAAGCAGCGCTCTGTAAAGATGAAGGGTAAGAAGATGGGCTTCCACTCATTCTGGGATGCCTCTGTAGGCTACTACAACAATGGGCTTAAGTGCGACCAGATTGCCGAGAAGTACGACACACTCACCGTTGAGCAGATTGCTGCCATTTGCAAGGGCAATCCAGACGACTGGGCAGCCGTTAATGCCGTAGAGATGCGCGAGATTTACACACTACTGCCAGTGCATAGCGAGGTTACGGAAGTGTCAAAAGAGAATCACGAGCGAATGAAGCAGATTGCTATGCAGCAGGCTCTGCGCGGTGGATATAGATTAGCAAAAGTGTTGAACGAAATATTTTAGTTAATCTTCTGCAACTGCCCTCAGCGGGGCAATTTACGACGACAATAAACAACTATAAAAGTCTCCTTTTTACAGCAAAAAGGAGATTTTTCTATTTTTTATTGCTATTAAGACCCTCTTGTGTGCTATTTTTTGAAAAAGTTTTCTTAATTTTGTAGTGCAGAGCGGCGAACTGTATCAGTTCTGCTGCAAGGCAGACATATTTGATAGAAGTGTTTTCGCTTTTATCCTTGAATGGAAAATCTGACAGTTTTAAGGGTTTTGTCAGAGCCTCCATTCAGATAAATGGGAAGTCAGCTCCGCACTCTTCTATTTTTATGTTTCAACTTTGTTCGGAAATTATTAACTCAAAATTGTAGAGCTTATGAAGAAGTTTGACCAAAAAAGCTACCTCGCCCCTGAAATTGAGGTAGTAGTGATGTATGCAGAGTCAGGGTACGCATCATCTGTCTACGAATTGAATTACTCGGATGATGCCGGTGGATCGGGAAGTATTAACGAAGTAATTGATGGAGGAGCATTCTAATGAAAAGCAAGTTATATTTTGGAGTATTGTTGTCAGCAATAGCAATACTCGTAGGTTGCCAGAGTGATGTTGTTGATACTGTCAAAGATAAGACAAGTGCCAAGCAGACTATCAAAATACATGCAAGCAAGAGTCTTGATACAAAGACCGCAATAACAGAGGATGAGTCGGGATTTACTACCGCTTGGGAGGTAGGAGACCAGATATCTATCCTTGAGATGGTAAATGGCGTATCCTCAAATTCCGAATTATACGAAATCAACGACTCACGAGGTTTTCTTGCCTCAAAACCTCTGACAGAAGGTGGTCAAACCGCAACTTTTGAGGCCGAGTTTGACCCATACTACTGGGCTGAGGAGGACCTTTCTACATACACATTCAACTACAGCTATGTAGCAGCGACCACTCCTAACTATATGTTGGTTTCAAAGACGGACGAGAATGGCGATATGTACATCCCCGTCTACTTCCCACACAGACAGACCATCGGCAAGGATAGTTTTAGCACCGAGTGCGACCTATTGGTTTCCAATTTCAGCGATGGCTATACCAGTCGTCCTGACGAGATTGAGTTCCATTTTGCTCGTCTTGGCTCTATTGTAAAGATAACCGTTGGTGGTCTACAAGAGGGCGATGTTATCAATAATGGTTCTTGGTACACGGGTGATAAGTTTTTGCCTGCATTTAATATGGAAGCAATACTATTCTACTATCCTGAGAAGGGCGAGTATAAATATGAACTTCCTGACTATCTGGTAGAGATGATTATGGCAGAGAGTCACTGTGTAGAGTTTAATGTTGATAGCGAAAAACCGATTGTTGTGGGTGCTGATGGCAAGGCTGACATCTACCTGAGAGTTCTGCCTGGCGAAATATCCGATTGGTTTACACTGCACTGTAATATCACTCGTGGCGAGCAGGAGATGACCTTCTCAAAGTATGTTTCATTGGCCGATTTGGGCAAGAAACTCACCTTCAAGGATAGCGGTCTTACTAAATTCTCTGTAGAGCTTAAAGAGGCTACTATCTCCAATCCTGAAGATATTGCATACATAGTACCAAAATCTCGCGACAGCTTTTTGGCAGTATGGGAGGCTCAGGAGGGCGTTGCCAAATATGAGTGCTACTACTGTAAGAGCAACTACGAATATGGCGAAACCAGGGAGATGATTAAGGTCGATTGCTTTGATGGAGCTACCATAGGAATGGATGGAATGGTGTGCGCATTGGTTGAGAACTTACAGCCAGATATCTATACATTAAGTGTACTCGCCGTGCCTGACTCAGAGCACGGACCGCTCAGCAATGGACCATACGCAATGGAAGTCTATGTAGGTGTTGCTAAAGACCTCTATTGGAACAGCGTTACGTATTACGACCAACAGGGCGAGATGACCGAGATAACACCAGCATTGTGGCGTGTTACAGAGCACGGCTCTATCTATCCTTGGTACTTTGATGTCCAGAATGTAACAACCAACTGGGGTCGGTTAATCGGCAAGGGAGTGTGGAGCTTTAGCACCTCTACCACGATGCAGCACCCTGGACAAATCTCAAAGATAACCATTTCACTATCAAATAGTGCGACCAATTTGCCAAAGATATATGGCATCACCTCATCTGGAGAGACAGAAGAAATTATCGACCCAGATGTAACGGTTTACAGTGACGATACTTGGTATGACTACAAACTGGAGAAAGCTGGCAACTTCAACGGATTTAAAATCACTGGCGACAGCGATATGGTCCTCTATGCGCTGCAAATCTACTACTACGCCCCTACGGGAGAGGAGTAGTAATTAGGAGTCTACCGCCAAAAGAGGATGGCCCTGCAACTTTGCAAGGGCTATCCTTTTTTTGTACTACCATAAAAGGGTGTACAATGTGCTGCGTGGATTTGGAACTATTCAAAAAAAATATTAAATTTGCGCTAACTCATTTAATAGAATGAGCGTATTGTACACTTTTGATATAAATAGGCTATTATGAAACGATATGTAGTACTGGCAATCTGCTTGTTAAGTATTGGCACAGCCTCTGCATGGAATAAGTTTGCGCAACAGTGTATTGCAACACTTGCAGAGCAGAATTTAACTGAAAAGGCTAAGAGTGAGACCACCAAAATCCTCGGCGGCGACCTTGCCTCTGGCGCGTGGTGGCTTCAGACTATCGCCAAGGACGAGGCTACAAAGCACACCGCATCTTGGCACTATATAAATGTCACTGCCGACCTTAAATCAACAACCAGTTCGCAGAAGGATGGCGTTGTGCAGATTGAAAACTGCATAGATATTCTTACGAACCGCACTGAACATAGCGACTCTACGGTCGTAGCTGCACTAAAAACAGTTATCCACCTTGTTGCCGATATGCACAACCTTGCACATGTGCGCATTGAGAATATCCCGCACTCTCGCCGCAACTTCAACTTCCAAATCTCAAATGGCTTTACGGGAAAGAAGGCCGCCCTTGCAACATCCTCATGGCGCAAGTTCTGGGACTCAAATATTATCAATCGCCACGCTACATACACCCCACAGCTCTTTGCAGACGACCTTCAGACCTGCTATGGTGCTGATAAGGAGCGTTTTAGCAAGGGTGATGTTCGCCACTGGGCTGCTGATATGGCACGCCTTGCCGCTCCGCTCTATAAGTGGGCTGAGCCCGATATGATTATGTCGCGCGAGCAGCATAACCGCCTTGAGCCGATGAACGACAAAACTATGGCTCGCGCAGGTTATCGCCTTGCTGCACTGCTGAACGATATCTTCAAATAGTAGATGATGGCTCAATAATTGCTCACTGTTTACTGTGGGCAAATTGAGGTACAATATGGCGTTGTTGGCTGCGAATATACTGTTCGGAGCCAACTTTTCGCTTTATGTCTCTCTGACTCAACACGGGGTCAGTTTTCAGCAGATTTTTATACTACAGCTAACTGTTGCCGCGCTATTTTTTGCGCCCTCTGTACTCTTCTCACGACAGTCGTATCGCATTGCCCTTGAGGACTTTGGCTCTATATTTATCGTTGCCATAATGGTGGTCTACGGCTGGATGTATATGCTGCTTTGGGGAGCAACAGAGACAAGCCCTATTGACGCCTCTATGATTGCCACACTGGGGCCCGTAGTCACACTCTTTGTGGCACATATTGTACACCCTCAACCTATCTCGTGGATTAAAGCCATCGGAGCACTGCTTGCCATTGCAGGAACTATCGCTCTGCTGTCGGACAAAAACTACCACCTTCTTGGCACAACAAACGAGGCCTTTGGAAATGCACTTGTACTCTTCGCCGTTATAGCCATTGCAGCAAATACAGTACTGATTAACAGCCAATTACGACAATATGGTGTGCTTACTATCGTGGGTTGGTACTATGTCATTGGGCTGATTATGGCCGCACCCTTTTTCTATAGAGATTTTTTGGGTATTTTTTCACTTTCAATCTCTAAAATTGCAATTTTTGAGTTGGTCTACGTAACGCTCTTTGGCACTGTTTTGCCGATGTATCTGCTCTATGTCGGCTCGCGACATCTGACGGCTGTACACACCGCGCTATATCGTTATGTCCAGCCCCTTGTAGCCACCACGTTAGCGCTTTTACGCGGACAGACAGTTATTGACCACGCAAATATTGTCGGGGCGGTGCTTATCTTTTCGGGCGTAGTGTTTGTCGTTACGGGCAATATTTTCCCTCTCCGAAGAGGATAATCTCCCCATTTTTACCAATTTCTTGGTAAATATGATAAAAATTGCTATATTCGCAGGTTAGAATAGCATACTGCGCAAAAACAATTCTTTATGTATAATTTGAGTGAGATAAAGGAACAGCTACTTAAGGCCGTTACGCTTGTTGATCAGTACGAGTCAAAGGGCTTTGCTATAGATAGAGAGACCGCTTTGGAGATTATCCGACGAGCTTATGAGGATTTAAGATTTCACGATGTGGGTGCCACTACAGCCGACACTCCTATAGTCCCTATAGTTATCCCAGAGGCTGCTGAAGAGCCAGAGGTGGAGGTCGAAATCATTATGCCAGAGGCGGAAGAAGAGGTGACGGAAGAAGAGGTGGCGGAAGAAGAGGAGACCGAAACAGAGGAGGAGACCGAAACAGAAGAGGAGACCGAAACAGAGGAGGAGGTAGAAGAGGTTGTTGAGGTAGTCGTGCCTGCTGAAGAGGATGAAGAGGATGAAGAGGAGGAAGAGGAAGAGCCAGAAGTTGAGGTTGAGGCAGAGCCAGAGCCAGAGGTTGAACCAGAGCCAGTGGTTGAGACTGAAGAGGTGGAAGCTGAGCCAGAGCCAGAGGTTGAGGCAGAGCCAGAGGTGGAAGCTGAACCAGAGCCAGCGGTTGAAGCAGAGCCAGAGCCAGTGGTTGAGGTGGAGAGTGAAGAGCCAGAGAGGGCTGTTATCACCGAGCCATCGCTCTTTGGAGATGATGAGCAGTGGACAAGGCCTACACGTTCACGCCGCAGGTTGATTACTCTCTATCGCGATGAGATACATCAGCACTCAGCCGACAACAGTAGCAGCGCAGAGACTACGACCGAATCTGAGCCAGAGATAGCTACCGAGCCAGCCCCTACACAAGAGATAGAGGATGCTGTTGAGCCTACGCGTGTGCTTGGCGAGGCTATAAAACCGCAGCCAACACTTGCCGACACTATCGTTCCACAGCAGTCAAGCATCAGCCAGAGCAGTGTTGTAACGTCGTTGCATAGCGCTATAAGCGTTGGCGACCGCTTTATGCTTATCCGCGACCTATTTGGTGGCGATGAGGCGCAGTACAACGCCACAATAGATACTCTGGAGAGCATGGACAACCTTGATGACTGCATAATATACATTGCCGAGAACTTCACTTGGAGAGCCTCTTCAGATGGGGCTAAGTTGATTATGGATTTGCTACAGCGTAAATTGAGTTAGAAGTTGTTTTAATATGGCAAAACTATATATCGTTCCCACACCTATAGGCAACCTTGAGGATATGACACTCAGGGCTATAAGGGTGCTTGGCGAGGTAGACTTTATTCTTGCCGAGGATACTCGCACCTCGTCTGTGCTTCTGAAGCACTACAACATAGACAAGCCGCTACGCTCGCACCACAAGTTCAACGAGCACGCAACGGTAGCCTCTGTGCGTGAGGCTATTGAGGCGGGCAGAGATGTAGCTCTGATTTCAGATGCCGGCACACCAGGCATTTCAGACCCAGGTTTTCTGCTTGTGCGCACTTGTGTAGAGGCGGGCATTGAGGTAGAGACGCTTCCAGGTGCTACGGCTGCCATTCCTGCGCTTGTGCAGAGTGGTTTTCCGTGTGACCGCTTCTGCTTTGAGGGCTTTCTACCACAAAAGAAGGGGCGACAGAAGCGACTTACGGAGCTTGAGAGCGAGAGTCGCACCATTATCTTCTACGAGTCGCCATTTAGGGTTGTCAAGGCCCTTGAGCAGTTTGCCGAGCACTTTGGTGCAGAGCGACGCGTGGCTGTAGTTCGTGAGATAACAAAGAAGTTTGAGCAGACCGTACGTGGAACGCTTGCAGAGGCGATTGCACACTTCAAGTCGCATCCACCAAAGGGAGAGTTTGTAATTGTGTTGGCAGGGAAAGACCTTAAAGAGAGGTCTGCGGAGAGTGATACAGAGGAGGATGAGCAGTAGTAAACCAAAGATGAGCCTTAGGGCGTGGATGTTATGGATATTCTGCCGCTCGGTGGCAATACTACCCCACTGGATGCAGTATGGCTGCATCGGCAGAGTGATATACTTTGTGCTACGCTATGTAGTGCGATACCGCCGCAAGTTGATTGTTCGCCAGCTCACTGAATCATTCCCAGAGCGTAGCAAAAATGAGATAGCAGAGCTGTGCGGGGAGTATTACCGTAGACTATCAGAGACCTTTGTCGGCACGATGACCTTGGCGGGGATGAGCAAGCAGAAGAGGCTTGAGGTGCTGGATGTCACAGTGCCAGAGCATATTATGGAGGCGGTAAAGGGGAGGCACTTTGTCTACCTCTCGTCACACCACAACTTTTGGGAGTTTGCACAGTTTGCAGGCCTTAGGTTCCCAAACCACCTGACACTCTGCGCCTACCACCCACTGACAGACAAGGCGTGGGACGCATTATACTACCACCTGCGCTACAGCGAGGAGTCACTGCCAGTGCCGAGTGCGCAACTTATACGCTACTTTCTCCAGCACCGCAAGGATGGCGTTGATGGCAGACAGATGTTGCTCGGCCTTATTGCCGATCAAAACGCCCCACCGCAGGGGGATGTGCATTGGTACGACTTTCTCAACCACAAAACCCTCTTTTTTGAGGGTGGCGAGCAGATGGCGGTAAAGTTTAACCTGCCAGTGTTGTACCTCAGTATGAGCCGCATAAGTGCGGGAAAGTACACAGGCGAGGTAATAATGCTCTACGATGGTGTTGAGAGCGTAGAGAAGCATGTGATTACAGAGCGATATGTCCGACAGTTAGAGCGTGATATAGTGCGTGAGCCCGCTGCGTGGATGTGGTCGCACCGCCGATGGAAATACTACCCAGATCCTGTTACTGGCGAGCCGATTTACAAGCGCGAGTAACAGAAGAAGAGACTAACTAACCAAAGATAACTTAAAATACTATGGAGAACTCAAAGCCTAACTTGAGTTTTGGTGCTAAATGTTTGTGGCTCCTATGTCGCTCAGTGGCTGTTTTACCACACTGGGTGCAGTACAAGTGTATTGCAGGATTTTTATACTTCCTGCTAAGATATGTTGTCAGATATCGCCGCAAGTTGATAATAAAACAGATTGCCGACTCGTTTCCACTTAAGAGCGAGCAGGAGGTTGCTCAGATTTGTAACGAGTTCTACAACCACCTTGCCGAGGTATTTATCAGCACGATGAATATGGCGGGTATAACAGACGAGGAGCGAGAGAAACTTATCAAGTTTAATGTTCCCGACTCGGTAAAAGAAGTTGTAGATGGCAGACATCTTGTAGTACTTGCTTCGCACTACGGTTTTTGGGAGTATGCCCAGTTTGTAGGCCTTGCAATTACTGGATATAGCATGGTTGGCGCTTATCACCCACTGTCAAGCAAGGCGTGGGATGAGCTGTTCCAGCATTTGAGGACCTTCAAGGATGTATATCCCATTCCGAGTCAGCGATATGTGCGCTACTTTATAGAGAATCACAAGACGGGCGTGGCAGGCAAGCCGATGATGCTCGGTTTAGCATCAGACCAGAACTCACCGCCAAAGGGAAAGGTGCACTGGTATAACTTCCTCAACCGCCCTACCCTCTTCTTTGACGGAGGCGAGCAGCTGGCAACAAAGTTCTCTCTTCCAGTTGTCTACCTCAGCATGCGCAAGGTGGCACAGGGTAAGTATGACTGCGACGTGATTCTTGTTCACGATGGTCGTGAGCCGTTAGAGAAGCACGAGATTACAGAGCGATATGTTCGCCTATTAGAGAGGGATATAGAGCGCGAGCCAGCCTACTGGATGTGGTCGCACCGCCGTTGGAAGTACTACCCAGACCCAGTTACTGGAGAGCCAATTTACCGCCGCAAGGGCGTATAAATAGCGTATGAGAGTTGCCGCAGTGATACTGAACTATAATGGCGAGCACCACCTTGCCCACTACCTGCCGACAGTTGTTAATAACAGCGGCGGGGCGGATATCATTGTGGCTGATAATGGCTCTACAGATGGCTCTGTGGCGCTGTTAAACTCCCAATTTAGCACTGTAAGGCTTATTGAGTTAGGTCAAAATTACGGCTTTGCCGAGGGGTATAATCGCGCACTGGCAGAGTTGGACGAGTATGACTGCTATGTACTGCTCAACTCAGATGTCTACACTCCAGAGGGGTGGTTAGAGCCGTTAGTATCTCGCCTTGAGGCTGACCCTAATATAGGCGCTGTAGGGCCAAAGATACTCTCAGAGAGCGACCATAGCAGCTTTGAGTATGCCGGTGCTGCGGGCGGATTTATAGATTACCTTGGCTATCCATTCTGTCGCGGGCGCATACTCTCTGCCCTTGAGAAGGACAATGGGCAGTACAACGATAGTCGCGAGGTCTTCTGGGTTAGCGGAGCGGCATTCTGTGTTCGCAAGAGTGTCTACCGCTCATTAGGCGGTCTTTGTAGCGACTTTTTTGCCCACATGGAGGAGATAGACCTCTGCTGGCGTATGCAGCTGGATGGTTGGAAGGTGGTTGTTGAGCCACGCAGCAGAGTATACCACCTTGGTGGCGGAACGCTGGCGACAAACTCGCCACATAAGATACTACTCAACCACCGCAACAACCTTGCAATGCTCTATCGCTGCGCCTCGCCTCTTCAGCGCGCTGTGGTGGCCGTTGTAAGACCATTTACAGACCTTGCCGCAGCGTTAAGCTACCTTGCAGGTGGAAACTGGGAGGGGACTAAGGCTGTTTTTAGGGCGTGGCGTGAGTTTATTGCTTGGCACAGCCGCCTGTCAAAAGAGCGACGAGAGATTCGTGGCTACGCAAAGAGTAATCCGCGACATATATATAAAGGTATAATAGTATTGCGCTACCTATTTGGAAAGCGAAAATTCAAACAGCTTCTATGAGAAAACTTGTAATTATTCCGACCTATAATGAGAAAGAGAATGTTGCCGCAATGATTGATAAGGTGCTATCTCTTGACGGCAACTATAACCTGCTCTTTGTTGATGACGGCTCGCCCGATGGTACTGCCGACATTATCCGCGACAAGCAGAAGCAGTGCCCAGAGAGAATATCTCTTATCTGTCGCAGTGGCAAGCTCGGACTTGGAACAGCATATATCGCTGGCTTTAAGTGGGCATTGGAGAGTAACTACGACCTAATTTTTGAGATGGACTGCGACTTCTCGCACAACCCCGACGACCTTAAGCGCCTTACCGCTCGCCTTGAGGCAGATGCTGATGTGGCTATAGGCTCACGATATGTTCGCGGCGTGAATGTTGTCAACTGGCCACTCTCACGCCTGCTGATGAGCTACTTCGCCTCTAAATATGTAAAGATTATAACGGGCATGCCTGTCTGCGATGCTACGGCGGGCTTTGTGGGCTACCGCGCAGAGGTTCTCCGTACAATAGACCTTGACCGCGTGCAGATGATTGGCTACGGCTTCCAGATAGAGATGAAGTACACCGCGTGGAAGCACAAGTTCAGAATTGCCGAGGAGTCAATTATCTTCGTAGACCGCGAGGCAGGCACATCAAAGATGTCCAGCGGCATCTTTGGCGAGGCATTCTTTGGCGTACTGAAGCTCCCTTTCCGCAAATTTAATTAACAGCAAGCTATCTGTATATCAGGTAGTTGCGCAGGTAGTTGATAATAGCAATTACTGGCAGAACGGCAGATAGCAGAATCATCACTACAAGACCCAGACACAGTGTAGTCCACGATGGAGAGTTATCTGCGCCTGCTTTTGTTGATGTTGTACCCATAAACAGACTTGAGATTAGTGCCGAGAGTGGGCTGCTGTTGCTCTCTCCCTTGAACTGCTTTGCAGCAATAAAAAACATTGCCGAGCGGCTACCAAGCAGATAGAGAAGCACGCCCAAAGCAAAAGATATTGCCGCCATAACACTGCCAGTGATGGCAGTAATAACTACGCCCACGATTATAGCCGTAATAACCATAGCCTTGGAGCCGTTAAACTGGCGCTTCAGGGCGTGGTTGATAACCTCATTAGCGTCGTTAATACGCTCTACAAGGTGGCTATTTGTCGGCATTGCCGCTACTGCCTTATCAAGAGTCTCTATAGAGCTTTTTATCACCCTTAACTTGATTGGATATGGCACCAACTCGCCATCCTCATTTGGAAGTTTCTCCCACTGGGCGAGCATCTTGTCAAGTGTTTCACCCAACGCCGTAACCTCCTGAATGTTCATATCGCCAAGATTCTTATCCTTGCGCTGCTTGCTAAACTCCTGAGCCTTGTAGTCGGTACGCAAGTCCCTGCTGAAAATAGCGACATAGAGCATATGTGCCAGCGCTGCAACAACAACGACCAACATAACAACAGAGATAATTCCACCCAGTAGATTATCCTGAGCAGCAGGCTCTTGAGCCACCGCAGCAGATTGTGCAGAGGCGCAAAAAGAGAGCAAAAATAGAACTGCAGAAGATAGAATCTTTTTCATATAACAACAGTTTAAAATGTTTTGATATCCAAAATTATACAAAATCCTTCGGTTTCGCAAAAAATTATACAAATTTGTGTTAAGTCTCTATACTATCTGTATTTGATAGTATCTATTTGATTTTTATAAACGCCACAGCTTGTTCAGAAATGACAGCGACACCTCTATGCAAAGGCACAGCAACGACCCTATATGCCTTTGCAGTGTACTTATCGCGAATCCTAACTTTCACTTGTTTTGTTGTCATGTCTTGCACATCCAAAGAACCGTCTGTTTTCAATATATATACTAAGTTATTTATATTATCCTCTGATCTAAAACCATCTTCGCTAAACATAGTCATATACAAAGGTGTTAGAGGTTTTATGTGAGAGTCTTGATATTCAACATCTGATAGCAAAACACCTGTTCTCGTGTTCCAAATTATCTTCTTCCCATATTCTGTCACGAAAATAATTTCATCATCGTTAAGTCGCAAAACCGACGAAATATCATCAGTTCTATATCCCCAATTATTTGCAGACATTTTTATTTCTAAAGGGACAATGGTTATTCCTAGTATTTGTGATGACATCATATCCACATAGAGTATAGTGGAGAGTGTTGTAGGGACATCACTACTATTGGAGACTATTATCGCTTTGCCATCTTCCAAAATGTCCACCAATCTAGACCTATTCAAATAACAATACAAAACATCATAGTTTTCATGCTGACTATTATGCACGGCCTCCCGCGATGCAACTGCCCGGGGATTTAACTTAGCATATTTCAGCAACCCTGATTTCTCATTTTGTAAAAATCTATATTTATGTTCTAGTAAATGATTCTTGTAAGCAGAGTTGTTTGCAATCATAATCTGCATATACTCAACGATCTCATCAATAATACCATGCTCTGCAACAACCTGTAAAAAATCATTGTTAGACAGTAAATCACACAATAAACCATATTGTTTGGTAACATAATACAGATATGGAAGAACCTCAGTAGACCTTGATTCCCTAAACATTATATCCTTTGAGAAGTACCTAATCATTATATTGATGGCACGTTGCTCATATAAAGGATAATATTTTCTTACATATTCCACAATCTGGCCTTTTATGCAACCATCTACAAAAGTATAAGCAATACCAACTGCAGTTTGTCGACATACAATAAAATCCTCAATAGCAGTGTAAAAACGACTCCAAATTGTGTAAGGTATATGTATAATTCCTAAAGCATCAGCTTGAAGTTTGTGATATGACTGGGTTTGTAGGTATTCTAATACATCATCGTCCAATGATAACATCCCCATTATCTCATCTTCATTAACTCCATTGGGAGAAAAAGCAATTAAAGACAGTATTGAGAGGGTTATTATAGTGCCAAAGTTTTCTGGCCGACAAAGGTCCTCTATATCAATAGTCTTTACTGGAGTTTGATATTTGTTTTTGGCTGCATCTACTAGATGAACCTTATGCATATTAGCAGACGGAAAATAATCCCAATTGATTAGTCTTAAAAAATCGTTATGATGGATATTCTCCAAACCAATGAGGTAGATATCTTTAATAGCAAGACTATCTTGTGATAGGGATAACGCTATTGTTTCTAACAGTTTAATATTGTCGTCACTTGGTCTATACTTCACACCAATACGCCTTAATACACTCCTTAAAATATTTGTAGCAGATGAAGATAAAGGACTCTCTCCCAAAAGAATGTACAAATTATCTCTACCAAAAAGTGTTGAAAGTTGAAGCTTCTCAACCTGCGTAGACTGATAGACATCCTCTATATATTCATCTGTTAGATGGCGATTTTCATTGATTTCTCTGTTGACTATATCATACAACTTTTCTTTTATTACTCTTACAAAGGAGCTCTTGAAATCATCAGCAATATAATCTTCATAAGACAGTGTTACATCATATTGCGCACCCACTATCTCTTTTACTTTATTCTTAATATCTGCAACCCTATCTATATACTCATTCTCAACATACTGCTCTCTACAAGATTCTGGCAAACATGTTAACTGACGAGTATAACACAAAACGTGATCTTTAATATCTGATAGTTTAAATACCCCATGTATTATCTCCTGTTCTGTTGCCGATGAACAATAAGACTCATAAAAATCTATTACTGATTCTTTACCAACTCTATCAAATACACCTCTAATTATAGGTTCATCTCTATTGTAAACATCTTCTGTTAATTCTGTAGTACACGGTAGTAACTGATAATCCTCATCACTGGTTAATTGATACCAACAATGTAGGACTTCTCGTTCTGTTTCTGTACACCTTGCACTTACGTAATTGAAATCAGCACAAGGTAAATTTTCTGGGATAGGTCTCCATCCATACCGCTGTCCTAATAACAAAATAAAATTAGGTCGAGGAGATAACTCTACACAACGCTTTAACTCATTTAAACAAATGCGCATTGTCTTGTGATGGCTAGCCGCTTCTGCGCTTATTCCCCATCGCAAATCTATCACTTCAAACTGCCACCCTTTTGTTCTGCAATAGGCTTTTAATTCTGGAACAATATATTTCTGTAACAGATTTCGCTCTAGTGTCATATCTACAAATGTAGAGCTAACAAAACAACGAATAATCCTATTATTTCGAGGAAATGGGCGCATATTGATATTAAATAATTATTTCGAATAGTTCGTTGCCATAGGTTAATACATGCAGAATCCCATCAGATGTAAATACCATATCTTTTACCTCATCATCCATCTGCTGACTATTTATAACCTCAAAAGTATTTGCATCTACAATTATTATATACTCATCATCATTATGTAAAGCTAATACCCCCTGCTCGTAAGAGTACCTAATCATCGTTATAGACTCTTCCCCTATAAACTCCGTATTTGAAATCCATTCTTTTTGCGAATCCTTTTTTACAACACCGACAATTCCATCATCTCCACCAAAATAAAGGATACCATTTTGGCTAACAGCACATCTAGGTAATGATTCTAAATAATCGCTTTTGAATACTTGTTGATGACTATGAAAATCTGATATGCAAACATAGCCATCTCTTCCAGCAGAACCTACACAAAGATTCTTGCCATCTGAGAAAAGTGTCACAAACTCAACATAGGTCCTTTCATGATGAGGTGTTAGCACTAATTGTTGTGGTAATAAGGCGTTTAATTTACCTACTTCAGAGAGAGATTCTTCCTCCAAACTATCTAAATCACCTAAGTCAACTTCTGGAGTTCCATTCGCTCTGAGTCTGGTAAATATTGGACCATCCATTGCAAACGTATTTGGTTCCTTACTAGGAAGAGTAATGGTATAAATAGTAGAATCTGCCATTTCCCTATTGATTGCAAGGTAATTCATCCCATACACATCAAGGACCTGAGTCGAATCAAACCACTCTAAAGAATATACAAGACCTTTTTGTTTAGTATCTGGCAGATAAACCCCCAAAGCCTCCCCTTGAATGTAGATATATGGGGTCAATAGTTGAGCGACCCATTCATCTATTTTATCCACCACAATGCTGTCATTTTCCTGTCGCAAATGAAAAGCCTCGGAATACTCAGGCTCTCCATATTCGTTCAACTCATACTCTACAAACGATAATGCATGCACACTCTTCACATCAGTTTTAATAGCATATATGGGTCTTTTACTTGGACTAGCATAAAGCCTCGCCCAATGAGGCTGTTTTGGTGTGCGAAAATAAATTTCCCCTCTATCTGTTCCATAATAATAAAAATAATTAGAGGATGCTATTGATGTTACATTTCTCATAATCTATCTACATTTTAATTTACAAAAAGACTTTATCGTTGTAAATTTATTAAAAAAAAATGTCCCTTCAAAATATTTAGTTATATTAAACAACTAAAATTTTGGTTTTTATACATTGTATACAAATTTGTTGTATCTTTGTCGTTTGGAAACTAAAACAAACAAAATATATGGCAGTAGAATTAAAGGATTTGACCAAGTCGGAGGAGAACTACTCACAGTGGTATAACGATTTGGTTGTCAAGGCTGGATTGGCTGAGAATTCAGCTGTTCGCGGTTGTATGGTTATCAAGCCATACGGTTATGCAATTTGGGAGCGAATGCAGCGCGTGCTGGACGATATGTTCAAGCAGACAGGTGTGCAGAATGCCTACTTCCCACTCTTTATTCCAAAGTCTTTCTTCTCTCGCGAGGCGAGCCATGTTGAGGGCTTTGCTAAGGAGTGCGCTGTAGTGACACACTACCGTCTGAAGAACGACCCAGCAGGTAAGGGCGTTGTTGTAGACCCAGAGGCTCGCCTTGAGGAGGAGCTTATCGTGCGCCCTACATCAGAGACTATCATCTGGAACACCTACAAGAACTGGATTACATCATACCGCGACCTACCGATTCTCTGCAACCAGTGGGCAAATGTTGTTCGTTGGGAGATGCGTACACGACTCTTCCTGCGTACAGCCGAGTTCCTCTGGCAGGAGGGCCACACTGCCCACGAGACTCGCGAGGAGGCTATTGCAGAGGCTACAAAGATGATTTATGTATACCAGAAGTTCGCACAGGAGTGGATGTGTCTGCCAGTTATCGTAGGCCACAAGTCTCCAAATGAGCGCTTTGCTGGTGCAGAGGATACCCTTACTATTGAGGCCCTTATGCAGGACGGAAAGGCTCTGCAGAGCGGTACATCACACTTCTTAGGTCAGAACTTTGCAAAGGCCTTTGATGTTAAGTTTGCAAACCGCGAGGGTAAGCTGGAGCATGTATGGGCAACCTCTTGGGGCGTCTCTACACGACTGATGGGTGCGCTGATTATGGCTCACTCAGACAATAACGGTCTTGTGCTCCCTCCAAAGCTCGCGCCTATTCAGGTTGTTATCGTGCCTATCTACAAGGGCGAGGAGCAGCTTGCTGCAGCACGCGCAAAGATGAACGAGATTGCTGACGGCCTTACTGCTCTCGGCATCCGCGTTAAGGTTGACGACCGCGACAACCTCCGCCCAGGCTTTAAGTTTGCCGAGTATGAGCTCAAGGGTGTGCCGGTACGCCTTGCACTGGGTCAGCGCGACCTTCAGAATGGCACTATTGAGCTTGCTCGCCGCGATACACTTACCAAGGAGACCATATCTCAGGAGGGTATCGTAGAGCGCATTGCAGCCCTGCTTGACGAGATTCAGGCTAACATCTATACCAAGGCTCTTACCTTCCGCGACTCTATGATTACTAAGGTTGATACTTGGGATGAGTTCGTAGAGGTTCTCAACAACAAGGGAGGCTTTATCTCAGCACACTGGGATGGCACACCAGAGACCGAGCAGGCTATAAAGGATGCAACAAAGGCTACTATCCGCTGTATTCCTATTGACGCCGAGCCAGAGGAGGGCAAATGTATCTTTACCGGCAAGCCATCCCACTGCCGCGTACTGTTCGCAAAGAGCTACTAATAGCTGTAATGTAAATAAATACAACTCCGTAAAAATGCCTTTCGCTTGAAAACGAAAGGCAATTTTTTTATTCTCACCGAACAATGTCCCCCGAAGAGTGTTGCTCGTTTCGGAAATTATTTTTAAATTTGTAGTGCTATTTGGATAAAGTAGCAGACATATTGAAAGTGTTTTCGCAGTCCTTACAAAGAAATCTGACAGTTTCAAAAAGCAAAAGGATGAACGAACAGCACTCATTTCTTGTATAGCTATGTGGCTGTACGCATTTTGCGTATCTATCCCCATACTATCCAAGTGTGGGGCATTGTAGCGTTTATTTTTGCTTGGGTTTTGTCAGAACCTCTTTGTAGATAAACGGGAATCAACTCCACACTTTCTTTGTTTATACTTATCGCCTTATTCGGAGTTGGTAGGCAGCAAAAATGCGTATGAAAAATTCAGAACAGAGGGATTACCTCACCCCTGAAGTTGAGGTAAATGAGATTTGTGTAGAGCAGGGCTTCTCGCTCTCTAACATGGAGTCTATCAATCCAGAAAAACCTGAACAAGAGTGGTAAATTCTAAAACTATGTAAATATGAAAAAGTTATCTTTTTTAATGGCATTGCTATCAATGTTATTTTGTGCATGTTCGTCTTTTGAGGAGCAGTATAACGCGCCTGTTACCCCTGCTACTGCTGATTTACAGGCTGGTTTTGCAGAGGATACTCGCACCTATGTAGAAAACAACAAGTATCTTCGTTGGCATGAGGATGACCGATTGACAGCGTTTTATGGTAATACGCTTAATCGCCAATACAAATTCAATGGCAAGACAGGAGCAAACTGTGGAACATTCTCGCTTGTCCCAAGTGAAGAACTCGGCACTGGCAACGCTTTTGACCGTATCTACGCTGTTTATCCTTACAACGAAATGGCAACCATAACCGATGAAGGCGAGATTTCACTAACACTCCCTGCTGTACAAAATTATGCAGAAAATTCATTTGGTAAGGGTGCAAACACGATGATTGCCGTTACCGAAAACTTGGAGGATACCTTCCTTGCCTTCAAAAATGCGTGTGGCTACCTCAAACTGAAACTTTATGCTCCAGAGGGCGGTGTCGTAAAAAGCATTGAGGTAAAGGGTAATAACAACGAGAAGATTGCAGGCAATGCCACAGCTACAATAGCCTTTGGCGAAGCACCGGTTGTAACAATGGCAGACGATGCCACTACATCTGTTACACTCGATTGTGGCGAAGGTATTTCACTCGGAAAGACAGCCGAAACAGCCACTGAGTTTTGGGTGGTTATTCCCGAGGTGACTTTTACAGAGGGTATCACCATTACCGTCACCGATAGTTTCAATGCCATCTTCACCCAATCAACCGACAAAGAGGTCGTCATTGAGCGCAATGCTATTCAGCCGATGGCAGCCTTGAAAGTTGAGGGAATCAAACCGCAACCCAACAATGAGATTTGGTATACGGCAACAGAAAAAGTTACGCCCTACAAAACAGGAGTTGATATTTTTGGTGCAAATATAGAATCAAATACCTGGGATTCGGAAACTGGCAGAGGTGTGATTACTTTTGATAGTGATGTTACGCAGGTTGGAGCATATGCATTTTATGAGAGGAGTTCCATTGTTTCTATTAGTCTTCCTAATAGTGTTGAGTCTATTGGATCTAACGCTTTTGACACATGCACAAATCTGGAAAATATACATATACCTAATAGTGTAAAAACAATCGGTAACAATGCGATTAGATACGCATATCACCTTTCGGAAATTGTGCTACCTGAATCGTTAATTTCAATAGGTAATGAATTTTTGACCTCTTCTAGAGAAATTAAAACAATCTTAATACCTGAGAATGTGACATCAATTGGAAGCTCTTTTTGTAGCGATTGTACAAGCTTGAACACTCTATATTGTAAAAGTATAGTCCCTCCACAATTAGGAGGTTTAGTTGCTCCTAATCTCAAACACATATATGTACCTAATACTGATAATGATTTGTGCGTAAAATTGTATAAATTAACAAAAGGTTGGTCAACTCATGCAGAAAAAATTGAAGGATGCGATTTCTACGAATAAAATTAGTTATTGATCTAAAAATAATATTATGAAAAATCTCAATGAATGGCAAACTATATGTAAATTATACAACGAAAAGGATGGTTGTTTTGCCGAATTAAAAGAGCTTAGGTATAGAATAGATATAAGTGCTAATGAATATAAAATAGAGTCTGCATACAAAATTGTCACAGAAAAAGGCGATGAGTACACTATACAAGAAGCTATAAGTGGCAGTACTGAGAAAATAGACGGTATTGGCAATAAATGGATTTTAGTAGAATAGCTATCAGTCCATATTTATAACTAAGGTAGCGTATGTAGTGAACAGTATAGTTCACTCATACGCTACCTTTGTTTATTCACAAGGCTTTGTTGAAAGATGCCCGTTTCAGCCTATTTTTGTATCTCCCCCCCTCTCTTAGAATTTAACTGTGAGGGTCATCATCGCGTTGTGGCGAGAGATGGAGGTGCGGAAGGTTGGCGATGCGATATCTACATTCGCATTATAGCCATAGAATGTCTTATATGTTGTAAGGTCGTTCTTGCTGTACATATATGCCAAATCAATGGTAAAGTGTTTTGACAGAGCGATACCCAGACCAGTACTCATATACTCTGTGCGGTAGATAACCGGCGAAGAGTAAACCTCGTCATTATCATCCAGCGCACCACTCCAAAGGCCATAGCCCAAGCGGATAGCCATCTGCGGGATAAATCTCCACTCAGCACCTGCACGGACGGTATTTGAACCCTTAAACTCATCCTTAATAAATCCCTTATAGAGTGGGCCATAAGGCGAATTTTTCATCCTCATAGTGTTGTACCAGTCGCGCTCGTAGTCTACCGAAAGGATAAGCTGCTTTGCAACGGTATACGACGCACCTACCATAAGTCGTGTAGGGGTAGTAAAGCGCCAGCTATAGTCGCCATCGTCTATAAGCAGCTCTGTCTGCTCAGAGAATGGCGGGTCAATATATCCCTGACTATTAACAGTATATCCGTCTACATTGTTGATTGCCTTAACCTGTGATGTCATACCGCCCTGATACTTATAGGTCACATTATAGTATGTCGGAGTATGGAAGGCAACGCCTACTCTTAAGCTCTCTATTGGGCGATAGATTGCACCAATTTTGAAGTTGATGCCCGTACCCTTCATCTGTGTTATCTGGTCATAGTTGAAGTACTCCATACGGTAGTTCTGCTCAAGCATAGGCGAAGCAGTATAATCCTCGCCATAGTAGATATGCTTCTCCTGACTGATAGTAGATGCACCGAGGCTCATACCGAGGTAGAACTTGCTATTGAAGTTGATGCCCAACGACCACACCCACTCATCTGCGCGCCCTTTGCTCTCCACTGTTGCAGCACAAGTTGTAACACGACTCAACGGGAGCATATCTACGCTCCACCTCCCATCGTTACCTTCATTTATAAGGCCAGTCTTGTACGCCAAAATTGCACCCCAGTATGTAGGGTCGTAGTAGGACCAGCGGAAGTTGCCAAAATTGTCGTAGTTCTGCTTAAGCTGTGCCGCTGAAATGCCTGCCGAAGCGAGTTGGTCGGCATAGACGCTTGCAATAGACATATCACCGTAGGTTGGCGCAGTGAAGGAGTACTTGTAGTTGTAGTCGGCAAGTCGGTTGTACGACAGACCCATATTTATAGCCGTAACGCCTGTAGAACTCTCCCTTAGCTTTACCACAACGCCGAAGTTACCAACAGCAAAGCGATTCTTGCTATTGCCCTCAAAGGGCTGTGCGTTGTTCTTTGCGCGGGTGAAGCTCATCATCGGCGTAAAGGTCAGCTCG
>JAGBAX010000029.1 GCA_017938765.1 Alistipes sp. | reverse complement strand
CTCATAGCAAGAGGTGGTACAAAGTTGTATGATAAAGGCGAAAATGGTTGGTATTGGTCGTCAACGGAATCCGATAAGCAATATAGCGGTTATTTTTGCGCGTGGCTTGTCAATATGGGCAATGGCTACTCCAGCCTCAGCAATAAGAACTTCACTTACAACTATGTGCGCGCTGTCTCCGCTTTTTAGTTTAGCCATTAGCCGTTAGCCTTTTAGAGTACAGAGTACAGATAACAGAGTACAGATAACAGAGAGTCTAAATTCATTAAATTCCCTAATCTCATTAAATTCTCTACTCTGCGACAGCCAAAAAAATCTTGCACTCGCAAGATTTTTTTATTACCTTTGTAGTATGAAGAGAATTTTTGCAATACTACTAACTCTACTCCTCTGCTCGGTGGCAGTGGCAAAGAGTACACCGACAGTTTTTGCCCACAGGGGTTGTTGGAGTAAAAACGACAAGGGGGAGTTTGTCGTTCCCGAAAATAGTGTCGCAGCGGTGGCTATGGCGGCGCGAATGGGTTATGCGGGCATCGAGTGCGATGTCAAAAAGACCAAGGATGGGCATCTTGTTGTGTTGCACGACAAGACCATAAACCGCACGATGCGCAACGCTGTGGACTACTCAAGGGTTGAGGGAAAGGTCCGCCTGGCGGACCTTACTTTTGAGGAGGTTCGCAGTCGCTATGTGCTTGAGAGTGAGCGAGAAGAGCTGCGCACGGCTATCCCGACGCTTCATGAGATACTTGTTGAGTGCAAAAAGCAGGGTATTATTCCTATGTTGCACAGCTCGGTGCCAGAGTCGTACAAGATGGCGCAAGAGATGTTTGGCGATAACTGGATATGCTTTACAACGGACTTTGAGCTACTTAAGGGGGTTAGACAGTACTCTAACTGTACGGTACTCTATGCTGTGGAGGGTGGTACAGCAGAGGAGCATATCTCTGCACTCAAGCAGATAGGCGGAAGCTGTGGCGTATCGACGATGAACCGCCGACTATACACGCCGCACTACTGCAAAACGCTCACAGACAATGGGTATATTGTGCAGGCGTCAGTCTTCAGATACCCTCGCGAGGTTGTGGCGCAGCGCAACGGTATTACCTATCAGCTTACCGACTTTAGCATTATGCCGAGCAGTAGACCATACTCTAAGTGGGTAGCTACAGGACGAAAGTTAGCGCAGTGCGGAACATATCGTTGGCAAGAGAGTGTGGAGTGCGGAGCGGTAAAGGTGGAAATCATATACAAGGGAACTATTGAGGTTCAGATTAATGACCGCACCTACACCCTTTCGCGCAAGACGATGGGTAGAGACTTGATTGGTAATCGCTTCTTTGACCTCGCCCCGCAAGTAACTATCAAAGCAATAAACACTGCCAAAATCCGCAAATCAAAGTGTTCGGTATACGAGTATTAACAAAAGAGGGAGCGTGTTTTGTAGACACGCTCCCTCTTTTGTTAGTTTATGCTGATAATTGAGCCGTTATACTGCACATCGGGGTACCACGTAGAGGCTATAGTAAGGGTGGCGCTACCCGACGAGGAGTAGATGTCAAGTGAGAAGTTGTAGTCTGTGGCAGAAAAGAGCGAAGTGCTGAATGATACATTCCAGCCGTCGCGAGTCTGCTCGGTGATATATTTTGAGACTGATGGCAGTGTGTAGTTCAGCAGAACGAAGTAGTAGGGTGGTGTTACGCCCTTGATATATGGCAGGCAGACATCAACCTCGGTATCCCAGACCGATAGCTCGTAGTTAGGATTGTAGAGCATTCGTGTTGAGCCTGCGGGCTCCTGCTGTACGGATGTAGGGACGAACTTAAAGTTGCGCGATAGGACAATAGAGTCCACAAATCGTTCATAGGCGGCAAGGTGTTCTGCTCGGCGCTGCTCGCGAGCCTTGTGTCGCTCTTCGCGCGTGTCGTTAATGGGCTTTTGGGTGGTTGTGGCGGCTGTAGATTTTGAGCTTTTGCTCTCCTGTGAGTTTACGACAATGGCTGTTGTTGCCGCTGCGGCAATAAGGATTAACACTGTAAAGATTTTCCGTTTCATAGTTCACGATTTTTTGGTTACGATGCTATTGATGCAAAAACAGAGCCACTAATTGGGTGTTACTGTTGCAATTCTGAATAAAAAGTTATATCTTTGTACTATGACCTAAAACTTATACTATGGATAGAAAAGAGTTTCTCAAGCGACTTGGAATGCTTACTGTCGGAGCATCGCTCATTGGTGTTGATATGGCTGCGATGACTGGCGAGGCTACGGCGGCCACCGCGACCCCACCAAAGGGGGCTAAGGGCGGAAATCAGACCCACCCCGACCTCGATTTTGCTGTGCGACCACTTAAGGCTGCTACAAATCGTGTCGTTACGGCGATTATTATCGGTGCTGGCTCGCGTGGTACTACTTATGGCAGGTATGCACTGCAATTCCCTGATACAATGAAGATTGTGGGTGTTGCTGATACTAATAATTTCCGCAAGAAGCGTACTGCCAAGGCGCACTCTATTGCTGCCCAGAATTGCTTTGACGACTGGAGCGAGGTCTTTGCTCGTGAGAAGTTTGCAGATGCGGTAATTATCGCTACGCCAGATAATCTCCACTATGAGCCTTGTATGAAGGCTTTGGCAATGGGCTACGATGTGCTACTGGAGAAGCCAGCCGCTCAGACCGAGAAGGAGTGTAAGGATATCCTTGCGCAGGCGAAGAAGTACAACCGTATCGTTGCTATCTGCCATGTGCTTCGCTATGCACCTTACTTTATTGCTATGCGTGAGGCAGTTCGCTCTGGCCTTATTGGCGATTTGGTCAGCATTCAGCATATGGAGCCGATACAGTATGCGCATATGGCGCACTCTTATGTGCGTGGTAAGTGGCGCGACAGCAAGCAGACAACTCCTATTATCCTTGCCAAGAGCTGTCACGACCTTGATATTATCCGCTGGATAGTAGATAAGCCTTGCATTCAGATTGCTGCGGAGGGTACGCTGATGCACTTCAAGGCGGAGAATGCTCCTCAGGGCGCACCTGCCCGCTGTACAGACGGCTGTCCGCACGAGGCGACCTGTCCATATTCGGCTATAGATATCTACGTGCGCCGTAAGCGACACCTTGGTGTCTTTGACCTGCCTGACCGTAAGGACGAGGCGGCGATTATGGAGAAGATTCGCACCACGATGTTTGGCCGTTGCGTATATAAGTGCGATAATGACCAGCCAGACCACTATGTGACAACAATGCTCTTTGAGGGTGGCGTTACGGCAAGCTTTACTATGGATGCTTTTACTCCTTGGGGTGGCCGTAGAACGAGAATTATGGGTACGCTTGGCTATATTGAGGGTGATGGCAAGAAGTTCACTCTCTACACATTCCGCGATAATAAGAAGCGCGTATGGCATAAGAATGTTGCCGAGATGGCGGAGTATAAGCACGCTGGTCACGGTGGTGGCGACCACGCCCTTGCACGCGACTTTGTGGAGGCTGTGGCAGCTCAAGACCAAACCAAACTCTCAAGTACTATTGACGCATCTATTGAGAGTCACATTATCGGTTTTAAGGCCGAGAAGAGCCGTAAGAGTATGAAAAAAGTTAAAATTTAAACGATATGAAACTGTTACTTTTTGGAAATATTGGCGGAACAGAGATTCTGCTTATTGTGCTGCTTGTGTTGCTACTTTTTGGTGGAACAAAAATTCCAGAGCTTATGCGCGGCATAGGCAAGGGCGTAAAGTCCTTCCGCGATGGTATGGATGGAAAGAGTGACCCTGAGGACGAAAAGAAGGATAAGTAGTACGGGGTTTTTACTCTTTGAGTTATTGAGACTGGCTAAATTTTAGTTAGTCTCAATATTTTTTTTGATATTTTTATCAAAGAAATTGTCGTTTTTAATAATTATTTTTATACCTTTGTGAAACAAAATGGTACAGAAAATAGACTTGTGTAAATATAATAATGGTATAAAGATATGGAAAAGAGAGCAACAATCTATTGTGCGCCGCTAATTGAGGTAAATGAGGTGGCAACGGAGAGTGGTTTTGCAATAAGTGGCTACGCTCCAGATAGTGATGATTCCGAATTTGGAGGTCCCTCCTCCAACTAATAACCACTAACATTGTATGAGTATGAAAAAGATATACTACATAATTACGGCGTTGGCATTATTGTCGTTTGCCTCTTGCCAGCAAGACAACATCGTCCCCGACAGACCTGCTGAGGGTAAGCTTGTACAACTCACTTTCGGCTCTGCCGATGCTCCTGCCACGCGTGCCGTGTGGAGGGATGAGACCGGCAAAGGAAATCTTATTTTCAATTGGGACTCCCACCCTGCCAGTCCGCCAATGATGGCTGTAATATCAGATGGGTATAATTTTATAGGGAACTATTCAGCTCCTAATGATTGGAGCGAGTCACAGTGCCATACCGGGCTGATTGTTACTCCGCAGGAAGATCCTCACTATGCCACATTCGAGACGGAGCGTTATTATTACGAAAATGAAATAAGTGCTTTCGCACAGAAAATATTTGTCACGACTGGTTCCAATAATAATACCACCAGCAGTCCGTTTCTCTTCAATACCTCAATGCAGATGCCAAACCTGTTTACCCAGCAAGCCTCACAGCAACCAGATTTCTTGAGAGATTGTATGATACTGTACGGCGAGGCCGAGATGATGAATGGTAGCGCACTGATTTCATTCAAACATATTCCGGCTACTTTCCGCTTCGTTATTACCAACGAAAGACCTGCAGCGACAACCATCAAGAGCGTTCAGATGGCTCTTGTTGATGCCGATGGCACCCTCCAGCCGATAGCATCCAATATCGTAGATGTGATGATTGACATTGAGATCAATACCATTGAATTGTACTACGGTAATAATACATCCCAGACTCATACATCAGTCACCACTCTGCTGGGTCAAAATGGCACTGCAGTAGCGAACGGAAAACAGTACATAGCATACGCTATGGCACTGCCAGTAGGAAAAGCCGATACTGGAATGCCCGACGAAAACGCCTTCAAGGACAAGAAAATCCAATTCACCATCGAGGCATTGGGCCCGGACAACGAACACCTCTCTTTCGAACTGGATGCAGACAAATTGGCCGCTGCCAATCCGGGCAATGTGTACAACTGGGTAGGCGGCAAGTCCTACACTATCCGTATGAGCCTGGATGATGGACTCTTGGTACAGGATATCACCGTGGACGACTGGAACGAGCAGGATATAT
>JAGBAX010000028.1 GCA_017938765.1 Alistipes sp. | reverse complement strand
ATCACATATCGGGGCGGAATTTGTCGCTCGTTGTAAACGGATGTAAACCCTTGTCAACTATCTACACGAAATAACAAAAAATAAGCTCCGCAAATTCTCCACGTCAGAAATATGTCTCAAAAATATGTGGAAATTTGGGAATCATCAAAAAGCAGCTTGAAAGTGTTAAATTTTAGAATATATTGATAATTAAAGGTTTATGTTTGGTTATTTCTAAATAGTTTTGGTTGTTTTGGGCTTCTAAATACAACTATGGAATACACCCCATTCAATCGAAGTAACACTCTCAGGAATATTAATACTTGTCAGGCTCGAACAACCGCTGAATGCAGAAACTCCAATCGAAGTAACACCTTCGGGAATGGTAATACTCGTCAGGCTCGAACAACCGCTGAATGCATTGTTTCCAATCGAAGTAACACTCTCGGGAATGGTAATACTCGTCAGGCTAGAATAATGATAGAATGCATCTCCTCCAATTGAGGTAACATTAATAAAGTATTGCAATTCATTGAAAGACTGAACAGACGATGCATATTCGCCAAAGAAATTACTTGGGATAGAAGTTACCTTTGAAGCCTCTTTATGCGATATCTCTCCATCGCCATTTGTATCGTATTTCTCAACGCAGACTTTCTTAACGATTGCGTTTGCAAAAACAATATAGTCGTCTGATGGTTGCAGTTTTTGAATAATAGTGAAACTTTGCAATACATCGCCACTATTGCCCATCAACTTTACCGATGCCGATCTAGGGGTTTCGTCGGGATTCTCGGTCAGCGAGAAAGTGAGAGTCTCGTTGCGCAGTGTAGCACGACTCTCGGCCACACTCAGCCAACTCTGAGCATCTACGGGGATTTCAACGGTATAGTCGAGGTTGGTCTGCAATTTTACTCGCAGAGTGCAAGCCTCCCAATCGCCCTCGTATGCCTCCTCAATGCCACTCAGCACACCCTCCTCGAAGTTGAGTGAGCGCATAATAACATCGCCGCGACCATCGCTGACCAAGACGATAACCTTGCCCGCAGTTGCCTCGGTGGGAGCTGTTACTACAATAGCGCCCTCGCTCTTGGAGGTAGCCTTAACGGTAGCACTCCACCCACCATCGCCAAATGCCTCGACGGAGGTTTTGCTGTCGCCACCACTGATTGTATAACTAATCGAAACGCTCTTGCCAGGCATACAAGCAATGCCACTTGTTGCGCTAAACGAGATATTGAGTGCTGTCTGTTTGGGGATTGTTATCTCTGTACCATCAGCCAATACGATATATACATTATATTCGTCTTGGGTTGCGCTCTGGAAGAAAGAGTCGCCATCGACACCATTTGTACCGTTAGTCCCGTCCTGACCATTAGCACCATCTTCGCCTGTGGCCTTGCCGAGTTTAGTCCAAGTTGCGCCATTGTCGTAGGAGATAAACCAATAACCCTCCTCAATCTTCAACTGTGGGGTGATGCCATCTTTACCATTAGTACCATTTTCGCCATTTGCTCCGTTAGTACCATCTTTACCGTCAGTGCCTACTGCCTTGATTTTGTTGCCATTTTCATCAGTCAGCCACTCACCGTTAAGTGTCCAATAGTAGATACCGTCGTCGTCCATCTTCACGCCAATAACGGGAGTAGAGCCATCTTTGCCATCGACACCGTTTGTACCGTTTTGGCCATCCTTCCCGTTCTCACCGTGGTAGATAGTAACGGGCTGCGACTTGGTGAAGGAGATAGTATAGCCAATTGTTTCACCATTTTTGGTAATAGGGGCTACACCGGTCACATAGTCGTTGTTCTGCAATGCAGAAACAATAGTCTGCAACGACGAGATATTGGTGTTCATCTGTCGGCAGAGCTCTTCGAGGGCAGTAATACGACTCTCGTGATTGTCGAGTTTGTCCCAAATCTCCGAGTCGTCGAATTCTTGCGCACAACCCCCAAATAATAGGGCAACAACCATAGTTGTTAAATACAGAATTCTTTTCATAGCGTTTATGTTTGAGTTAATAAAATGTGTTTCACTCAAAGCCATACGCTCCAATATGGTAAGGGGTTAAATACAAAGAAAGTGTGGAGCTAATCCGTTTATCAAACGAGAGGCTCTGACAAAACCCAAGACGAATAAACGATTACAAGACCCCACACTTGGATAGTATGGGGTATATGCACAGAGAGTGCATAGCCACATAGCTACACAAGAAATGAGTGTCGTCGTTATCCTCGTCTTATTTGAAACTGTCAGATTTCTCGTTAAGGATAAAAGCGAAAACACTTTCATCAAATATGTAATGCCGAGGGTATAACACCCACGACACCACAAAATTAGTAAAAATTTCGCAAATGGCAACACTCTTTTAGGGGTCTTGTTCGGATAAAATAGAAAAATCACCTCTTGCGCACTGCGAAAGGTGATTAAATATGGGGGGTGATTGTTTACACTTAACATAGACTACACAACAAAAGAAAGAATAGGGCTAAGCGATTTTTGCACGAAAAGTCGTTTCACAATCTAAGAATCCAACAGATTGTAAATAAACAAAATCGGCGGTGAATTAATTTCATCGCCGAAAAAGGACATCCTGCTGGATGGCTTTTTTTGTTGTATGTTCAGCAACTACTCCTTTCGGGTAAAGCGCAGGGCTGCCCAGCCATTTGTGTGGCGAGTCTCTGTAAGGGTAAGACCGCGAGAGGTGGCAGCTGTTGTCATCATCGCTACATCCTCATCTAAAAAACCACTGAAAAGGATATCTCCGTTAGGGTTGAGTGTTTTCAGATAGTTGTCCATATCGGCAAGAAGAATGTTGCGGTTGATATTGGCAAGGATAAAGTCGTAGCGGCGACCCTCAAGCAGTCGTGAGTCGCCAAGAAGTGGTGTTACACGGTCTGATACGCCATTTGTAGCGATATTCTCGGCGCAGTTTTCAAATGCAAAGTCGTCGATATCCACTGCATCCACAGCCTCAGCACCACGATGGCAGGCAGCAATTGCCAGCACGCCCGTGCCACTGCCCATATCAAGGCCTCGCTTGCCCTGAAGGTCCATATCAAGGATAAGCTCCACCATCATCTTGGTCGTTGCGTGGTGGCCAGTGCCGAAGGACATCTTTGGCATAATGACAATCTCAAACTCTGCCGTAGGGCTTGGTGCATGGAACGGTGCGCGGATAAGTACGCGACCATCTACATCTACAGGCTCAAAGTTGCTCTCCCATAGCGCATTCCAGTTCTGAGACTCTATCTGCACATATCTAAACTCTGTAATGCCATACTGGGCGAGCAGTGCATCTGCCTCCGCCTTGCAATCTACAAGGCTATCTTGAGGGATATAGGCCTTGAGAATACCCTTCTCGGTTGTAAAGCTGTCAAATGGCAGTTCAGAGAGCTCGGCTGTAAGAATCTCGGCAATTTCTGCACTCGGAACAGAAATATTTAACTCAATGTAGTTCATATTATGTAAAATTTTGTATCTTCGCTCTGCAAATTTAATAATAATATGGCACAAAACAGTGAAAAGTGGGAGAAAACCATTCAAGGTTACAAAACATACATCCGTTTAGAGAAGAATCTCTCGGCAAATAGTGTTGAGGCCTATGTGCGCGACATTACGGTTTTTGCCAACTTTATACTCAGAAAGTACGATGTTTTGCCAGCTGATGTAGATGAGGATATGATATCTCAGTATCTTGTCCATCTGAATACCATTCAACATAAGCGCACCTCGCAAGCCCGTGAACTGAGTGGAGTAAAGAGCTTCTACAACTACCTGTTGATGTTAGATAAGATAGAGCTCTCTCCTGCCGAGTTTATCTCTACTCCCAAGACGCGCCGAGAGCTGCCCGATGTGCTTACTGTTGAGGAGGTGGAGCGCATAATAGGCGTGGTTGATACAACGACCGTAAAGGGTAGAAGAGACCGCGCGATGTTGGAGATGCTCTACTCCTGTGGACTGCGCGTGACGGAGCTTATATCACTCAAGATGAGCGACTTGTTCCTTGGCGAGGGGTATATCCGCGTGATGGGAAAGGGTAGCAAGCAGCGCCTTGTGCCAATCGGTAGTGTGGCTATGGAGTGGCTGATGCAGTATCTTGAGGATAGGCGCGATATGCTTAAGGATAAGGGTGGAAAGGGGGGCAGCGAGCAGACCCTCTTTTTGAGTAATCGCCGAACAAAACTCACAAGGGTGATGATTTTTACCATTATCCGCAAGGCAGCAAGCGATGCGGGGATAACAAAGAGAGTAAGCCCTCATACATTTAGGCACTCCTTTGCAACACACCTCTTTGCAGGTGGCGCGAGCATCCGCCAGGTGCAGGATATGCTTGGACATGAGAGCATTACGACAACAGAGATTTACACTCACCTTGACCCAGACCATCTGCGTGGGGCGATAGACAAGATTAAGTTATGAAGAGTTACAAGGCGCGCGGAATAGTACTTGGCACGGTAAAGTATGGCGACAAGGCGGTGATAGTAAATATGCTCACCGACACTCTGGGTCGCCAGAGCTATATTGTGCAGGGGTTAGGCTCTGGTCGTGGGCGAGGTAGCAAGCTGGCATACTATCAGCCACTCTTTGCACTGCAATTTGAGGGTATAGTCTCTGACAAGAGCGAGTTGCACCGTATGAAGGATGTGCAGAGTAGCATCGTTATGCAGACAATACCGTACGATATCCGCAAGTCTACTATCGCGCTCTTTATCTCGGAGGTTCTCTACCGACTTGTTGGCGAGAGCGAGGCCAATAGTCCGCTCTTTGACTTTGTCTATGGTAGCATTGAGGCGTTAGATGCTATTGACGAGGGTGTGGCGAACTTTCACCTCTGGTTTTTAGCAAACATAAGCCGTTTTTTGGGCTTTGCCCCCGGAAATGAGTATACAAAAGACTCTTTCTTTGATATGCGCGAGGGCTTATACACCCCAGTGCAGCCACTGCACGAGAAGTTCTGCAACCGCGAGTATGCGCAGTTGCTAAACGACCTTATAGAGTGTGATGTGCAGTATTTGGGCGAGATAGGCCTTAACCGCACCCAGAGGGTAGATATGCTACACGCCCTTACAGACTACTACGCCCTGCACCTTGACTCTATTCGTAAGGTGCAGTCTATCAGTATCTTGCAACAGCTATTCTAATCCGTGAACAGCGCAGAAATCTGCCCAGCGAACAGCCTCATCGTCCGAGTCTGTGCCATAGCCCACGCTCATTGGCTCTCCGATGTCAGAGAGTCTGTCTATCTCTGTTGTGCGGCGCAAAGCCTCGTGAGCCTCCTTACCAGCGGCAATGGCTGCGGCAATATCCTCTGCGTTAGCCTCACGACCCAACTGCTCTGAAAGGGCTGATAGTGCCCAGCTATAAGCAAAGTTGTCATATTGCTCGTGGTGCTCAATAAGTGATGCACCAATATAGTCGGCAGAGGTACAACTATCAAGCACCCTCTCTAACCAATCTCCAGAGACATACTGTCCTGCAAGGTCTACCCACTTGTCGGTAACTGAACTTAAAGCCCACTGGTTGACACTTCCGACAGAGAGCATTGCGCCGAGGGCGGCTGTAAGATAGCTCTTGTAGAGGGCAAGGCCTCGCTGTGCTGAGCCTCGCTTAATAGTGGTATTGTTGTAGTGCCACTGCATACTATCACCTGCGTTGGCAATTTGAGACTCTAATAGCGTGATGGCTTTCAGAACTTTAGAGGTAATATACGGATTATACTCGTTGTATGAGATAATATCGCGGCGGAAAGTGCGATGATCTCTTGCTCGCCACTTCTCAATGTCGCGCACAATGCCATAACTCCTTAACGCATAGCCTGGCATAAGCAGTGAGACACCCTGATTCTCAATCAGATAGCTAAACGGAAAGGCTGATGTGTCGTGGTGCTTTGTATGGCGACCCAAGATTGTGGTATACTCGCCCTCGGCGGCAGGGTTCATAACATATCCGTTGCTACCGAACTTACAGCCACGACGGTGAACGGCCTGATGGATTGCTCCACCCTTGAATAGGTGGTTGCTCTGGTTTGTACCACTGCCTGCATTGAGGAATGAGAACATACCTGCAATAAGCAGTGACGACTTATGGTGTGAGACCACATATGGCCCCGCGAAGATAGCGCAGCACTCGCCATTCTCAAGGTGTGCACTGGCAAAGATTAACGAGTTTACAGCGCTGTAGCCCTTTGCAACAATGCTATTCTCACCAATAAAGCAGTGGTCTACAATAGCTCCGAGGTCGATTCTTGAGTTCTGGGCAGCGATAAAATCTACCGCCTTAACATCTACGCCGATATATGCCCCTGAGTGCAGTGTGCCGTTCTGAACAAGTGACGCACCCTCAATAGTTGAGTGTGGCTCCATATTGACCTCGCGGACAAACTTTGCTCCGACAATCTTGCATTTTTTGCCGATAGTACCAATATTTTTGTGCACCGACTGGGCATAGTCCCTTGCAAAATCATTTGAAGCCTCAACAATATCCTTGCGGTGGCGATACATAGCAACGATATATGCCGTCTGGGCAGTAAGCTCGTTGTGGATAATAACAGTTCGGCCACCATTCTCGTTTACAGCCGCCACAGCTACGCCATTGCCAAAGCTGCTTGCCGTGCGGCACTCAAGGCGCGTTACGGACTCAATGTGGCTGTTTGCACCGATATGGTAGTTGCAAATAGTAGAGTCTATAAGGGTCACGCCACCCTCAATCTCAACTCTACCCTCAAAGTGGCAACCTCGCACCTTTGATGTATCAAAATTCTCCGAAACAAGAATGTTCTGCCAATCCTCGGCACTATTTGCAGCAGCTGTAAGCACTGCTATCTGCTGTTCTGTTAATCTTTGCATATAAATCCTCCTCTTTTAAGTAGTGGGCGGGCATCCTTTACACTATCTATCATCCAGTGGTAGAGCGTTGCCGTTTGCTCAGCCTCTGTCATCTGCCAATCCTTAACCTCGTGGCGCATACGCTCCGAGAGCATATAGACAATAATTGCTGCGCAGGCCGATACATTAAGGCTCTCAACCATACCACACATAGGAATCTTCAAAAACTCATCTGCGCCATCTATAACATCTTGACTAATACCCGTCTTCTCTGTGCCCATAACAATGGCAAACTTGCCCTTTGTAACATCAAAGGTCTCTGGCGTACAACTCTGGTAGTGGGGCGAGGTGGCAACAATGCGATACCCCTCTGCCTTAAGGTGCTGTAGAGCATCGGCCGTAGAGGCGTGGTTGTACATATCTATCCACTTATCCGTTCCACGAACAATATCTACATTGGGGTTAAAACGGCAGAAGGTCTGCACCGTATGGAGCGTCTGCACACCAAAGGCCTCACAGTGTCGCACTAACGCGCTTGCATTCTGGGGATGAAACATATTCTCTGCCACAAGGGTCATATACTTGGTGCGATTTTGCACCGCTCGGCAGAGTGTCTCAAAGCGCTCTGGCAGAATAAAGCCCGACAGATACTCTATCTGCTGACGCTGCTGCTCGGTAGTAAGACTATTTTCTATATTTGTCATCATCATCCAAAATTTTCAGGTAACTCTCATAGCGAGAGTATGCAATCCGACCCTCTTTTACTGCCTCAACAACGGCGCACCCTGGCTCGTGGGTATGTGTGCAGTTATAGAAGCGGCAGCTACCCGCCGTAGATATCATCTCTGGGAAGTAGTGCCACAGCTCCTTATCCTCAATCTCAATGAGTCCAAAGCCCTTAATGCCCGGAGTATCAATGATGTATCCACCACTCTCTACGGGATACATTGTAGAGAATGTCGTGGTATGCTTGCCTTTGTGGAAGCTGTCTGATATCTCGCCTGTGCGGATATCAAGGTCGGGGTATATTGTGCTGATAAGGGTAGACTTACCCACGCCAGAGTTACCAGAGATAAGGGTTACCTTGCCCTCAAGCATACTCTTGATGCTATCAATGCCAATGCCCTCAGTGGCAGATATATCTATCACTCGGTAGCCAGCACTCTCGTATATCTCGTGAAACTCTGCCACAGCCTCTGGAGCACCTTCAAGCAGATCTATCTTTGCCAGCAGAATGGTTGCTGGGACTTTATACGCCTCGCAGGTGATAAGAAATCTATCCACAAACTCCAGTGCCGTCTGTGGCTGAATAAGGGTCACAACAATAAAGGCTTGGTCTATATTTGCAGCGATAATATGCGACTCCTTTGATAGGTTTGAGGCGCGGCGGATAATGTAGTTACGGCGCGGGACAATGTCGTAGATTGTCCACTCGCCCTGCGCATCACACTCCACGCGCACAATATCACCCACAACAACTGGATTGGTAGAGCGCACGCCCTTAAGCCTGAGCTTGCCGCGTATGCGACAGCGCAGACTTTGACCCTCGCACTCTACACTATACCAGCTACCTGTAGCCTGAGTAACAATGCCCTGCCCAGTCATTATGCCTATTTAGAGAAGGTGTTAAATGCCTCCAGAGCCTTGTCTGAAACTGTAGCAATAGGACGGAATGTCTCGGAGTCTGTAAAGTGTTTCTCGTCAATCAGCTTCACCTCCTTATTTATCTTCTCAATAGCAACATATACAACGCTCAGAATAAGGAGAAACTTAATGAGCGAGAGCGCTATGCCTGCCAGAGTATCAAGACCACCAAGGCCAATGGCAGAGAAGATACTACTTACGACCTTTGCAACAAGCGACGCAGCAATTACAGAGACAACAAGGGTAATGATAAAGCCGAGTGGCTTAGCATACGCTGCATCAATGCCAAGCATTGTGCCAATATCGCCACCCACAGCAATAGCTATGGCAATACCGCCAACAATACCAATAAGAGAGCAGAGCTGCTTAATGAAGCCCTTGCGCCAGCCAAGAAGAACGGCAACAATGGCAAAAATGAGGGTGATAATGTCAAAAATGTTCATAACTTTATGATTTAACAGCACGAAGTTAGTATTTTTTTTGACAATTTCCTACCTTTGTAGCAAATTAACAGAACTATGAAGAGATTTTTAGTAGCACTTTTGGCACTGATAGCAGTTGTTAATCCTCTGGCAGCCAGGGAAGTATATATAATAAATAACTCTTGGAGACTCTTCTTTAAGGACGAAAATTCAAGTGACGACGCTCGCTTTGTCAGCCTGCCACACACTTGGAATACCGATGCGCTCTCTGAGGGCGGAACACTTCGTCAGACTACGGCATACTATCGCCGTACACTCTTTGTGCCGCAGCAGTGGCAGGGCAGAAGGCTCTTTATTCGCTTTGGTGGCGTGATGAATAGTGCCGATGTCTTTGTAAATGGTGCACATGTGGGTAACCACCTCGGTGGCAGAACGGCATTTGCCTTTGAGATTACAGAGCGTGTGCAGTATGGGGCTGAAAATACTCTGCTTGTGGAGGTCAGCAATGCCTATCGTAGCGACATTCTGCCTACATCGTCAGAGCAGAACCACTATGGTGGTATCTATCGCGATGTGGAGCTGATAATCACTGGCAAGACAACCATTTCGCCACTCTACTACGGTACGCAGGGTGTTATCGTAACACCTACAAAGGTTACAACAGAGAGTGTAGAGGGTAATATCGGCATCTCACTGCTCGGCAAGAGGGACCATAGCTGCGAGGTTACTGTAGATATTGTCTCGCCAGATGGTTATGTGGCTGTGACAAAGAGTGTTAAGGCCAAGATTGACGGTAAGATGCTGAGTGTGCCATTTACCGTTGGCAATCCAGAGCTGTGGTCTACTTTCCGCCCGTCACTCTATCGTGTAGATGTTATTCTGGGTGCAGATACGGTATCGGTAAATACTGGCTTTAGGGATTTGCAGATAACCCCAGAGCGCCTACTTACCATAAACGGCAAGCAGGTACAGGTGCGCGGAGTAAACCTCTGTCATGACAATCTCTATAGTGGCAATGCCCTTACAGAGAGCGACTACAAGGCCGACATAGAGACTATCTGCGATATGGGCGCTAATGCTATTCGCTCGGTTGAGGGTCCACACGACCAGCTGCTCTACGACATTTGCGACAGTAAGGGTATGTTAGTCTGGATAGACTCTCCGCTCTGCCAGTCGCCATTCTTGAGCGATATAGCATACTACAACTCAGCTGCATTTGAAAACAACGGCAAACAGCAACTCAAGGAGATTATCCTTCAGAATATCCACCACCCTTCTGTATCTATGTGGGGCGTATTCTCACTGCTTAGGGGTCGCTCACCAGAGCTGATGGCATATATCAAGAGCCTTAATACTCTGGCAAAGAGCCTTGACCCATCACGCCCAACAGTGGCTTGTAGCGATCAGGATGGGGATATAAACTTTATCACAGACCTTATTGTGTGGCAGCAGAGCGTGGGCTGGGATAAGGGCAATGTGGCGGACCTTGATGTGTGGCAGACAGCCCTGCGTAGTAGCTGGGGACACCTGCGTCAGGGCGTTTGTTATGGCGCAGGCGGTACTAAGGGACACTACAGCGAGGAGCTGGTAAACCGCAATAGTAGCCAGCACCGCATCCCTGAGAGTTGGCAGACCCGCTTCCATGAGGGATATGTGAGCCATATTGACAATACGCTGTTCTGGGGCGTGTGGCTCAATACGATGTTTGACTTTGGAGCTGTGCGCCACGCGGGAGGCTTCCGCAATAGCGGCCTTGTCTGCTTTGATCACAAGCAGGCAAAGGATAGCTACTACCTCTACCGCACGCTGTGGAACAAGCGAGATAATACACTGCACATCGTGGGCAGAAAGCGCGAAGTGAGAAGTCGTAATAGTCAGGTTATAAAGGTCTACTGCTCGCAGGGAGTGCCTACGCTGACAATAAATGGAGATAGTGTTGTGATGCACAACCGCTCGCAGGGTATTTTTATGACCGATTCGCTTACCCTCAATGGTTTTAATACGGTTATTGCTACCACACCGACACTGCGTGACTCAACAACCTTTACGATTGGAAATTACCTAAAACGCAAGTAAAAAGGCAAATAGAGAGAGTATAAGAGTCGCTTTTTCAAGTTTTTTGTCAAAAATATTTGTTCTTTTCAAATTTAGTTGTACCTTTGCACCTCGCAAGGGGGGATATGCCCGAATGGGACAAGGGTATACCCGTGCGAGTAATAAGGGGGGGGAGCCTGAAGGAGTCTGAAAGGGATGCCCCAAGAGAGAAAAGAACAAAACAAATAAAAAAACGATACGACTATGGCAATGAAGAGAACTTATCAGCCTTCTCGTCGCAAGAGAATCAACAAGCATGGTTTCCGTGCGAGAATGGCAACTGCTAATGGCCGCAAGGTTTTGGCAGCGCGTCGTGCTAAGGGACGCAAGAAGTTGACTGTATCTGACGAGGCTACATTCAAGTACAACTAGTAGTAAAACTACAAGTAACAGCATAGGTCAGTTCTGAAGTTCAGAGCTGACCTTGCTGTTTTGTTGTGAAAATACGATACCTGCTTCCGCTAACGAGAAATGCCTGCTGGTCTGTACGCTTTTGTACTATCCTGCGCAGGCATTTCTCGCCGAGCGTTGCATCTATCGTATTTTGACAACAAAATGGCTATTGGCTATTAGCCATCAGCTTGGCTGACACAGAACAGAGAGTTTAGGGAGATTAGTGAAGTTAGGGGAAATTATCATTAACCTCCCTACTTTGATTTTTGTATTTCTGCATATTATTGATAACTTTGTAGTATGAAAAGATTTATATTTTGTATAGTGGCGTTGGTTGCCATGATGGGCAATCAGGCCGTAGCGGCGGGGCTTAAGGTTAAGGCTCCAGATAGTGTTGAGATTAGTAGTCAGGCTGTTAAGCCTTGCAAGATTGCTATTCAGTGCAAAGCGGAGGCTGTTCAGCTTAGCACATCGGAGCAGTGGCTTGGTATTGTGGGGAGGACGACTCTTGCGGCAAAGGCTTCCCACAGCGTAAAGATTTGGGCAGAGCCGAATTTAAGCACTACCGAGCGCACGGCGGTAATAGAAATCAAGGGCGTGACAAGTGGTGCTGTGCGCACGATTACGCTCTCTCAACCGCCATATCTTCAGTCTATTACAGATGGTTTTCCAGTGCGGATGATGGGTAGCAGATATGACGCTGAGAGTTGGGAGAGCTATGGTATATCTTCGCCTAAGGGTAGCAGTGCGATAATTGCTATGGTTGGTGCGAGTGGCAATGCTCTTACAACCACCTCTGAGAATGGTATTACCGTATCAGGCGTTGGCGCGGGGGATTACTTCCTCTTTGCTGTGCCAGTGGTAAAAGCTGAGGCTGGCGAGCAGTTTGACTTTATGTGTACGATGACAGCCAGCGAGGCTGATGCTCCGAAGTACTGGATTTTTGAGTATTGGGATGCGGGTCGCTGGAATAGTATTGAGAGTGAACTACGCACAGCCGAACAGGGTGGTTCTATCCGTTACTCACTCTACAACAAATACCTGCGCTCGGCGCATAATACCACTTATACTCAGTCGTTTACCCTTACCGAGCCAGTTGTCAATGGATGTGTGAAGGTGCGCCTTAGAGCCCTCACGCCAGGTGTTGGCAAGGTAAAACTTACTGGTAGTAGCAAGTATGTTTCACTACAGATTCTGCGATATAAAGATGCGCCAGCGGTTACAGATACAAAGCGAATGCTATTTATCGGCAACTCGTTTACATACTTCTATGGCACGCCGTTTATGTTTAAGGAGATTGCCCGCAGTCAGGGACATCAAGTAGATGCTGTGGTCTCTGTCAAGGGCGGACAGGAGTTTAGCGAGCACCTACAGCTTGAGCGCTCAATAGAGGCGATTGTTCGTGGCGGATATGATTATGCCTTTCTGCAAGATACATCGCCAAATGCGGCTAAGTATGCCGACACGCATAATCGTGCAATTATTACCTCGTGTCGCAAGATTAACGACTTGACACTCAAGCACTCGCCTGCGTGTCAGATTATCTACGAGCATACATGGGGCTGTCCTTATGACGACTACAGAGGCTATGGTAGCTATGAGCGACTTGAGCATCTGCTTGAGAGTGGCGCTGCGATGATTGCCAAGGAGCTGTCAGAGTACAAAATCATCGTCAGCCCTATAGGCAAGGGATATACCATAGCTCGCAAGCAAAATCTGAATCTGCTCCACACTGACAACCGTCACCAGAACCGCGAGGGTGCATATATGAAGGCCTGCATAAACTACCTTACTATTTACCGCACCCCATTTACTGAGTCTGTATCTGATTGTGGCCTAAGGCCTAAAACGGCAAGTGCAATTCGCAAAATAGCCGAAGAAGTTGTGCTTAATGGCCGTTAGCCATTGGCTGCTGGCTATCCGAGGCGGCTCTTGATAATCTGAGCGGCCTGCTCAAGGTTCATTGTTGGCAGGTCGCAAATCTCTGTTAGGGTGTTCCACACTCTAATCTCCTGCTCGGCAGCCTGGCCGTCGGCAACGATGGTGCATCCGAGAAGGGCGCAGACGAAGGCTTTATCCTCTTCATTCATCTGCGTGACAATGTTGCAAGCCTCAAGGCCTGTCATCTGGCGGGCGAGAGCTATATCCTGCTCTGTAATGCCGCTAAGTTGCCACATTGCGAATGAAAAATCCATCTCTGAATCCTCTATCTTTCCATCGGCAGAGATAATAAAGAATGAGATGCGGACGATTGCTGCTTTTTGTTCTGAGGTAAACATAGTACTTAGTTTTAGCGTGTTTTTGCCATTATGCGGTTTGGATAGTTGGTCGTAATACCGCGCAGCTTGGTGTGGTAGGACTCAATCTGCGCCCAGTCGCTATCTGTGTCAATAGTGTAGACCGACACCTCCATACCTGCGTTGAGGTATGTGTTTATCTTATCCGCTGTAATACCCTTGCTCTTGTCGCGGTTGTGCCAAGTGTATCCCCAGCTCTTATATTGGCTTGCTGAGAAGCTACCCATAGCACCGATATCTACTCCAATAGCGTTTGCATACTGTGCGCAGTTCTTTGTAATATCCTCGTAGCCAGAGCAGATAAACTCGCAGAACTTCTCCGCCTCCATCTCGGCAATAATCTCGCAGGCGCGCTTACATGCCTTTACGGACTCTGGGTGGTGGGTTGTTGGCTTGGTAATAGCCTTAATATCAAGGCAGAGCTTGGTTTTGCTGCCCTTGACCATCACGGCGCGGATATAGTCCTGAAGTGAAGGCAGGGTCTCGCCATTAGAGAGTTTACCCGCAGCCTGAAGCTGCGCAAGGGTGTTCTCCCAAGGGTAGAGGCCGTTAATCTTACAGTTGCCGTCGGCGTGGGCAACGATAATCTGGTTATCCTTTGTCCAGTATATATCTGCCTCCGATGCGTAGCAGCCAAGGCGCATAGCATACTTGAGCGAGGCTATAGAGTTGTCTGGTGTAGAGTTTTTACCAGCCTCGGCAGAGCCTCCTCGGTGGGCAATGATGATGTTGTTTGCCGGAAGTGGTGCTGATGGTGGCAATGTAAGCTCCGCCTTTACGAATGACTGCTTCAGTCCACTCTCATCCTCCCATGCGCAAACAAGCAGATAGTTTGTGCCGTCAGCCTTCAGCGCGAGCTGCGAGGCGTCAATAGTAACAGCCGGGGAGGTGGTCGATACTGCTCCGAAGTGGTTGGCTGCCAGAGGTGAGCAGGTAAACCACTGCAATAGATTGGCGTTATTGTCTAACAGACGCAATACCTCGCCGTACTGTTGCTCATTGAGAACAAGGTAGAACATCTTTGCAGCACTCGTAGGCTTGGCAATAGAGATGCTTCCCTTGCCTGAAGGCAGCAGGGTAGAGCTGACACTTGGCGTCTGGGTAAGCGTTGCAGGCTTGGTGGTAATGATTATCTCCTTGCGGAAATATGCGGCAGAGTTCTCCTTGCCGTAGAGTGGAGCATAGTGTCCTGCGCCATACTCTGGGTGTGCCCCCTCGCCATACTCGCCCAGTAGGAAAACTATTGGCTGACCTGGAAGAATAGCATCATAGTGAGAGTACTCTACGCCATCCTTTCTAAAGGTGCGGTTAGTGTTGTTGATGTCAAAGTCGTAGCGGTCTGTAAAGTAGTTTGCATAGATAGCCTCGTTACGGTTAAGTAGCTGATTTTCATAGCTCACACCGCCATTATAGTTGTATGTAGCAAGGTCAGTAACCGCCCACTTAACCACGCTTGAGAATGGAATATGCTTTGGAAGGCGTACCGATGCTGTAAAGCCCGTGCAGCTCTTGGACTTAAGAGTATACTCAGGTAGAGCCGCAGTAATGAAGTTGTGTTTGATTACATCTGACAGCTCCTCGTTACGATTTTTGACAGCGATGTAGATTGTATACTCCGTATTATCTGTAAGGTCGCGCACCGTGAACGATGTACCACTTGAGGCGATACAATCCCCCGTAGTGCCCTTCTCAAAGAGCTCCTCGGCAGTGTATGTATAGCTTGCAAGCGAGGCCTTATCCACAATATAGGCGTACTTTGTAGCTGCGCTGTGTGAAATTTTGACCGTTGCCGATTGAATGTCAACCTTAATCTCGGCAATTGCGACAGATGCACCTTGAGGTGGTGTTAGTGGACCATCAGGCTCTTCGCCCTCTCCACAAGCTACAAAGAGCAGAGTGGAGAGGAGTGAAAGCATCAGAAGTTTTAGTTTCATTGTTAGGTTTTTACTTAGATGTGTTCCGTTTGATATCTTTGATGCGAAGTTGTGTTGTCACAGAGCCACGATAGTGGTTCTCAACAATCTGGTAGCAGACATCTACGGGTCTTCCAGAGCGAATCCACTCATAGTGGGTAGGCTGCGAGAAGGCGATAGTTTGGATGGTTGTGTTAGGCTTTTGTGTCTGGGTCAAATCCATACGCAGGTGCTCAGCCTCGGCGCCAACAAGCTTAGCGTCGCCCTTCTCGTTGCTCACGCATAGCGTAGCAAAGACTGGCGCGTTATTGCCTGGGCCAAATGGCTGGAAGCGGTTTAGCTCGCGGTGGAATGACGGAGTGATGTCCGAGAAGAGGAGCATAGAGTCAATCTCCACCTGCGGAACAAGAATCTTAGGGTCTATATTTGCCTCCACATAGTCGTTAAAGCGGCGTGCAAACTCCTCTACATTCTCTGGGCGCATAGTAAGACCTGCGGCGTACATATGCCCGCCGAAGTTTTCCAGCAGGTCGGAGCAAGACTCAACAGCCTGGTAGAGGTCAAAGCCCGGAATAGAGCGGGCAGAGCCAGTGACAAAGCCGTTGCTCTGTGTAAGAACAACCGTTGGACGATAGTAGGTCTCAATAAGGCGAGAGGCCACGATACCTACGATACCCTTCATCCATTTTGGATTGTAGATTACAGTGCTCTTGCGGCTCTTAAGCTCTGGGTGAGACTCTATGTAGTCGTGCGCCTCCTGAGTTACAGAGCGGTCAATGCTCTTGCGGTCCTGATTAAATCCGTCAATAACGCCACCAAAGCGTGTAGCAGCGGCCTCGTCTCCCTCAACAAGGAGCTTTACGGCTGCATAACCGCCCGAAGGGGTGTCATTCTCGTCGTACTCATCCATACGCATACGACCTGCAGCGTTGATTCTCGGACCAATCTTAAAGACGATGTCGTCAATAGTGATATTCGAGCGGTCAAGCTTGCAGATGTTGATAATAGAGAGTAGACCCTCACTTGGAGAGGCGTTCAGACGGCGCAGACCGTAGTGGGCGAGAATACGATTCTCGTCTACCAGCGGAACGATGTCCGAAGCGATACTTACTACAAGTAGGTCTAACAGCCACTCAATGCTCTCAAAAGCAATGTTGTGTCTCTGTGCATAGGCCTGAACGAGCTTAAAGCCAACACCGCAACCCGAAAGCTCATCAAACGGGTAGGTGCAGTCTGTTCGTTTAGGGTCAAGAACTGCTACGGCAGCAGGAATCTGCTCTGCCGGAAGATGATGGTCGCAGATAATGAAATCTACTCCCCTCTGCTTTGCATAGTCCACTTTCTCGACAGCCTTAATTCCGCAGTCAAGGGCGATAATGAGCTTTACACCCTTCTTTGCGGCAATGTCGATACCCTTACGCGAGATACCGTAACCTTCGGTATAGCGGTCTGGGATGTAGAACATCAGGTTTGTATGCCCGATTTGTCGCAGGAACTTATAGACCAGTGCCACCGCTGTCGTGCCGTCTACATCATAGTCTCCATAGACCATAATGCGCTCGTTACGCTCCAGGGCTTGCTCTACGCGCTCTACAGCTCTATCCATATCCTTCATCAGGAATGGGTCATGAAGGTCGCGCAGCTGCGGGTCAAAAAATTTCTCTGCCTTCTCTACTGTGTCTATGCCTCGTTGTACTAAAAGGTTTGCAAGGACTGGTGAGATACCAATGTGCGATGCTATAGCAGCAACCACCTTAGCCTCACCCTGTGCCTTGACCTCCCATCTTTTGTCTATAGGCATAATTGTACTGTTTTATATATTTTTTTGCATTATTTTTCATCCAAAAGTGCTTTTGTGAGGTTTGCTACAAGTAGTGCCTTAACCTCATTAATATCAACAGCCACTCCAACCTCTTTGCTAATTGAAGTGACACCCTTGTCGGTAAAGCCGCAAGGATTTATCATTGTAAACCACTTGAGGTCTGTTGTCACATTAAGTGCCAGACCGTGCATAGTGATAAAGTGCGAGGCGCGAACACCTATGGCGCAAATCTTTCGCCAAGCAGTCGCTGTGCCATCTGCTGCGCGGTTACAAAGCCACACGCCTGTAGCACCTGCAAGTCGCTCGCCCGCAATGCCGTAGTTAGCAATGGTATCTATTACCGCCTGCTCAAGAATCTCAATATATCTGCGTAGACCGATGCCCAATTTCCCGATGTCAAGGATAGGGTAGCAGACAATCTGCCCAGGACCGTGAAAGGTAATATCTCCACCTCGGTCGATATGGAAGAACTCCGCCCCTAAACTCTTCAGATAGGACTCTGGAATAAGCATATTGCTCTGCTTACCGCTCTTGCCAAGAGTATAGACAGGGGGGTGCTCAACAGTGAGGATAGTGCCACAATCCTCTGTCTGACTGCCGTCCCTTCTCTGCTCCAGACGACTGTCAAAGAGAGTTTGCTGCAACTCCCAGCACTCTTTGTAGGGCATTGTGCCCAGATCCTTGTACCCGACTTTCATATACTCAATAAGGCTACTGCCTACATAAAATACAGTGTTAAGACGCACGGGATAGCTGTTAGCCATAACTTTGCCGCCCTTGCGTCACAACATTGAGAGTGGGAGTGGTGGAACTTAGTGAGTGATTGTAGCCGCAGCGGCCTGATCTGCCAAGTACGACGAGCGCACAAGTGGCGCCGATGCGCAGAAATCAAAGCCAATCTGAAGTGCCATAGCCTTGTATGCCTCAAACTGCTGCGGGGTGATATACTCAGCAACTGGATAGTGCTCCGCAGTAGGCTGAAGATACTGACCTATGGTGAGGATTCTAACGCCCGCAGCGCGAAGGTCGCGCATTGTGGACTCTACCTCCTCTTCAGTCTCTCCAAGTCCGACCATAAGACCGCTCTTGACCACCGCACCCTTTGAACTTAGGTAGCTCAAAGTGGCTAAGGACTTGCTGTAAGTCGCCTTAGAACGCAATGCGGGTGTAAGACGGCTGACGGTCTCAATGTTGTGCCCGATAATATCAGGCTTGGAAGCAAGTATAGTATCAAGACGAGACTCTACTGCATCCATATCGGAAATAAGGAGCTCAATAGTTGCTTGTGGACAACTCTGCCTGATAGCCTCAACAGTTGCTGCCCAATGGGCTGCACCCTGATCAGGTAGGTCGTCGCGTGTAACAGATGTTACGACAACGTGCCGAAGATTCATTAGCTGTACGCTGTGTGCCACCCTCTGTGGCTCACTCTTATCCGGCGGTAGCGGACGGCCTGTTTGAGTGGCGCAAAAACGACAATTGCGGGTGCAGATATCACCCAAAATCATAAATGTCGCAGTGCGTCGGCTCCAACACTCTGCCTTATTCGGACATCGTCCGCTGCTGCAAATTGTATGAAGACCATGCTCGGCTACTATACGGTCTACCTCCGCAAAAGCACTGCTCTTGTGGAGTCGTATCTTTAGCCATGAAGGTTTACGCGTAGCGCAACCGCTGTCATACAACTTCGGCATCTTAAGTTCATTATTTTCCCAATTGCCACAAAGATATGAAAAAAACTATAGAAAACGAAAAAAATTGCAACTTTTTCGCTAAAAATTACTATATTTTTGCTCTACGAGCCTAAGAAAGTCTTTATTGGCGACTCTTGTGACCATTTCGGCGCTTTTGGCTACACCATACCGTGCAATCATCGCTGAGAGTTGTTGGCTCTCGGTGTCGTCATCACAGCGGTAGCGCATAGCTGCCGCAACGGCTGTGGCAAGGGCTTCTGTAGAGAGTGAATATTTAAGCGCAAGAGTGACTGGATATGCAAAATATAGCGCAGGGGATAGTTTGCGCTTTGGGTCGCGGGCAACGCGGGCAACGGTGTCGCCAAGATATGGATTCTCAAAGCGGCGCAGTACGCTCTGAGCATAGAGTTGTTGAGAGTGAGTGTCAAAGCCGAATTTGGCACATAGTGCGGCGCTACTTTCAGCCACAATTTGCTCAATAATTGGTCGGATAGTAGGGTCGGTAACTGCTTGGTGGATAAACTTATAGCCCTTAATAGCACCGAGGTAGGCTGTGGCACAGTGGGCGGTGTTTACGGTGTATAGTTTGCGCACTATAGTAGCCTCAAGATTATCTGTAAAGTTGGCGCAGGCGATAGCGGGCTGTTTGCCCACAATCTGCCTCTTATCAATGCTCCACTCGCAGTATCGCTCTACGCCAACATCAAGGGCGTTGTCAAAGGTGGCGATAGGCACAATGCGGTCAACGGCGCAGTCTGCAAAGCCAACCATCTCTTTGTACCACTCTATAGTCTGAGTATCAAGTAGTTGGATAACGCAATTTTTGAGCAGTGAGGTTGTCCTTACACTATTCTCACAGCAGATGATGTTTAGGGTTGATTTGCGGTTGTTTATACGCCTCCTTTGCAGTGCTGTGGCGATAGTAGATGCAAGTTCGGGCAGCACTGCCATACTGACGGCGGTGGTTACAATATCTGCCTCAGTAAATCGCTCAAAGAACTCCTCGGAGCCTATCTCTACGGCATAAATATTTGAAATTTCTTCGCGCCAACCATCGCGCTCCATAATGTGGAGGGTGTATGATTTTTGCCCATTCAGAGCGCAAACTAACTCGGTATTGACATCTGCAAAGGTTAGCTCATAATTAGACTTAACTATCTGAGCTCCGATAAAGCCTCGCCCAATTTTTCCCGCTCCGATATGTAGCGCCTTCATAGCCTACTCGCGGAAGATGTTGAACCTCTTAAGGCGTGGGTTGCGACGGTTAAGTAGCAGAGTCTCAAGCACAAGCAAAATGGCAGCAATGGCAAGAATCCACTGGAACTGCTCGTTATACTCCTCAAAGCTGAGCGTGGTAAGCTCGCCTTGCTCAAGTTTATTGATTTCGCCCACAATCTCATCAAGGCCAAAGGCGCTATTTGTTGCGCGGATATATCCACCGCCCGTAGCAGCGGTAATCTGTTGCAGAAGCTCCTCGTTAAGGCGGCTGACGACCATCTCGTCCTTCTCATCCTTGAGCCACTGGCCTGCCACCTTCACTGGTGCGCCATCGGGTGTGCCGATACCTACGGCGTAGATGCGGATGCCCTGCTCGGCGGCGCGCTGTGCAGCCTCAAGGGCCGAAGTGTCGTGGGTCTCTCCATCGGTAATAAGAATAATAACTCGCCCCGCATCTCTATTGTTTGAGAATGAGAGAGTTGCAAGGGTTATAGCCTGACCAATCTCTGTACCCTGCACCTGAACAAGGTCTGGCGAGAGTCGCTTGGTAAAGCTACGCGCCATGCGGAAGTCAGAGGTTATTGGTAGCTGAACTTTTGACTCGCCAGCGAAGACAACCATACCTACGCGGTCCTGATTCATAGATGCAAAGAGCTTGTCAATAGCGTACCTTGTGCGGTCAAGGCGGTTTGGAGTAAAATCCTCAGCGAGCATAGAGTTTGAGACATCTACGGCTATCATCATCTCAATGCCATTGCTCTTATGTTCGCGAAGTTTTGCGCCAAATTGAGGGCGTGCGGCGGCGAAAATAGTAGCCGTAACGGCAGTGAGGAAGAGCGTGAGCTTTAGCCTTGTGCGCCACTGTGATACATCGGGCATAAGCGACTCAAGCAGAGCGGGATTACCAAACTTGCGGATGTTGCGACGGCGGATGTGTGACAGAACAACAACAACCGCAATCATCACTGGAATGACAAGTAGAAGGTAGAGTATATTTGGATTTGCAAACTGAAACATTATGGTATGCGTTTAAGGAGAATTTTCTCTATGATAAACTCAAGCAGTAGAGCTACAAGTGCCCACAGAACAAATGGCAAAAAGAGCTCGTGAAACAGTGTTCTATTCTCAACCTCTACGGTGCTCTTCTCAAGGGTGTTAATCTTGTCGTAGACAGCCTGCAGGGTCTGCTTATTGGTTGCGCGGAAGTACTCGCCACCTGTGAGCGACGCAATCTCGCGCAGAATCTTCTCGTCAATCTCAACCTTCATCTCTACAACATCAACCTCACGACCGCGCTCATCAAAGAGCGGATATGGGGCTGTGCCCTGCTTGCCGATGCCGATAGTGTAGACCCTGATACCCAAGTCTTTAGCAATCTGGGCGGCGGTAAGTGGAGATATCTCGCCTCGGTTGTTCACTCCATCGGTAAGAAGAATTACCACCTTACTCTTGGCATCGCTCTCGCGCAGGCGGTTGATAGATGTGGCAAGGCCGTTACCAATAGCCGTTCCATCCTCAATAATACCACTGCGAATGCGGCCAATCATCGTGTGAAGAGAGCTCTGGTCTGTTGTCAGAGGGGATTGTGTGAACGACTCGCCCGCAAAGACAACAATGCCTAATCTATCGCCCGTGCGGTCGGAGATAAAGTCGGCGGCAACATCCTTAGCAACACTCAGTCGGTCGGGGGTGAAGTCCTTGGCAAGCATTGATGTTGAGACATCAACGGCAAGCACGATGTCAATACCTTCGGTAGTCGTATTTGTGTAGTGCTCAGCACTTTGTGGACGCGCAATAGCGATAATGATAAGTGACAGCGACACTATTCGCAGAGCAAAAGGGATGTGGCGCAGAAAGTATCGCCAGCTCTTTGGAGCACCCTTGACACTCTCTGTCGTAGAGACCGTAATAGCTGCTCCACCCTGTAGACTACGATAGATGTAGTAGGCCACAAGTGGCACGAGAAGTAGTAAAAACCACAATATTTTTGGTTGTGCAAACTCCATAATTTAACTTTTAGCTATTGGCTGTTAGCCATTAGCTCTGTTTTGTTTATTTATCCAATAATTCAACTACCAATTCTTACCTCCGCGAATAATGACTCCCTGCTTCTCCTTGAGCTTCTCTTGAGTCTTATCCTCTTGAGCCTGGATAGCCTCTAACATAGCCTGTTGCTCCTGCTCGGATATCTGCTGCTCATTAGGCTGTTGCTGATTCTGCTTCTCCTGCTTCTCCTGTTGGTCTTGTTTATCCTCTTTATCCTCTTTATTCTGTTGGTCTTGCTTATCTTGTTGATTATCTTGGTTTTGGTCCTGATTCTGGTCTTGTTGCTGCTTGAGCATCTCCTTTGTCAGGGCGTAGTTATACTTAGCCTCTTTGTCCTCTGGATTTAGGCGCATAGCATCGCGGTAGCAGGTTAGCGCCTCCTTGAACTTCTGCTGTACAAAGAGGCTATTGCCCAGATTGTACGCCACATCGGCGCGCTCACAATCTGTGCGGGTAGAGTCCTGGGCGAGCTTTCGCAGAGTCTTCTCCGCCTTCTCAACCATCTTTGCATCCATCTGTAGAGAGTCTACAAAGGCCTTGCGGAACTGGACGTTGGCAGTATTAAACTTTGCCTCAAAAGATTGCGGGTCGTGCTGCAGGGCGCGAGAGTAGTTGTCAATACTGCTGTCATAATCGCCTCGTTCGTACTGACGATTTCCCTTGCGCACAAGGCGTCGCTCTGGCATCTTCTGAGCAAAAACTTCGCCCGATATAAGTGCCGCTACGACAATCGCAAGTATGGTAAACAATCTATGCTTCATCTACTTATCCTCCTCATTTTCGTCAGTAATCTCTACAGGCTTGGTCTCCTCGACAAAGTAGTAAATCTTAGTAAATGCGCTCTCATTTTCTGCCGCCTCAAAGATTGCCTTGGCAAACTTTACAAGGTCAGCATCGCGCAGCACACTGACAAGGTCCATAGCATTTTTCTGCGGGATATCTATCTCCTTTATAGCCTCAACAATCTCGTCGGTAGACATCTCCATAGCGCCAATGCCAAATCTGCCGTCAAGGTATGTGCGGACAATCTCCGAGAGGGCGGAGTAGTACTCCTTATGGCGGTTATTCTGCCACAACTTCTGGTTCTGAAGTGCCTCAAGAGCCGTTATAGCTACAATATGTGGTGGCAGTGGTGGCTCTGGCTTGAATAGGTCAGTAATCTTTTTGCCACGCGCTGCAAGGTAGCGGGCAAGAAGGTATATGCCAAGCGCAATGAGGGCTATAACTACCAGTGCGATAGTGAGATAACCCGAAATCTCGCCAAACTTGAACTTCAGCGTCTTGACGGGCTTAATATCGCACAGCATTGCTGTAGAGTCAATCTTGAAGGTGTTTACCACAAGGCGTAGCGAGTCACGTACACCGTAGAGAGTATCAACGATATTCTTATCGGCATAGATAACACTTGGGCGGCCGAGGTTATAGACCCCCTCGTCAAAGGCGGTAAGGGTATACCTCTTGCGAAGAAGCAATCTACGCCCCTTATGCTCAACAGTGTCTACAGGATGGTCCTCAAGGCACTCCAGAGCGCCAAACTGTGGCATACCATCCTCCGCAGGGGCTTGCTCGCCCATCTGAAAGGCGGGGAAGAAGATGCTCTGTACTTGGTCCTTATCAACCTCTATGGTAAGGGTAAAGCGGTCGCCAATAAGGATACTATCTGGCTCAATATATGCCTTGACTGTGGGGGTAACGCTCTGAGCAGTAGCGCTGTACGCACAGCAGGCAAAAAGGAGCAGTAGTGTATGTTTTAGTCGTGTAATCATCTCTTTTTGAAGAGTTTTATCAGTTCGGCAACATAGTCGCTATCTGTTGTAAGGTCTGCCGTATCTATGCGGTTGTGAAGTAGAAGGTTGCTTACCATCTCCTCTCGCTGCTGCCACCTCTCTGCCCAGTGCTCTCTAACAGCAGCCGAAGAGCTATCTATCCAGAGCTTCTGACCACTCTCGGCATCGCGCATCTCAATAATGCCCACATCGGGCAGAACTTTGTCGCGCGGGTCGGTAACGCGAATGGCTACTACATCGTGGCGCGAAGAGGCAATCTTCAGCGCATCCTCAAGAGGGGAAATGTCGCTCTTTGGGATAATAAAGTCGGAGAGGATGAAGGCCGTAGAGCGCTTCTTGTTCACATTTGCCATATAGCGTACAGCCTCCGAGAGCGCTGTGCCGTTAGAGGTAGGTGTAAACTCAAGCAGTGAGCGGATAATCATCAGAATATGGCTTCGCCCCTTCTTTGGTGGGATAAACTTCTCGACCTTATCCGAGAAGAAGATACAACCCACCTTATCGCCCGTCTGAGCAGCCGAGAAGGCAAGCACGGCAGCCACCTCGGTAATCATACTGCGCTTGGTCTGCTCTGTAGTGCCGAAAGCGCCTGAGCCACTGACATCTACAATGAGCATCATTGTAAGCTCGCGCTCCTCCTCGTAAATCTTAATATGAGCAGCATTTGAGCGGGCGGTAACGTTCCAATCAATATCCCTCACGTCGTCACCTATGCGATACTCGCGCACCTCGGCAAAGGACATACCACGCCCCTTGAATGCCGTATGGTACTTTCCTGCGAAAATCTCATTCGACAGACCTCTGGTCTTAATCTCAATTTTGCGGACCCGCTTCAGAATATCGCTCTCGCTTGTTCCCATTATGGCACAATGACGTTATTGAGAATCTCTGTAATAATCTCCTCGGTAGAGATATTCTCTGCCTCGGCCTCGTATGTAAGTCCGATACGGTGGCGAAGAACATCGTGGCATACGGCGCGAACATCCTCTGGAATAACATATCCACGACGGCGGATAAAGGCATATGCGCGGGCAGCCTTAGCAAGCGAGATACTTGCTCGTGGAGAGCCTCCATAGGCAATGAGCGACTGCAACTTCTGAAGGTTGTACTCTGCCGGCTCGCGGGTAGCGAAGATAATATCTACGATATACTTCTCAATCTTCTCGTCCATATAGACATCCTCCACAACGCGGCGTGCGCGGACAATATCCTGCGGAGTAATAATCTTATTTGGAACTGGCATACCTGCGCCGCTGATGTTCATACGCACGATATCGCGCTCCTCGGACTTCTTTGGATATGAAATCTTTACTTTGAGCATAAAACGGTCAACCTGCGCCTCTGGAAGTGGATAGGTACCCTCCTGCTCAAGCGGGTTTTGGGTTGCAAGCACAAGGAATGGCTCTGGCAGACGATATGTATTGTCGCCAATAGTTACCTGACGCTCCTGCATAGCCTCAAGAAGTGCCGACTGAACCTTTGCTGGAGAACGGTTAATCTCATCGGCAAGCACAAAGTTGGCAAATACTGGACCCTTACGGACAGTAAACTCCTCACTCTTCTGAGAGTAGATAAGCGTACCGATAACATCGGCAGGAAGAAGGTCTGGAGTGAACTGTATACGAGAAAAATCTGCATCTACAGCCTTGGCGAGGGTTGTAATGGCAAGGGTCTTTGCAAGGCCCGGAACACCCTCAAGAAGGATATGTCCATTTGACAACAGACCGATAAGAAGGGTGTCTATAAGGTGGCTCTGTCCAACGATAACCTTGCCCATCTCCTGACGCAAGGTCTCTACAAACAGAGACTCGCGCTCAATGCGCTCATTAAGCTCTTTGATGTTTATAACTTCGCTCATAGTGGTATATTATTTCTCTTTCAACGCAAAAACTCTCTTTTTATTGTCCATTTTTTGTCAGCTCTGCAAAGCAGTGGCGACAAATTGGCTCATAGGTATCCTTCTCGCCCAACATTACAAGTGCATTATCTGCTGTAAGGCGGTGCGAATGGTGTGCCAAGTTGCCACAACGAACACAGATGGCGTGAACTTTTGTCACATACTCTGCCGTAGCGATAAGGTCGGGCATAGGTCCAAAAGGCTTGCCGAGGTAGTCCATATCAAGACCTGCCACGATAACGCGAACACCGCTATCGGCAAGTATGCGACACACATCTACAATGCCTGGGTCAAAGAACTGAGCCTCGTCAATACCCACAACATCTACATCTGTAGCCAGCAGAAGTATGTTCTGCGACGACTCTACAGGGGTAGAGCGGATAGTAGTTGCGTTGTGAGAGACAACCTCATCCTCCGAGTAGCGCACATCTATGCACGGCTTAAAAATCTCTACTTTAAGGTGCGCAAACTCTGCGCGACGAAGGCGGCGAATAAGCTCCTCGGTCTTTCCTGAGAACATTGAGCCGCAGATAACCTCAATCCAGCCCTTCTGGCTAGCATTTTCCAAAAACATAGTCTATATCTTTTTTGTTATTATTTGTCAAACCACTCTGTATAAGGCCTTTGAACCAAGTAGGAGTTGCGGTAGTGGTAGTCTGCTGTAACCTCTCTCCAGATCCACTCTGGCAGTGGGGGATTTTCAGTAGTGCTCTGCATCTCCACCTCGGCAACAACAAGACCGCAATTGCAGCCCGTAAACTGGTCAACCTCCCAAGTGTAACCCTCGTATGGCACAAGGTGGCGAATCTTCTCTACCGTGCCACTGCAGCGAGAGAGCAAAATCTCGGCACAGCGAATAGGAATCTCGCGCTCAAACTCAAAGCGGCTCAACCCGCCATCCTTACTCTTGCCCTTGAAGGTTATGTATCCCTTGTCTCCATAGATTCTTACCCTTGCCGTAACCCTGCGCATAGTGAGGTAACCCTGCGCAATACGCTGGCTACTAACAGCTTGGGCGATAAAGCTATCGTCCGAGACAAGATATTTGCGCTCTATCTCCTTCATCGTGAGGCTGTATCCTTAGCATCTGAGGCGATAACTCCCTGACAGTCAAGTGCCCACTTGCCCTGTACGCGTAGCACCTGCTCGATAATATCTCTCACAGCTCCCGCCCCTCCGTTGTACTCAGAGATGTAGCGCGCAGCCTCAAGAACCTCTGTGCAGGCATCGGCAGGAGCTACTGGGATACCCACAAGGCGCATGCACTCAAGGTCTGGAATATCGTCGCCCATATAGATAGCATTCTGAAGGTTTACACCCGTCTTTGATGCAAACTCCTCAAGGGCGGCAATCTTATCCATACAGCCCAAGTAGCGATGCTCAATGCCAAGGCGGCGCATACGCGACTCAAGGTTATTGCCAAAGCCTCCAGAGATAACGCAGACATTATATCCGTGCTTGACTGCATAGGCAAGTGCATAGCCATCCTTAGCGTAGTAGCAACGGATAAAGTCGCCACCCTCAATAGGGATAATCTTGCCGTCTGTCATCACACCGTCCACATCAAAGATAAAGGCCTCAACATCAGCAATTACCTCTTTGAAGTTTCTTTTATTCTCCATATATTTTCGCTTATTATATCATACATCTTTCGTAGGGTCTGGTTATCCCCAATCAGCCTGCGGTGGCGCTCAAGGGTCTGAATGTCGCCCCTTACGGCTGGGCCAGTCTGCACCTGCGACGGATTTTTGCAATCCAACGCCTTTGCAGCCGTCTCGGCAATAAGTGGTGCAACAACATCAAAGTCAAGACCCGCTGTAGCAAGCACCTCAGCCGCTGTGGCGTACATATTATTTACAAAGTTGGAAGTAAGAACGCCCGTGAGGTGTATCTTCTCGCGCAGTGCAGCGTCGGCAGACACAACATTATCTGTAAGAGTCTTGGCAAACTCCGTAGCCTTGCTATGCGTAGCCTCATCCTGAGCCTCAATAAAGAGGAAAATCTTGCTGAAGTCTACCGTCCTACCCGCAGAGAAGGTCTGGAAAGGGTAGACAATAGCCCTATGCGCACCCTCTGGAAGCAGCTCAAGCGTTCCGCAACCCGCCGTATGTGCAACAATGGCGTTTGGACTAAACGGGAGCGATGCTGCAACCTCCTTAATCGCGCGGTCACTCACGCAGAGAAGGTAGATATCCGCAGCCTTGAGGGCCGTAGGCTCGCAACACCACTCACAGCCTGCTATTGCTGCAACAGCCTCGCCTCGCTCGCAGTTGCGGGCATAGATTTGCACAACCTCGTTTGAGGTCGCTTTTAGTGCCCTTGCAAAGGCCTCGGCGACATTGCCGCTACCGACAATTATAACTTTGTAGCTTTTCATACCACAAAGATAACAAATAATGTGGAATTGAAGTTTTGTAGAGGAAAAATTTGTTGAAAAAAGCTTTTCGCTGAATAAAAAATGGTTTTCGTTGAATTTATTTTTTTGTTCTGAAAAAACGCCCTACATTTGCGTTACAAAAGGTTTTAGATAGGATACACCAATCATTTCTATATCATAACCGTTCTTTTTTTAAGGTGTATCTGAATGTAATGTTTTGTTAAAGGGAAAGTCTTTTCCTAAGGAGGGTTAGATTGCTAATCCTCCTTTATTTTTAGAGGTTGTCAGCCTCTTACAAACAAAAAGTTTTACTATCTTTGTGGTATGAAAAAGTTTTGGATAGTATTAGCAGTTGTGGTCGTGGCTCTTGCAGCGGTGTTGAGCCAGACAGCATGGGTAAAGTATGAGAGGGTTGTCTGCGACATTATGATGCGCGACTCGGTGACTCTTCACACCACTATCTACAAGCCTCGCTGGGGCAGTAATCATCCTATTTTAGTGCAGCGCACACCATACTCATCGGCTCCGTATGGGGATGGCGTTCCGCGCTTTATGGTGACATCATATCGTATGCGAAATTTTGTAAATCGCGGGTATATTATTGTATATCAGGATGTTCGCGGAAGGTTTATGAGTCGGGGCGAGTTTGAGAATATTCGTCCCGCAAGTGCTGTGGTAAATGAGGCGACAGATGCCTATGATACAGTAGAGTGGCTGGTAAATAATGTTGAGGGGAATAGTGGCAAGGTCGGCTTTTTGGGCTGTTCGTACCCTGGTTTCTATGCGATGTATGCGGGCGTGGATGCGCATCCTGCAGTAAAGGCTGTAGCTCCGCAAGCGCCTGTGACTGACTGGTTTATGGGCGATGATGTGCATCATAATGGAGTGATGATGATTTCTGATGCCTTTAACCTTCTGCCTATGCTCAGCCATACAAATCATCAGCCGACGACAGAGTGGGAGCCTACGCGAAACCACAAGATGGAGCCAGATAGATTTAACTACTTTATCCGTGCAACGCGCGACTCGTTGCGTAGTGTAATGCACCCTTCGTCGTTCTGGGATGCTATGAGTAGCCATCCAGACTACGATGAGTGGTGGCAGGAGCGCGATGTGAGGCGATACCTATATAATATAAAGCCTGCGGTGCTTGTTGTCGGTGGAACGTTTGACGCTGAGGATTGCTATGGCGCGTGGAATACCTTTAAGGCTATCTGTAGCCAGTCGCCTCAGACTCCTTGTCGCCTTGTTATGGGTCCTTGGGCGCATGGGGCGTGGAATGGTCGCAATGCCGAGCGTTTGGGCGACTTTGACTTTGGCAGTGAGGCGAGTGGACGGTACTACCACTACAATTTTGAGTTGCCATTCTTTGAGTACTATCTGCGTGGCGAGGGGTCGTTAGAGAGCCTTCCGCAGGTGTCGCTCTTCCTCTCTGGAAGCAATGAGTGGTATACTACTGATAGTTGGCAACTGTCTGAAACAGAGGTTTTAAGCTACTATTTAGATGGCGAGAGCTTGACTACAACCACTCCTGCAGTAGAGAGCTACAGGAGTTATACATCAGACCCAGACAATCCAGTGCCGTATGACTCGGTGACAGATTATCGCCGTCGTGAGTATATGCTTGCAAATCAAGATTTTACGGATGGTCGCAAGGATGTGCTGTGCTATACTACAGAGCCTCTTGCTACTGATTTGACATTTATTGGAGAGGTAGAAGCGTCGCTTGATGTGGCGATAAGCACTACGGATGCAGATTTTGTGGTAAGGGTTATTGATGTTTTTCCGAGTGATGATGCACAAAAGCCAGATTATCAGATGCTTGTGCGAGCAGAGCCAATGCGTGCAAGGTATCGCCATTCGTTCAGCACTCCAACGCCTATGGTGCCTAATGAGAAGACAACAATCCGATATACCTTGCCAGGCATTGCCCATACTTTTAAGGCGGGACACCTCATAAAGGTCTGTGTGCAGAGCAGTTGGTTTCCTCTGGCGGAGTTCTCGCCACAGCAGTTTGTGAATCTGTGGGAGTGTAGTTCGGCTGACTTTATTTCGGCAGATATTGATGTATATAACAGTTCAAAGATAACATTTAAGCAGGTACGATGAAGAGAATTTTAGTGATAGTTGCGGCTGTAATATTTTGTTGCTCAACCTCTTATGCACAGTATAAGGCAGTGTTTATGGGCGACTCAATTTTTGATAGTTGGGATAGTACAAAGCACGGCGGACACCCAGAGTTTTTTACTAAAAACGCCTTTCTGAATTGTGGAAAGAGCGGTCAGGTAACGGCGCAGATGGTTGAGCGTTTTGAGCGCGATGTAATTGCAAACAAGCCAGAGGTCGTGATTATCTGCGGTGGCACAAATGATATTGCTCAGAATAAGGGCTATGTCTCTAACCGTCAGATAATGAGGAATATAAAAACTATGGCAAGAGCTGCTGAGAAGAGCGGTATTCGCGCCATTCTCTGCACAATCCTCCCCGCTTCGCGCTACCACTGGCGACCAGAGATTGAGCCAGTAGCGCCTATCCGCGATATGAACCGTCGCATAGAGCGCTTTGCCCGTTGTAAAAAGCGCGGCTTTGTGGACTTCTATACCCCTCTTGCCGCTGCGGATGGCTCACTGCCAAAGCACCTGTCAAAGGATGGCGTACACCCAAATAGCGATTGCTACGATATTATGGAGGCAATTTTGCTTAAGGCTCTTTAGGTATATAAGCCTTTTTTGTGTAGATGTTAGGTATAAGAAATGGGAGCTTGCTCACATAATCTTATAGCTAACATTTTTCTTGCGCAGCAAGTCAGTCGCGCCAATATCCGAGTCGCCGCCGAAGAAGAGCCAAAGTTTCGGCTCAACCCCATATAAAAAGATAAGAGCTGAGGTATCAGGGGCGATGTAATATAGCAGTAAATTATTTGATATTTAGGCTTGGTTTTAATTCTGATTTGCGAAGCATAGTGGTACTATGAGCCAAAAATCGGGGTTGAAAGCAAGCCTAAATAGCGATTAATAGACAATATATTACATTGCCTCTGATACCAATGTTGGGCAACAGTCAGCTCTCCGATATTAGGTTAGTTAGGTTAATGAGCAGTGGGAGAACTGAGCGCAAGCCGAGTGGTGTGGTGTGACTGGTCAATCGCAGATTGTAAGAAAATGTTAGGTATAAGAAATGGGAGCTTGCTCACATAATCTTATAGCTAACATTTTTCTTGCGTAGCAAGTCAGTCGCGCCAATATCCGAGTCGCCGCCGAAGAAGAGCCGAGACTTCGGCTCAACCCCACATAAAAAAGATAAGAGCTGAGTGTTGGGCAACAGTCAGCTCTCCGATATTAGGTTAGTTAGGTTAATGAGCAGTGGGAGAACCCCACATTTGTATTACAAAAGTACTATCTTTTTATTAAAATGCAAACTTTTTGGTAAAAATTTTCACAAAAAAGTGCTAAAAAGTTCTATTTTATAATAAAAACGCACTTGGAAGTTGTTAAAAACATCGCTTTTTAATAAAATAGCAGGTGCAAGAGTATAAGAACGATGAGTGAAATATAGAAAATATTTGCCCAGCGCTGGGTCATGCGGTCAAGGGCGAAGGCGGAGATTACCGCTGCTGGCACAGCAATGACCGTAAGCATTGTAATACCGCATCCTGGAAGAAGCAGAGTTGCGATAGATATAATGGTCATCCACAGTAGTAGTTGTATTGTCTTTCGCACGGGTACGAGCAGTGTATAGCGGTGGTAGATGCCCACCATAACTCCGTAGAGCAGAATAATTGCCAGTAGAGCGACCAGAGCCACAGCGCAGAATGGTAGGCTCTCAAGGTTGAAAAGTGGGTTAGTATTGCTTGTTAGGGTGTTGTATATGTTGAGAGGCACATCCGTAATATTGCCGCCCATATACCAGCCCACGTAGCTAACGCCAATAATTGGGAGTAGGTAGCCCGCAAAGGCGATAACTATCTGGCGGAACGAGAGCGGGAAGATGAATACGGCGAGTAGTAGTATGGCGACAAGGGTAATGCAAGGAGGGTAGATGACGACCGTTGTGCCGAGCAGAAGTGCGCCCGTAAAAAGCGACTCTTTGTCGTTAAGGAACTGCACCGAGCGAATCATAAACATTGTTCCAAAGGCTGTAAACATAGCCGCTGAGGTGGCGGTAAGGATATCTGGCGAGAGGAAAACGCCACAGCTGATAAATCCAAATAGGGATAGTGGCAGGGTGCTAAAACCGCTAAACAGTCCCACCTTGACAGCTGCACGATTGACAATAAAGCCTGCCACAAGGAGCATTACCACGCCAGCAATAGACTCCCACCAGCGAGGAAGAAAGTTGCACTCGGCACTCTCAATGGGGTAGGGGTTGAGGTTTAGGCGCACGATGCAGATAACGATAGTAGCTATCAGTAGCAGGGTGGCAAAGAGGCTCGTTTGGCGGGTGATGGTTATCATTATGCGGTTTGTTCTATGGTTTGACTAATAATTTTGTGGTAAAGTTACCTAAAATTTCGTAAAAAAAGGTAACTTTGCTCTATGTTACCAAATTTTTATCAGACTGAGTTACTTGAGGCTGGGTGTGACGAGGCGGGAAGAGGCTGTCTTGCAGGTCCAGTATTTGCGGCGGCGGTAATCCTGCCACCAGATTTTCACCATCCGCTACTGAACGACTCAAAGCAGATGACAGAGAAGAATCGCAACCTGCTACGCGAGATTATCTGTCGTGAGGCTGTTGCGTGGGCTGTAGAGGCGGTGAGTGCGGAGCGCATAGACCAGATTAACATCCTCAATGCATCTTTTGAGGGTATGTCGCTTGCGGCATCAAGGCTTGACCCGCAACCGCAGTTTTTGGCTATTGACGGCAATCGTTTCAGAACAAAACTTGAGATACCCTTTCAGTGCATAGTTAAGGGAGATGGGAAGTATGCCGACATTGCGGCGGCGTCGGTGTTGGCAAAGACCTTTAGGGACGAGTATATGCTCACTATAGCCGAGCAGTATCCGATGTATGGTTGGGCAAAGAATAAGGGTTACCCAACGCGAGAGCATCGTTTGGCAGTAGTGGAGTATGGACTATCGCCTCACCATCGCAAGACCTTTAACTGCGAAATAGACCAATTAAACCTATTCTAAACGGTATGAAAAATATAACAGTTAGTAAGAGCGTGCCCGTAGTGGGTAGTTACGATGTGGTTGTGTGTGGAGCAGGCCCTGCGGGGGTTTTTGCGGCTATAGCGGCTGCGCGTGAGGGGGCGAGTGTTGCCCTTGTTGAGCGATTTGGATTCTTGGGAGGTATGGCTACGGCGGGACTTGTGATGCCGCTGAGTGTCTTTATATATCAGAATAAGAGGGTTATTGGTGGAATACCTTGGGAGTTTATTGAGAGACTTGAGGCTATGGGTGGTGGATATATTGAGAAGCCGCTGGGAAATGTAGCCTTTGATCCTGAACTATACAAGCTCTGCATGCAGCGTATGGTGCTTGAGGCGGGGGTGACGCTCTATATGAACTCATACCTAACGGGCACAGTGGTGGGCACAGATGGCAGGGTTGAGTGCGTAGTGATTGAGAACAAGAATGGCAGTGAGGCTTTGGAGGCAAAAGTGTTTATAGATTGTACGGGCGACGCTGACCTTGCAGCAATGGCGGGCGTAGAGATGCAGCCGATGAATGGAGAGCCGCTGCAGCCACTATCTACATACTTTATCCTTGCAGGCGTTGATACCTCGTCGCCACTGATTGCCGAGGCTATGCACCACAACAAGCAGGGGGTGAACTGCCACTGCCTGCCAATTAGAGAGTATCTGCTTGAGCACGCCGAGGAGCTTAATATGCCTGAGTTTGGAGGTCCTTGGTTCTGTACAACACTACACGAGGGTTGCGTGGCGGTGAATATGACCCGCACGGCAGCAGATGCGTGTGATAATCGCGACTATACGGCGGCAGAGTGTCGCCTACGCGAAGATGTATATCGTATGGCTGATGTGTTGAGAAACAACTTCGCGGAGTTTAAGAACTGCTATGTGGCTTCTGTGGCTACGCAGGCGGGCATTCGTGAGACACGCAGAATAAAGGGCGTGCATACGATGACGGCTGAGGAGTATATGTCGGGATATAGATATGAGGATAGCATCTCGCGTGGCGCTCATCCGATAGATATCCACGCGACAAAGGGCAGTAGTCAGGTGACTCACTTCCTTGAGCAGGCGGCATATGTACCATATCGCGCGCTGATAGCCAATAACTATCCAAATCTACTTGTTGCAGGCAGATGTCTCTCGGCTGACCGCAAGGCCTTTGCATCTATGCGTGTGCAGGCAAGCTGTATGGGCACGGGACAGGCTGCAGGCGTGGCGGCGGCGATGTGCGCCAAGGCTGGCTGTAGTGTCCAGAGCGTTGATATAGGTGCTCTTGTAGAGAGACTGAAGGCACTCGGTGCTGCGCTATAAATAATAGGGCTGTCTTAAAAAAAAGACAGCCCTATTATTTATATTTGGAAGTAGATTACAACTTCTCCAGTTTTACAGTAAAGTGGCGCATAAGCTCGGTCTCCCAGACAATCTTTACACCGCGAGTAATCTCGTGGCGGCGGTCAAAGACATTCTTAAGAGCTACGGCGATAACATCCATGTGGTTGTTAGTGTAGACGCGGCGAGCAACGCAGAGACGCAGAAGGTCAAGGCCTCCGAAGCGGTTCTCGCGCGTTACTGGGTCGCGGTCGGCAAGGATATAGCCAATCTCGCAACCACGAACACCTGCCTCAAGGTATAGCTCAACGGCAAGGGTCTGCGCTGGGAACTCCTCCTTTGGAACAGAGGTAAGCACCTTGCTTGCATCAACAAAGATGGCGTGGCCACCTGCAGGGCGCTGGTAAGGGATGCCAAACTCGTCAAGGCGAGCAGCGAGGTACTGCACCTGACGGATGCGGGTGTCAAGGTTGTCAAACTCTGTATTCTCGTCAAGACCGATAGCAAGAGCCTCCATATCGCGGCCATTCATACCACCATAAGTGAGGTAACCCTCAAATGGGATACAGAAGCGCTTTGCACCTTCGTACCAATCCTCGTGGCGGGTAGCGATAAAGCCTCCCATATTTACGATACCGTCCTTCTTTGCGGACATTGTCATTGCATCAGCAAGAGAGTAAATCTCGGCAACAATCTCCTTAATGGTTTTATCTGCATAACCCTCCTCGCGAGTCTTGATAAAGTATGCATTCTCGGCAAAACGAGCTGAGTCAAGCACTACGCGCTTGCCATACTTATCTGCAATAGCACGAACAGCGCGAAGGTTTGCCATAGAAACTGGCTGACCACCAGCGGTGTTGTTCGTAATAGTAACAATGATAAATGGTACGCGCTCGTGGTACTGCTCAAGGGCAGCCTCAAGCTTTGCTGGGTCTACATTACCCTTGAAAGGAATCTCAAGCTGGGTATCCTTTGCCTCGTCAATAGTGCAGTCAAGAGCAGTAGCCTTGCGAGACTCAATGTGTCCCTTTGTTGTATCAAAGTGTGAGTTGCCCGGAACAACATCGCCCTGCTTTACAAGGTGGCTGAAAAGTACATTCTCAGCAGCACGACCCTGATGTGTAGGGATAACATACTCAAAGCCTGTGAGGCGAGTGATAGTATCCTTGAGGTGGAAGAATGATGTTGAGCCGGCATAGCTCTCATCGCCCATCATCATTGCTGCCCACTGACGGTCAGACATTGCGCCAGTACCAGAGTCGGTAAGGCAGTCGATATACACCTGATCGGCGCGAAGCTGGAAGAGGTTGTAGTGTGCATCCTTCATCCACTGCTCACGCTCCTCGCGCGTACTCTTACGAATAGGCTCCACCATCTTGATGCGCCACGATTCTGCAAAAGGTAATTCCATAGTTGTTTTTAAATTTTTTATTATTGTTTAAGTTAGTTTTTACAAATCCCTACAAAGGTAGTAAATATTTTATAAAAAGTGGTCTTTACAGCCACTTTTTATATTTGAAAAATCCCATTGTTATAACAGAGGCTAAAATCATAAGACCCAGAGCGAAGATATAGCCCACAGGAATTGTTAGTCCGCTCTCAAGGGTCCAGACCCAGTCAAGCTCTGGCATAAACTTGAAGTTCATACCGTAGATACTTGCAACGAGCGTCGCTGGCAGGAAGACTACCGCCGCCACAGAGAAGATTTTTACAACCTCGTTCTGCTCAATATTGATTAGTCCCAAAGCTGCATCCTGAATATAGTCCAGACGCTGGAAGGTAAAGTCTGTATGGCTGATAAGTGAGCTTACATCTTTAATCATCAGCTGCAGTCGTGGGTAGATATCATTTGGAAAGCGCTCCGAGCGGTGGATGCCCGACAGCACACGCTGACGGTCAAAGATATTCTCACGCAGAATCATCGTGCGCTCCTGCAGGGTGTTGATGCGGTGGATAACCTCCTTGTCAATGCTATCCTCGCGGTTGATATCCTTGCTCAGCGCCGATACCTGACGGCCGACCATCTCAACAAGGTCTGCATCAAAGTCAATACGCACCTCAAGAAGTGAAATAAGAATGTGGTAGCCAGTAGAGTAGTTGCGATAGTTCATCTGCAGGCGCTTCTCCGCCTCGCGGAAGGTTCGCATATCTGCCTGACGCACCGATACGAGCACACCCTCATTAGATAGTGTGAATGAGACTGGCTCAACCTTAAACGAGTCGCCACCAACAGGAACGAAGAAGTTGCTGTTTGAGATAATGGCATTCTCCGACTCTGAGTACTTTGATGTAGACTCAATCTCCTCAACCTGCTGGCGCGTCTGGAGGTTTATCTCCATAAAGTTCTCTACGGCCTTCTGCTCCTTGATTGTGGGTTGCATCATGTCAATCCACAGAATATCGTCATATCCCAAATCGTCAAATAGTTCGGTATCTGCGTTTCGGATAATCTTGTTGTATTGCTTTAGATAGATTGTAATCATTGTTCTGTTCTCCTCTCTGTTTTTTGATTAGTATTCTCTCATAGTCCAGATTGGGCGGCCCTACCGCTTAACCCCTTCAACCGGGATTGACCTTAGGCTCAACCTTCAGCCCAAAGTCCCAGAACTTTTTTAGTGCTTTATGTTTCTGTGAATCAAAAAGATAGTCTATGTTCTGAGTAAGATACTCGTAGGCGTACTCCCTGTCGGCATAGTCGCTCTCAAGGATGGCTTCGTAAGTATGCTCAACGCCGTATGTAAGGCAGCGCTGCAGTGCATCGTGTACCTGATAGCTAAGCCCCTTGCGAGCCACCCACAGCGCAAAGGCAAATGGTAGGCGGGTCTGGGCAATCCACTCCGATGCAAGGTCATAGTTGTATGCAAAGCGACCCTCATAGCCGAAGCACTTGTCTCCAATAATAAGATAGGCATCGCCCACCTGCGGAGTCTCAAGCAGTGAGTAGTCATCCATAGCAAGCCACTCAGGGGTAATCTTCCAGCGGTGTTTCGCAAGATAGCCAACAAGTTGCACCGATGTACGAGAGTGGGCATCAAGCCAGATGCGCTTAACAGACTCTATAGGGGTGTTGCTCACAAGCATAACGGTACGCACAGCGCCCACTGCACCAATGCAGTAGTCTGTTACAACCTGCGCATCCTTGAGCGTTGGAACTACGGCGGCGGGGATAAGGGCGAGGTCTACCTTGCCCTCAATAAAGTGGCGGACATTTTCTGATGGGGGTGCAAGTAGCAGCTCGGCGCAAAGACTACCTTCGTGCCGAATACCATAGAGGAACGGTATCGTATTGAGATACGATATTGCAGCTATTTTTGCGTTGATACCCATCACCGTCCATAGTTATAAGCCGTTAGTGAAACAAAAATGTACTATCAGTACACAAATCACTGCAAAGTTAATACTTTTTTTTGATGATGTATGCCCTTGGGGGTCTTTTTTTACTTTTTTTCTGATTTTTTTCACATCGCTATCTCTATTTGTTGCAATAATTTGCAAAGTTTTGGTCGTGAAATTTGCCTCTAAGGTGTGGTGTGCCCTCTTGACAAGGGTGATTTTGGGGTTATATATTTGCACTGTCATTCGACGTTATGAACAATTCCAGTCTGGATGTTGATAACATTATTAACAGCTTAAAGTATCTGATATTCACTCTGTTGATAAGCTGTTTTAACCTTTTATTAACAATTCTATAAACAAAATCTATTAGGTATGCTTTATTACAAACAAAAGCCAAAAGATTTTACTCCCTTAGAGTGTGGAGTGGTTTTTACGGTCGGCTCTACTGAAGAGTGTGATATCACAGTAGAAATTGTTGATTATTACACTGATAGCGTAGTGGCTACAAAGATTTTCAGGGGCGTGGAGAGTGCCGACATTGACATTGCGCCTTATGTTATGGATGTGGCAAGGGTTACCCCTTCGCTTGACACAGTTTGTCAGCTGGATGATGTGCCAGTGGCGGCCTACTACATCGTTGCCAGCTCGGATGTGTGGCGCGAGCCGTCAGATAGGGTAAACCTTAGTTTCAATCGCCGAGAGGTAGTGCAGAATGAGCTCTACACCATTATGCCACATCAAAGAACAATCAGCTATGGCGAGTGTGACGATATCTGCTTTGTATCGCCCTTGGACAGCACTGTGAGTGTGTGGATAAACTCGGATAGAGGCGAAAGTAAATATCTGGATGTGGAGAGTAGTAGTGGCATTGTTCAGCTACATATTGCTACAGAGGAGTTTGCAGAGGGCGTTGGGGAGCTCTCGGTGGAGATTTATGTGGACAATAAGCTGAGACAGCAGTTACACTACGATGTTGTCCCTCGTAGCCCAGAGTCGGTGCGTGTGGCGTGGGTATCTACTGACGGGATGGTTGAGCGCTACACATTCCAGACGACACTGTCAAAGAGTGTTGTTGCCGAGCGAGAACGTCTATTTGCAAATCCTGCGGTGGGGGAGGTGGTGCGTAATCGCAGCCATAGGCGTATTACGGTGCGCTCACACTCACTGCCAAGTGAGATGGCAGATACGCTCAGCACGATTGTCGCCAGTCCAAAGGTGTGGTTAGAGCTTGGCGGGGCTCTTGTGCCGGCGGAGGTGTTAGAGACTGAGACAGTCAGCTACAGCTTTGGCAAGATGGCAAGTTGCCAATATACCTTCATCTATGGCGGAGAGGAGGTGGTGCTGTGAAGCTATATGTAGATGGTAGACCCTGCCCGCTATCAAAGATTTCAAAACTGCCCATAGGATTTTCTCTGGATGCTTTGACAGACCCACAGCTGACTATGGACGGAGGGTCGTTTGAGATATTTGTGCCCTCAACGGTGGAGTCAGACAAGATTTTTGGCAGGGCAAAGGATATTCATGCAGCAGAGCGATTTAACGATTGCCACCATAGTGCAGTGCTGACAGTTGATGGCGTGGAGATGTTCAGTGGCACAATCTATATCCTCTCGGCTCCGCTAAACGACTCTGGAGAGTACAAGGTGCGAATAGACGCTGGAGGTGCGCAGTGGGTAAAGCGTGCGGCGCGAACTTCGCTCAGCAGTAGTGGCTTGGACTTTGGAATGCAACTCACTTTAGACAACATTATGAGCACATGGGAGGGGTTTCAGCCCGTGAGGTTTCTGCCAGTGCTGCGTAATAGGTATCCGTCGGTATACTCTGGCTATTCAGGTGCTCCGCTGGAGTATATTATGACTACGGACGACTACCACCCATTCTTCTCTGTGGCGGCTCTGTTTGAGAAGATTTTTAAGGGGTATGAAGTCAAGGGTAAATTCTTTATGAGCAGTGAGTTGCGCCAGTTATACTTCAGCGGTCAGTACGCCTCGCCAGATACGGCACATCAGCAGAAGTTGCTTGACTTTTTTGCTCGCCGACAAAGCAGGGGTACAGCTACGGCAGATGAGTGGGGAAGAGTCTATGCAACAGTGAGCTTTGATGGCGATAGTGCGCTGGGAAATATCGTAGATACGGCAGATCCGACAGTTGTAGACTGCGACGGCAACACAATGCAGGATACTTTTACTACGGGCAGGGTCTTTACAGTAAATGATGATGGCTACTGCCAGTTTGAGAGTAGCATAGCGGCAAATGTGGGCTTTATTCTGCACCTTGAGTATACGACAGATTACCGCATAGCTTCGCGCAGTGAGCTTGTAGGCTTTAATCGCGTTATTGCCGAGCCAGATGTAGATGTCAGCTTTGTTATTGCCAACAGCTTTGAGGACCAGCGGGATAAGTTGAGCAATGGGGTTATTTACAACCTCTGCATCTTTGACTACACGCCTGGAACGACATATCTGCTCAAGATTCTCAATGCGGATACAGGCGAGCTGTTAGAGAGCCACCTTATTGATAGTCGTTACACCAAGATTACTATGCCCTCAGGCCCTGAGCTGCGCTGCACGGTGGAGATGATGTCGGGCGAGAAGTTTGAGGATAATGTCGATTGGGCGCTCTACCCAGGATTTGTTGCCGAAAGTGGTAAAACTGAGGTGATGATAGATTTGCGCATACCTCCGCAGGAGTTTTCGCCAGGCGAGAAGATGCAGTTTAACCGCATTAAGATTGCTGGTGCCGACCCAGGAATGGAGATTACTCTCAGTACAGCCTGCTCGCTTAGGCCCTACTTCTCATCAGTGCCCGGCTATGGGTCGTATGTTACCCTTGATGATATCTCGCACGAGGATATATGGCTCATAGAGTTGGTAGTAACTATCTGCAAGATGTTCAACCTTGTCATCTTTACTGATGAAACAACAAAGAGTGTCTACATAGAGCCTATGGAGAATTTCTACACCACCAAGGAGTGGGAGTGGAGCGATAGGGTAGACTTTAGTAGTCCGATTGAGATATCCGATTTGGGTGTAGATGTGGCGCGTACACTTGAGTGGAGATATCGTGAGGGGGACTTCGCCTCAAAGCAGTTTAACAAGCAGTATGGTACAGATATCGGCAAGTGGCGATTTACAAACCCCACTTATGGTGCTAAGCAGAGCACAAAGCTCACCCAGAACTCGCTCTTTACAACGGGTATAAATAAGAGGGGTCAGTATGCGCTTGCGCCATCGGCCTCAATACTGCAGGTGGGAGATAATGCTGCCGAGGGCGCTATGGATGCTCCATTTACTATGCACGCAGTCCTCTATATGGGTCTTAAGCCGCTGCCTGCTGATGAACGCTGGGGCTATCCGCTAAATACAAACCGCTATCCACTCTCGGCATTCCTCTTTGCGGGCGATGAGTATACAGAGGGCTTTTCTCTCTGCTATGAGGATAGAGAGGGCGTTGCGGGGCTTAACCGCTTCTTCAAGGAGTCGTTAGAGCGGTTGGCTACGCGACAGCGACTCACGCTAACTCTCCGCCTATCTCCACTTGAGCTTACGCAGCTGCTATCCGACCAAAGTAACTACCCGTCACTGCGCGACAACTTCAGGTTCAACATCTTGGGCGAGAGCTCTCTCTACAGGCTTGAATCACTACACTCTTACGACCCTGAGAGCCGTAGCGCAAAATGTACCTTTATCAGACTTACAAAAGATTAACAGATTATGAATCAGACTATTAACATTTCAGCAACGGCAACAGTGGCAACCATAGACATTGAGGGGGTAATTGGCTCTGAGGGTCAGAATGGCGCTGTGACGACCTATGAATCCTTGCGCGAGAAGATTACCCAGATTGAGGCGCTTGAGACGCCAATGGTTGTTGTCAATATCCGCTCTGTGGGTGGAGATGTTGCCGATGCACTGCTCATCTACGAGGCTCTGCTCTCGCTTGATGCACACATTACAACTCGCTGCTATGGTTATACCGCCTCGGCAGCAACCATTATCGCTCAGGCTGCCAATGAGGGGTGCCGCGAGATTGCGCAGTCAGCGCTCTATCTTATCCACAACTCCTCCTGTGCCGCTGAGGGTAATGCTACTAACCTTGCACAGCAGGCCGCGCTGCTACAGAAGACCGACGAGCGTATTGCCGCCATTTACGCCTCAAGGTCTGGCCTGCCAGCCTCCCACTTTGCCGAGATGATGGCACGAAACTCTGGCGATGGGGAGTGGCTCTCACCAGAGCAGGCCCTTGAGGCGGGGCTTGTGGATGTTATCATCGCGACAGAGACCAAACCCTCCGCAACGCTTGTAGAGCGCATCCGCTCGTGGCTCGGAATTAAGGACAAGGGCATTGAGCCGCCAGCCCCTGCCGTAGACCGAGTCAATATGAGCAACCTTCATCCCACCTGCACGCCCATAACCCTTACCGAGGGGCAGAAGAGGGTCTCAAAGAGCACGACAGCGGAGGTTGAGGACCCAGACTTTGAGGGTGGAGCACTCTCGGCAAATGCTACGGCCTACAATAGAGATGTAGCAGCAATGAGAAATTATTAACCAATTTAAAACCAATCAATTATGCTTATTGAAAATCCAAAAACTTACAAAGGAACAGAGGTAGATACAATCTTTTTCCGCCCATCATTTTGCGGTCAGAGTGCCGACGAGCTGGGTATCCGCGTAATCTATAATATGCCAATGCCGACAACCGTTCAGGTCTGGAGTCGCTCGAAGAATGTGTTACAGCCATATGAGAGTGGCTGGAGTGGTGGCGTCAATGCGCACAAATTTGTCAAGACCATTGATATGCACAAGGTCAAGGCTGAGTCGCGCTTCTCGGCTGAGGATTACTTCTCAATGATTTTTGAGAAGATCGTAGCATCGGATGCTGTGGGCTTTGAGGACCTTACGGGCACAGTGCTTGAGAAGGCAGAGACAGAGTTGTTCCGTCAGGCTATTGCCGAGGGCGTGAGAAGCACAATGTGGCTTGGCGACACAAGCAATATGATCTCTAATCTGACAACCTTCAACGGCTTTTTCCGACAAATCGTTGATGCGGGTACAGATTATGCGGTGACAATCTACGACGGCGATATACCGCAGTCTATAGAGCTTCTGCAGAAGTGCTGGAATCAGGCTACAGACGATCTGAAGATGCTCCGCTCGGAGGGCGAACTGGTCTACTTTGTCAGCTCAAGCATCTACAATGCATATATTGAGGAGCTGGACCAGATGGGCGTAGACTCGTCATACAACGGCACAATCAATGGTCATTCTGAGCTCTACTATCACGGCATTCCAGTTATTGAGGTACCGCTGGCATCTTATGAGAAGAATATGTTCACTAACTTCTGCCTGCTTACCGACCGCAGAAATCTTGTCTTGGCGCTCAACACCTCCGATATGCCGGAGAATGAGGTGCGTATGTGGTACAATCCTGACGAGATGGAGAATCGCCAGCGCGCGGTGTTCCTTGCCGGTGCAGATATCATCGATTTTAATCTGATTTCTATCTGCTACTCAGACTATTAATAGATATGGCGTTGGCTGCCTTCGGGTAGCCAATGCCTCTAATTTCAATCAAAATAACTATGAGCAAAATAACAAAAATTTGTGGAGAGGTGGCATCCACTCCCGACCCATATAGCCACCGCGCAGGTCGTGTTGAGAGCAAACAGTTCTGGCGCTGGGGCAGTGACAACCGACTTCCACAGCTGCTCTCGGCAGTCTCGCGTTGCTCAACGACCCACCGCCGAATTATCAACGACAAGGCAGACTATATCTCAGGCAAAGGCTTTGTCTTTGACACAACAGAGCCACTGTTATCACTCATTGTCTCGCGCGTAAATGGCTCTGGGGAGTCGTTGCGCCAGCTGATAAATAAGGTTGCCTTTGATAAGGCCCTGTTTGGAAACGCCTTTGTGGAGGTCGTTACCGATGCCGAGCATACATTCCTCTCGCTCTACCACCAAGATGCTGTGCGCTGCCGCGTAGCCAAGGACTCAAAACACATTATCCTCCACCATAACTGGGATAACTACTCGGCAAAGGATGCTGTGCAGTTACCTCTCTATCCCCACTTTGAGCCGCAGGCTGATGGCACTCTGAGGGCAGTAATCCACTACAAGGACTACGAGCCAGGCTTTGAACACTATGGCGTGCCACCATACATAGCGGGTTTAGGCGTTAGCGCAATAGCCTATAAGACAGACCGTTGGAACATCTCGCGATTAGACAATGCCTTTCAGCCGTCGGGCATTATGATTCTTGACGATGCGGTGGATAATGAGGCCGATGCCGAGCGTATTATGCGCAATGCCGAGGCGCAGTTTGCTGGCAAGCCTGGACAGGTGATGTTTGTTGTCAAGGATGGTACGGAGAACGACAAGTCGCGCTTTGTGCCACTCTCGTCAGACAATGATGGCGACTGGGCGGCACTCCATACTCAGGCGACAAACGATATTGTTGTTGCACACTCGTGGTTTCGCTCGCTCAGTGGTCTGGACTATACAACGGGCTTTAATTCGGAGCGCATTCTGCACGAGTATGAGATTGCTCTAAACACTGTCATTCTTGCCGAGCAGGCGGAGCTTCTGGAGCCACTGCGTGAGGTTTTTGAGACTATCATGGGCGTTGATACCTCCTCGCTTGAGTTTGTAAACCGCCCACCAACCCGCTCAAAACCTATCTATATGAGGGTGTGGGAGGCTCGCAAGGCGGATGGACTGGACTACGACCCTGAGGATGCTGCTCAGCAGTGCTTCCTCTCTGAAATCTCTAAGTATAACGTAACAAAAATTGGATGATGAAGTGCTTAATAACCCCAGAGGATGTAATTAAAATTGCCTTTTGCGAGGCGGAGTACATCAGCCCGACAACAATCTCAAATACAGATATTGTGACGGCAACAAATAGGTATATTCTACCTATCGTGGGCGATGAACTTGTAGTGGCACTGCTCAATGGACAGTACCCAACTCTTCTTGAGCAGTATGTCGCCCCTGCGCTCGCCTTTGCTGTAAGGCATACTGTGCAGCCGACCCTAAATCTGCGAGTGGCAGATAGCGGATTGCTATCTCCACGAACAGAGAACCATACCACTCCGCAGCAGAGTGCTGTTGTAAGCTACGCTACCTCTATCAGAAGCCGTATGCGTGAACTGCTCGCTCGCCTCTCTGACCACCTTGATGAGGCAGGCTATGCGGAGTATAACCCTAAGTCTAACATTCTAAACCGTTGCTCTATTGATGGAGGCTTTATTCAGATTTTTTAACTCGCTGATTGTCAGCATTGTGGCGCTCTTTGCGCCTATTCAGAGTGTGGTACTCTGCGCTCTATGTTTTGTCGTTGTAGACTTTATTAGTGGCGTTGCCGCCTCGCGCGCTATGGCTCGTCGTGAGGGTCGTGTGTGGTACTTTGAGAGTCACGAGGCGTGGCGTACACTCTACAAAACAGGTTTTATTGTGCTCGCAATATCTATGATGTGGGCGTTAGAGAGTTGCATCTTTGACTTCGTATCGCTCAATATGACTAAGATTTTTGCAGGCTTTATCTGCTCTGTAGAGCTGTGGTCGTTCCTTGAGAATGCCGCACAACTCTCTGATGCACCGCTCTTTGAGTGGATGAAGAAGTTTTTACACCGTAGAATAACAAAACAGATTGATGATGTCAAGTAAATTAAGTCGCGGCCTTAGAAATTGTAACCCTGGCAATATTCGCCGCTCAAAGACTAAGTATCAGGGGGAGAAAACCGACTCTACAGATAGTGCTTTCAAGCAGTTTGAGAGCCTTGAGTGGGGCTACCGCGCAATCTTTATGCTGCTACACACCTATCGTGTCAGGGGCTATGGAGATACTATCGCAAAGATGATTTCTCGCTATGCACCGCCATGTGAGAACAATACTGAGGCCTATATCTCTCGCCTCTGTCGCGCTACAGGCATTGATAGGGATACTCCGCTGGATACCCTTAACTCCGAGCAGATGATTCCTATTGTCTGTGCTATTTCGGCTGTAGAGAATGGTGTTGAGGCCGATTGGCAGTGTGTTGCGCGTGGCTGGGAGCTGTTTATCTCATCTTTATAGCCAATAATCTGTTGCCGATGCGCGTAAAGCACCAGCGGGCGTCGGCACCCTCCTTAACGGAGAACTTACGACAAATTTCGCTGTTGGATAGCGGGAAGTCGCGGCGGAAAATCTCTATGCGCTGACCCTTGAGACTCTTTTTAAGCTCCTTACTACCAACCTCGTAGACCGCCTCAATGCTGTATGTACGACCCACTGCCCCCTCTGGCTTCTCTCTGCTCAGCGCCACGCCACTATTGCTCCATACATCTGCTTTGCCCGCAAAGGCTGCTGCCGTTAGGCGTGAGTGAACAAGAGCCACATCGGGCAGTGTTATGTAACGATACGAGTCAAGGCTCATAGGCTCTTGCGCGAAAGAAAACTCCTGCAGTCGGCACTGCTCAATGGAGAACTCTCCGATGCCAATAGCCACAGCCGAGAGCGTTGGTGCACTACCACCTATATATATGTTGACCTCCTTGCACTCCCCACCAAGCGATACGGTCTCAACAGAGCAGTTGTTAAACTTACGTAGCGCCTCGGCAGTGTCAAAAAGTGGCGAACACTTGATGCAAATATTGTCAGCAACCTCTCTTAGACGCGGATATAGCGCCACCATATTGGGCGAACAATCCTCAAGGAGTACCATCTTCTCGCCCCTCTCCGAGCGACGGTCTGGGTCGGCAAATATCGAGTCAAAGTGCTCTGTTGTTTGAGCTAAATACTCTTCAGCAGATGAGCAAATAACCTCCACATTATCTGCCCCTAACAGTCTGAGGTTGTGCCTTGTTACCTCTGCCAAAATCGGGTCGCGCTCAAGAGATACAACGCGCGTAAACTTACGGGACAGAGCCAGCGTATCAACACCCAATCCGCAGGTAAGGTCAAGTACAGAAGCTCCTGTAAGTCGCTTATTTGCTGCACATTGCTCGCTTGATGATTGCTCATATGCTCGTGGTGGAAGAGTCGCCCTTACGGCATAGTACGACGGCAACTTAGCCCTTGCGCGCTGTAGTCGTTTTACCTGCGTAGCTATTAGCGAGGCGTGCTCCAATCGCTTGTCAAGGGCAATGTCAATCGGGTTGCTGCCAATGTGTTGCTCAATAGCCTCGCGGATGCTTGGGCTTGTCAGTATGTTAAACTCCTCTGCTGTCATACTCTAACCCTCTGTTGTACTCAAAAGTCCGCAGGCCGCCTTGATATCCTCGCCGCGTGATGCGCGAATAGTTGTCATAATGCCACGCGCAGTGAGTGCATCGCGAAAGGCAATCATCTTCTCGTTACTTGGCGAGAAGTATGGCGAGTCTGGAATCTTGTGGAAGCGGATAAGGTTTATGCGACACTTAATACCATTGAGCAGTCGGCATAGCTCCTTGATGTGCTGTGGCGAGTCGTTCATCCCGCTCATTACTATGTACTCAAAAGATACCCTGCGCTGGTGTGTGAAATCATATCTGCGTAGGGTCTCTGCTATTTGGGCAATAGGATATGCCTTCTCAATAGGCATAATCTCTGCCCTCTGGTCGTGGAATGGGTTGTGGAGCGATATGGCAAGGTGCACCGAGGTGCTGTCAAGGAAGCGAACAAGCTCCTTGCCTACGCCCGATGTAGAGACTGTAATGCGTGTTGGTGACCAACCATAGCCCCACTCGGCAGTCATAATCTCAAGGGCTTTAAGTAGGTTGTCCATATTATCAAATGGCTCTCCCATACCCATGTAGACCACATTTGTAAGGCTTTTATGCTCAGGCAGAGAGGCTATCTGATTAAGGATGTCGCAGACAGAGAGCGAGTGCAGCAGACCCATCCTCGCCGTAGCACAAAAACGGCAGCCCATCCTGCAGCCCGCCTGCGAGGAGACGCAGAGCGTAGCGCGCTCTGCGTCAGGAATATATGCCGACTCAATAGCCGCCCCTTCGGCAGTTCTATAGAGATACTTTTTTGTCCCATCAGCCGAGCAACTAACCTTTACTGGTGCGCTAAGCCCTACAGTATAACGCTCAGCGAGCTTACTGCGATTGACCTTTGATAGGTCGCTCATCTGCTCAATATCTCTCGCCCCACGACGATATAACCAGCCAGCAATCTGCTTGGCAGCAAAGCGAGGCATATCCAGTTCAGCGCAAATAGTCTGTAGCTCCGCAAGGGTCTTTCCGTATAGTGGCTGTAGGGTGTTATTGCTCATTGCGAGATAAATTTTTGTGCAAATGTATAGAAATTTCGCGATTTTTTTGTGAAGATGTGCTTTTTTTGAAAAATAATCCTTATATTTGTGCCAAAGTATGCCCGCAGTGTGTAACGGTGGGCGCTAAATCGTGAGACAAATAATTAAAAACTACTTATAATGGAAATTAAGAAAAACCCTAAAGTTGACGTCAACAACAAGCGCACAGTGCTGCTTGAGATTGGTTTGATTCTTGCGTTGCTCATTGTTATTGCAGCGTTCCTCTACTCTCCAAAGGAGGTTACAGTGGAGAAGATTGACATGAATTATGGCCCTGTTGAGGAGCAGATTACAGAGATTACTCGTCAGGAGGAGCAGAAGCCAGAGCCTCCAAAGAAGACCGAGATTACTGTTATCACCGACGTGCTTAACATAGTAACTAACGATGAGAAGATTGAGACAGGTTTTGACTTCGCTGAGTTTGATGAGGATGTAGAGATTATCCAGCAGGTAGCAGTAGAGGAGGAGGTTATTGAGGACGACCAGCCATTTGTAAAGGTAGAGGAGATGCCTTCATTCCAGGGTGGTGACCTTCAGACTTTCCGTAACTGGGTACAGGGTAAGGTTCGTTATCCACAGATTGCACAGGAGAACAACATCTCTGGTCGTGTATTCCTTATGTTCGTCGTTGAGCGTGATGGTACTCTGACAAACATTCAGGTGCTTCAGTCTCCAGACTCTTCACTCTCTGACGAGGCAGTGCGCGTGCTTAAGACCTCTCCAAAGTGGAAGCCTGGTAAGCAGCGTAACCAGACTGTGCGTGTGAAGTATACGCTTCCAATTGACTTCCGTATCCAAAATTAATATGTTCTAATCAGTTTTACAGCGTTACTCTTGATTTCAAAATCTCCGGTTTTGAAATCTGCGAAAGCCTCGTAAAACAGATTATAACAGATTAATTTGCAAACGAAAAATAGAGGGGTTACCTACCTAAAGGGGTAACTCCTTTTTTAAGATATATGGAGACAAAGAAAAATACAAAATCTACAGAGGTGGAGGTTGAGACTCAAGAGCGCGCCGTGCTTGTGGCTGTCATCCGCGATAGCCAAGACCCGCGCCAAGCAACCGAGTATCTTGACGAGCTTGAGTTCCTCGCCCATACAGCCTCAATTACTACCGTAAAGCGATTTACTCAGCGCCTGCCGCAGCCATCGTCACGTATATATGTCGGCCCAGGTAAACTTGAGGAGATTGCCACATACTGTGCCGATAATGAGATTAATGTTGTGATTTTTGATGATGAGCTCTCGCCATCGCAAACTCGCAATATTGAGGCAGCAATGCCCTGCCGCGTTATCGACCGCACACGCCTTATCCTTGACATCTTCCACCAGCGCGCGCAGACCGCCTATGCCAAGACACAGGTAGAGCTTGCGCAGTGCGAGTATATGCTTCCGCGCTTGACGGGTCTGTGGACACACCTTGAGCGTCAGCGAGGTGGTACAGGTACGCGTGGTGGTGCTGGTGAGCGCGAGATTGAGACCGACCGCCGTATTCTGCGCAATAGAATTGCCAAGCTCAAGGAGGATTTGAAGAAGATTGACAAGCAGATGGCTGTCCAGCGCTCAAACCGAGGCTCTATGGTGCGCGTGTCGCTTGTCGGATATACCAATGTGGGCAAGTCAACACTTATGAACCTTATCTCCAAGAGTGAGGTCTTTGCCGAGAATAAACTCTTTGCGACTCTTGACACTACTGTGCGCAAGGTGGTCTTTGATAACCTGCCGTTCCTGCTCTCGGATACCGTAGGTTTTATCCGCAAGCTGCCTACACAGCTTATTGAGTCCTTTAAGTCTACCCTTGACGAGGTGCGCGAGGCGGATCTGCTTATCCACGTTGTTGATGTGTCGCATCCACAGTTTGAGGACCAACTGGATGTCGTCAAGCAGACTTTGCAGGATATCGGCGCGGGCGATAAGCCAGTATACCTTGTATTTAATAAGATAGATGCATATACCTATGTCAAGAAGGAGGAGGATGATTTAACCCCTGCCACAAAGGAGAATCGCTCGCTTGATGATTTGCGCCAGAGCTGGTTTGCTCGCCAAAATACACCGTGCATATTCCTCTCGGCGCGCGAGAAGATAAATATTGACAAGTTCCGCCGCGACCTCTATGGTATGGTGCGCGAGATACACTGCGGTAGATATCCATTTAACAACTTCCTATACTAAATTCCTATGATTCACATCCTTGACACAAACAACTCGCTTGTAAACTGCTACCTTGCGCAGCTACGCGATACATCAGTGCAGGGCGATATGCTCCGCTTCCGCCGAAATATAGAGCGCATAGGCGAGATTCTCTCTTACGAGATTTCAAAAACGCTCAACTATGCCCCCAAGGCCGTTACAACACCTTTGGATACGGCTATGGTAAACCTGCCTACGGATAATGTCGTTCTGGCAACTATCCTGCGCGCGGGACTACCTCTGCATCAGGGATTTCTAAACTACTTTGATAGCGCCGAGAACGCCTTTATCTCTGCCTATCGTAAGGGACTTACCGAGGCCGACTTCACCATCGCCCTTGAGTATGTCGCCAGCCCAAGCCTTGAGGGTAAAACACTTATTATTGCCGACCCTATGCTCGCCACTGGCGCATCTATGGTCGCTGTATATAAGGAGCTTATCGCTCGCTGTGGCAAGCCTGCCCATACACACATAGCCTCTGTTATCGGCTGCCCTGAGGGTGTGAAGATGATTGAAGAGAATATTGATTTAGAGAATGATGCAACCCTCTGGATTGCTACTGTAGATGAGTATCTAAACGAGAATAAGTATATCGTCCCAGGATTAGGTGATGCGGGAGACCTATGCTTCGGCCCTAAAATGTGATTTTGTCGTGATAGTGGCACATTTCCTGCCGCTATCAAAAAAAATTGGCTTGGCTGTACGTTTTGAGTACTATCCTGCGCCAATTTTTTTTGACGAGCGTTGTAAATCCACTATTTTGACGACAAAATGGGGGTGCGCTAATTGAACTTTGCCGAGCGTTAACCCTCCTTTAGGTGGATTAAAGGGGGATTTAGGGGGAATGTCACGCAGTGGCGTTCGCTACTGCGTGTCATCATCGACGAGGTAGCGCTGTCAAGCATTTAAAATGCTTGGTGCGCGAATAACCGAGGAGGTAATGTAAATATTTTTATATTATACTATATATCAGTCGTTTTCGGCTTTCAGAGCCTACGAAGTAGGTGTCACAAAAAAAGGACTGCCTGCAAGTTTATTTGCAAAGGCGAGTCCTTTTATTGTGACAACAGCATTGCTGTCTGAAAGCCGCAACGCTCCTACATATTCTGCCAAACGAGAGCAGAGGCGCCGAGGATAGCGGCGTTCTTATTCTGAAGGCCTGATGGCAGCACCTTAACCTTATTCTTGAATGCGAAGAGCATATTCTCCTCCATATACCACTTGATTGGGTCAAGAATCAGATTGCCAGCCTTTGCAAGACCACCGAAGACGAAGATAGCCTCTGGAGAGGTAATTGTAACCGCGTCAGCAAGGGCATAGCCAAGGCGCATACCAGTAAGGCGGAAGGCCTCCTTAGCGATTGGGTCGCCCTTAAGGGCGTGCTGGTAGAGGATAGCCGAGTCAAGGTCGTTGAACGAGATGTCGCGCAGAGGAGACTTATCGTTCATCGTTGCCATAAGCTCAAAGGCTGTGCGCTTAATGCCGATAGCAGATGCGTAGGCCTCAAGGCAACCCTTTCTTCCGCAGCCACACTCTCTGCCACCGCGCTCAACGATAACATGGCCGAACTCGCCTGCAAAGCCGTCGTGGCCATAAATCATCTCGCCATTTGCTACAAAGCCAGAGCCTACGCCTGTGCCAAGGGTAACCATTATAAAGTCCTTCATACCCTTTGCATTGCCGTATACCATCTCGCCGATAGTTGCTGCATTGGCATCGTTAGTTACATAGACAGGCACACCTGGGAAGTTGGCCTTAATATCTTCTGCGAAGTTGAAGATGCGCAGATTCTCGTCCTGATTTGTATCCTCAGCGGTAAATTTCCAGAGGTTTGCAGGGGTCTCAATAGTACCCTTATAGAAGTTGGCGTTTGGAGCACCCACGCCGATACCGATAAGCTCAAAATCAAAGTTTACGGCATTAATAAGCAGCTTCATAGCCTCGCAAAGGTCTGCTATGTAGCGAGGGTAGTCCTGATAGTTTGGATATGCGCGTGTAGAGATTACAGACTCGCCAAAAAGGTCGCCCTTCTCGTCTACAAGGCCAAAGGCTGTGTTGATACCGCCGATATCAACGCCAAATGCTAATTTTTTCATAGTTCTGTTCAATTTTAGTTTAGTTCTTTGTTCCAAAGTTAGTTAAAAAAGAGAGAACTGCCAAATAAAATTGTTTTTATGACTATGAATGGTATGAAAAAGGGTGTGAATGTGAAGATAATTTATTATCTTTGCGTTGGTAAATGTGTAAATATAAAATCAAGACTATGAAGACTCCGCAGCAGATTACTGATATTTTTGAGCGCCATCTGGCAATAATAAATATGCCTGACGAGCCACAGAGACTCTATGCGCCAATTCGTTACTCACTTGCCGAGGGTGGTAAGCGTATGCGCCCAGTACTTGCTATGCTTGCATACAACATCTATGCAGACGATATTCAGCGAGTGCTTCCTGCCGCTACAGCAATAGAGGTGTTCCACAACTTTACGCTTCTGCACGACGATATTATGGACAACGCGGCTGTGCGTCGTGGCCGTCCATCGGTTTTTGCCCGTTGGGGTAGTAATGTGGCAATTCTTTCGGGCGATGTGATGATGATTGAGGCATACCGCCACCTGCAGGGTGTGGAGAGTAAGTATCTACCAGAGGTATTTGAGTGCTTTAACTCTATGGCGGCTCGCGTGTGCGAGGGTCAGCAGTACGATATGGATTTTGAGACTCAGCCGAAGGTCGCTGTGGCGGAGTATATGAATATGATTGAGCAGAAAACAGCGGCTCTGCTTGCAGGCTCGGTGGTTATTGGCGCAACTATTGCTGGTGCTTCGGCTGATGATATTCAGAAGCTCAATAGATTTGCTACGGAGGTGGGCATAGCCTTCCAGCTGCAGGATGACCTCTTGGATAGCTATGGCGATGAGCAGCTCGGCAAGAAGATTGGTGGCGACATTCTTGAGGGTAAGAAGACCTATCTGATGATTATCTCACTCTCTCACGCCACAGAGCCTCAGCGCGAGGTGTTGCGCAAAACATATCTGCGCACAGATATTGACGACGAGCAGAAGATTGCCGCAGTTAAGGAGGTCTACGATGCTATAGGCGCAAGGGCAATGACCGAGCAGCAGATAACAGTCCGTATCTCTCGCGCACTTGCTATCCTTGATACCCTTGATGTGCCAAAGCATCGTACAGAGCATATGAGGGCGTATGTTGAGAGTCTTGTTGGTAGAAAGAAGTAGTATGAGAAGGGCAGATATAGAGATTATGGCGCCTGTGGGCTCGTATGAGAGCCTTCGTGCAGCGATTGCGGCGGGTGCAAACTCGGTATATTTCGGTATCGGGCAGCTCAATATGCGCTCGGCATCGGCGGCAAACTTTACGGCTGACGATATGGCCGAGATAAACCGCATTGCTCACGAACATGGGGTTAAGACCTACCTTACGGTAAATACGATTGTCTACGATACAGAGCTGCAGCAGATGCACGATGTGGTTGATAGGGCAAAGGCCGAGGGGGTAGATGCTATTATCGCCTCGGATATGTCGGTAATCCTCTATGCCTATCAGGTGGGTGTGGAGGTGCATATCTCTACGCAGTGCAACATCTCAAATAGTGAGGCGGCAAAGTTTTATTCGCAGTGGGCAGATGTTGTTGTGCTTGCTCGCGAACTATCGCTTGAGCAGATTGCAATGGTTAAGCGCGCCATTGTGGAGCAGGATATTCGTGGCCCAAGAGGGGAGCTGCTGAAGATAGAGATGTTTAGTCACGGCGCACTCTGTATGTCTATTTCGGGCAAGTGCTACCTCTCGGAGCACGAGACCGCCTGCTCGGCAAATCGCGGTGCTTGTCGCCAGATATGCCGTCGTAAGTATACCCTTACCGATACCGATACCGGTCAGCAACTCGATATGGATGGCAGGTATATCCTCTCGCCAAAGGATTTGTGTACGGTAGACTTCCTTGATAAGTTTATAGATGCAGGCGTGAGCGTTCTGAAGATTGAGGGTCGCGCTCGCGGTGCGGAGTATGTAAAGCGCGTTGTGGAGTGCTACGATGAGGCTCTGCGTGCTATTGAGGCGGGCGAGTATAGCCGAGAGTTTGCTTTAGGTCTTAAGGAGCGACTCTCTACGGTCTTTAACCGAGGTTTCTGGGGTGGATACTATGCGGGCAAAACTGTTGTTGAGCATAGTCAAAACTATGGTAGCTCGGCTACACGCCGTAAGGTCTATGTGGGCAAGGTGACAAACTACTTCAAACGATTAGGCGTTGCCGAGGTGCTTATTGAGGCGGCACAGCTCTCTGTTGGCGAGCCGATACTATGGATGGGCGAGACTACGGGATGTATAGAGCAGACTGTAGGCGAAATTCGCCTTGACCTACAGAGAGTAGAGAGTGTTAAGCAGGGCGATGTTTGCTCAATCAAGGTTGAGGGAGGAGATATACGCCGAGGAGATAAGCTCTACAAGGAAGAGATAAGATAGTAAGTTGTGAAAATGGCTAATTTCTGCGTTACGCTTGCCCTCAAATGCTCACATACGCTTTAGTATGCTGCGCTTTATCGGGCTTCGCAAGCCTTGAAATTCAACCATTTTGACAACTTACGGGATTATAATTACTAACTGCTAATGGCTAACGGCCAACGGCTAACAGCTAAAAACGGTACAACTATGACACCACAAGAGAGAGTTGCAGTGATATTTGCAGAGACTGACTTCTGTCCTGAGAACTACAAGGGAGAGACAGATGAAAATGGTCTGCCGCACGGCAAGGGCACAATGAAGTATGAGAAGAGGGTAACTTTTGCTTGGTTCTGGTCAATGGATGATAGTATCGCTCCAAAGCGTTATGAGGGTCAGTGGGAGCACGGCGTAAGGTGCGGAGAGGGAAAGATGACCTTCTATGCAGATAATAGCCAGCACTACTCATATACAGGAGAGTGGGTAGCTGGTCTGCCAGAGGGTTGTGGTGTTATCCGCATAGTTGATAAACATGGCAAAGAGAGTATAACGCCAATAAACCTCGTTGCGGGTATGCGTGAGGGTCGTAATAGGGTTGTGGAGTTTGGTAAAACTATTGATTGTCAGTGGGTTGCTGGATACAAAGAGGGCGAGGGAGTATGTACAATGCCTAATGGTCAGCAGTTTAGAGGTGTGTGGCACAACGATAATTTAGACCTTGATAGTTGTGACTTTATGGAGCCAACAGAATCTCCGAAACTTATCGTTACACTCTCTCTTCAAGGTTTTGACTATAGTCGTCGTGTAGTTGCACTTGTTGAGGGTAGCTGTGGAGAGCATACTATAGGAAGTTCGTTGCCTATTCTTTGTGATAAAGGCTTCAAGGAGCAGGAGAGACTTATTGAGATTCTCGGTGTTGAGAATGGTGTGGTTGAGTATATCGTTGATGGTATATACTCGGAGAATAGAGCTATGCAGGTGGGCAGGGTTGCACCGGGCGAGAAGGTCAAGCACGCTTATCGTAAAAAGGCTACAGCCACAATTTATGACGACGACCATGACTATGAGATTGTCAATGAGTTGACTATTAAAAATGTTGAAAAATAGATGAAGGTAAGGCTATGGTTACGGATGAAATTATGAAGTTGCGTGAGCAGGCGATAGAGCTTTCCCGAATTAGGCGCGAGGAGGAGGCGTTAGAGCTCTTTGAGAGGGCGGCAGAGAGTGGCGATTATCTCTCTGATGTCTACATTGCGCGATATTTGCTGTCGCAGCGCAACAGCGATGAGGCTCAAGAGTATCTAAATCGTGTGATTGCTGCCTATAACTCAGCTTTGCAGCCTATTGAGGATGCTCTGCTTGTAGAGGCAGCAGCCGAGGCGTACTATCTCTCAGGAGGTATTAATAGCGATAACTACGCACCGATTTTAGCTAAGCTAGATTGGGAAAATGCTATTCGCTTGGGCTGTGTAAAGGCATACTATAGGCTTGGATATCTGCACTATAATAAAGGAATCGAATACTTGGATAAGGCTTTGGAGTGTTGGAGAAAGGGTGTAGAGGCTGGTGATGAGAGGTGTATTGAGCCATATAACGAGCATCTGAATGAGGATACCGAGGAGCCAATCTACGAAGGAGAGAGAGATGAGAATGGTTTGCCACACGGACAGGGCGTGATGTACTATCCGAAAGAGAGTTTGCAGCTGTGGAGTGGCTTTATGGTTGCTCCGAAGTGTTACGAAGGAGAGTGGTGTCACGGCGTAAAGAGTGGCAAGGGTCAGATGCTCTACTATACAGAGTACAAGAGCAGTCGTATCAGCTATAGAGGCGATTGGAAAGAGGATATGCCCGAGGGTACGGGTAGAGTATGCGAGTACTACAGATCGGTGTCCAAGCGAGAGTTTATAGAGCAAAACAGCTATGAAGGTGGCTGGGTAGCGGGCTTTAGAGAGGGCTTTGGTGTTGAGAATTTGAGGGATGGTAGCAGCTATATGGGCTACTGGGCAGAGGATAAGAGGCAGGGCAAAGGCCTTATGTCTACACCAGACGGTAAATCTTTTCACGGCGTGTGGAAAGATGGCTATCTTGATAGGAGCAGTTGCTATCTGGAGAATACCCCTTCGCTAAATATCACTCTGAACCACGCTGGCCTTGATTACAATCGCACGGCTATCTATCTGCTGCCGTGCAAGGTGGGAAGTTATCAGCTTACTGATGGCGTGAATTTGATGTCAGATAGTGGATTTAACGATAGCGAGCCGCCGATTGAGATTCTCGTTGTTGAGGATGGTGTGGTACGCTACCGCGTGGATGGTAAATACAGTAACGACAAGGCACCGATAGAGGGAACTATTACTAAGGGTCAGAGTGTTGTACATCGCTCCGCAGAGGATGCCGTAGATACAATCTACGACGACGACCACCACTACAAGATAGTTTGTGAAATAGAGATTAAGTATAATAATTAAAGAGATAAAATATGTTTAGTGCAGCAACTTATGCCGCTCGTAGAGCTGAGCTTTGCCGTCGTATTGGCAAGGGAGTGATACTTATTCCAGGAAACTGGGAGGCTCCATATAACTATCCAAATAACGCATACCACTTCCGTCAGGATGGAACATTTATCTACTACTTTGGCCTTACGCTGCCTCAGTTTGTGGGTGTTATTGACTGCCAGACGGGCGAGGCGACTATTTTTGGCAACGATGTTACGGTGGATGACATCATCTGGATGGGTCCACAGCCTACAGTGGCTGACTTGAGCGCGCAGGTGGGCGTTAGAAAATCTTTCCCACTCTCTGCACTTGCTCCATATATTGAGAGCGTAGTAAAGAGTGGCGTGGAGATTCACTATTTGCCTCCATATCGCGGACAGACAACACTTCTGCTCTGCTCACTGCTTGGCAAGACTCCAGAGGAGGTATATCGCGACAAGTCTGTAGAGCTGATGTTTGCCGTAGCGGGTATGCGAGAGGTAAAGAGCGCGGAGGAGATAGAGGCTATGGAGCGCGCCTTTCATATCGGCTACGCGATGCACACAACAGCGATGAAGATGTGTCGTGCGGGCGTTGTTGAGCGCGAGATTGCGGGTGCTATTGAGGGCGTGGCGCTGAGCTATGGCGGAGGCTTGTCCTTTACATCTATCGTCTCACAGCACGGCGAGACACTGCACAACCACAACTACGATGGGGTGCTGGAGAATGGCAAGTTACTTCTTGTGGATGCTGGTGGCGAGAGCGTGGAGAACTACTGCTCTGACCACACAAGAACATATCCAGTGAGTGGTAAGTTTACTGACCGCCAGCGTGATATATACAACATTGTCCTTGCTGCTCATCAGCAGTCGCCTGCCAATATGAAGGCTGGGGCTATGTATATGGAGGAGGTACACCGCAAGGCGCTTGTAATCCTTGCCGAGGGACTTCGTGGCGTGGGTCTTATCAACGGCAGTGCCGAGGATGCAGTGGCAGCGGGTGCTATGTACCTCTTTATGCCGCACGGACTGTCACACGGTATGGGCATTGACGTTCACGACTGCGAGGGTATGGGCGAGCGAAGCTACGACTTTAGCGCTATTGCTGAGCGCGCTGCTCAGGAGGCTACCTGCGTACACCGCGCAACTTGGCGCCTTCGTGCTGGCACTGTTATGAGCAACGAGCCAGGTATATACTTTATCCCTGCGCTGATAGATAAGTCAAGAAGTGAGGGACTCTATCGCGGTATTGTAAACTACGACAAACTGGACTCATATCGCGACTTTGGCGGTATCCGCATTGAGGATGATGTTATAGTAACAGAGAGTGGCGGAGTAGTTATCGGTGGCGATAAGAAGATACCAGTAACTGTTGAGGAGCTTGAGGCTGTAGTAGGAAAGTAGTATGAAGCCACTCCTTCTCTTTGCAACCGATTTAGAGGCTACAGCCGTAAGCGCACTGGCGGATAGTGTTCAGGTGGCGGTCTGTGGCGTGGGAGCTGTGGAGGCGGCTGTGGGTATGGTAGATATTATTGAACGCTACAAGCCTGCGGCAGTTCTCCTCTGTGGCATTGCAGGGGCGTATGACCGACAGCTGATGATTGGCGATGTAGTAAGTGTAGCAACCGAGCAGACAGCGACCCTGCCGCCTGTATATATAAATAAGTACAGCGCAACACTGCCCCTGCCGTTGAAACAGGTCGTATCAAACACCGTTATGGCTGTTGGTGCAGAGCCTGCGGGTGCAGAGGTGGAGAATATGGAGGGGGCAGCAGTATTTGCCGTTTGCCACCGCTATGGCGTGCCGTGCGCAGAGATTCGCGCTATCTCTAACTATGTTGATGACCCTCGCGAGCTGTGGGATATCCCCGCAGCACTTACTGCTCTGGCAGAAGCAATAAAAAATATACTCTGATGAAACAACTCTCACTACACATATCGCCCTGCCCAAATGATACCTTCGCCTTTGATGCGATTGTAAACCACCGCATTGCTCACGACTTTGACCTTGCGGTGGAGTATAAGGATATTGAGGAGCTTAATCAGGGAGTAATTGACGGTGTTGCCGATATCTCTAAAATCAGCTACTCGGTCTACCCGAAGATTGCAGAGAGATATATGCTACTTACAAGTGGCTCGGCATTAGGTAGAGGTAACGGACAGCTTCTTGTAAGGCGTAAGGGGGAGAGTGGCGAGATTAGAAGAGTAATAACCCCAGGAGTGAACACTACAGCGCAGGCTCTGCTTAAGAGATACTATCCGGATGTGGAGTGCATTCCGATGCTCTTTAGCTCTATTGCAGGGGCTGTTGAACGGGGAGATGCCGATGCAGGTGTGCTTATTCACGAGGGTAGGTTTGTATATCACAAGCGAAACCTTGAACTTGTCGCCGACTTGGGAAAATTGTGGGAGGCGGAGACCAGTTTGCCATTGCCATTAGGGGCGATAGTTATCAAGCGCGAGGTGGCAGATACAATTCGTAAGCAGTTTGACGCTCTGCTCTCCGCCTCTGTGAAGTTCGCCCTCCAAAATCCGACCCTATCTCGCGATTTTGTTAGACAACACGCCCAAGAACTTGACGATGAGGTTATAAATCAACATATCGCACTGTTTGTCAATAGTTATACCGTAAATCTCGGTTCAGAGGGGCTTAAAGCGGTAAAAAGGCTTATTGGGGAGGTGAAAATAGATGATGATTAGAATCTGTTAATTTCTTTGTTTCATTCTTTTATTCTGTTTACGACTCTTTTCTCATATGCTTTTCGTTACATAGGACCCCTATGCGCCTCAAATCATACGAGAAAAGAGCCACAAAGCAGTTTCTAAAATAATTTCGCAAACAAATTAAACAGCTTCTAAAATTTTTTAATATTTTTTTATAACCCCCTAATCCTTCAATAGTTAAATAGGTTTTGTGGATTACTGGTTACGGATTGTTATAAAACAAGTACTTATAATTACAATTTGTAACCGATGATAGAGCTCTTCCAATGCAGAAAAGTGTTGGAAGATTTTGTTTTGAAAAAATTTATTTATATCTTGCACTGCAAATTGATGTTAAAAGTCGATTTTTTGACCCTATTTGCACTGTTATTACAATTATTAATTACTAAATATTTGTTCGTATGAGAAAATTTAGACTTTTACTAATGATGTCATCATTGCTTGCTCTGGTTTGCTCGTTCACAGCTTGTAACACAGACGTCGCAGATGACTATCCTGCAGTAGAGATATCTCTTACTGCTGGTGAGGCTGTTGGTAACACGCTCACTTTCACCGTTAAGGCTACTGGTGCTGATGATATCTACTACTGGGTAGAGGCTGTAGACCCAGAGGCTGAGGTTGAGGCTGAGCCAGAGCTCAACATTGAGGATGCTTCTTACCTCGATGCACAGGTAGATGTGCCCCTTGAGCAGGCTGTAACCGTAACAGCGGAGTACAACAAGCAGTATGTTATCTACGCTTATGCAAAGAACTTCGCTCACAACGCTTATGCAAACGAGATTTCAATCTCTACTGGCGATGCTCCTGTAGTTATTCCTGCTCCAGAGGTTAGCGTAGTGGCTGACCCAGATGAGGTTTATGAGGACGCTTTCCTTGTTTTTATCACCTCTAAGAACGCAACTAAGGGTGCTTGGCTCGTTGTTCCAAAGTACACCGAGGGTGTAGACGCTGCAAAGGTATTTGCAGAGGGTACTGTTCTTGCTGCTTCAGAGCTTAATTGCGAGGCTGCTATTCCTGTTGAGGACCTTGAGCCAAATACAGAGTACGACTTCTACGCTGCTGTAGAGAACTCTGAGGGCGTTCAGGTGCTTAGCGCAGTTGTTGCTGTAACTACTGCAAAGAAGGCTATCCCTGTTGTTCAGATGCAGTTCACAGAGCTTCTTACATCTATGGATCTGGCTACAACTGTAAATCTGCCAGGTATGTTCTTTATGCTTAACAACCCTGAGACTGGTGACTTCGCTTCTCTGTTTATGTACGATATTTCACAGATTAGCAACTACCCTGGCTATATGGCTAATGGTATGTATCCTGCTCTTACAGGTTCATTTGACACTGGTTCTCTTCCAGAGGCTACTTGCGTTCTCGCAGACCCAGGTTATACTAACTTCGCAAATGCTACTGGCGAGTACCTCCCAGTAGGCAATATGGGCGTTGACGAGGATGGTAACCCTTATGGTATCAACCTTATGACAAGTATGCCAGATGCTGACAACAACCTGCTTGAGATTAACATCTACGCTGTAAACGCTAAAACAAACGAGCCTGTAATTATTCGTGGTCAGTATATCGGTCCACTTGGATATGTTACAGGTATTACAACTTGGCCATTCAACCTTACTGACTGGGGCTTCAAGGCATTTGAGTCTACAACTTCTGGTAATGTTGTAACACTTACAAGTAACAGCATTAACGGCTCATTCGTTCTTAACCTTACAACAGAGAATGGTAACATTGAGAGTGCATTCGTTGTAGGTGAGAATGTAACTGGTGGCTTCACATCTTATGTTGAGGGCGCTCCAGAGTACTTTGAGCTTCAGAGCGGCCGTATGGCAATCGCTAAGGCCGAGGGTGGTGGCGCAAATGACTATGTTCTCATTATCTCTACTCGCGGTGATGAGACTATTATGGTCGGTGCTTCAGGTGCTTACAAGATTGATGCGTTGGAGTATCCTATTACTATCACACCAGCCCAGTAATTTATTTTGTCGTGATAACGCGGATACCTACTTCCGCTAACAAAAATCCCAGCAATGGCTGTACGCTTTAGTACTATCCATCGCTGGGAATTTTGCCGAGCGTCGTATCTACCGCGTTCTGACGACAAAATTGGCTGTTAGCCGTTAGCCATTAGCTTTTCAGCGGTACAGACTTCGTCTGTGTGTTTATTCGGATTTAGGTTGCCCATCGCAGATGGTACGAGAGAAAAGAGAGATTGCTTGCCAAGTTTACTTGAGCAAAAGCATATCTCTCTTTTTTATCGTAATAGCCGCAAGGCTATCCTAAATCCGCATCAGCACGGAAGCGAAACAAAGTTTCGCCAAAAGTTTTTGGTGAAGCTTTTTTCAAAAAGCTTCGGTACTGCGTAGCTAAAACTAAGGCACGGGGTCGTAGCCGCTGCCGCCCCAGGGGTTACAGCGCAGGATTCGTTTAATGGCGAGCCAGGAGCCTTTGATAGGGCCATATTTGCGGAGTGCTTCAAGGGCGTACTGGGAGCATGTAGGGGTAAATCGGCAGCAGGCGGGCTTGAGCGGTGAGATAGATATTTGGTAGAGGCGCACAAGTCCGATAAGGGGTAGGCTGAGGATATGCTTACAGCTCTGCAGAAATTTGTTCAAGGATTTTTTTGACTCCATTTTCTATTGTGCGGTAGTCGTGGATGGTTTTGCTTGAGTAGACCACAGCAATCTCTATGCGGTGGTTACCGAGGCTGTTGTAGATAAGCGACTTATTGAGACGGTAGACCTCGCGCATACGACGGCGGAGGAGGTTGCGCTTATTGGCGCGCTTATGGAACTTCTTGGGGGTAGAGAAGAGAATAGCTGCCTCTGGTGAGGCAGCATCCTCTATATAGTAGATATAGCGGAAGGGGTAGACAAAGCCGCTGCGACCCTCTTTGAAGAGTCGGCGTATTGCTCCATAGCTGTGCAATCGTTCCGGCTTAGTCAGACTATTCATCTATATTGTTTACTTCTTACGGGTACGGCTCTTCTTTGAGAGCTTTGTCTGCTGTGTGCGCAGGAACTGCTCGTTCTGCTCGTTCTCTGAGAACTCAACGTCGTCCACCTCCTCGCCAGCCTGAACGGCGGTGATATAGTTATCTACGGCCTTAGCCAGTGATGGTGCTGTAGGACTTGGAGCGTATGCCTTTACGGGCAGGTGGTTCTCACATGCAAGGCGCAGCGTTCCCTCGCCGAAGGTGCTGATAATAGGCATATTATCTACAGAGAGTTTCTCTGTAAGGGCCTTGACCTCCCAAGGAGAGTAGAGCAGCAGCATATCGTAGCTCTGTAGCTCTTCGGCGGTAATGTCGCTGGCTACGGTGCGGGCAAGGATTACTGGTGTGTAGTTAATCTTCAGGCGGGTAAGTGCCTCCGGAATCTCTGGCTTATGAGGCTCAGAGAGGGCAAGGAGAAGTTTCTCGTCCTTATGCTTTACAACCTGCTCAATGATGCCTGTAAATGAGCCATCGGCAAACGAAATTTTGCGCTTGCGGTAGACAATGTACTTCTGCAGGTAGAGGGCAATAGCCTCGGTAGAGCAGATGTACTTCAGAGTTTCGGGTACTGTGATACGAGCATCCTCGCAGATGCGGAAGAAGCTGTCAATAGTTGTACGAGAGGTAAAGATGACCGCTGTGTGCGCGAGAATCTCCACGCGCTGTGAGCGGAACTCTTTTGGGGTGACTCCCTTAACCTCTATCAGTGGGCGGTAATCCACCTCAAGGTTGTGTTTGTTCGCCAACTCAAAAAAGGGCGACTTTTCAAGAATCGCAGGTTTTGGCTGCGACACTAAAATTCGTTTAATCTCTGCCATAATTTACTTAAAATCCCTTCCACAGATACTCTCAGCGCAGAATTGGCGCAAGAATGAGAGAGATGGGGAAGATTTCCAGGGCGCAAAGGTACAAAATCCAATGCAAAATTGAAATTTTTTGCTGCAAAAAGAACAAAAAAGTCTCTTTTACAAAGATTATTGCAGCGACAAGGCCACACAGACCCGCTCCGACAATGGCCACAACAGATGGCGCTGATTGCCAGAGCAAAAAGAGGATTCCAAAGGGTATGGTGGCGACAAATCCTACGGCAAGATAGAGGCTCTTTAGACCTATAAGTGCCTTGCCAATGTCGCTTCGCTCGCAGACTGTAGCCGAGAGGTAGAGTGCGCCATACTGGTAAACCAACATGATTGTTGTTGCAAATAGCGCTGTCAGCACAACAACCCATACGGCGGTGCTTCCAGAGATGCCAACAAGCGCACCTTCTGCCCACTGAGTAACGCCACGAAGGGCGCAGAGCGAGAGGGTAAGTACACCGAGAACGATCATCACAACCTCAATATTTGTCTGCTCGCCAGGGTTTATGTGCGCCTTGTCGCCACTGCTATAGTGGAAACCGAGGGCAGAGGTGATAAAGTAGCGCAAAAAGTCCCAGTAGCGGACAATGAAAAATGTGTAGGCAAAGCCAATAGCAAGCACGGCAATCTGAAACAGAGCGCCAAATTGCAGTGCGCCCTCTGCTGTAGAGGCGCTATCTACAAGGGTTGAGGCTGTGCCGAAGGCCTGCTCTGGGGTTATATTGTGTTCAAGAACTGGTAGTTGCATTACTCAAAGGCGCGTTTGAGGGTTATACGAATAGTTGTTCCCTTGCCCATCACGGAGTCTACGACGGCAATCTTGCCTCGGTGGTACTCCTCCACAACGCGGCGTGAGAGAGATAGTCCCAGACCCCATCCACGAGTCTTGGTGGTAAAGCCTGGCTCAAAGATTCGCTTCCAGTTACCCTTAGCGATACCTTTGCCCGTGTCGGTGACATCTATCATCACATGACTCTCGGTAGCCCATACGCGAACTGATATCTGTCCGTGCCCCTGAAGAGCATCAAGGGAGTTTTTCAGCAGATTCTCAACGACCCACTCAAAAAGCGCGCTGTTGAGCATTGAGTAGACAATCTCTGTGGTAAAGCCGTTGTAGTCAAGCGTAACATTGCGCGGAATACGCTTGCGGAAGTAGATTACGCAGTCGCCAACAATCTCATTTACATTGGCAATAGCAAGGGGGGTGTCGGAGCCAATCTTTGAGAAGCGGTCCACAATCTTACGCAGGTGTGACAAATCCTTCTCCATCTCCTCAACAGCCATAGGGTCTACATTCTGGTCCTTCAGATACTCTATCCAGCCTAAAAGGGACGAGGTAGGTGTGCCAAGCTGGTGCGCCGTCTCCTTAGCAAGTCCTATCCAGACGCGGTTTTGCTCATCCTGCTTTGAGGAGCGGAAGGCGACGAAGAGTAGCACCACAAAGGCGATGATTACAATCATCTGCACAAATGGGAAGAAGTATAGCATCACAAGTGTTGTACTTCTGCCATAGAAGATTATGTGGTTATGCTCTGCCGTCCACCAGAACCTAACGATGATAGGGGTGTTGTGGCTCGCCATACGGTCAAGGATTGTGTGTAGCTTCTCGGTATCCTTTATAACCTCCTCCGGAATGAGGTGGTAGGAGACAACTCTAAGGCTCTCGTCTGTAATAATAAAAGGTATATTATTACGGTTGTTGATAATAGAGGAGACGAGTGGGTCGGACATATAGTCGCCCATAGCCTCACGGTTTACGCGCTCCATAGCCGCTGCCCACAGCTCTACATCGTGGCGCTCCTTGATAGATAGGCTCTCGGCCATCTGGTAGGTGATATAGAGCGAGGCAGAGACAATCAGCGCACCCAATACAAGAAGTATTGTGCGGCCAGATTTTGTTAGTCCCTTGCGTACGCGCTTTATCATCTTTCAGTCTGTTATTTACGAACTGTATCTTGAGTAGTAAGTATCTGCTTCATACGAGCACTGTCGCCAAGCATCTTAACTGCAGCAGCAATGCCCTTGTCGTGAGCAATGCCGTTGGCAGTGCGTCCCTCAGCATAGGCGTAGCGGACAACAATATCGGCATTGATAGTGCGGACAATATCGCTCTTGTAGGTGGTAAGGTTATTCATCTTATCATCCTTGAGATTCTTCTCAATGACCTGCATAGCCTCTGTAAGGGTGTTGTCGGCATAACGCTCCTTGCTTAGAGCCTTACGCAACTTCTCAACAGCAACTCTTGACTCGGACTTATATGGCACATCGCGACTCTCAACCATTTTGCAGAACTGCTCGTAGTCGCTATCAGTGATTGTGAAACTCTTAGGGTCAATCTGCAGATTAGGGTTGTTGCGGTAGTAGTTGTCGCCAAAGTCGTCTATAATGCCCATCAAAAAGAGTGTAGCGGCAAAGGCGCTGACATATTCAGCCTCAACCTTGCTATCTGGCATAATGCCTCCGCCATCGTAGACCTTACGGCCCGCAGCGGTCTTAAACTCGTTAATAAGCGAGTCGGGAACTGACTGAGCTCGGCCCTCGTCGGTATAGCGCATAGCCTGAATACAGCGACCCGATGGGATATAGTATTTTGCTGTTGTAATCTTACCGTAACTGCCGAAGCCGAGCGGAATGGTGGTCTGCACCAAGCCCTTACCGTAGCTGCGTGAGCCTATAATAACGGCGCGGTCAAGGTCCTGCAGTGCGCCAGAGACAATCTCGGCAGCGCTGGCGCTATTCTCGCCAATAAGAACAACGAGTGGTAGGTCTGGCAGCAGCGGCTCGTACTCAGTGGTAAAGCGTTTTGACTCGCTCTTATTACGCCCCTTCATCTCCACGACCATAGTCCCCTTTGGAACAAATAGTGAGAGTACCTTAACGGCGCTCTGGAGCACTCCTCCGCCATTTGAGCGGTAGTCAAGAATTAGACCCTTAAGAGTACCCTTGCTCTGTAGGCGCTCAATGGCTGCGCGCATCTCTGTATAGCAGTCGTCGGTAAAGTCGGAGTGGATGATATATCCTATGCCGTCTGCAACATAGTCGGCATAGCTCACACTCGGAATAGATATCCTCTCGCGGCGAATCTTATGCTGTTTGCGCTTGCCGTCAGCAACCTGCTCTACGGTAACCCTTACAGTGGTATTTGGCTCGCCACGCAGTAGGTTGCTCACATCACTTGAGGTCATACCTACAGCGCTCTTGCCCTCAATCTCTACTATCTTGTCGCCAATCTTAAGCCCCGCCTTATCGGCTGGAGAGCCCTTGTATGGCTCGGCGATGCGCACAAGGTTGCTATCCTGACGAATGGCTGCACCAATACCGCCATACTTGCCCGTTGTCATTCGGCGGAACTCCTTCATATCCTCCTCAGAGAGGTAGGTGCAGTAGGGGTCAAGGTTACGAAGGATGCCATCGGCACCATGACGCATAAGTTTGTCCGATGCAACGCTATCTACATACTCTGTGTTTACGGCGCGCATAAGATTGACCATAATCTCCATATTACGGCCAAGACCAAAGTCGTTGCGTGTGCTATACAGCGTCAGACTGGCTACTGCTGTTAGTACTAAAATGCTATAAATAAGTCGTTTACTCATCTCGTCTCTTATGTGTTAAGTATCCCTCAAGGCGGATTACGGCGCGAATAACTGTTCGGCGGTGGCCGCTGATAGTAACTCCCTCGGTTGTGCTACAAACAGTAACATCATCCTCAAAGAGTAGGGTCAAGCGCTGAAGTCCCGTAGCGCGGAACGTAAGGCAGCTATCTGTAGCCGAGCAAAGTTCAAGCCCGACAGTCGCCATTGCTGCCTCAATCTGCTGGCGGTCGGCAGTAATATCTGCGCTGACACTACGGCGGACAAAGCCAAAGAGAGGATATGTCGCGCTCAACAGAACGATTGTTGCCGCCATAGCCCAGCCATTCCACTGGCTGAAGTATATCTCAAGCATCTGAAGGTAGGTTACCGGCAAATCCTCGTACTTAATCTTTATCCATATCAGTGCCACAAGTAGAACGCACAAAGTAAGAAAATATTTCAGACTTCTCAATAGATACTTTTTCATAACTTCTCAATTTGTTTTGCTACACTCTCCATTAACCATAGTGGGGTAGAGGTTGCTCCGCATACGCCCACGCTCTCTGCACCAGAAAACCACTCTGGAAGTAGCTCTGACGCCTCCTCGATATTGTAGGAGCGAGGATTCTCCTCAAGACATATATTATATAGTACCTTGCCGTTGCTGCTCTTGCGACCACAGACAAAGATAACAACATCGTTACTGCTGGCAAACTCTCTGAGGTGCTCCTCGCGAGATGAGACGCGGCGACAGATTGTATCGTCTGCCGTAAAGGTACACCCCGCAGCAAGATTGCTCTCTATAGCTCGGCAGACCCGCTCAAAGAGGGCTACAGACTGCGTGGTCTGCGAGAGTAGGTAGACTGGTCGGCTAAAGTCTATAGCATTAACCTCCGCCTCGCTCTCAATAACAACCGCATCGCCACCAACCTGACCAATAAGACCCACAACCTCGGCATGTCCGTGCTTGCCAAGGATAACAAGTTGTCCTCCACACTGTTGCATCTGCTCATAGGCGCGCTTTACACGGCGTTGCAGTGCCGCAACAACGGGGCAGGTGGCATCTATAATCTCCACACCGCAACTCTTTGCAAGGGCGTATGTTGCAGGTGGTTCTCCATGTGCGCGGATAAGCAGGTGGCTACCCTCGTTAAGAGTGTTTATCTGGTCGTGGTGTATAGTCTTAAGACCCAGAGCCTCAAGGCGTTGCACCTCTATGCGGTTGTGGACAATATCACCCAGACAACTCACACCGCCCCACTTCTTAATTGCGCTCTCAGCCTCTGAAATAGCTCGCACAACGCCGTGACAGAAGCCCGAATGGCTATCTACAGTGACCCTCATAGGCTAAGAACTCTGGCAAGTTGAGCATCAAACCACTCCATCTGCTGCTCAACGGTCATATAGCTATTATCCAGCACAATAGCATCGTCGGCCTTGCGAAGTGGAGATATGGCGCGGGTGGAGTCCGCCTTATCGCGGGCGATAACATTCTCAAGAATCTCCTCAAAGCATACATCGTCGCCCTTAGCCTTCAGCTCGGCATAGCGGCGCTCGGCGCGTACCTTAGGCTCGGCGGTCATAAATATCTTCAGCTCTGCATCGGGAAAGACAACGGTGCCGATATCTCGGCCATCCATAACAACGCCTCGCTTGCGACCCATCTGCTGCTGCATGGCTACGAGCTTTGTGCGAACAGCGGCAATAGAGCTGACAGCACTGACGAAGTTGCTAACCTCAATAGTGCGAATCTTGCCCTCTACAAGCTCGCCATTGACATATATGTCACTTGCCCCGCGAGTGGGGTTGAAGCGGAAGGTGATCTCTATCTGGTCAAGAAGTGCCACAATAGCATCTTCGTCCACAATGCCATCCACAATGCCGCCATTCTCAAGGGCGTAGAGGGTTACAGAGCGGTACATCGCGCCTGTGTCAATAAAAATATAGCCCAAGCGGGCTGCTATCGCCTTTGCAAAGGTGCTCTTACCACACGAAGAGTGTCCATCCAAGGCGATTACTATCTTGCGAGAGTCTCTATCCATTGTTGCTAATAAATATTGAAAGTATTGTATATAGTCCGAGCAGACCAACAATAATGCCTGCAACGTGATTTATAGTAAGCATATGTCGCGGACGGAACTTGCGACGGAAGAGGCTGATTACAAGGGTCAGCGTTGTCCACCATGCGCATGCACCACCAAAGAAACCAAGAATAGTAAAGGTGCCACGAACAAGGGACGATGTGTCGCGGATATCGCCTTCAGCACCTACGCCAAACATAGCAAAAAAGGCGAGGATATATGGAATAACGACAACAAAATTGGCAATTGTAAAGCCGAACATTGAGGCAAAATCCTTCCAGAGCGTAGTGTTTCCAGCACGATTACGACGAATCTGCGGAACTGGGTTCTGAAAGAAGATATAAACACCGACAATAACAACAAAAATGCCGCCGACAATGCTCAGTAGGTGGCTATACTTCTCTATCTGTGCCTGCATCATGGCAAAGAAGAAGTAGGCGATAATGGCCATAAGAGTGTCGGCACAAGCAACGCCCAAACCAGAAAAAACGCCCGCACGAGTAGTCTTGCTAAGCGTGCGCTGTATACACAACACAGCCACAGGACCCACCGTGATAGATGCCGCCATACCCACTGCAAATCCGCGCAGTAATATCTCCAAAATTGTAATAAGCATAATCAACGCAAAGGTAGCAATATTTTGTGATTTCACAAATTTACTTTTGACTATTATTTGTCGCAGGTGATTATTATATAATCCCACCATAAATAATTTGCGTATACCGCATTTTTTTTCTACCTTTGCGGGGTATATGGAGCAGTTTATTGTATCAGCGCGAAAGTATCGTCCGGCGACATTTGCGTCGGTAGTGGGGCAGAAGCATATCACCTCTACCCTCAAGAATGCTATTGAGAGAAATCAGTTGGCACACGCTTACCTATTTTGTGGTCCAAGAGGCGTGGGTAAGACTACTTGTGCCCGAATATTTGCTAAGGCGATAAATTGCCTCAGTCCAAATGGCGCAGAGGCGTGTAATGAGTGTGACTCTTGTCGTACTTTTAACGAGGGTCGCTCGCTCAATATTCACGAGTTAGATGCTGCATCAAACAACTCTGTGGAGGATATTCGCGCCCTAATAGAGCAGGTGAGAATAATCCCGCAGGTGGGGCACTACTCTGTATTTATCATTGATGAGGTGCATATGCTCTCGCAGGCGGCCTTCAATGCCTTCCTGAAGACTCTTGAGGAGCCTCCACAGCACGCTATTTTTATCCTTGCAACGACCGAAAAGCACAAGATTATACCGACAATTCTCTCGCGTTGTCAGATTTATGACTTTAATCGTATTCGTGTTGAGGATGCGGTTGAGTATCTGAAGTATATTGCAAGTAGTGAGGGCGTTACGGCGGATGATGAGTCGCTGTCGCTCATTGCGCAGAAGGCAGATGGCGGTATGCGCGATGCGCTGTCGATGTTTGACAAGGCTGTCTCTTTCTGTGGCACTACGCTTCAGTATAAGGCTGTTGCAGCTACGCTCAATGTGTTGGACTATGACACTTATTTTACTGTTGTGGATTATCTGCGCGCAGGAGATTATATAAATGCGTTGTTGGTCTTTGATAATGTTCTGTCAAGAGGATTTTCGGGTCAGCTCTTTATGAGTGGACTGAGTCAGCATATGCGAGACTTGCTCGTTACAAAGAGTAATGCCGAGGCTCTGACGGAGTTCACAGGCTCGCTACTCTCTCGCTATCGTGAGCAGGGGGCGCAGTGTGATACGGAGCTGCTCTTTGGAGCGATATCTCTGCTTGCAGCCGCCGATGGTGCAATCCGTGCCGCCTCAAGTCAGAGGCTACTCGTGGAGCTCACGCTGATGAAAATCGCTGAGCTGAGTAAAAAAAAAACTTTGACGCCGACGACTTTATAACCGCAGCCTTCCCCCTGCCAACCATTGGGGGCACTCCTATAGCCACCGCAACACCAGTGGCACAGGTGGGGCAACCAGTAGGGCAGGTGGCACAGCCGGTAGGGCAACCAGAGGGGCAGAGTGTTCAGCAGGTGGCGCAACCAGTAGTGCAGTCTGTTGTGCAGAATGTTCAGCCAGTAGCGCAGTCTGTTCAGCAGGTGGCACAGCAGCAGGAAAAGGTTATGGATGAGCCACGACAGGTGGTAGTTCTGCCGCAGAGTAAGATTCGCGGTAATTTTGATATAGGTAGTTTAGACAAGGTTATAAGTTCGCTCAACAAGGAGCGACCACGCTCAACGCAGGCGGCGTCCGATGACGGAACGGTGAAGATTGACCCCCAGAGTGAGGAGAAGTTGCTGAGCAGTCAGCAGGCCTTTGTGGAGGCGGTACTCAGAGCCCATCCCCGTTTTAATGTAGCCTTTAGCAATGTGGCAATTTCGGGCAATGTTATAACAGTTGAGGCTCCGACGGCGGTGCTTGAGACTGACCTAAACGATTCACGCACAGAGATTTGTGAGATTATTGCTCGCGAGGCGAAAGTAGATGGCCGTCTGGAGCTTAATGTGGTGCTGAACGAGGTGGAGGTAAAACTGTTACCAGTGAAGATTGAGGATAGGTATCAGTTTATTGAGGATATTAACCCTCGTGGAGTAAAGATGTTTATAAATAAGTTTGATTTAACACTATAATAATGGCAAGAAAGAATTTTGTTGAGGAGCTTCAGTGGCGCGGTATGATTCATACGATGATGCCTGGCGCTGAGGAGCAGTTAGAGAAGGAGATGACAACTGCCTACTTGGGTATTGACCCTACGGCAGACTCACTGCATATTGGTCACCTTGTGGGTGTGATGATTCTCAAGCACCTTCAGATGTGCGGTCACCGTCCAGTGGCGCTTGTAGGTGGTGCTACGGGTATGATTGGCGATCCGAGTGGTAAGTCGCAGGAGCGTAACCTGCTCGATGAGGCAGCCCTGCGTCACAATCAGGAGGCGATAAAGGCTCAGTTGGCGCGCCTTATTGACTTTGACTCTGATGCGGAGAATGCAGCGGTGCTTGTGAACAACTACGACTGGATGAAGGAGTTTTCGTTTCTTGACTTCGCGCGTGAGATTGGTAAGTGCATCACTGTGAATTATATGATGGCTAAAGACTCGGTAAAGAAGCGCTTTAATGGCGAGGGTGACGGTATGTCGTTTACTGAGTTTACATATCAGCTTCTTCAGGGTTACGACTTTTTGCACCTCTACCAGACTATGGGCTGTAAAGTTCAGCTCGGTGGTGCAGACCAGTGGGGTAACATCACAACGGGTACAGAGCTTATCCGTCGTAAGTTAGGCCCTGAGGCTGAGGCATTTGCAATCACTTGCCCGCTTATTACAAAGGCTGACGGTACGAAGTTTGGTAAGACCGAGAGCGGTAATGTATGGCTTGATGCGCGTTATACATCTCCATACAAGTTCTACCAGTTCTGGCTCAATGTATCTGATGAGGATGCAAAGCGATATATCAAGATTTTCACGCTCCTTGACCGTCAGACCGTTGAGGCTCTGATTGCTGAGCACGAGGCTGCACCGCACCTGCGCGTACTGCAGAAGCGTCTTGCTCAGGAGGTTACAACGATGATTCACTCTGAGGCTGAGTATCTGAAGGCTGTGGAGGCATCTGGCATCCTCTTTGGTCAGGCGACATCAGAGGCGCTGAAGAGTCTTGATGAGCAGACCCTTCTTCAGGTATTTGAGGGTGTGCCACAGTATGAGATTGCTGCAGCAGACCTCGGTTGCACATTTATTGACCTTTGCGCAGAGAAGACAGCTATCTTCCCATCTAAGGGCGAGTGCCGCAAGATGATTCAGGGTGGTGGCGTGTCACTGAACAAGCAGAAGGTTACGGATATTGCTGCGACAGTGACAGCAGACGACCTTATTGCTGGCAAGTATCTGCTTGTGCAGAAGGGTAAGAAGAACTACTACCTTGTTATTGTAAATGAGTAGCAGTCAGTACTATACAATCAATCTGGAGGGTATGGATTTCCATGCCTTTCATGGTTGTTATGAACTTGAGCGCCTTACAGGTAGCCACTTTGAGGTAAATCTGAAGATTGTGTCGCCTTTGGGCAGGGTGGCAGAGGAGGATGATGTTACTCAGGCGGTGAACTATCTTACTGTATATGAGGTAGTTCGTGAGCAGATGGCTATTGTGCAACACACCATAGAGCGAGTGGCGCAAAATATTATAAATGCACTGCACAGCCACTTCAGCACTATAAAATCTGTGGAGTGTACTGTAGTGAAGATTGCACCACCTTTAGGTGGTAAGGTCAGTAGGGTTAGCGTTACGCTGAAGGGCGAGTTTTAGAGTTTAGGTTAGTTACATATGAGCAAAAGAGACTCTTTTGGAAGTAAAATTGGCGCAGTACTTGTTGCGGCAGGTAGTGCTATTGGTCTGGGAAGCATCTGGCGTTTCCCATATATGACGGGAGAGAATGGCGGTGGTGCCTTTCTGCTTGTCTATCTGTTGAGCGTGGTTATTGTCGGCATACCAGTTATGCTTGCCGAGTTCGCTATAGGCACTCACACGCGTAAAAGCCCCGTAAGAGCCTACAATTCACTCTCCCCGCGTTGGACTTGGTTAGGCTATAACAGCGTGATTGTCTCGCTGCTTATATCTGGATTCTACTACATCGTGGCGGGTTGGTCGTTGGAGTTTTTTGTTAGCTCAATAGATGGCTCACTATATAGTGCAACGGACTTCCATAGCAACTTTGCGGCCTTTACATCTTCGTGGCGCGAACCGTTCTATACGGTTGTCTTTGTGGTGCTCACACACGCCATTGTAGCTATGGGTGTGCAGCAGGGGTTGGAGCGCATCTCCAAAATAGTTATGCCCGTACTGCTGCTGATGCTCGTTGTGCTTGTTGTCCACTCGGCAACAATGTCTGGCGCGGCTGAGGGATACCGTTTTCTCTTTACTCCAGACTTTGAGAAGGCATTTACAGTAAAAACTATTGTCAGCGCTATAGGTCAGGCCTTCTTCTCGCTCTCTATCGGTTTAGGCTGTATGATTGCCTACTCATCCTACTTTAAGGAGGGGACAAACCTCACTCGTACATCTGTATCAGTGAGTCTGATGACTTTCCTGGTGGCAATGCTATCGGGTATGGTTATCTTCCCAGCAGTATTCAGCGTTGAGGGTCTTGAGCCTACCGCAGGCCCGACACTGCTCTTTGAGACTATGCCATTTATCTTTGCCGAGATGCCAGCATCTGAGCTCTGGAGCACAATATTCTTCCTGCTGGTGGCTTTAGCTGCCCTTACATCAACAATATCGTTCCACGAGGTGCTTACGCAGTACCTGCAGGAGAACCATAATGTGGCTCGCAAGCATGCGGCACGAATCACTACTTTGGCAACAATCGTTCTATCTATGGTCTGCCTAAAGTGGGAGTGGTTCTTCGGCGCCTTTGATACCGTTACGGCCGATGTGCTGATGCCTGTGGGTGGACTGCTTACGGCTGTTTTCGCCGGCTGGGTATTTGACCGCAAGGTCTTCCGCGAGCAGATATCTAACTACGGCACTCTGCCCGCAAAACTATTCCCACTCCTTGTTTTTACACTTAAATGGGTGGCACCTATATTGCTAAGTGTGGTATTTGTGTGGAATTTAATCTTCTAGATGCGAGTATTTGCAAAATATTTTGTAATTTTGGCGCGTAAAAAGACAAACATTTATAAACCATAAATTTATAACACTATGATTTCGTACAAGAATCTCGGTCTTGTGAACACTCGCGAGATGTTCGCAAAGGCTATTGACGGCGGCTACGCTGTTCCTGCTTTCAACTTCAACAACATGGAGCAGTTGCAGGCAATTATCATGGCTGCAGCAGAGACTAAGTCTCCAGTAATCCTTCAGGTTTCTAAGGGCGCTCGTAACTATGCAAACCAGACCCTTCTCCGCTATATGGCTGAGGGCGCTGTAGAGTACGCTAAGGAGCTCGGTTGGGAGAACCCTCAGATTGTTCTTCACCTTGATCACGGTGATAGCTTTGAGACTTGCAAGAGCTGTATCGATATGGGCTTCTCATCAGTAATGATTGACGGCTCACACCTCCCATATGAGGAGAACGTAGCTCTTACAAAGAAGGTTGTAGAGTATGCTCACCAGTTTGACGTAACTGTAGAGGGCGAGCTCGGCGTTCTTGCAGGTGTTGAGGACGAGGTTTGCGCAGAGGAGAGCCACTATACTAAGCCAGAGGAGGTTGTAGACTTCGTAACTAAGACTGGTTGCGATAGCCTCGCTATCTCTATCGGTACTTCTCACGGTGCGTTTAAGTTCACTCCAGAGCAGTGCACACTTGACCCAGAGACTGGCCGCCTCGTGCCACCACCATTGGCATTTGACGTTCTTGCTGCTATTGAGAAGGAGCTTCCTGGCTTCCCTATCGTTCTTCACGGCTCATCTTCAGTGCCACAGGAGGAGGTTGATACTATCAACAAGTATGGCGGCGCACTTAAGGCTGCTGTAGGTATTCCTGAGTCACAGCTCCGCAAGGCTGCTGAGAGCGCAGTTTGCAAGATTAACATCGACTCTGACTCTCGTCTTGCTATGACCGCTGCTATCCGCGAGGTATTCGCTACTAAGCCAGCTGAGTTTGACCCTCGTAAGTACCTCGGTCCTGCTCGTGAGAATATGAAGAAGCAGTATATTCACAAGATTGTGAATGTGCTTGGATCTAACGGCAAAGCATAGTTTATTTTGTCGTGATAGTGGCACATTTCCTGCCGCTAATAAAAAATGCCTGCTGGGCTGTACTACTCGGTACTATCCTGCGCAGGCATTTTTTTATTGAGCGTGGTAAATGCACCACTCTGACGACAAAATGGGCTGTTAGCCGTTGGCCATTAGCCGTTGGCCTTTCATAGGTACAGACTTCGTCTGAAAGTGTTTATTCGGATTTAGGTTGCTGCCGCAAGGCAGTGAAAGAGAAAATATCCACCAAAGGTCAAGCTCGCTTGAAACCAAAGGTGGATATTTTTTATTTCAATAACTCGCAGAGTTACCCTAAATCCGCATCAGCGCGGAAGCGAAACAAAGTTTCGCCAAAAGTTTTTGCACGCCCTGCTTTTTTCAAAAAGCGGGCAGTACGCGTCATCCAGGCTTAGAACCACACGCGGTAAGGGCAGTAGGTCTGTACGCCAGAGCGGAGGATGTCGTTCTTGAGGGTCTGGTAGTCGTTGCAGAGAGCCTTAAGGTCGTTATCCATAGTTGCGTACTTAACCTGAGTGTTGAGGCTCTGGAGGAATGCGGTCATAGGGTCCAGCTCTGGCAGCACCTCCTCAATGCGGAAGTTATCTGCTATGCCGGCCTTATCGGCTGCGATGCCGATAGCGGTGATGATACCTCCGTTTGCATCTGCAAGGCCAATCTTTACGGCGTCAGTACCGCTCCACACGCGACCCTCGGCAATCTCAAGCACCCTCTGTAGCTCAAGGTTTCTTCCTGCAGCAACCTTGCTTGTGAAGGCCTCGTAGACCTTATCTACAGACTTAATAAGTGTAGCGCGCTCAGCGGCTGTAGGCTTACGTAGGGACATACCGAGCACACCTGCGCCGAAGTCTGCCGATGGGTTGGTCTTGACTGTATCGTATGTAATGCCGAGTTTGTTACGGAGCATATCGCCACCCTCAAGCATAATGCCGAATACGCCGATAGAGCCTGTGATTGTAAGGTTATTAGCCACAATAGCATCTGCAGGGGCAGAGATATAGTATCCACCGCTGGCAGCGTATGCACCCATAGAGACGATTACTGGCTTCTCCTTCTTCAGCAGCTCCACCTCGCGCCAGATAACATCACTTGCCAGTGCGCTACCACCTGGAGAGTTCACGCGAAGCACTACGGCCTTCAGACTCTCATCCTTGCGAGCCTTAGCGATAGTATTTGCCAGAGTTGTGCCGTAGATATTGCCGTCAATAGCGGTGTTATCACCATCAACGATACCACCCTCGGCATAGATAATGCCAATTTTAGGAGCTGAGAAGTCCTCAACGGTAGCACCCACAGCGGTGCAGTAGTCGCCCAAGGTGATAAACTCAAACTCATTCATAAAGTTACGAGTAACGCCATACTCAGCAAAGATATCCTCCATCTGGTCGCGGTAGATAACTCCGTCAACGAGTTTATGCTCTACAGCCTGCTCTGGGAAGAGCACTGGTGTGGTGTCGGCAATCTTATTCAGAGCCTCTACAGTTATGCCACGCGCAGCGGCAACAGTAGTGCAGATAGTGTTCCACATACCATCGCCCAGCTCATCCATCTGGCGGCGGTTTGCATCAGACATCTTAGTGAGCAGGTAAGGCTCTACAGCGCTCTTGTACTTACATACAGTAGGGCGGAAGGCCTCAGCGTGGATGCCGAGCTTGTCAAGTGCGCCCTTGTAGAAGAGCAGCACCGATGCCATACCGTGCCAGTCAAAGCTACCCTCTGGCTGGATGTAAATCTTGTCGGCTACAGAGGCTAAGTAGTATACAGTCTGCGAGTATACGTCGTTATAGGCGACGATAAACTTGCCCGACTCCTTGAACTTAACAAGGGCAGTGCGAATCTCCTCAAGGGCTGCTGAAGAGATGGCACCTGCAGCGGAGTAGTTTACATTAATATATATACCCTTAATGCGCTCGTCTGTAGCGGCAGTCTCAATGCTACGCAACACCTTAAGAAGTGGCAAGGTGCGCGATGAAGACATTGTAGTAAAATCCATGTTTGCAAATGGATTGATTACTGGAGAGTCTGTGATGTTGTCTGTAAGATCAATCTTAATAATTGAGTTTGGCATTACAGCAACAGCCTCGCTACTGCCCATAGCACCGATGGCTCCGATGAATGTGAATAGCCAAAAGAGGCCAGAGATAACGCTACCTACAACAACGGCAAGTAGAGCTGCCCAAAAAACCTTTGAAAATTTCATACCTTCTATATTTATAAATTAATGTAACAAAGGTATGAAAAAAATATCATATATGTACATATTTTGAATAATTTTCTTTATTATAAAAAATTGTAAGCATAAGTGCGAAAAAATGCCCGTTTATTGCAAAAAATAGCGTAAAAATGTTATCTTTGCGTAGGTAAAAGTTTGAATTTGTAATCTTTTGCCTGAGTATGTATATGTAACAGATTGAAAATCAATGATATAAAACAATAAATAACTACAACTATGTACGGAAATTTCAAAGAGTTTCTGGAGCAAGAACTTCAGAGCATTAAGGATGCCGGTCTATATAAGACCGAGCGAGTAATCTGCTCTCCACAGAGCGCAGAGATTGAGGTTGCGGGCAAGCCTTGTCTAAACTTCTGTGCTAACAATTATTTGGGACTCTCTGACAACCCTCGTCTTATTGAGGCGGCAAAGAGTGCAATGGATAGCCGAGGCTACGGTATGTCATCGGTGCGCTTTATCTGTGGCTGTCAGGATATTCACAAGCAGCTTGAGAAGGCTATTGCTGACTACTTCGGTACTGAGGATACAATTCTATATGCTGCTTGCTTTGATGCAAATGGTGGCGTGTTTGAGCCTCTGTTTACAGAGCAGGATGCTATTATCTCTGATGCACTGAACCATGCGTCAATTATTGACGGTGTGCGCCTTTGTAAGGCGGTAAGATATCGCTATGCAAATGCAGATATGGAGTCGCTTGAGGATTGTCTGAAGCGCGCACAGGCTCAGCGATTTAGAATTATCTGTACAGACGGTGTCTTTTCGATGGATGGCAATGCCGCTCCGCTGGATAAAATCTGCGAGCTTGCAAAGAGGTATAACGCCCTTGTGATGGTTGACGAGTGTCACTCGGCAGGTGTTCTGGGCGCTACAGGTCGCGGTATTACAGAGCTGTATAACCTTCGTGGCGAGGTGGATATTATCACTGGTACACTTGGCAAGGCCTTTGGTGGCGCTGTGGGTGGTTTTACTACTGGTCGCAAGGAGATTATTGATATGCTGCGTCAGCGTTCTCGTCCATATCTGTTCTCTAACTCTCTGCCACCAGCAGTGGTTGGCGCGGGTATTGAGCTATTCAAGATGTTGGAGGAGAGCAATGAGCACCACGACCGCCTTGTAGCAAATGTGGAGTATTTCCGCGCGAAGATGATTGAGGCGGGCTTTGATATTAAGCCTACAGACTCGGCTATATGCGCAGTGATGCTCTATGATGCGAAGTTGTCGCAGGAGTTTGCAGCAGCACTTCAGCAGCGTGGCGTATTTGTGACTGGTTTCTACTATCCAGTAGTGCCTAAGGGGCTGGCGCGTATTCGTGTGCAGGTATCTGCAGGTCATACTGTAGAGCAGCTTCAGCGTTGCGTAGATGCCTTTGTTGAGGTAGGTAAGGAATTAGGAGTGTTAAAGTAAAATTACTATTAGGAGATGAGCAACCGAAAAGTAACATTAGATTCAACAGATCGCAAGATACTGAAGTTTCTTGTGAAGAATGCGCGTATGCCGTACCTTGAGATTGCACGTGAGTGTGGCATCTCAGGCGCGGCGATACATCAGCGCATAAATAAACTTGAAGATTGGGGTGTGATTATGGGTAGCCGAATGATGGTAAACCCAAAGATGCTCGGCTTTGACGTCTGCGCATTTATCAGCATCCGCATTCAAGACCCTATTATGAGTACTGCTGTAGCGGAGAAGATTAAAAATATCCCTGAGGTTGTGGAGTGCCACTTTATTACTGGTACTTACAACGCTATGCTGAAGCTCTACTGCGTTGATAACGACCACCTTATGCGTACAATATTTGACGGTATTCTGCGTGTGCAGGGCATTAGCAACACCCAGACATATATCTCGCTTAATGAGGCGTTTCAGCGTGAGCCGTATATTGACTACCTTGATAAACTGCCACACCGATGATTCGCCTTACCAAGGAGTTTTCGTTTGAGTCTGCCCACGCGCTGTGGGGGTATGATGGCAAGTGTCGTGAGATTCACGGCCACTCCTATCGCCTCTTTGTGACGGTCAAGGGCGAGCCTGTTACCGACCCAACAAGCCCAAAGCTCGGTATGGTTATGGACTTTGGTGAGTTGAAGGCTATTGTTGCTCGTGAGATTACCGACCGCCTTGACCACTCCTTTGTTATGCGTCGCACAGCAGAGGCAGAGGCGCTGGCAGAGGCTATGCAGAGTCAGTTTACAAATGTGATACTTGTGGAGTATCAGCCTACTTGCGAGAATATGCTTGTGGACTTCGCCGCTCGCCTTAAGGCGGCACTGCCTGCTGCTGTTACGCTGCACAGCCTACGCCTGCACGAGACAGCCACATCATATGCCGAGTGGTACAACGATGAAAACTAACTGCTAATGAAAAAACTATTCCTTATAGACGCTTATGCGCTGATATTCAAGTACTATTACGCATTCTACGGTCGTCCGATGCGTAATCGTGCGGGAATGAACACATCTATAGTCTTTGGTTTTACGAAGTTTCTGAGGGATATTCAGAAGCGCGAGAAGCCAGACCTGCTCGGCGTGGCTTTTGACCCTGAGGGGGGCTCGTTCCGCCGTCAGATGTTTGAGCAGTACAAGGCTAACCGTCCACAGACGCCAGAGGATATAATCCAGTCAGTGCCTTATGTGAAGCGCATTGTGGAGGCTATGTGCATACCTATCCTTGAGGTTGAGGGCTACGAGGCTGACGATGTTATCGGAACTCTCGCCTTTAAGGGCGCAGAGGCGGGCTATGAGGTATATATGGTCACACCAGATAAGGACTATGGGCAGCTTGTCGGCACAAATCGTAAGATATACAAGCAGAAGGGCGACCAGATAGAGATTGTTGATAGTCAGGCGATTAAGGATAAGTACGGCATTGATGACCCGATGCTTGTGAGTGATATTCTTGCTCTGTGGGGCGATGCGTCGGATAATATTCCGGGTGTTGCGGGCATAGGCGAGAAGGGGGCTTGTAAGCTGGTGCAGAGGTGGGGAGATATAGAGTCAATAATTGAAAATGTAGACCAGATAACGGGTCGCGCAGGTGCAAATATTGCTGCCAGTGTAGAGCAACTCCGACTCTCAAAGGCCCTTACAAAGATTGCCCTTGATGTGCCGATAGAGTTTAATGAGGCGGCACTTACTGTCTGCTGTCCGAAGATTGATATGCTCAAGTCGCTCTTTACGGAGCTTGACTTTAAGGCTTTTCTGAACGATGTGCAGAATATGGCACCCGTTGAGGATACAACTACGCCTCATCAGGCGGAGCAGACACAGCTTGCCAATATGGCGCGAATGAAGGCGGGGGCTGCGCGACGAAAGTCTATGGAGGGGCAGGGAACGCTCTTTGATATGTTTGATAACCCCGCTGTGCCAGTAGAGAGTGTTGTTGCGGCAGTAGAGCAGAGCGGTTTTGCGACAATTGCTACTGTTGAGCACTGTTATACCACCGTTATGAGCGAGTGTGAGCTACGCAAGGTGGTGGATATCTGTATGGGCAGTACTATTCTATGCTTTGATATTGAGACTTCGGGATTGGATATATTCACAAGCCGCATTGTGGGAATTTCGCTCGCTATTGAGCCACACAAGGCGTGGTATATACCTTTTACTATCGGCAGTGACAGAAACGCCCTTGAGAGTAGTTATGCCGAGATACTACGCCCACTATTTGAGAATACAAAGATTGCCAAGGTGGGTCAGAATATGAAGTTCGACATACTCTTTCTACGGACATTAGGCATTGAGGTGCGCGGAGAGAAGTGGGATACGATGTTGCTTCACTATCTGCTTGACCCAGAGTCGCGACACAATATGGATGCGCTCTCGGAGAGGTATTTGAACTACTCGCCAATATCTATCCAGACCCTTATTGGCAAGGGTCGCGAGCAGATGACTATGGATATGGTGGGTCTACAGCCTATTTCGGAGTATGGATGTGAGGATGCGGATATAACGCTACAGCTCTACTACGCACTGCGCCCACAGATTGAGAGTCAGTCGCTTTTGCGCCTCTATCACGAGATTGAGGAGCCGATGGTTGCTGTGCTTGCCGATATGGAGTGGAATGGCGTAAAGATTGACAGTGAGCGACTTAAGGATTACTCGGTAACGCTAACGATGCAACTTCGTGACCTTGAGCAGAGAATTTGCGCTATGGCTGACACCCCAGGGCTGAATGTAAATTCGGGAAGACAGATTGGCGAACTGCTCTTTGCAAAGATGCGCATTGCAGAGAAGCCGAAGATGACAAAGACAAAGCAGTTCTGCACAGACGAGGAGTATCTGAAGGGCTTTGCTGCCGAGCACGAGATTGTGCGACTGATACTTGAGTATCGCGGTGTGAAAAAACTGCTCTCTACATATATTGACGCACTGCCAGAGTTGGTAAATCCAGTAACGGGGCATATTCATACATCATATAATCAGGCAGTTACGGCTACAGGTAGACTCTCCTCCTCTAACCCTAACTTGCAGAATATCCCTATCCGCGATGCTATAGGCCGACCTATTCGTGAGGCATTTATACCTTCGCGCGAGGATGGGCTGTTGCTCTCGGCAGACTACTCGCAGGTGGAGCTCAGACTGATGGCGCACCTAAGTGGCGATGAGTCGCTGTGTGAGGCGTTTCGCAACGGAGAGGATATTCACGCCGCTACGGCAGCCAAGATTTTCGGCAAGGCGATAGATGAGGTAACCGCAGAGGAGCGTAGGCGCGCTAAAACTGCTAACTTCGGCATTATATACGGCATTTCTGCCTTTGGACTGGCGCAGCGACTTGATATCCCTCGCTCGGAGGCTAAAGAGTTGATTGATGGCTACTTTGCATCCTATCCGAAGGTTAAGCAGTATATGGAGAAGACAATTGCCGATGCTGTGCAGACTGGTTGGGTGGAGACCATCTTTGCCCGTCGCAGATATCTTGAGGGTATTGACTCGCGCAACGCAAATACCCGTGCCCTTGCCGAGAGAAATGCTATAAATGCGCCGATACAGGGTAGTGCTGCCGACATTATGAAGATTGCTATGGTGGGTGTCTACCGCGCCTTTAAGGAGCAGGGCATTCGCTCAAAGCTTATCCTTCAGGTACACGACGAAATTGTCGTAGACCTTGCGCCGACAGAGCGCGAGGCTGTGGAGCGCATTGTGCGTGAGCAGATGGAGGGTGCGGCAAAGCTCTCTATACCGCTTGTGGTAGATATAGGCATAGGAAAAAACTGGCTTGAGGCACATTAAACCGATTTGAACCTAAAAACTGACTATATGAGAAGATTTTTTATTACTACAGTAGCGATAATTTTAGCCTTTACGGCTACGGCGCAGAGTGCTCGCGAGCTGATACTGTCAGATAGTAGCTACGCCCTTGGCGTATACCGTCTCTATCCGACTCAGTTTAAGGAGCAGACGCCAGCGCCAAAGGGTTATAAGCCATTCTATATCAGCCACTATGGTCGTCACGGCTCGCGATATGTGCTTCGTGATGAGAAGTACGACCGAGCATATAGAGTATTTGAGGATGCAGCATATTTTGGCAAGCTAACTCCTTATGGCAAGGAGATTTATGACCGACTGACACGCGCAAAGAGGGATGCCTATGGTCGTGGCGGAGAGCTTACTCTCAAGGGTCAGGAGCAGCATCGACAGATTGCGCGTCGTATGTACAACAACTACAAGCCTATTTTCAAGAAGGCAGAGTATATTGATACCAAGGCGACAATTGTTCCGCGCGTACTGATGAGTATGACTGCCTTCTGCGATGAGCTGATGCGCCACGACAACAAGTTAGATATCCACTACGAGTGCGGAAAACCGTTCCAGAGGTGGCTCAACCCTTACTACAAGGATAACGACCCTCGTTTAGCAAAGTATATTGACCTATATCGCCACAACACAAATTGTGAGTGGATGCAGCAGTGGAGGCGTTACCGTCGTGAGAATGTAGATATATCACGATTGCTACACTCGCTCTTTAAGCCAGACTATGTGAAGAGTATGCCTTTCCCACACGACTTTGTGTTTCATCTCTTTAAGACAGCCACTTCGCTGCCAGGAACACCTACGGAGGAGAGTATTCTTGACATTTTCACGCCAGAGGAGTTATATCAGCAGTGGAGGCTTGTAAATATCATCTTCTACCACGAGAAGGGCCCGTCAGGTATTAAGGAGAAGTTCCTCAATGGAGTATCAACACCTCTGCTTGAGCAGATTATTAACGATGCCGAGCGTAGAGTAAACGAGGGTGTGGCGGCTGTAGACCTTCGCTTTGGTCACGACGGAAACATTATGGGTCTGCTAAATACAATGCGCATCCCAGGTTGGTGCGAAGAGGTGCATGACTATGAGCAGATAGAGAAGGTCTTTCAGGACTACAACATTCCGATGGGATGTAACCTGCAGTGGATTTTCTACCGCAATAAGGAGGGACAGACTCTTGTAAAGATGCTCCTTAATGAGGAGGAGATAGCCTTCCCGAAGCAGATTGACGGCTCTATGGCGCCATACTACCGCTGGGAGGATGTGCTGAAGTTTTACCGCGAGCTAATCCCTCAGATGTACGAGATAGGTTGCTATAATAAACTTGAGAAACTGTTAGATAAATAAAACTAAAACTATACTACGATGAAGAAGTTTTTTTTAATTTTGGGTCTTGCCCTTATTGCGACAAGCGTTGATGCAAAGAATCCACCAGAGAACTCTGACGACAGAACTGTTTGCTATGAGCTTGAGAAGGCTGTGCGCCGAGTTATCTCTATCCCTAACATCGGCGAGTATCTGACTCTTAAGTGCGATTTTCATATGCACACTGTCTTTGCCGATGCACAGGTTTCGCCTGTAGGTCGCGTGCGTGAGGCGTGGCAGGATGGATTAGATGTGATTGCTATGTCTGAGCACAACGCTGTACACAAGAATAAGGGTATCCGTCTTAAGGACTACAACCTGCCTATTGAGCTGGCTGTAAAGGAGGGTAAGAAGTTCGGATTTTTGGTCGTGCCAGCAGTTGAGATTACCCGCACAAAGCCTTTTGGACATATGAATGCTCTGTTTATCAAGGACCCAAATGTCTTTGAGCAGGTGCGTTACAAGGTAGATGAGAATGGTAAGTTGTTGCGCGACAAGGATGGGAACCGAATACCTAACCCTACAGAGATGGATGACTTTAGAAAGGCCGAGGAGCAGGGTTGCTTTATGCTCTGGAACCATCCGGGTTGGCCAGATAAGAAGTGTACACTCTATCCGCTTCAGAAACAGCTTATTAAGGAGGGTAGAATCCACGCGGTAGAACTTTTCAACGGCTCGGAGTGGTATCCAAAGGTGCTTGATTGGTTTGACGAGTACGGCCTGCCAATGATGGCAAACAGCGATATTCACGACACTTCGCGCTATATGTACGGAAATCAGATTCGCCCAATGACCCTTGTGTTTGCAAAGGAGTATACCCTTACCTCTCTTCGCGAGGCTCTGTTTGCAGGTCGTATGGTGGCGCTGTTTAACAACACCCTTGCTGGCGATAGTAAGTACATTGAGCAGCTCATTGACGCATCGCTTGAGGTGAAGGTTATAGATGCAAAGAAGGGTGTGTTGCAGATTACAAATATATCTGACATTGAGTTTCGTGCCCTCTTTGGCGAGAGAATGAACCCTGTACTCTTCCGCCCTCGCACAGCTATTCGCATAACAATCCCGAAGGGTACAGTTCTTGATTTTGTAAATTGCTACGCTGGTCGTAAAACAGTTAAAAAGGAGATTTGGTAATGTTAAGTATTGCAGAGAGACACAAGTATATACTCGAAAAACTTGAAAAGTACGGCTTTATCCGTATCACAGATGTTGCCGAGGAGCTTGGCGTAACAAAGGTAACTATCCGCAAGGATGTGAAGATTCTTGAGAGCAAAGGTCTGCTCTATAAGGTACACGGTAGTGCGCGATTAGCTAATCCGCATATTGCCGACCGCGACCTGATGACAAAATCGTCACTCAACCGCGAGGCAAAGTATCGTATCGCACAGCGCGCAGCGCAGATGATTGAGGAGGGCGACTCTATTATGATTTCGGCAGGCTCTACAACATACGCCCTTGCCGAGGCTATACACGCCCTATCGCCATCGCCGACAATAAATGTGGTAACACCTTTCCTCAAAGTATCCGCCCTTCTGAATGAGGTGGAGACAATACAGGTGCAACAACTCGGAGGTACGGTATATAAAAAGTCCTTCGCTACACGTGGAGAGCAGGCTTGTTCAAGTCTCGGAGATATGGTATGCTCTAAGTTCTTCCTCGGCGTGGACGGCTTTGACCCCGACTTCGGTATTACTACATCAACGATAGAGGAGACACTGCTCTCGCGCAAGATGATGGCAGCATCGTCAAAGACTATTGTTATTGCAGACTCGTCAAAGTTCGGACATCACGGCTTTGGTCGCATAACATCTATTGACGAGGTGGATGTGATAATCACAGACTCAGACATATCCCCAGAGATGGTTGAGATTATTGAAGAGGCAGGTATTGAACTTATAACAGTATAAAACTATGGCAGAGAATAAGATTGAATTTGAACTTGACCCAGCAGTAGCCCAGGGTCACTACTCTAACTTCGTAATTATAGCCCACTCGCCAAGCGAGGTGATACTTGACTTTGCATCTATACTACCAGGAATGCCTAAGGCTAAGGTGGGTAGTAGAATAATCCTCACTCCAGAACACGCAAAACGACTGCTGCTCTCACTGCAGGAGAACCTCCATAACTACGAGAGCAAGTTCGGCACAATAAACGTAAACCAAGCCCCTGGATTTACCCCTAAGGGTCAAGCATAGGCCAGCTTTGGCTACGCAGAAAGCGTGTACCGTCCCTTTTCTGAAGAAAAGTGACCCAAAAGACTTTCGCGAAAAACTTCGTTTTTCTTCCGTGCTGATGCGGATTTAGGGTAACTCTACGAGTTATTGAAATAAAAAATAGAGTCTTTCCACCTTCAAGCGAGCTTGAGTGTTAGACTCTATTTTCTCTTTCACTGCCTTGCGGCAGCAACCTAAATCCGAATAAACGCAAACAGACGAAGTCTGTACCTCTGTAAGGCCAACGCTGCGATTAAGCCGAGAGCAATCAAACTTGTTTGAATTGCCGAGGCGGAGCAGGGTCGGGTTGCCGAAGGCAAGCCAACGGCTAATGGCCAATGGCTAATAGCCAATTTGACAGCAAAATAAAAAAGGAGAGGTCGCCCTCTCCTTCTTCTTGTACGCTCTGAGTTATTAGTAACCCAGCACCTTTGATGAAGCATAAGAGATCTTCAGTGCGTTAGCACGGCGGAGCTCCTGCTTTACGTCGGCGATGATACCCATCTTTGTAGCACCGTCTGCCTTAAGACAGATGGTCATTGATGCACGGTCTGCCTCTGAAAGCTTATCGCGCTCTGCTGCTGCAAAATCAAGGATATCCTTAGTTGTCTTATACGAATCGTTGAGCTGAATCAGTGGTGCAGTACCATACTTTGCCTGCATATGCAGAACTGGTACACCAATGTGAATGTAGCTCACGAGATTCTTCTTCTCAAGCTTCTGAACCTCAGTAGCCTCTGGGAGACGGTATTTAACCATCAGCTCCTGATCACGCATTGAGGTAGAGAGCATAAAGAAGAACAGGATGATATACACTACATCGGGCAGGGAGGTGGTTGACATTGCAGGAACCTCGCGATCGCCCTTTTTCTTCATTACTGCCATATTACTTACCCATTTTACGTGGCTCAGCCTCTGAAATCTTCAAAGGTACTGCCTTGGTTACTACTTTTCTCTCCTCCTCGGCAAGGTCTGCGAACTTCTTGCCGAACTTTGCCATTGAGACATCATCACGCACCTCGTTGAATGCGCGAGTAAGCTCGTTCTGTACGCGGATATAAACCTGATAATCAGTGTCACGGGTATTCTGAAGTGAGATTACTCCCTCGCTTACTGGGAAGGTCCACTTTGAGCCATCTGGCATATCAAAGGTCTGCTCCTTCTTCTCTGGAAGATTCTCATCATTGTAAGGATTAAGGATAAACTCCTTTGCCTTATCCTTCAGATAATGAAGATCCATGACCTGACCACCCGCCATAAGCTGACCGCTACCAGATACGAATACAAGGAAGAGGTTACGCTCTTTAACCTTGATATCCTCCTGCTTTACATTTGGATCTGGCATTGGTGGGAGTACGCGCACGATACCGGTATCAACATCCATTGTAGAAACCACAAGGAAGAAGATAAGCACTGTAAACGCGATATCCGCCTGTGACGAAGCGTTGATTTCAGGTATTTTCTTACTTTTTGCCATAAATTACCTTACTATTTGAACAGGTTACGAACCTCGGTATATAGTGTTACTACGATTGAAGCGGCTGCAACAACGTATGTAACAAGGATACCAACCTCTGAGATAACCAAATCGAATGGATCATCGAATACACCACCCGCAGAGTTAGGAATTGTAAGACCATCGTGACCAAGTGCAATGAATAGCGCAGCACCTACTACAACTACTACAAGCACAATAGCTAACATTGTCTTCTTCAAACCTGCAGGATTAGTAATCGTACCCTTGATAGCAGAGAGCAAGACGCTCAGCACTGCACCTACGAGCAGGGCATAGCCCCAAACCAGGTTCCAGCTGATGGCAACCTCAGATCCGCCAGAAACTACTGCCCAGCCTACCATAACGGCAGTAATAGCGAACAGAAGTCCCAACAGTATATTTAACATCTTTTTCATAATTTTCTGTGTACGATTATTGTTTTGGTCTAATTATTTCTTGTAAACTGTAAGGATATCCATCAGGGTGATAGAAGCATCCTCCATCTCATTTACAATACCGTCAATCTTTACGATTACGTAGTTGTAGAACACCTGAAGAACCATTGCAGCAATCAGACCCAACAATGTAGTAAGCAGCGCCACCTTCATACCACCTGCAACGAGTGCTGGAGAGATGTCACCTGCAGCCTGGATAGAGTCAAATGACTGTACAAGACCTACTACAGTACCCATAAATCCGAGTGATGGAGAAAGAGCAATGAAGAGTGACAACCAACCAAGACCGCTCTCAAGCTGACCTGTCTGTACTGAACCGTAAGAAACAACTGCCTTCTCAACTGCATCAAGACCCTGCTCATAACGGTCAAGACCCTGCCAGTAGATAGATGCGATTGGACCCTTTGTGTCACGGCAAACTGCCTTTGCAGCCTCAATACCACCCTCGTTAAGTGCCTTCTCAACAGCAGCAATAAACTTCTTTGTGTTGATAGTTGAAAGACCGAGGAAGAGGATACGCTCAATTGCAATTGCAAGACCGAGAACAAGTACGATAAGGATTGGGAGCATCCATCCCCAGCCACCCTCAAGGAACTTCTGCATAAGAACGTAGTGGAGTGAATCACCAGCGATCTCAACCTCAGGATTAATAGCCTCCTCAACAACAGCCTCCTCTGCTACTGGTGCAGCCTCAGCGTTCTCTACGGTTGCCTCTTCAGCAGGTGCTGCAGCTGCAGCGTCCTGTGCGATTGCAGTGCTGAACGACAGAGCAGCAACTGCCAAAACCAAAAATAATTTTTTCATAGTGTTTTTAATAAGTTAAAAAATTTGAATAGTTTTTTGTAAAAATTTCTCTCTATTAGTATTTTTAGTTGTTTTTGTGCCACTCGCGAGATTTTGTCATCTTTTCAAAATTTCGCATCAAAAAACATATAACTGACAGTGTATCAGCGCGATACGGACGCAAAACGGGCTTGTTCGCCACATTTTGCATACCTTATCAGTCCCAAATGTACAAAAAATTTTTTGTTTGTGCAAAGGCTAACTGCCAAATTCTCCATTTTTTGATATCAACATACTCTGTGCGACCCCATCTTTTTGTGGGCAATTTCCAAGAAGTAGCATCAACTTTGTAACGGCCGCCTCGGTTGTCATATCGTGTCCGCTGATTACACCTGCCTGCTGAAGTCGCTTGCCTGTCTCATAGAGCTCCATTGCCACGCCTCCGCCTACGCACTGTGTGACATTTACTATCGTCACACCGCGAGCAATGGTCTGGCTGAGAAGGTTGATAAACCAGTCGGCGGTAGGGGCATTGCCAGTGCCGAAGGTCTCAAGGATTACTCCGCGAAGTCCATCTACAGAGAGAACAGCCTTAAGTGTGGTCTCCGAGATGCCTGGGAAGATTTTTAGTATTACTACATTTGTATCAAAGCCCTCAGTGACCTGTAGTGGCTCTGGGTTAAACTGACCCTCAAACCAACCATCTTCGTAGTGGATATAGGCGGTGTTGTAGTTGATGTTCACGCCGACCTCTGCCAGTGGCGGATAGTTTCGTGAGTCAAAGGCGTTGAGTGCCTCGGCAGAGAGCTTTGAGGTGCGGTTGGCTCTGAAGAGCTTATTTTGGAAGTAGAGGCACACCTCTGGCACGACAGGGTAACCATTTCTGCTCGCTGCGGCAATCTCAATGGCTGTGATAAGGTTTTCGCGGCCATCTGTGCGCATAATACCCATAGGTATCTGGCTACCAGTGAAGACAACGGGCTTCTGTAGATTTTCAAACATAAAACTGAGCGCAGAGGCGGTGTAGGACATTGTATCTGTGCCGTGCAGGATTACAAAACCGTTGTACTTGTCGTAGTTGTCGCGAACAGTGTGCGCCAGCTCGTGCCACAGTGCCGGGGTGACATTGGACGAGTCTATAGGCGGCATTTTATGCACATCTATATGCACATTAAGGTGGCGCACTGCGGGGAACTCCTTCTCTATTGAGTTGAAGTCAAAGGGTATGAGCGTGCCACTCTGGTCGCGTTGCATACCGATTGTTCCACCGGTATAAATGATTAGAATTGAGGGTTTTGTATTCATAGTGTTACAAATTAAATATGCGTTTTGCGTTAGCTGTTGTCTGATTAGCAACTATCTGATAATCAACACCTTTTATCTCTGCAATTTTTGCACAGATATATTTTACATAGCTTGACTCGTTGCGCTCGCCGCGATGTGGTGCAGGGGTGAGGTAGGGGCAGTCGGTCTCAAGGAGGATATCTGTGAGTGCCATCTGTTCAACAACGGGCACGAGCTTACTTTTCTTGAAGGTCACCACGCCACCGATGCCAAAGAGGAACTCTCCGCAGCCTTTGAGACGCTCGTAGCTCTCCACACCGTCCGAGAAGGCGTGGAAGATGCCTCTAACGCCTCTGCCGGCGAAGCTCTCCATAGTATCTACCATCTCTGCCCATGCGTTGCGCGTGTGGACAACTATTGGCAGGTCGTACTTAATAGCCATCTCCACCTGCGCCTTGAATGCCTCTATCTGCTCATTGCGGTAGTCGCTGCTCCAGTAGAGGTCAAGGCCAATCTCGCCCACACCCCAGAAGCGAGAGATACCCTCTGGTGGTTGCTGTAGGTACTTTTCAACCAAATCAAGGTCTTGACGCCAGTGGTCGTTCTCGTTGACGGATGTTGGGTGCAGCCCCATCATCGGCAGTGCAAAGTTGGGGTACTGGCGCGCGAGGTTGAACATCCTCTCATAGCTCTCTCTGTCTATAGCAGGGAGCATAATGCGCTCTACGCCCGCCTCGTGGCACCGAGCAACGGCTTGCTCTCTATCATTGTCAAACTCCGGCTCGTATAGGTGTGAATGGGTATCTATAATCATAACTCAGAATCTAAAATATTAACAATATCTCGTCCCGAACATACAAGGTGCGCCATAGATGAGGCTATCATACGGTTTGTGCCCCATGAGGTTACATCTGTAGCTCTGCCAGGCAGAGCAAAGAGCATTCGGCCGTAGCTGTCGGCGCACTTGGCAATGTTGGGAATTTCTCCACTCTCAACCACCACAACGCCATCTGACAACCCAGCAACAATGCGCTCGTCGGCACTGTAGCCATCTTCGCGCAGAGCGGAAGTGCTACCCACCTCGCTAACTATCGCGCCACCTGAAGTGAGAATCTCCTCAGCAAGTCTGCTATATTCGCTGCATGAAAGCTCAGACAGCGCAACACTTGAAATAGCGATAGTTTGCAAACCGTATGTTGAGGCTATGCGTAGAGCTGTTGTATCGGTGCAACTCTCTAACATTCCGACAATTACAGCCTCTGGCATTAGCTCGGCAATCTGTTCAATAAGTTTTAATATCATCTTGTTGCCATATCCGCTGACACTCTGCCTCTCGCCCACAATGGCAAGAAGCGTAGAGCTATTTGGCAGCGAGGTATCGCCTACCATATATATAATATGGGGATAGTCGGCGCAGAATCGTACTCTTTCAGGATATGCCCCATCGCAAGAGGCAACAACAGTGATACCAGCCCTCTGGCAAGACTCTATCTCCCTTGCGGCTTGAGGTAGCCCATAGCCCACTGCAATCTTTTTTGCTATATCGGCCCGAAGCCCCGCGCGCGAGATAAGCTCAGCCTCCGAAGCGGCGTAAATAGCCTCAGCAGAGCCAAATACCTCCAGCAGATGAGCCACCGCCAGTGGAGTTAAATTTGGGATAAGAGTGAGAGCGATATCCTCAATTTTCATAGTTTTTTCGCCGATAAAGTAAAAATTTTTTAAATTTTCAGCGTAAAGATACAATTTTTTTTGGTTTTAAAATAAAAACGCATTATATTTGCACACCCAAAAGGATAAAAGGGTAAAAATGGTCTGATGGCCGAGTGGCTAGGCAGAGGTCTGCAAAACCTCGTACAGCGGTTCGAATCCGCTTCAGACCTCACGGGCCCAGATGGCGAAATGGTAGACGCGCTCGTTTCAGGTGCGAGTGTTGAGAGACGTGTAGGTTCGAGTCCTATTCTGGGCACAAGGTTATGGAGAGACGGTTGAGTCTCTCTTTTTTTTGTGTTTGTGTGTGGCGCGATGTGAGTCGCAGCGCGACTACGCTTGTCGCAAAGATTGGCTTTAGTGAGCAAGCTCCCTCGCCACTCTTTACGCCAACCATTGCAAGCAATTCACATCGCTCAGCGTTCAGAATAGCCCTGCTCACAGGGCGTAGGTTGCGCGGATATAAGATATTATTGCTCGGGCTTTGCCCTGCGCTAAAGGTATCCGCGCGAGCTCAAGCTGTCGCTTGACCTTCGAGTCCTATTCTGGGCACAAGATAGAGGGTAGCAGTTATGCTATCCTTTTTTTGTTGTGTATTGTGTTCTCGGCGGTATGGTGTGGCGCGATGTGAGTCGCAGCGCGACTACGCTTGTCGCAAAGATTGGCTTTAGTGAGCAAGCTCCCTCGCCACTCTTTACGCCAACCATTGCAAGCAATTCACATCGCTTGGGAATGATACTCTACTCTACAGGGTTGTTGATATGGCAGTGCTGGATTGTTACTCCGTTTTTGAGTCTTTGAGCCTGGCCATCTATGGTATGGGTGCGAGAGAGAGCAGATGGGCGCAGTGACATATTGTCGTTGTAGTGCAGGTCTATATTACACTCGATACTCTTGCCCATTTTGGCGGCCTTTTTAGTTGTCGCCATATTCTCGCACTGCTTCCACACACCTCCTCTATTGCTCTTCTGGTTTTGCGGGATGATGTTTATAGCATCATTTGTGCCTCCTGCTGAGCGTGGTATAAGGTGGCCTCCGTCGTCGTTGAACGGGAGCTTATTGGAGGTCATTAGCCCCAGGCGGTTATGTCTATTTTTGAGGTCGCGGACACTTGTGGTAATACTTTTACCAGCCTCACGAGTGAGGATTTTTTCGTCGCCATATACCGTGTACGAGGCTTGGCGAACGCGGCCGTAGCGGTCGGTGACCCACTTATGGTTGCCACAGATGTAGGTCGCGTTGTTCATAGGGTAGAGGTTGAGCAGCTTGCGGTTTTTTGCCGAGCAGTTGATAGTAACCAAGCCATCGGCATTTTTGACAATATTGCCCAATAAGTCGCCATTAGCATCAAAAATCTTACATACGCCATTTTGCTCCTTAAAGATAAGGTCTGCTCCTTTACCCCACTTTTTGAGATATCCCGCATCCACAAACTTGTCGGCACCATTATGGAGGTAGCGCAACATCTTGATATCGGTGCGCACTGATGGCGCATCTATAGCCTGTAGATAGCTGTTTACAAACTGAGGGTTTCTCTTAATATGCTGTGCCAGAGCTGGGTCTGCGGCAACATCTTTAAGCAGCTGCTTTGAACAATGCTCAAGGGACTCTTTAGTGCATTTGTCTCTCAACACCTTGTTGACACCCGACCCCACAATATCTTTCAGCTGGCTCTCTAAGGCCTGCTGACCGGCATCTAACACTACGCGCTTTGTGGCCTGCTCACTGCTCTTTTTGATGGCCTTCTGCACAGCGCGCTGTGAGGATTCGGCTATACTCTTAGATGTTACTCTCTGGGTAATCTCTGTGGTGGCGCTATGGGCTATGCGGCTAACACCATGCTCAGCAGCCTCACGCCCTAAACTCTTAATCAGAATATTGTCTGCATTGGACTCTAACACCTCGCGAGTGAGTTTCTGTGTCGCCTCGCGTTTTGCTCCTCTTTTAATTGAGTTCTGTGCTGCCTCGCGTGCAAGTACTCGCGTAGCTATATCCTGTCCAAACTCTTTGCCTACAGCCTTTACAGCTATATCTTCTGCAATCTCCTTTGTGGTCTTCTTAACAACGGCGGTCTTGAGGCTCTTTTTGGCGGTGCGCTTTAGTAGTTTGCCCAATATCTGCGCATCGGCCGTAGAGGTAATGGCTATGCACAGAGTGCAGAGTAGAACAAATAGTATGGTGGGTTCAGAAGTTCTCATAGATATACTGTTTGAAGGAGTCTTGAGTAGAGAGTAGGTCGCTATTAAGAGTGTCAAAAAGAGCTGTTGTGTTGTCGGTAATGCTCTTGTTAAGCACCTTGCCTATCTGCGTTGCAAAGGTCTCAAGTTGCTCATTTATACCTTTGCTCTTGTCACTCTCTGACCATAGACCGTATATTAGGTCAGCAGCATCGGCGGCAATGCCAACGCCTGGGATAAGCGATACGATAGTAAGCCCCCAGCTTACCCAATCTATTTTGCTCTTTATCTGCTCTATCTTCTCTATTGGCTGCCAGTCTAACGGTAAGAGCTGGTAATCCTCTGCACTATAGCTCTGCTGTAGACCTAACTTCTTGTCTGCGGTGTAATCTGAAAGCAGCTGCTCGGCGATATTTGCTCGGCAAGAGTCAATACTCTGCTTAAAGTCGTTTGCTGCACCGAAAATCTGATTGGCGATATGCTCCTGATTCAACACCTCGCCCACTTTGTACTCAAAATACTCGCGTATAGAGAGTGAGTCAGTCGCCTCTCGGGTTAATATCTCATCTAAAATTCCGCGATTTATCTTATCCAAACCATCCTCAAGTACAATGGGCAGTCCACGCTCAAGATATGTGGCAATGTCGCTCATTGCACTACTCTGCATCTGTGACAGTAGCTGACGCTCAACAGCGCAGTGCTGGTCAACCATTTTTATGACTTTGGGAAGTATTTCAGCCCTCTTTATCTGGTATATTGAGTCTATCTGATGTGATAAGTCGCTGCCAGTGAATGACTTGTGTGCCTCGCGTATAAATGGATACTCTTTGTCTGCAAGGGTGCTTATAAGGCTCTTTTGCAGTAGTGGCCGCAAGAATACTCTCTCATCGGTGTTGTTGATGTAGTACTCGGCCATAGCTGGTAGCGTTAGCGTTGCAATGTGGTCGCGCACCTGATTTTCTCGTTGCTTAATAATAAAGTTGTACCCCTCGTAGAGTGTTGTGTCGCGCTTAGCATACTGGGCAAAATGTTCCAATTCAGAGTATGTGTAGTCGCTGTAGCCGACCTCGCTGAGCAGATAGTCGGCAAGAAAATCACGATGCTCTTCATAGCGGAAGTAGCTATCCATTATTTTGAATGGGTTGCCAGAGACTATGCTGTTGTTTATCTCTATCTGGTCGGGCGAGAGCTGTGGTGCTGCGGTTTTGGTTGCACTACAGCCATATAGTACCGCCACAGCGCAACAGATAACCGATAGCTTGTATAGTACCCTTACTCTCATAAGATGCTAATCTTCGTCGTCAATCTCAAAATCCTCGTCGTAAACAAACATCTCGTCCATGACGGCGTCAATTTCGCGGCGCTCCTTTTTTGTTGGGCGGCCGGTGCCACGCTCGCGGAAGACGAAGATGGTCTCGCGAGGTACATTGAGCTTGTCAAGCTCCGTCTGTGGAGTTATATTCTGGCAGAACTGCGGAACACTCTTCGCCGGCTGGCGGTTAGCTACAAGCTCGGTGACAAGGTATGAGTAGGTTATCATACCCCTCTTAACATCTATCTTATCCCCAACCTTCGCCTCGCGCGACGGCTTGGCGTAGCTACCATTAACCGTCACACGGTTATTTCTTATTGCATCGGCAGCATCACTCCTTGTCTTGAAAATGCGTACTGCCCATAGGTATTTATCTAGTCTAACCTCCATAATTTTGTTATTTTGTTATTTTGAGTGGCTTTTGCCGCGTTATGCTCGTTTCAAAAATGCTCACATACGTTTTAGTATGCTCCGCTTTTCTCTACTTCGCAAGCCTTGCAAAATCTCACTCAAAATAACAAAATGGTGCTATTTTGAGCGGTTGTACTGCGTTGCACTCGTCTTACAAATGCTCACATACGCTTAGTATGCTCCGCTTTTCTCTACTTCGCAAGCCTTGCAAAATCTCACTCAAAATAACAAAATGGTGCTATTTTGAGCAGCTTTTTGCGGCGTTACGGTATTATCTATTCTCTGCAAACCATCTCCATAGTGGGGCAGAGTGCAGTCCGTGGATTATCATATTATTATCAAGGAGATAGCGTACCTCCTCTCGGCTAAGTAGGTGAACGTCAATATCTTCGCTCGGCTCTGTATTTTGTTCCGAAACTTGCTCTACTCCCACAGCCAGAAAAGTATAGGCGATATTGTTGTGGTTTGTCGGATTTGGGCAGGCGTGCATAAATTCTCTCCACTCGCCACCTCCATAACCACTCTCCTCAAGCAGTTCACGACGAGCAGCTTGCTCTATATCTTCATTCTCCTCACATACTCCTGCGACTAGCTCGTAGTTTGTTGCTCCGAGTCCGTGGCGATATTGGCTAATCATCACAAATTTTTCATCTTTTGTGATAGCTATGACCTGCACCCAACGAGGAAATTCAAAGATGTACCATTCAGGAACGACAACGCCCGTAGGAAGTTGAACGCGCTCTTTGCGCACGGTAAACCAGGGTTGGTTGCCTAAATACTCGCTTGACAGTACTTGCCAAGCTCTATGTTCGGGATTTTTGACCATACTTTTTTTGACCATATTATTCATCATTATCCTCGGCGGTCATAGTGGCGGTGCCGACTGGTGGCTCAAGGGTGCGGTTATTGGCTTGGCGGCTGATGCTCAGGATGATACCCAGTGCGGCAGCGGTGCATATCATTGATGTTCCACCGTGTGAGATAAGTGGCAGGTTTTGTCCCGTCTCTATAAATAGGTGTGTGGAGACCATAAAGTGGAGCAGGGCCTGAACTGTTATCATCAGCGCCAGCCCCAGCACAAGGATACCGCCAAAGAACCAGCGGCTTGACCTGAATATAGCAATGGCGCGGGCGAAAATCCACGCGTAGAGGATAATGAGTATCATACCCATAATAATTCCGTACTCCTCAACAAAGAATGAGAAGATATAATCGCTCTCTGGGTGGGTAATCTTTGCGCGCATAACAGACTGGCCTGCGCCAACGCCGAAAAGACCTCCGTCGTAGATAGCTATCATGGCGTGGTCGGCATCTGTAAGGGTGCGTGTAGCTGTTGTATCGGCGGGGCTGGTCCACTCCTTGACAAAGTTTGTAATACGGTTTGTGGCTGTATGTGCGCGACCAGCACCTGCGGCAAAGTATATAGCACCTGCAGCGGCGACAAGCAAGAAAACCTTTGTAAGTTCCATCTTCAGTGCGCGACCGATAAATATCATAATAAGGCCAATGCCGAAGACAAGCAGGGCTGTAGAGTTATGCGCCTTGATAATCACTGCAACAGATGATAGCACGGGCATAACAATCTTGCAAGTGCCGTTCCAGAGTATATCAAGCTGTTTTTTGCGCCCCTTCTTTGTCCACTTCCAAGGGTTGAATGAGGGCAGGAGTCGCTGGTGGCCGATTGTTGGTTGTGCATCATCAAGGGTGCGAGCAAGGAGCAGTATTGTTGCGACCTTAAGGAGTTCTGACGGCTGAACAGAGAAGCCGAAGTCGTACCAGCGGGCAGCACCTCCATTTGTTGAGCCGAAGAAGTAGACACCAAGGGTAAGCAGCCAGCAGATGCCATATACATATGGCGCAATCTTATAGAGGAACTTTGCGCCCATAAAGTAGCAACCCATAAGCGTAGCGGCTGCTAAGATGATGACTACAAGGTGCTTTGTGAAAATAGCGTTGGTCTCCGTTCCCATATGGGCATAGCCCATTTTGGCCACTGACGAGTAGACAACAAGTGCCGAGAGCACAAAGAGTATAGGCACGATGACCATCAACACCTTGTCGCCGTTGAAAAAAGTAACCTTTGAGAGTATTGAGGGGACTGCTGCTCTGTTGTCTTCCATCGTTTCTACTTTTTGAGGTTTGTATTGACCCACTCCTTAAACAGTTCGCCACGCTGGCAGTAGTTCTTAAATAGGTCAAAGCTCGCGCAAGCAGGGGAGAGTAGCACCGTATCGCCACTCTTTGCTGCTGCTACAGCTGCGCGCATAGCGCTGTCAAGGCTATCGGTTGAGACTATTGTCGGGATAACACCTGCAAAGTCGCGCTCTAACTTTGTGTTATCTACACCCATACATATAAGCGTATGCACCTTTGCGCGGGCGAACTCCATAAGTGGGGTATAGTCGTTTCCCTTATCTGTTCCGCCTGCAATCCACACCACTGGGCGGGTCATACTCTCAAGGGCGTACCAGACAGAGTCTACATTTGTAGCCTTAGAGTCGTTGATATACTGCACACCGTCAATCTCTGCCACAGGCTCAAGGCGGTGCTCAACGGGCGAGAAGTCGTAGATAGACTCTGCCACCTGCTCTGGTGCTACGCCTGCAGCGAGGGCTGCCAAGGCTGCTGCCATAGCATCATAGGCGTTATGCAGACCCTTTATCTGCATCTTCTCGGTATTAATATCTACCGAAACATCGCCTACGCGAGCAGTAAAACTATTGCCAGCGAGAAATGCATCGCCTGCGCCACTTGCAACGGCACTCTTTGCCATAAATGGCAGTTCGCGCGAGCGCAGAGGGTGTTTTGTTAGCTCCGCCATAATGGTGCTATCGTCGGCTGAGTAGATAAAGCAGTCGTTGCTCTTCTGATTCTGCACGATGCGCATCTTGCTATCTACATAGTTCTGGAAGCAGTAGTTGTAGCGGTCAAGGTGGTCGGGAGTGATGTTCATCAGCACGGCGATATTTGCCCTGAAGTTAAACATACCGTCAAGTTGGAAACTACTCAGCTCAAGAACATACCAGTCGTAAGCCCCCGTAGCCACGCTATAGGCAAAGCTCTCGCCGATATTGCCACCTAATGCCACATTATATCCCGCATCAGAGAGAATTTTGTAGATTAGCGAGGTAGTTGTGGTCTTACCGTTGCTACCAGTGATGCAGACTGTTTTTGCGCTACCGATATAACGGTGGGTAAACTCCATCTCTGAGATTACTGGTATGCCCTTCTGGCGAATAGCCACAACAATAGGGGCTTTATCGGGTATGCCCGGAGACTTGATAACCTCCGTAGCATTGAGAATTTTATCTACTGTATGTCCGCCCTCCTCAAACTCTACGCCCCACTGCTCAAGGCGTGAGCGGTAGAGAGGGGAGATTGACCCTGCATCAGAGAGAAAGACATCTAATCCATGCTTTTTTGCTAATATTGCACTTCCATATCCGCTAATACCTCCACCTAGGACTACTATACGCTTTGCCATAACTATCGGATTTTAAGGGTTATAAGACTAACGGCAGCAAGGAGTAGCGAGATGATGATAAATCGCATTGTAATCTTGCTCTCTGGAATATTCTGCTTTTGGTAGTGGTGGTGGATAGGCGCCATGAGGAACACACGGCGACCCTCGCCATACTTGCGCTTTGTGTAGATGAAGTAGCGGCGCTGGATAATCACTGAGACGGCCTCAACCAAGAATATTCCGCACATAATTGGTAGCAGCAGCTCCTTGCGGATGCAGAGCGCAAAGACGGCGATAATGCCGCCAATAGCAAGTGAGCCCGTATCGCCCATAAATATCTGCGCAGGGAAGGAGTTGTACCACAGAAAACCAAGTAGAGCGCCAATCATCGCAAGGGCGAAGACAAGAAGCTCTCCGCTGTCTGGGATAAACATAATATTGAGGTAGTCGGCATAGATAATATGGCCAGAGAGGTATGCCAGCACACCCAGCACCACAACAATAGGTATTGAGACTCCCGTGAGTAGTCCATCTATGCCGTCTGTAAGGTTTGCAGCATTTGATACTGCCGTAACGATAAAGATTGCGATAAGCACATAGACCGCCCACGCAAGACTCTGATTTCCACCAGTAAGATAGCTATAATCAAACTCATTCTCCTTGAAGAATGGAATTGTAGTCTGCGTGGTCTTGACATCCTCATATCGTTCAATAGTCACTGTGTGGTTAGGGTCGTTGCTCTGCTCTTCGCGCACAACAATATCCTCTGAAAAGCACATCACCGTACCAACGATAATTCCCAGACCTACCTGACCGACAATCTTAAACTTACCCTTTAGTCCCTCCTTATTGTGGCGGAAGACCTTGATATAATCATCTAAAAAGCCGATAGCACCGCACCAAACAGTAGAGATAATCATCAGCAGGATATAGACATTGTCAAGGCGAGCAAAGAGCAGCACAGGGATAAGTATCGCAAGCAGAATAAGGATGCCTCCCATAGTTGGAGTACCCTTTTTTGCCATCTGACCCTCAAGACCGAGGTCGCGAATCTCCTCGCCAATCTGTAACTTCTGCAACTTGCGGATAATAGGCTTGCCGATATAAATTACAATGAGCATGGCGATGATAAATGCCGCAACGCCACGAAAGGTAATGTACTGGAACATTCCAGAGCCTGGAAGGTCGTATACTCTGTCAAGGTACTTAAAAAGTGTATATAGCATAGTGTCGTCTGTTATCTGTTAAATGTTGAAAACCAATAAATTACTCGTTCCTTATCATTAAATGGTAGCTTTTGGCTGCCGATAATCTGGTAGTTCTCGTGACCCTTGCCTGCCACGACAATAATGTCGCCTGCACTGCTGAGCATAATGGCGGTCTTTATTGCGCTATCGCGGTCGGCAATCTTCAGGTAGTTATCGCCCACGCTCACACCCTGCTCCATCTGGTGGAGTATAGACTCTGGGTCCTCGCTACGAGGGTTGTCGGATGTAAAAATCGCGCGGTCGGCATATCGGACAGCTATCTGTGCCATCTCTGGGCGCTTTGTTGTGTCGCGCTCGCCACCACAGCCGCAGATAACGGTTACGTTTTGACCCTTTGTGCGAATCTCATCAACCGTCTTTAGTACATTCTCAAGCGCATCGGGCGTATGGGCATAATCGACAATGGCAATAGTGCCATCTGCTGCGCGGACAATATCAAAGCGACCATCTACAGGGCGGAGCATACTGAGGTGTACCAAGACCTCGCTCTTCTCAAAGCCCAACTGCAGAGCCGCAGCGTAGACAGTAAGCAGATTATAGGCATTAAAACGCCCCAAGAAACTTACCCACACATCTGTATCGTCAATACGGAGCATCATGCCCTCAGCACTACTCTCCATAATCTTGCAGCGGTAGTCAGCAAAGCTGCGCAGAGAGAGCGTAAAGCATTGAGCCACAGTATTCTGCAACATCACTGCTCCGTTGCGGTCGTCGCTATTGACAATGGCGAAGCTATCCTTTGTAAGGTTGTCAAAGAAGAGCTTTTTAGCGCGGATATACTCCGCAAAGGTCTTGTGGTAGTCCAAGTGGTCGTGCGTGAGGTTTGTAAAGAGCGCGCCGGCGAAGTGGATGCCATATATGCGGCGCTGAACTATGGCGTGTGACGAACACTCCATAAAGCAGTACTGGCATCCGCACTCTACCATTTGGGCAAGCATTGCGTTGAGGCGGATAGTGTCTGGGGTGGTGTGGGTTGAAGTAATCTCCTCATTTCCAATCTTATATACCACCGTTGAGATAAGTCCTGCCTCATATCCCATGCTGCGGACAAGGTCGTAGAGCAGTGTGGCGATAGTGGTCTTGCCATTGGTGCCAGTAACGCCGACAACCTTCAGCTTATGGCTCGGATTGCCGTAGAAGGTAGCTGCCATAGTAGCCATAGCCTTCTCGCTATCCTCTGTAACGATATATGTTGTAGATGTGGTCTCTATACTCTCTGGTAGGCGCATACATACAACGGCCGTAGCACCACTCTCTACGGCGCTTGCTATGTAGTTATGGCCATCTGACACTGTTCCTTCAATGGCGAAGAAGCAGCTGCCAGAGGTCACAGTGCGGGAGTCAAATGTAAGGTTATCAACCCTTACGTCGGCCTCTCCCTCTATGGCCGAGTACTCTACCCCTTTTAGTAGTTCGCTTAGTCTCATATTGTTTGTCTATTCTAATCTAATTTTAATTTTATCGCCCTGTTGAAGCTGACTGCCAGCTTCAATGCTCTGATATACAACCTTTCCATTGCCACTGAACTCCACCTTCAGACCTCTATTTTCAAGCAGGAAGATAGCATCCGACAGAGCCATGCCAATAACATCTGGCACAAGGCGACCGTCAGCTGTAGTGGAGCGGATGCTAATGCTGTTTATGCCCGTAGTGGTAGTTCCCCAGCCCGTAGGGGAGGTATATGTAGTAGCAAGGTCAAAGTGGCTTGCCACATTGCCGATATGCTCAATGCTTCCGCCCTTAACATCTACTGGAAGTTGCTTTACATCGCTTACGATAAGCCTTTCGGCCCACTCCTCCTCACGATTGTAGAGGTATGTGGCTACGCGCTTCTGCACAGGTCCTGCGACATTGGCTCCTGCCACTGAACCCTTGCCCTTCTTTTTGTATATGGCAGTGATAAAGGTGTAGCGAGGATTGTCGGCAGGCAGGTATGTAACCATAGAGCCCAAGTGGTAGCCCTCGCCATATACTACACCCTTAGCTGCTGTTGCTGTGCCAGTCTTTGCTCCTACGCGGAATGGAGTCTGCTCCTCCGAGAAGCAACCCTTTGCTGTACCTGTAAGTGCCACCTGCTCCAGATACTCACGCACAAGGGCGAGGGTAGTCGGGGTGCAAATCTGATTAGAGAGCACTTTTACGGGATTCTCGGCAATAACCTTATCTCCCTTCTTGATACTCTTTACAAGGCGTGGCGCTACCATAGTTCCGTTATTGGCAACGGCATTATAGAGCGTAAGGGTCTGCATAGGGGTAATCTCAAGGCCATAGCCGTAGCTCAGTAGACCCAGCGTAGAGCCGTACCACTTTGCACTGCCTGGCTTTGGTAGAAAGACGGCATTTGCGCCCTGCTCAAGCTCTGTAAGACCCGGATGACGGTCAAGGTAGAGGCTACAGAGGGCGTTGTAGTACTCTGTCTCACGACCCTTGAAGTTCTCTATTACCGCCTTGAGGAAATATACATTTGCTGACTCGGCAAAGGCGGTACGAAGGTCTATCTGTGGATTTCTGCGAGTGCCGATAGGGTGAGAATCGGCAACCTCGTTATACTTGCCAACCTTGACCTTTCTGCCATAGCCAGAGTTGTACTTCTGCTCTGGTGACATATGTGCCTTGTCAAGCAGAAGGATTGTCGTGGCGAGCTTCATCGTAGAGCCTGGCTCCATGCGTTGCGCAACGGCGTAGTTTATACCCTCGCTATACTGACCCTTAGAGTTTCGGCGTAGGTTTACCATTGCAAGGATGTCGCCCGTAGCGCACTCCATAACAACAGTAGTACCCCACTCGCCACCTTGCTCGGTAAGGCTCTGGCGCAGGGCGCGGTCGGCAACATCCTGAAGCTCCATATCAAGCGTAGTCACAACATCTGCACCATCTATGGCAGGGGTGGTCTTGAGGGTGTCGTTTTCAATCTTTGCCTTGAAGTTTGGCGCCATATACTGCAGGTGTACCTTGCCATTTTTGCCCGTCAAGGTATCCCTGTAGGCGTACTCAATGCCGTATGGCTTTTCAACATTCGTGCGACCAATAACGCGACGAGCAAGGTCTCCGTGTGGATATATGCGAATAAAGGTCGTTGTGTCGTTGTATACCTCGCCCATAGACTCGTTCAGAATAGGGTAGCGGCTTATCTCTGCCCACTCGTTTGCATCTACATCGCGGAATAGGCGGGTGTATGTATGGCGACGAGTGACTTTGTAGATGGGCAGGGTGTCGATATTCCTCTTGCTGCCAAAGAGCTTTCCAAAGAGCGAGCGGCGGTCTACAACCTTGAAGTCTATTGAGTCGCGCCTTACAGCTCGCTTGTGGATATGTTTCATCGTATCAGCGTACCACATAGGGCCGTGCTCGCCAAAGTAGGCACTAAGCAACTTGCTCAATGAGTCTGCGTGCTCCACAAAGCGCTCCTCGCGGTCAAAGCCGTGACTTGCCATATCAAAAAAGAGCCTCTTGCGCTCAACGGTAGTGGCAAGCAGTGAGCCGTCACGAGCAAGGATACGCCCATTTTTTGCATATACAGGCTGGGTGGAGATGAGCTTTTTATGTACGCGAGCAGACTGCTTGCTCAGATTTTTGTCGTAGAACTGGATGTAGACAAGGCGCGCAAAGATGGCTGCAATGAGTAGTATGATTACCCACTTTATCACATTGAGCCTACGGTGCATCTGGCTCTGCCAACTCTTGTTAAGGTCTGCCATCGTCTACTCCTTCTTGATTATTGTTACTGGCTCGTAGCAGTCTGTTATATCTATACCACGCTCGGCAAGGGCACGAACAATGGCTGAGTGCGTTGTGGCCTTGATTCTCTGCTCCTCCGTCCTTACAGCGCGCTCACGAGTGAGGCGTACCTGCTCCGAGAGGTGATTTTCGCGTATCTGCATATGCAGTGACGAGAAGAGTGTGACAATGCTTATAAGCATCAGAAAGGCTATATAGGCAAGATAGTCGTAGCCCTTTGATACGGTAGGGTTGATAATAACCTCGCCCGTAAAAAGGCTGCGAATAAATTGTACGGTAGCAATCAGCGCACGCTTGAGCTTTGCCGGCATAGTGATTACCACCTGATCCATCTCTGGCTCTGCCTGAGGGGTGGTGGTATTATCATCGGCTGTAGGCTTGGCATCTGTTGTGCTAAGTGTGCTGTTGTCTATATAGTCACTGTTACTCATAACTTCTCTGCTACTCTCATCTTTGCCGAGCGAGAGCGTGGATTTTCTTCCACCTCCTCGGCGGTTGGGACTATCGCCTTGCGGGTAATAACGCGCAGTGGCGTGGTGCTACGACCAAAAAAGTCCTTCTCTATTCTCCCCTCCGTATTTCCGCTACGGATAAAGTTTTTCACAATCCTATCCTCAAGCGAGTGGTAGGAGATAACAACAAGTCGTCCCCCAGGCTTAAGCACCTTAAGGCTCTGCTCAAGAGCCATCTTGAGTGCCTCCATCTCGCCATTGACCTCTATGCGCAACGCCTGAAAGAGTTTTGTTAAAAACTTTGACTCATCTTTCTTCGGCGTACATGGGGCTACGGCGGCTACAAGCTCGGCAGTGGTCGTTATAGGCTTTACGGCCCTTGCACGAGCGATGCAGGCGGCAATCTTCCAAGTGGTCTCTAACTCGCCATACTGCGAAAATATTGTCGCCAACTGCTCCTCGGTGCGGTTGTTTACTACATCGGCAGCCGTCTCGCCACCGCGCTGATTCATACGCATATCAAGGGGAGCCTCACCGCGAAACGAGAAACCTCGTGGCAGGGCGTCAAAGTGGTGGGACGATACGCCAAGGTCGGCAAGTATGCCGTCCACCTCTGTCACCCCACGCAGGCGCAGTGCGCTACGCAGAAAGCGGAAGTTGCTCTCTACATAGTTAAATCGGCTATCATCAGGTGCATTGGCCTTGGTGTCAGAGTCTTGGTCAAAGCTGTAGAGACGGCCATTTTCGCCCAAACACTCCAATATACGGCGCGAGTGACCTCCACCACCGAAAGTAAGGTCGGCATATACTCCATCGCTCTTTATGTCAAGCTCTGCTACTGCCTGCTCAAGCAGTACGGGGGTGTGATAACTACTCATTACTCTTTACGAAGTATTACTCTGACGGTGCGAGCGTCTATCTGCTTTACGATGTTGCGCTCCGAGAAGGTGTGCGCCTTGAGCGACTGCTCGGTATGGTTGCGGATAGTGAGCAACTCAACATCGTTGTTTATTGTCGTATCAAAGCCCTCGGCCTGAAGTGCTGCTGCGGCCTCCTCAAGACGCCAGCTACTCTCGGTGCAGAGGTTAAGGTCTACAGCCGAGTTGTGGATAAGGTTTGTCTTGATGCGGAAACGCTCCAAGATTGAGAAGACAATAGGGAACTTCTCCTCAAGAACAAACGACAGGTCGCGTGAACGCAGCGTGAGCAGGCTCTGGTTGCGCTTGAGGATGATAATTGGCACCTTGACATCCTCCGCTGTGCCGTCAATACGCGTTCCGGCAGCCTCCTTATTGCCAAATGGGCGAACATAGAGCGGGATACTCTTGTTCTGCAGCGGCTTGATAGTCTTTGGGTGGATAATCTGCGCACCGCTATATGCAAGCTCAATGGTGTCTACATAGTTCAGCGCGTCAATCTTCTGCGCCTCTGGGAAAATCTTTGGGTCGGCATTAAGGATGCCATCTACATCCTTCCACACGGTCATAGACTCCGCATCAAGGATATGGGCAACAACGGCTGCCGAGTAGTCAGAGCCCTCACGACCCAGTGTCGTAGTGCTTCCGTCGGCGGCAGAGCCGATAAATCCCTGACCGATAAATACGCGCTCGGCAGAGCCTGCAACCTCGCGGCGAAGCAGTGGAGTAGACTCCTCAATAAGCACATTGGCATCCTTATGGCGGAACTGAGTCACAAAGCAACGGCGCATATCTACCCAGTGGTTGGCAATGCCTACGAAGTTGAGCCACTCGGAGATAATTGATGTTGAGATAAGCTCGCCAAAGGCAACCATGCGGTCATATCGCTCCTCGGCGCGTGAAGGGTCGTAAGGCACGGTAGTAACAAAGCGGTGCAGCTCGCTCAGCAGTGCCTCTACCTGCCCAAGCTGGCGTGGCTCGCCAAAAAGTTCGTCAATAATCTGCTGATGGTATGCCGCTATCTGGTCAATCTTATTCTGCGCACCCTCAATGTTGCTTGTGCGGTAGAAGTCAAAGACCTCCTCAAGGGCATTTGTGGTCTTGCCCATAGCCGAGACGATTACAAATAGCTCGCTCTGACCCTCAATAATATGCTTTAGGTTTCTTACGCCATCGGCATTTTTTACCGATGCTCCTCCAAACTTATATACTTTCATCGTGTTACTTGATTGTCTTATATTTGGTGTTAGTATTCTCAAAGATAAATGCGTAGACATCTGCTGCCTCCTCAATACGCTTTGCCGTAGGCTTACCTGCGCCGTGACCAGCATTGGTATCTATGCGGATAAGCACTGGAGCATCTCCTGCGTGGCAGTGCTGAAGTGTAGCAGCGAACTTAAACGAGTGCGCTGGCACCACGCGGTCGTCGTGGTCGGCAGTAGTGACAAGCGTTGCAGGATAAGATACACCCTCCTTGAGGTTATGCAGTGGAGAGTACTTGTAGAGGTAGTTAAACTGCTCCTCATTCTCCGAACTGCCGTACTCTACGACCCAGCCGTGACCGATAGTAAAGAGGTGGTAGCGCAACATATCCATAACACCCACAGCAGGCAGTGCTACGGCATAGAGCTCTGGGCGTTGTGTCATACAAGCACCTACGAGTAGACCTCCATTTGAGCCACCCGCAATGGCGAGTTTCTCGGATGATGTATAACCCTGGGCAATAAGATGCTCGGCAGCGGCGATAAAGTCGTCAAAGACATTCTGCTTATTCTCAAGCATACCAGCCTTATGCCACTGCTCGCCATACTCCGTACCTCCGCGAAGGTTTACCACGCAGTAGACGCCACCCTGCTCCATAAACATCGCCGCCGTAGTGCTGAACGATGGGGTGAGGTTTATCTGGAAACCACCATAGCCATAGAGGTAGCAAGGGTTTTTACCGTTAAGCTTCAGCCCCTTCTTGTGAGAGACGAACATCGGTACGCGAGTGCCATCCTTGCTTGTGAAGAAGATTTGCGAAGTGGTGTACTGCTCCCCATCAAACTTAACCTCCGAGGCGTGGTAGAGTGTAGAGACGCCAGTCTCAGGGTCGTAGTGGTAGATATTGCCCGGTGTAGTGTAGTTTGCCACAGCGTAGTATGTATCCTTATCCTCACGGCGAGAGTCAAAGCCACCTACGCTACCTATGGCAGGCAGTTCAACCTCGCGGATGAGGTTACCCTTGCGGTCGTACTGCAACACCTTGTTCTGCGCATCTATAAGGTAGAAGGCAAACAGATACTCGCCCACAGTGCCTACCCCCTCCAGTGGATTGTTTGTCTGCGGAATAAGGTCGTGGCAGACCCTTGTGTTGAGGTCTACAGAGACAAGGCGGTAGTTTGGCGCATCGTTATTTGTCATCACAAGGGCAGTGTCGTCGTAGCAGTCAAGCACCATATAGTCGTACTCAAAGCCCTCAAAGAGGGTCTTGAAGCGCCTCTCGCCCTTGCGCTTGTAGAGCAGTTCCGTTCCAGATGTTCCAGCCGAGCCAGTGACAAAAATCCAACGGCCATCCTCGCTCTCGCCACCGTGAAAGTAGTGTAGCGGGCGTGATGGGTCGGCATAGATAAGCCTATCCTCGCTCTGCGCAGTGCCTATGCGGTGGTAGTACACCTTCTGATTTGTGTTTTGTGCCGAGTAGAGCGCCTCGCCCTCTTTTGGAGCGTCATATGCGCTGTAGTAGAAGCCCTTGCCATCTGGGGCCCAGCTTGCGCCAGAGAACTTTACCCACTTAATATGGTCTGGGAGTAGAGTCTTGCTCTCAGCATCCATAACGAAAATCTCCACCCAGTCGCTACCTGCCGAGGCGAGCGAGTAGGCAAAGAGTTTGCCGTCTTTAGAGAAGGTGGAGGTGTTTAGAGCCACCGTGCCATCCTCCGATAGGGCGTTAGGGTCGAGGAATATCTCCTCCTCTGCGCTTGCAAGGTCGCGCTTGCGGTATATCACGCTCTGATTCTGCAGTCCGCTGTTGCGCGAGATGTAGTACCACTCACCGTGCTTGGATGGCGCACTCTGTGTAGGGTAGTCCCACAGCTGCTCAAGGCGCGCTTTAATCTTCTCTCGTGCTGGCAGAGAGTGCAGATAGTCAAAGGTGACACGATTCTGCTCCGCCACCCACTGCGCTGTAGCCTCTGAATTGTCGTCCTCAAGCCAACGATACGGATCGGCAACCTCTGTGCCGAAATAGTTGTCTACAACACCCTCTCGTGCTGTAGCTGGATATTCAATATTTTTTATCATCATACTCTTCATCACTCTACCGCAACCATACCCCGCCGCATAGCAAATAGCTATTGCGACAAAGACTATTGCAATGCTTTTTAATACCTTTGCCATACCAATATAAATAATTTGCGTACAAAGATACAAAAAACTCTTTGCATTACCTTTATTAAATGGTAACTTTTTTGTACCTTTGGGAAAAATTTTTAGCATATGAAAGATTTACAGAAAATTATAGAGGCGGCGTGGGAGAATCGCGCGCTGCTGGAGGACGAGGCTACTCGCACAGCTATCCGCGCTGTTGTTGAGGCGGTAGATAAGGGAGAGCTTCGTTGTGCCGAGCCGGTAGACCTTGACAGGAGTGAGTGGCAGGTAAATGAGTGGGTTAAGAAGGCGATAATCCTCTACTTCCCAATTCAGAAGATGAGAACTATGCGCGCTGGCGAGCTTGAGTGGTACGATAAGATGGAGCTGAAGCATAACTTCCACGACCTTGGCGTGAGAGTTGTTCCGCACGGCATTGCCCGCTATGGCGCTTATATCGCCCCAGGTGCTGTTATGATGCCGTCGTATGTCAATATCGGCGCATATGTAGATAGCGGAACGATGGTTGATACTTGGGCTACTGTCGGCTCATGTGCACAGATTGGTAAGAATGTACACCTGAGCGGTGGCGTAGGTATCGGTGGTGTGCTTGAGCCAGTGCAGGCTGCGCCAGTGATTATTGAGGATAACTGCTTTATCGGCAGTAGGGCTATCGTTGTTGAGGGTGCGCACATCTGTCGTGAGGCTGTGCTTGGCTCTAATGTGGTCATTACTGGCTCTACCCATATTATTGATGTAACGGGCTCTGAACCAAAGACTTATAAGGGTTATGTTCCTGCTCGCTCAATAGTCATCCCAGGTACATATCCAAAGCAGTTCCCTGCAGGCGTATACAATGTCTCTTGCGCCCTTATTATCGGCCAGCGCAAGGAGTCTACAGACAAAAAGACAACCCTTAACGATGCACTGCGCGACTTTGGGATAAATTAGCCATTAGCCGTTAGCAATTAGCCATTGGCTTTTTTGTCTATTAGTTTTGTCGCAGACAAGCCAATGGCCAATGGCCAACGGCCAAAAGCCAGAAAAAAATGATTTACCATTTAGGAACAGTCGGCTCAACAAATGATGTTGCTCGTGGTGCTCAGTATCACGACGGGGATATTGTGTGGGCAGATTTTCAGATAGCGGGGCGCGGTCAGAGGGGACACACTTGGGAGAGTCATTCGGGCGAAAATCTCACATTCTCGGTTCTCCTTGAGCCGACCTTTCTGCCTGTAAAAGAGCAGTTTATGCTGCTTGAGGCAGTAGCTCTCGCGCTTGTTGATTTCTTTGCCGAGCAGGGGGTTGATACGGCCGTAAAGTGGACAAACGACATCTATGTTGGCGACCGTAAGGCGGTGGGTATTCTTATTGAGCATACCTACTCTGGAAGTAGCCTTGCTCGCACCGTTGTCGGCATAGGCATAAATGTCAATCAGACGGAGTTTTCTGCCGACATCCCAAATCCTGTTTCGCTCAAGCTGCTGACGGGAAAAAACTACGACCTTGACTCTCTGCTTCGTAGTTTTGAGCATTGCCTTGCTGAGCGATACCGCCAACTGCGCGAGGGAGAGTGGGATAGATTACAGCGCGACTATCACGCATCGCTCTATCGCCTTAACGAGTGGCATACCTATGCTCTGCCCGACGGAAAACTCTTTGAGGGGGCTATTCGGGGCGTGCAACCGACGGGAGAATTGATAGTTGAGGATAGAAAAGGTGCTAAAAATGGCTATCTTTTCAAAGAAATTGAGTTTGTTATTGCAAAGAATTGAAAAAAATGTTACATTTGTACGATAAAAGTGTAAAAACCTAAAAACAAACAATAAACTATGGCTAACATTCCTGTTGAATTGAAGTACTCTACTGACCACGAGTGGTGTCGTGTAGAGGGCGAGTATGCCTATGTGGGCATTACCGATTTTGCTCAGAGCGAGCTTGGCGATATCGTATTTGTAGACATCCCAACCGAGGGCGAGACCCTTGCTGCAGGCGATGTTTTCGGTACTATTGAGGCTGTAAAGACCGTCTCTGATGCGTTCCTGCCAGTATCTGGCGTTGTAGAGGAGGTAAACCCTGCTATTGATGCCGACCCTGCTCTGGTAAATAGCGACCCATATGGCGAGGGCTGGATGGTTAAGGTTCTGATGTCTGACCCAGCGGAGGTTGAGGCTCTCCTTACAGCAGAGCAGTACACAGCACTTATTGAGAAGTAATCAACATTTTATACTAAACACACAAAAACTATGTCAAAAGTTACAGTTATCGGCGCAGGTGCAGTAGGTGCAACTTGTGCAAATGTATTGGCTTGCCGAGGCGTTGCAAGCGAGGTTGTTCTGGTTGATATCAAGGACGGTCTTTCAGAGGGTAAGATGCTGGATATGTTCCAGGCTGCTGCTACTCAGGGCTACAAGACTAAGCTCGTTGGTGTTACAGCTACAGATGCAGAGGGCTACAAGCCAACTGCAAACTCTGATGTAATTGTTGTTACATCTGGTATTCCTCGTAAGCCAGGTATGACTCGTGAGGAGCTTATCGGTATCAACGCAGGTATCGTTAAGGGCGTTGTTGGTAACGCACTGAAGTGGTCTCCAAAGGCTATCGTTGTTGTTATCTCTAACCCTATGGATACAATGACTTACCTTGCTCTCAAGGCTACAGGTCTTAAGAAGAACCGCATCATCGGTATGGGTGGCGCTCTTGACTCTTCTCGTTTCCGCTGCTACCTCTCTAAGGCTACTGGCGTAGGTATTCAGGATATCGACGGTATGGTTATCGGTGGTCACGGCGATACTACTATGGTGCCGCTCACATCTAAGGCTACTATCAAGGGTGTTCCTGCATCTCAGTTCCTTTCAAAGAAGAAGCTTGAGCAGGTTGCTGCTGATACTATGGTTGGTGGTGCTACTCTTACTGGCCTTCTTGGTACCTCTGCTTGGTATGCTCCAGGTTCTGCAGGTGCTTATGTTGTTGACGCTATTATCAACGACACTAAGGCTATCGTTCCTTGCTCAGTTCTTCTTGAGGGCGAGTATGGTCAGGAGGATATCTGCCTCGGCGTACCTGTAGTTCTCGGTAAGAAGGGTATTGAGAAGATCGTTAAGGTAGACCTCACTAAGGAGGAGAAGGCTAAGTTCGATGCAGCTGCAGAGGCAGTACGCAAGGTAAACGGTGCTCTCTACGAAATCGGCGCATTGTAAATTTCATTTTAAGTGGAATTTACTTCCGCTAACAAAAAAGTCCCACCAATGGCTGTACGTTTTAGTACTATCCATCGGTGGGATTTTTTGCCGAGCGTTGTAACTTCCGACTTAAAATGAAATTTATGGTGAGGAACTCACCTAAAATCAGATTTGCTATTTGCTGTTGGCCATTAGCCATTGGCTTTTTCTATTTTGTGACTATCTTTGTGGTATGAAACCGAGTCGGAGAGTTTTATTGGGGATGAGTGGTGGCACGGACAGCTCTGTGGCAGCGCTGCTGTTGCAGGATGCTGGATACGAAGTTACGGGCGTGACTTTCCGCTTCTATGAGACAGACGGCTCTACGGAGTATCTTGATGATGCGCGGGAGCTATGCTCTCGTCTTGGCATTGAGCATATAGTCTCTGACCAGAGAGAACTCTTTAAGACGACTATTATAGGCTACTTCATCCGCGAGTATATGGACGGCCACACGCCAGTGCCTTGTACGCTGTGTAACAACTACTTAAAGTGGCCTCTTCTTCGCCAGTTGGCCGACGAGCGGGGAATTTATCATATCGCTACGGGGCACTATGTGCAAAAGGAGTTTATAGATAACCATTGGCACATTACGGCGGGTGCAGACCCAGATAAAGACCAATCTTTCTTTCTGTGGGGGCTGCCACAAGATATATTAGAGCGGATGCTCCTGCCTATGGGTGCGCTGACAAAGCAGCGCGTGCGCGAAATTGCATTGGAGCGCGGATTTATGAAGGCTGCGCAGAAAAAAGATAGCCTCGGCGTCTGCTTCTGCCCGATGGACTACCGCACATTTCTTAGCGACAATGTCCCAACGGAGGCTATTCAGAGGGGGGAGTTTGTGGATGAAAATGGGGAGTTTATCGCTTGGCACGAGGGTTATCCATTCTACACTATCGGTCAGAGGCGCGGTCTGGGCATTGACCTTAACAAAGCGACCTTCGTAAAAAAGATTGTTCCAGCAGAGAATCGTGTCGTGCTGGGAGACCTTAAGTCATTAGAGCGTACAGAGTTTCGCCTCAAGGATTGGAATATCACAAATCCTGCACAACTACTTGACAGAGACGATGTTATCGTAAAAATCCGCTACCGCAAACAAGCAAATCGCTGCCGAGTAACACTGCTACCAGATAACACCCTGCAAGTTGCTCTTTTTGAACCACTTACAGCCGTAGCTGCAGGTCAAGCAGCCGCCTTCTACCGCGACAACACAATCCTCGGTGGTGGAATTATTGTGGGGTAGCGTTTATTCGGATTTGGGTTATCCATCGCAGATGGTACGATGAAAATAGAGCCTCACTCAAGCTTGCTTGAAAGTGAATGGCTCTATTTTTTATCGTAATAGCCATAAGGCTATCCTAAATCCGCATCAGAGATAAGCGAAACAAGGTTTCGCCGAAAGTTTTTGCATGCCCTGCTTTTTTCAAAAAGCGGGCAGTTCTGCGTAGCTACTTCTGGCGGAAGTATATCTGGATAGGTACGCCGGAGAAGTCGTACTGCTCGCGGATATGGTTCTCAAGGAAGCGGCGGTAGTTCTCGCGGATATACTGTGGCAGGTTGCAGAAGAAGGCAAACTGCGGAGTAGGTGTTGGCAGCTGCATAGCGTACTTTATACGGATATACTTACCCTTGACTGTTGGTGGTGGGGTGTTCTCAATGATTGGAAGTATAAAGTCGTTCAGCTCCGAGGTAGGTATTCTTCGTGAGCGAGAGTTGCAGACACGGATAGCTGTCTGCAGCACCTCAAGGATGCGCTGCTTGTGCAGTGCCGAAGTGAAGATAATCGGAATATCGCTAAATGGAGCGAGCTTCTTCTCAAGGAACTCCTTCCACTCCTTCATCGTGTTGTTCTCCTTCTCTACAAGGTCCCACTTATTGACAACAATAACACAGCCCTTGCGGTTGCGGACAATGAGGTTGTGGATATTTAGGTCTTGAGACTCAATGCCCTGCTGTGCGTCAAGCATAAGTATGCAGACATCTGACGCCTCAATGGCGCGGATAGAGCGCATAACAGAGTAGAACTCAAGGTCCTCCATACTCTTGCCCTTCTTGCGCATACCTGCGGTATCAACGAGGTAGAAGTCCATGCCGTACTTGTTATAGCGGGTGTGGATAGAGTCGCGCGTAGTACCAGCGATATTTGTTACAATGTTGCGCTCCTGACCCAGCAGGGCGTTGGTCATAGAGGACTTGCCGACATTTGGACGACCCACAATAGTGATGCGTGGCAGGTCCTCAAGCTCCTCGGCGGTGCAATCCTCTGGCAGTAGCTTCAGAATCTGGTCCATCAGCTCGCCCGTGCCACTGCCCGACATAGAGCTGATGCAGAATGGGTCGCCAAGGCCGAGGGTGTAGAACTCGTGCGAGTTGTAGATAAGCTCGTAGTTGTCCACCTTGTTGCAGACAAGAATCACGCGCTTCTTTGCACGGCGCAGAATCTCCGCCATCATCATATCAAGGTCTGTCACACCAGTGCCTACCTCTACAAGGAACAGAATAACATCCGCCTCTTCAATAGCCAGTAGCACCTGACGGCGAATCTCGTCCTCAAAAATATCGTCACTGTTGACCGTATAACCGCCAGTGTCAATAACCGAAAACTCACGACCAGACCAGTCTGTCTTGCCGTAGTGACGGTCTCGCGTAGTGCCTGCAGTAGCGTCTACAATAGCCTGACGCTGACCCACAAGACGGTTGAACAGTGTACTTTTGCCCACATTCGGGCGACCAACGATTGCAACTAAACTCATAGTGTTTTTTGGGGCAAATGTCCCCTTTTTGCTGTTTATAATTTATTCGGGACATTTGCTCCAAAAAACAAGCATTCGTTGAATGCTGTCATATTGACATTCCCTCCAAACCTCCCTTTGGCAAAGGGAGGCTTTGTTTCGCTAATTAGCGAAACGGGTGCCAAATGGTATGCCCCTTTTTACTGTTTATAATTTGTAGCCTTTAGCCTTTAGCCATTGGCTATTGGCTTTTTGTTAATAAGGAGTTTAAGGAATTTAGGGAGATTAAGGATTTCCCTAAATTCCCTAACTTCACTAAATTCTCTATTCTGCGTTAGCCAGCTAATGGCCAATGGCCAACGGCTAACGGCCAATTTCGGTGCAAAGGTAGTGAAAAGCATCGGGAGAACAAAATTTTTGGCAAGATTGATACCTATTTATATGGCTGTTTAATAAAAAATTACTATTTTTGGAGTGATTATGAGAAGATGTATAGTTATACTGGTGGCGTTGCTGATTGCAGTGGCGGCATATGCGGGCGGAGGAGTGCCTGGCGTGAGGACCGAGTGGGGCGTTGTAGCGGGTGTGCACCATCCGTTAGCGAAATTTAATATGGGTAGCTCAACAGCAGAGCTGAAGGCTAACACTGGCTTTGCGGCGGGAGTTCATATGGGGCTTAGAATTGTGGGTATTCTCGGCATTCAGCCAGAGATTATCTACTCCTACAACAAGATTGCCCTTACAGACGAGCCTCAAAAGTTTAAGGCCGACATAAAGTGCAACACGCTGCAAGTGCCTGTGCTTGTGTCGCTTAAGTTTGGTCTTGTCAGGCTCAATGTAGGTCCTGTATTTACGCTGATGGATAATCCGACATATCTTGACCGCAAGGGAGAGAAGGTTATGTTTGGCAGGCTCTATCCGACGGTATCCTATAGCGCGGGCGTAAGTGTGTGTCTGCTAAGGCGACTGCTTATAGATGCGCGCGTAGGTGGTGGATTTAAGGCTGTGGAGAACTGTCTGTCGTACGACATTGCCGCCGAGGGGGAGTATATCAAGACAACAATGTTTAATGCACAACTAAAAGTAGGAATACTATTCTAATGATAGAGACAGAGGGTAAGACAATATCGGTAGAGAATATAGATACCAGAGAGCTTTATGGCGCAAAGAATGTCTATCTTGAGCAGATAAAGGCTCTGCATCCGAAATTGAAGATTATTGCGCGCGGGCATACGCTCAAGGTGCTTGGTGCAAAGGGGGATATTGAGCGATTTGAGCGCCGTATGCAGTCGCTCATTGACTACTACGACCGCTATGGGCATATATCCAAGGAGGTTGTAGACCAATCTTTTGCAGCGGGCTTTACTACGGGCGATGCACCGCAGGAGGGTGGCAGTGCTGCTCCGCGCGATAGTGAGGTTATTGTCTATGGCAACAATGGAGTTGTTGTCAAGGCACGCACAGAGAATCAGCGCAAGCTGGTAAATATATACGACAAGTGCGACCTTATTTTTGCCACAGGCCCTGCAGGAACGGGTAAGACCTATACGGCTATTGCTCTGGCAGTTAGAGCGTTGCGTGAGCGACAGGTGCGCCGCGTGATACTCACCCGACCAGCTGTTGAGGCGGGCGAGAAGCTCGGCTTTCTGCCTGGCGATATGAAGGAGAAGCTTGACCCATATCTACAGCCGCTCTACGATGCGTTGAACGATATGATTCCGCCGCTGAAGTTGCAGAAGTTTATTGAGGATGGCACGGTGCAGATTGCGCCGCTGGCCTATATGCGTGGTCGTACGCTTGACAACGCCTTTGTGATTCTTGATGAGGCGCAGAATACCACCCGCTCGCAGATAAAGATGTTCCTTACCCGTATGGGTCGCAATGCCAAGTTTATCGTTACGGGCGATGTTACGCAGGTAGACCTTCCACATAAGTCTGACAGCGGTCTTGTCAGGGCGATGAATACGGTAAAGGATATTCAGGGCATTGGCTTTGTGGAGTTTGACCGCTCGGACATTGTGCGCCACGAGCTTGTAAAGCATATTGTTGATGCCTTTGACCGCCAAGATAAGATTGAGGAGCAACGCCGCCGTGAGGCGCGTGAGGCTCGCGAAAGTGAGAGTAAATAGTAGTAGATTATGAGAAGAATAGCAGGACTTTTGTCGGCAGGTTTATGCCTTACGGGGTGCAGTGGGGAGGCTACAGAAGAGCAGCGACCTAATATCCTATTTATCATTGCCGAGGATATGAGTCTTGACCTTGAGTGTTACGGCTGTAGGGGTGTGCAGACGCCAAATCTCAATAGATTGGCCAGTGAGGGTGTTATGTATACAAATGCCCGCTGCTGCTCCTCTATCAGCTCGCCTACTCGCTCGGCGATGATGACGGGTATGCACCAGACAACAATAGATGCACACAACCACCGCAGCAACCGAAATACCCCTCTGCCTGCAGGTATTCTGCCAGTGACATCCTATCTTCGTGATGCGGGATATACCTGCATCTTGGGCAATAAAAACTGCTACGAGAATCGCAATATCAAGAATAACGATGTGCAGAGCAGCCGAAAGATTGACTGCAACTTCCGCTGGGATATGGTAGGCGAGTATGACGGCAAGCAGAACTTCGGGCTGTTTGACAAACTGCACGATGTAGAGCCTAAAGATGTGCCATTCTTCTGCCAGATTTCGCTCTACATAACTCATCGTGGAGACCACTGGAATCGCGTGCGCAACGCCTCGGCAGACCCTGTAGACCCTCAGAAGGTTGCCCTTCCGCCATATATGCCCGACCATCCTGTTGTGCGCCACGATATAGCCACGCTGCTTGACCAGGTGGAGTATATGGACGGTGAGGTAGGTATGATTTTAGAGGAGTTTGAGCGTAAGGGTCTGCTGGATAATACTGTAGTCTTCTTTGTTGCCGATAATGGTCGTTGCGACATCCGCGCAAAGTCCTACCTATATGAGCCTGGCACGCGCGTACCGATGATTGTCTGGGGTAAGGGGGTTAAAAATGATGTTGTAAGTGACCTTGTAAGCGAGCTTGACCTGCCGGCCTCGTTCCTCTATCTTGCAGGGGTTGAGCAACCGAAATATTATCAGGGTCGTGTGCTAAATGCCCTATTGCCAGAGTATAAGCAGCAAAAACCGTATGAGTATCTATATACGGCTGCTGATAATTTTGACGATATTATAGAGTGCTTCCGCGCGGTGCATAGTGACCGATATACATACATCCGCAACCACTTCCCAGACTATCCATATGACCGCGCGCAGATGTATATGGACCTGCATCGTCCATCGCTACATATTATGCGAAAACTAAAGGCTAAGGGCGAACTGAACGATGCTCAGATGCTCTTTATGGCCGACACAAAGCCTGTGGAGGAGTTGTATGACTACATCGCAGATCCGCACTGCATCAATAATTTGGCAGATAAGGCTGAGTATAGAGGGGTGCTTGAGCGTATGCGTGGCTATATGGACCACTGGCAGAGTGAGCATAGCGATGCGGGACTTGCTGACCGCACAGAGCGAAAGCTCTCCGACATCTACAAGGAGGAGAATCGCCTGCGATACTATCTTAAAAATAGGCAGCCAAAGGTTTGGGAGGATATATGTAACGGAATTATCTTTGACCAGTATGACCACTATAAAAAGTTGATGAAAGAGGAGCAAAAACAACGAAAAAATATAGATTAAAACAACTAAACTATGAACAAAGATTTTAATGCGCTTAGTCCAGCGCTTGTTTGGAAACATTTTGCGGCTATTTGTAATATTCCGCACCCTTCTCACCACGAGGAGAAGATTCGTCAGTATGTTGTAGATTTTGCAGAGGCTCAGGGGCTTGAGTACTCCGTAGACGAGGCAAATAATGTCTATGTCCGTAAGCCTGCTACAGCGGGTATGGAGAATCGTAAGGGTATCGTTATTCAGGCTCACCTTGATATGGTGCCACAGAAGAATAACGACAAGAGTTTTGACTTTGAGACCGACCCTATTGAGGCCTATATTGACGGCGAGTGGGTGACTGCTAACGGCACTACTCTGGGTGCTGATAACGGCATCGGCGCAGCGGCTATACTGGCAGTGCTTGAGGATAAGACTCTTGTTCACGGCCCTGTGGAGGCTCTCTTTACAGCAACGGAGGAGACTGGTATGGATGGAGCCTTTGGTCTTAAGGGTGGACTGCTTCAGGGTGATATCCTGCTCAACCTTGACTCTGAGACCGAGGGCGAGCTCTATGTAGGTTGCGCAGGTGGTCTTGATGCAAATATTACACTGCCTTATACTGCTGAGGCTGCACCAGAGGGATATAGAGCTTATGCTGTTGAGGTTAAGGGACTTAAGGGTGGCCACTCTGGTATTCAGATTGGCTATCAAAGGGCAAATGCTAACCGTGAGTTGTTCCGTCTGCTGAACCATACGGCTTGCGATGTTCGCTTGGCAAGTGTAGATGGTGGAGGCCTTCGCAACGCTATTCCGCGCGAGGCTACGGCTGTTGTACTTGTGGCAAATGGCGATGTGGCTGCTTTTGAGGCTGAGGTTGCAGCATTTGAGAAGACACTTACGGCTGAGTATGCAAATATTGAGGACAATATCTCTGTGAAGGCTCTATCTACTGCTATGCCAGAGCAGGTTATCCCAGCAGATGTTGCAACAAAGCTTGCTAAGGCGGTTATCGGCGCAGCTAATGGCGTTGTTAAGATGTCCGTAGAGATGGAGGGCCTTGTGCAGACCTCGTCTAACCTTGCTCGCGTAGTTAGCAATGGCGAGTGCATTAAGATTCAGTGTCTGCTCCGTAGCTCTGTCAATAGCGAGAAGCACGCTTTGGGCGAGGCTATTAAGGGTGTGTTTGAGCTTGCAGGTGCTACTGTTGAGCTGTCGGGAGACTATGACGGCTGGAAGCCAAATATGGAGTCGCCAATTCTGCACACTATGCTCGCATCGTACGAGTCGCTCTATGGCGTGAAGCCTGCAGTGATGGCTATCCACGCAGGTCTTGAGTGCGGAATTATCGGCGGTAAGTACGAGGGACTGGATATGATTTCGTTTGGCCCGACAATCTGCTATCCACACTCTCCAGATGAGAAGGTTGAGATTGCTTCGGTAGAGAAGTTCTACTCATTCCTGCTCCACACACTGGCAAATGCTCCGCTGAAGTAGTATGACTGCCGATCAGATAAATACAGAACACTGGTTTGCCATTGTAAACCCAACAGCAGGCGCGGGACATGGTCTGAAGGACTATCCGCAGATTGCTAAGCTGCTGCGCGACAACAATATCTACCACGATGCGGTCTTTACTGAGCATAAGTGCCACGCTACAGAGCTCGCTGTAGAGGCTGTCAATAAGGGCTATCGTAAGATTATTGTCGTCGGCGGCGATGGAACGCTTAATGAGGTGGTCAATGGACTCTTTATCCAGCAGCAGTGCGAGCCTAAGGATATCAGCCTTGCCGTTATCGCCGTAGGTACGGGAAATGACTGGGTGCGTACTTTCGGCATCGCCTCCCGATATTCGGAGGCTATCCGCGCCATTAAGGAGGGAAAGACCTTTCTGCAGGATGTGGGAGCAGTGACATATACAGAGTCAAAATATCGCCAGACCCGCTACATGGCAAATGTGGCGGGACTGGGATTTGATAGCTTTGTTATCTCAATTTTTAACCACTGGAAGGCTAAGGGATGTAAGGGTCGCTGGCTCTATTTTGCCAGTATCTTGAAGGCCTACTTTACATACAAGGCCTCTGGTGTGAAGATTGTCGTTGATGGCGAGGAGATATTTAACAACCTGATTTTCAGTATCGCTGTCGGTATCTGTAAGTATAACGGCGGTGGTGTGCAGCAGCTGCCAAAGGCTGTGGCTGATGATGGATTGCTCGATATTACACTTATTAAGCCTCTGCACTGGTGGCATATAGTCTTCCGCCTGCGCCGACTCTTCAATGGTGGTATCTACTCTATCGGCCACGTCAAACACGCACAGGGAAAGCATATCAGCATCGTCTCCGCACCCCCTATTATGCTTGAGTGCGATGGCGAGATGATGGGCGAGACAACTGTTGATATAGAGATTGTCCCCCGCGCAATTAGGGTAGTAGTTACCAAAGAGTTTTTATCCTCAAGGTAATTTTGTCGTGAAAATGGGTATTTACTTCCGCTAACGAGAAAATATAAGGGATTTTTTTGCATAAATTTACTAATATAGTAAAAGATGAATATGAAGAGACTGCTTATTTTATTATTTTTGTCTATATTTGTTGGGCAGTCCTCATTCGCAGATGGGGAAAAAGTGTATATTGTGAAGGCTGATAAGCTCAACCTGCGAGTAAGACCTCAAACAGGCGATGTTAGGTTTCAAGTTTTCAAAGGCGATACTGTGTATGTCACAGATGTAGAGTGTGTTGGAAATGGCGAAAGATGGTGCTGGGTCGGTTGGAGTCCGAATCATAAGACTAAGAGAGGGAACAATCATCCTCATGGGTGGGCAAAGGAAAAATATCTAAAAAATATAACATCAAATTACTCACAACGTACTTTGACAAAGGCCTTCTACCCATCTTTATACAAGGCTAAACAGCATTTTCTGTGGACAATGATTGCCTTTGTTGTGTCAATCGTTTTATTCTTTATTTTTATACTATTGACTGATGAAATAGGCTCTAACTTCATGTTTAATTTGGGGGGCTTTTTGTTTCATTTTATGCCAATAGCATCTCCTTGTATATTATGCCAATATTTCTACTTTAATCCCAACAAATCGTTTTGGTTTGTGTTAAATGCCAATGGCTATGGGTGGATAGGATTTATACTGTGGCTTATTGTGTCGTTTGTTGCCATAGTTTTGATATTCAATTCCTTAAAACAGTTCTTTACAGATTGGAGCTGGCCGTCATTTAATTTGTGCTATATTGTAGGAGCTGGGTGTTGGGTATACTATTTCTACCTTTGTCTTCCTCAATTTTATAATCAAGCATCTGACACTTTCTTAGGGCTACTTTTGTTATTTGGTCTTGCAGCACTTCCTGGTGTGGGCGGTGGCGCTTCAATGCCAGTACCTGGCTCACTTGTTGATGGTAGCGGTCGGACAGTTGCTACGGGAAACTTCCATGGAGATAACTTTTATGATGGAAATGGTAACAGATACTACAGAAAATATGATGGTAGTTGGAAAAAAGACTAGTGTAACAAACTTACTTAATCGTTATTAGTAAGGCTAACATTTGCAGGCTAAGTTTAACGACCCTGTATATCACCGCCAGAAACATAAGTCCCCCTCACAGGAGGGGGATTTAGGGGGTGGGTAACATATGCCAACTAAAAAGGGGAGATGTTTCATCTCCCCTTTTTAGTTGGGCTACCAGGATTCGAACCTAGAATGACAGGACCAGAATCTGTCGTGTTACCATTACACCATAGCCCAATTGCGTGTGCAAAAGTACAACATTTTTTTTCTTTTGCAAAGTTTTTTCAAAAAAAAGTGCTATTTTTGTTAAAGTTTTTTGACGAACAACAATTTTAAAGCTGTAAATATATGAATATTAAACTTCGTTTAACGGCTATGAACTTCCTGCAGTTCGCCGTTTGGGGATCGTACCTCACATCTATGGGTACATACCTTTTTGGCATAGGTTTAGCCGAGAATATCGGACTATTCTACGCTATGCAGGGTATTGTGTCGCTATTTATGCCGGCGTTGATTGGTATTGTGGCTGACCGCTGGGTGCAGGCTCAGAAGTTGCTCGGTATTTGCCATCTGCTGGCGGCAACGTTTATGGCGGCAACAGGTTACTATGCTCTCACTGCTGCGCAGGTTGAGTTTGGGGTGCTCTTTACGCTCTACTCTCTGAGTGTTGCGTTCTATATGCCTACTCTGGGTCTTAGTAACTCTGTGGCATATACGGGTCTTGGCAGTGCAGGTCTTGATACGGTGAAGCACTTCCCGCCAATTCGTATTTGGGGTACTATAGGTTTTATCTGCGCAATGTGGTGCTGTGATTTGTTGGGCTTCCAGGCTACAGCTTGGCAGTTTGTTCAGAGTGCAACGGTCGGCGTGGTGCTTGGTCTCTATGCCTTTACAATGCCGCAGTGTCCTACAAACAAGTCGCAGAGTAAGAAGTCGCTTGTTGAGGCGTTGGGTCTTAATGCCTTTGCGCTCTTTAAGCAGAAGAAGATGGCGCTGTTCTTTATCTTCTCTGTTCTTCTTGGCGTGTCGTTGCAGATTACAAACGGCTTTGCAAATCCATTTATCTCTGACTTTGGTCAAGTGCCAGAGTATGCAAATACCTTTGGTGTACAGCACGCAAATATCCTCATATCGCTCTCGCAGGTGTCAGAGACCCTCTGCATTCTGCTTATACCATTCTGCCTCAAGCGTTTTGGTATAAAGAAGGTTATGCTGTTGGCTATGTTTGCATGGGTGCTCCGCTTTGGATTGTTCGGACTTGGTAACCCAGGCGCAGGCGTGTGGATGTTCCTGCTCTCGATGATTGTGTATGGTGTGGCATTTGACTTCTTTAATGTCTCTGGCTCGCTGTTTGTAGACAAGGAGACTGACGAGTCTCTCCGCTCATCAGCACAGGGATTGTTTATTATGATGACAAATGGTATTGGTGCTACTATAGGTACGCTGGGTGCGCAGCAGGTTATTAACCACTTTGTGGGCGATAGCACGGGCGTAGCTCGTATGGAGGGCTGGTCGCACTCTTGGCTCATCTTTGCTGCCTATGCTCTTGTTGTGGCACTGCTCTTTGCTGTTGTGTTCAAGTATAAGCACGAGCCAGAGAAGGCTTAGTATACATTATATATAATATAGGGTCGCATCTTGATGGGTGCGACCCTTTTTTGTCGGCACGATTTTGGTAGAGGTCTATCTAAAAATCAGAAATGGTATGGGCAAGTTTGACAAAAAGAGATTGACAGCCGAAAATGGCCGTCCGATAGCAGACAATCAGAACACACAGACGGCAGGAGTGCGCGGTGTAGTGACAATGCAAGACCCCTGGCTTATAGAGAAGCTGGCGCACTTTGACCGCGAGGTAATTCCAGAGCGAAGAATGCACGCCAAGGGGTCGGGAGCCTATGGGGCGTTTACTGTTACTCACGATATTACAGCGTTTACGCGCGCATCTATCTTTAGTCAGGTGGGCAAGGTAACCCCCTGCTTTGTGCGCTTCTCTACGGTTGCGGGCGAGCGCGGTGCGGCAGATGCAGAGAGGGATATTCGCGGCTTTGCCATTAAGTTTTACACTGATACGGGCAACTGGGATTTGGTGGGTAATAACACGCCAGTATTCTTTCTGCGTGACCCGCTCAAGTTCCCCGACCTTAACCACGCCATAAAGCGAGACCCCAGAACGGGTATGCGTAGTGCAAATAGCAACTGGGACTTCTGGACTCTGCTGCCAGAGGCTCTGCATCAGGTGACAATAACGATGTCGCCGCGTGGTATACCCGCTTCGTTTCGCCATATGCACGGCTTTGGTAGTCATACATACAGCTTCTATAATGCTGATAATGAGCGCACTTGGGTAAAGTTCCACCTGCGGACACTGCAAGGGATTAAAAACCTTACTGATGCCGAGGCTGAGGCTGTTGTGGCAAAGGATAGGGAGTCAAATCAGCGCGACCTCTTTGAGGCTATTGAGCGCGGGGAGTACCCTCGCTGGAAGATGCAGGTGCAGCTGATGACAGAGAGTGAGGCGGAGAGGTATCATATAAATCCCTTTGACCTTACAAAGGTGTGGTATCACGGCGACTTTCCGCTTCACGATGTGGGTATACTGGAGCTTAATCGCAACCCAGAGAACTTCTTTGCTGAGGTGGAGCAGGCGGCATTCAACCCGATGAATATTATTGAGGGCATAGGCTTCTCGCCCGACAAGATGCTGCAGGGTAGATTATTCTCATATGGCGATGCGCAGAGGTATCGTCTCGGTGTAAATCACCATCTAATACCAGTAAACCGTCCGCACTGTGCTACAAACATCTACCACCGCGATGGTCAGATGCGTACAGATAACAATGGCGGCAGAACAATAGCCTATGAGCCAAATAGTTATGGAGAGTGGCAGCAGACGCCATCTGCTAAAGAGCCACCGCTGAAAATCTCTGGCGCGGTAGATAACTACCCAGAGCGTGAGTACGACAGTGACTACTACACGCAGCCGGGGAAGTTGTGGCGACTGATGACAGCAGAGGACCAAAAGGCGACTTGCGAGAATACGGCTCGTGCAATGGAGGGTGTTGAGCTACATATAAAGCAGCGACACGTAAGAAATTGCTATCGCGCCGATACTGCCTATGGTCGGGGTGTAGCCTCGGCACTTGGCATATCCCTTGAGCAGGCGTTAGCAGCATCAGACGAGTAGACAAAAAAATAGAGCCCCGAAAGGCTCTATTTTCTTTGTTATCACTCTTTTAGAGACCAAACTCGCGCTTGATATCATCCACAGCGTCAAGCTTCTCCCAGCCGAAGAACTCAACCTCGCGCGTAACCTCTACTCCATTCTCAATAAAGACAACTGGCTTTGTATAAGGGCGGTTACCGAAGTGACCGTATGAAGCGGTAGCCTCAAAAATCGGATTCTTAAGACCATAGCGGCGAACAATGCTTGCAGGGCGCAGGTCAAAGAGCTTTGCTATGCGACGAGCAATCTCTCCCTCGCTGATAGACAAGCGGTTAGTGCCGTAAGTCTCTACATATACTGATAGCGGCTCGGCAATACCAATGGCGTAGCTGAGCTGTACAAGTACCTCGTCAGCAACACCTGCAGCGACCATATTCTTTGCAATATGGCGAGCCGCATAGGCGGCACTGCGGTCAACCTTAGATGAATCCTTGCCAGAGAATGCGCCACCGCCGTGTGCACCACGACCACCGTAAGTATCTACGATAATCTTGCGACCAGTAAGACCTGTATCTCCGTGAGGACCACCGATAACGAACTTGCCAGTAGGGTTTACGTGCAAGATATAATCCTCGCCAATAAGGGCCGCCAACTCGTCGTGTGCGCGCTCAAGGCGAGCCTTTACGCGTGGGATAAGTATTGTGCGTACATCCTCCTTAATCTGCGGAGCATCAACATCCTCGTCGTGCTGTGTAGAGACAACGATAGTATGCACGCGCAGTGGGTGGCGGTTGTCGTCGTACTCAATAGTTACCTGACTCTTTGCATCTGGGCGCAGGTAGGTCATTGTCTTGCCCTCGCGACGAATGTCGGCAAGCTCCTTAAGGATAACATGTGATAGAATAAGCGTTGCAGGCATAAGCTCGCGGCTCTCGCGTGTTGCATAACCGAACATAATACCCTGGTCGCCAGCACCTTGCTCCTCCTCTGTAGCGCGAACAACGCCCTGATTGATGTCTGAACTCTGCTCGTGGATAGCCGAGAGAATGCCACATGAAGCGGCATCAAACTGATACTCACTGCGGTTGTAGCCTATGCGGTCAATAACGCGGCGGGCGGTCTGCTGAATGTCTACATAAGCCTCTGAACGCACCTCGCCAGCCACTACAACAAGACCCGTAGTGCAGAGGGTCTCACAAGCGACCTTTGACTCTGGGTCACGGCGAAGAAACTCGTCAAGAATGGCGTCTGAAATCTGATCTGAAACCTTATCTGGATGTCCCTCGGACACAGACTCGGATGTAAATAAGAAACCCATTGTGTTTTATATTTTTTAAGTAAACTTCTACAAAATAACACGTGGAGAGGGCCTAAATAAAGAATTGCTGGTTTAGCGATTTTTTATTGTGGTTGCAATCAGTCCAAATCTCTCCACATTTGCGCTGCAAAGATAGTGATAAATGTTGAGAGTGCCAAATTTTGAGGTTTGTAAAATCTTTATTAACTTTACGGCGGAATATTGACTAAAAAATAGATACTTATGAAGAAAATGTTTTTCCTGCTCTGCCTCTCTCTGGCGTTCAGTTGTACAAAGGACTTTACCGAGAGTGTAAGTGTAGAGCAACAGCAGCTTGCAAAGATTGTCCGTCTCTCGGATAACAATGCGGCTGGAAGCCTTATTGTTCGCTTTGAGGATGAGGCTATTACGCGCGTAGAGGCTGGTGTGTCTCGCACAGAGGCTACCCGCTCAGGCATTGAGAGCTTCGACTCTGTGCTTGATAGAGTTGGTGGTGTAAAAATGGAGCGCGTCTTTATCTCAAATCGTTTTGAGGAGCGTCTGCGCAGTGAGGGTATGCACTGCTGGTATGTTGTCTACTTTGACCAGAAGGTGGATATCAATCAGGCAGCAGCGCAGTTTGCTACGGTAGGTGAGGTGGCTGTGGTACAGCTCAACTCTCTGCTGGAGAATATTGGCGATAACCAGAGCTCTAAGCCTGCATCACAGGCAGTTTCAGAGCCTGCAACACGTGGTAAGCTCTATGCGGCATTTAACGACCCAGACCTTGACAAGCAGTGGCACTATATCAACATTGGCGATACAAACGTCTTCTCTGGTGTGAAGAAGGGTGCAGATATCAATGCTGGCGAGGCGTGGGATATTACTGCTGGAGACAATCGTATTGTTGTGGCTATTATTGACAATGTTGTAAAGCCTACACACCCAGACCTTGCTGCAAATATGTGGGTAAACGAGGCTGAGAAGAGTGGCGTAGCAGGTAAGGATGATGATGGCAATGGATATATTGATGATGTTCACGGTGTAAACTTTGTGAAGTATCAGTATGACGGCACAACAACTCTTACAGAGAATGAGTCTGACCATGGAACACATGTGGCAGGTACTGTTGCGGCAGTGAACAATAACGGTATTGGCGGTTGTGGCGTTGCAGGTGGAACGGGCAAGGGCGATGGTGTACGCTTGATGTCTTGCCAGACATTCCACGAGATTCCAACGACTGATCCACTCTACAATGTATGGCCTTCAGGAACGGATACTGGTGCTGCGCGTGCTTTCCAGTATGCAGCAGATAATGGCGCTGCTATTGCAAACTGTAGCTGGGGATATCCAGGCCGTTATACATCTGATAGCGTCTTTACTCCGCAGAATAGTGCTGTGAGAAAGGCTATTGATTACTTTGTAAAGTACGGCGGTGGCGATGTGCTTGAGGGTGGTATTCCAATCTTTGCGGCTGGAAATGACAAGCTGGACTATGCAAGCTATCCAGGTGCATATCGTGACTATATCTGTGTTACAGCTATGAGTTGCGACTATACTCCTGCCTACTACACTAACTATGGTCCTGGCTCTACACTGGCAGCCCCAGGTGGAGACTACTTGCAGAAGTATTGGACAGATAACTACTCTGGTCTTATGAACTCAGAGGTATACTCAACAGCCTATAGTGAAGGCTACAACTACTCATACAAGCAGGGAACATCTATGGCTTGTCCACATGTTACTGGTGTTGCTGCTCTGGCTGTGGCTCACGCTCTGAAGTTGGGTAAGAAACTTACAGCACTTGAGCTTCGTGATATCTTGGCTTGCTCAACACATGAGATTGACCGCTACTGCACTGGTACAAAGCATAGCCAGAGTGGTAATAATATTGGAAGTGTGTCACTATCTACATTTAAGAACAAGATGGGTGTGGGTTATATTGACGCCTTTAAGGTGCTGATGAATGTTGAGGGCATCCCTTGCGTTACTATCCGCACTGGATATCGTCTGAGCGTAGACCTTACTGATGTTATCGGTGGCAATCCAACAGGTATGACAGACTCGGATGGAGACTCAACGATTACTGTCTCAATGTCGCAGGCAGATCGTCAGAAACTCGGCGTTGAGGGCGATATTGTTATCTCAAAGACTGGTAAGATGCAGCTCAAGTGTACTAAGCCAGGCTCTGCGATTATCTCAGTATCATTTATTGCCGGTGGAACAGCTGTTGGTAGCAATGAGGCTACTGGTGGTATGCTTGTAACTCGTAAGATGGCAATCCTCTCTCGTTCATTTGCATCAAATGGCGCTTGGTTGTAGTTGTAACAATGTAAATAGAATTTAGATTTAGACATGAAAAAGATTTTAATGGCGGCCGTACTGCTGTTGAGCCTCGTTGCTCTGACTGGCTGTTTTGGTAAGAATAATGAGAATCCGCTTATCAAGGGCGTTGTTGGTCAGTGGCAGCTGAAGTCAAGCCCGCTTATTACAGAGGATACAAAGGATAGAATTGATGTCTATGTAGAGTTCAAGTCTGACGGTACTTTTGACCTCTATCAGCAGGACTTCGCCTCACCGCTATATTACGAGCACTACTCTGGCACATACCTTATTACGGATAAGATTATCACTGGTAAGTACTCTGACGGTAAGAGCTGGGGCGCAGCAAATGGATACGAGGCTGTTATCAATATGGCTGGACAGCTGACCCTGACAAATGTAGACCTTACAGACGATGTCTCTGTGTACGAGAAGGCAACAATACCATCTTCTGTCACTCAGTCTACTCGCAGTGCTGTTGTAAGCGAGTCACAACGCCGCTTCTTGTAGTATGGCAGAGGTACGCGCAAAAAAGGCACTTGGTCAACACTTCCTCACTGACCTTAACATCGCCCAGAAGATATGCTCTTCGCTCACTGAGCGCACGGAGACTGACCCTGAGGCTACGCTTGAGGTCGGTTGTGGTATGGGTGTGCTGACGCAGTACCTTCTGCGCCGTACAGATATTACAACTTATGGTGCCGAGATAGATAGCGAGAGCGTAGAGTATCTCCATGCCCACTATCCAGACTTTGCTCCTCGACTTATTGAGGGCGACTTTCTGAAGATGAATCTAAGGGAGATGTTCCCTCAGGGTGTGCGCGTGATAGGCAACTTTCCCTATAATATCTCGTCACAGATATTCTTCAAGGTTATTGAAAACCGCGACCTTATACCCCAGTGCGTGGGAATGATTCAGAAGGAGGTAGCTGTGCGTATTGCCGAGCCTCCAGGCTCTCGTGAGTATGGAATATTGAGCGTTCTGCTGCAGGCGTGGTACGATATTGAGTACCTGTTTACCGTCTCGGAGAGGGTCTTTAACCCACCACCAAAGGTTAAGAGCGCCGTTATTCGCCTGCGCAGAAATAGTACAGAGCGGTTGGGCTGCGATGAGCAACTGTTTGTTAAAGTCGTCAAGGCCTCCTTCGGCCAGCGCCGTAAAATGCTAAGAAACTCGCTCAAGGCGGTCTTTGGGAACTTCGGTGGGGCAGAACACCCACTCTTTACGACCCGTGCCGAGCAACTTAGCGTCGCTCAATTCGTAGAACTCACAAACTGGGTCGCCGAACATATGTAAAAAAAACAAGCACCGCAAGGTGCTTGTTTTTTTACCCCTTGCTGTGGGGGCGGGATTGGCTACTGCGCTCGCTGTTGCTCGCTCCGTAACGCCCATCCCCTTCGCTCGCCGCGAGGCCTTCACAAAGAGAGTCAGCAAGAGGGCTATCGCCCTTTCTTTGTTTAGAGCATCTATTGTTGCAAATGAACTTGCACATAGATGCTCTAAAACAAAAAAAAGGTGTCGTTTGACACCTTTTTGCTGACTCTCTTTGTAGTGGATAGGGGATTTGAATGGCGAAGCCATCACCGACCAAGTGCCGCAGTCGCCACTTGTGGTGGTGCGGAGATACACGCGGGAGGTAACCCCAAATCTTGTGAGAATCGCATAAGCACTACATAGTTGCAGAACAGAGTCCGCAGGACTGTTTGTATTTTGTCGGCTACATCTGGGTGCTTGCACACATATGTAGGGACAAAATAAAAATAGATGATTGAAAAATCATCTGTTCTGCGATTAGTAATGGTGGGGATTGGCTACTGCGCTCGCTGTTGCTCGCTCCGTCACGCCCATCCCCTTCGCTCGCCGCGAGGCCTAATCAAAACGCTCGCAAGAAGTTGCTACGCAACACTCTTTGTTTTTCAAGCCCTATGTCTGCAAACGCGTTTGCGCCAAGGGCTATAAAAACAAAAGGTGTCAAATGACACCTTCTTGCTCGCTTTTTGTAGTGGATAGGGGATTCGAACCCCTATGTCGTGCGTGAGAGGCACGTATCCTAGCCCTTAGATGAATCCACCATCTTTCTCATTGCGAGTGCAAAGATAGAGCAAAAATTTTTATCCACCAAACATTTTGCAATTTTTTTTCATTTTTTTTGAAAAATCGCTCTTTGTGTAACGAAATAAGCACCGCCCACAAGCGGTGCTTACCTATTTAGGCGTGGGTAGGTTATCTATCCTCAGCCTGATGGCCTGTGCGGTCTACCTGGTGGTAGAACTGGGTGTAAGGCACATCTGTGCGGCCTGTACCCTTGCGCATAAGCTCCTTAAGGTCCTCAAAGTATGTTGTATATACATCGCGAGGATAAGCATTGCGGCGAGCGCATACGGCTGCGGCCATACCTACAACCTCTCCGATAAGTCCGCAGGTACGCATAACGCGGGTAGAGCCTAATGCGATGTGGGTTACAGAGATATTTCGGCCTGCCATAAACATATTGGCAATATCCTTTGAGTAGAAGCAGCGGTAAGGCAGGGCGTAGAAGTCAATAGGTGTCAGCACACCGTATGAGAGCCACTCCTGATTTGGATAGTCCTTGCTATTCTTCTCCATAGGGTAGTGCTGGTCAATACGCCAAGTGGTAGTACAGGTCTCATCCTCGTGGCGAATAGGACGGGTAAGGTCCTGCTCGCGAAGGATATAGTCACCCATAATGCGGCGAGACTCGCGCTTACCAGATACGTGGCTCACCCAAGTGAGGTGTGTGCAGGTCCAATCCTCCTTCTTTGAGTAGCGGTTCTTGCAGTATGAGAATGTAGAGTATGCCACATACATACCATAGTCGCGAATCTTCTCGGCATCGGCAACCTGATCATCCATCATACCAACCTCCCAGTACCAATTTGCACGGTGTACTGGCTCTACGGTATACTCATCAAGGCACAGACCCCAGTCAAGTGAGTCAGGGAAGTCGCAAGGGGTGTTCCAATCTTCGCAGTACCACTCTATAGATACGCCCATAGTCATATCGTCAGCCTTCTCTGGAGCTAATCGCTCGTTGAACTCATCACGAGCCTCACGACCCATGCGGCACTCAGCACCAGCCATATAGCCAAGGTGTGCATCGCCAGTACAGTCAGAGAAGTATTTACCAGAAATCTTAATTCTATTCTGAACAGTAGCCTCCTGAGCCACGACAGAGACAATCTTGTCGCCCTCCTTCTCAACCTCAGTAACGGTGTAACCCATAAAGAGGGAGATATTCTTCTCAGCAAGAACGACCTTCATCTTCTTGTCGTCCTGATAGTGGTGTGCACCGCGAGCATTACCAATTCTATCTGGTCCAATCTCGTTGAGCAGGTAGCCAAGTGATGGATATGGGTCAATATTAATCTGACCGCCAAGACCTACGCGAACCTCAGATGAGTTATTTCCACCAAGAACATATCTATCCTGAATAAGTGCCACCTTAAGACCGAGGCGTGATGCTGCCAAGGCTGCGCAGATACCAGAGATACCACCGCCGACAACAACAAAGTCGTAGCTTCCCTTATCCTCTGGGGTGACCTTGCCAAGCAGCGCCTCACGCAGAGCGAAGTACTCCTCAAGGCTCTCTGATGGGGTGTAGTCCTCGGTTGTAAGGATTACAGCGTCGCAACGGCCATCAAAACCTGTAAGGTCGTGCAGTGCCACTGTGTGCTCGCCAGCCTTGAGAGTGACCTTGCCACCGCGCTGCCAGTACCAGTTTACAGAGTCTGTGCCGTAAGTTACGCCATCACTAACACCATCAATCTTCACCTCAAAGATGCCTGGTGTAGGGCCGTCGGACCAATGTTTTGTCCAGTTCTTTGTACGAACAAGAATGTTGTACTCGCCGTCACAAGGGACAGAAACTGTCGTTACAGCATCCTTTGCAAGTGGAGTACCAATACCGTGAGCCAACAGATAGGATGAGCCCATCTGAAGTACAAACTGCTGTTCTACAGTCCAGTCGCCACGATCAGCAAAGGTCGTTGCCAAGACCATTACTGAATTTGATTTATTTAATTTCATATTTTTAGGTTGTTTGAAATTTTGTTACACAAAATTAGACATAATTTTGAAACTCTGCAAATAATTATTACCTTTGTAACAATATAAACCTAAACAAAAAACCGTATGACTTTTATTGATTGGCTCATAGTAGCCCTCTTTTTAGGTACGCTGATGGCTATCGGCTATGCCTTCTCTCGTAAGAACAAAGATGTTGAAGATTACTTCGTTGCAGGTCGCTCTATGCCGGGTTGGATTGTGGCTATTGCAGCTACGGGAACGACAATTTCGGCGGGTACATTCGTGGGCTCTCCAGAGCTGGGATTTAATACAGATTTGACCTATGTGCTCAACCTTCTGGGTGCTATTGTAGGTGGTATGCTTGTGGCGGCGCTTATTATGCCGAAGCTCTACAAGGCAAATACTATTACTATCTATGGATATATCGGCGACCGCTTCGGTGAGAAGTCTAAGCGTGTAAATAGTGCGATGTTCCTTCTCGGACAGCTCTTTACCTCTGGCTCACGACTCTTTATTGCCGCTATTGCAATCTCGGTAATCGTCTTTGGAGGTATTAAGTTTGACTTTATGGTCTACTCCATTATTCTGCTCGGATTGGTATCTACTATCTATACGATGATGGGCGGAATTAAGGGGCTGCTATATATTGATACTTTCCAGACACTGCTGCTTGTAGGTACGGGTGTTGTAGCGCTTATTATGGTCTTCTGCTCGATTGATATGCCAATATCAGATATGTGGGCAATGCTTACAGATGGCGGACAGACGAAGATTCCGGGGGCAGATGCAGGTGCTGTGGCTGCTGATGGTTCACTTGCTGGCTGGCAGGAGGGTAGTAAACTCAAGATGTTTGACTTCTCGCTTAACTGGGCATCGCCATATACTGTCCTTGGTGGTATGATTGGCGTGGCATTCTTCAAGGTGTGCCAGTATACTACAGACCACGAGTTTGTACAGCGTCAGCTCGCCTGCCGCGATGTTAAGCAGGCATCAATGTCGCTTGTCTGGTCGCAGCTTATCTCACTGCCTATTGTGCTGGTGTTCCTGCTTATCGGCTCACTGCTCTTTGTAAAGTATAAGAGTGAGTTTATGGCTACAGGAGTCCCTTCGCAGTTCTTTGCGGATGCTCGCGACATCTTCCCACAGTACATTAAGAACCATATCCCTATGGGTGTGCGCGGACTTATGATTACTGGTCTGCTTGCGGCTGCCCTCTCATCATTTAACTCGGCTATTAACGCTATGGCGTCAAGCTTCGTGACGGACCTCTACTTGCCTATTCGCGCTGATAAGGGCAAGGCTGTAAAGGGTGATGCTGAGCAGTTGTCATCTTCTCGTAAGATGGTGTTCTTTATGGGTATGCTCCTTACTGGTTTTGCTATCGTTACGGCAGTGATGCAGGAGGCGAGTGGATTAAACCTTGTAGACTTTGCTACGGGTGTTATGTGCTTTGCATATGCGGGTATGATTGGAGTATTCCTCACAGCAATATTTACTAAGCGCGGAAATACGGCCAGTGTTGTTGCCGCTATAGTTGTTGGCGCACTGATAATTATCCCTCTGATGTTCCAGAAGCAGATTTTCGGTACTCAGTATATCGCTTGGACTTGGTGGGCTCCTATCGGAGGTATTATCTCAACAGCTATATGTATGCTTGGTAAGCCTAAGAAGTAGTTTTTGAGGCCTATATAACAGAAAATCCCAGCAATCGTTCTTGCTGGGATTTTTTGTGCTTAGCTGTAGGCTAACAATCCTCACTACGCGCGGCAGTAGTATCTATAAGGGTGTAAATCTGTGTATAAGGCATATCGGTGCGGCCTACGCCGCGACGCATCATAGACTTAAGCTCCTCAAGGTGGGTATGGTATATGTCGCGAGGCATACACTTTCGGCGGCGACATATAGTGGCAGCCATACCCACAACCTCGCCCATCATTGCCGTTGTGCGCATCACGCGAACAGTGCCAAGGGCTATGTGGCTGACAGAGATATCACGGCCCGCCATAAACATATTGACAATATCCTTTGAGTAGAAGCAACGGTATGGAATAGGGTAGAAGCCCATAGGGTCAAGATGCCCGCATGAGAGGTACTCTTGACCTGGAAAGCGGCGACTATTCTCTGGGTCTGGGTAGTGCTGGTCTATATACCACGAGGTAGAGGCCGAGCCGTCAGGGTAGATAACATTGTTTTTCAAATCCTGCTCACGAAGCACAAACTCGCCAATCACGCGACGCGACTCGCGCTTGCCTGCCACATGGCTCACCCAGCCAAGGTAACTATTTGCGTAATCCTCGCGCTTGGAGTATCGGTTTTTAAGGTACGACCAATTTGAGTAGGCTACATACATTCCATAGTCGCGTATACGCTCGGCATCAGCAATTTGGTCATCGCGCATACCCACCTCCCAGTACCACTGACCTCGGCGCACAACCTGCACACTCTGCTCATCGAGCTTAAGTCCCCAGTCAATATCTGGGAATGGGCGGACAACGTTATCCTCAAGGCAGTACCATTGCAGTGATGCGCCCATAGTCATTGTGTCGGCTCTCTCTGGCGCAGAACTCTCGCCATACTCTGCTCTTGCCTCGCGACCCATATGGGTCTCTGCACCTGCAAGGACTGCGAGATTTGCATCACCCGTGCAGTCGGCAAAAAGGCGACCCGAAATGCGAATACGGCTGTGGTTTATAACGTCAGTAGCCACTACGGCTGTTATCTTATTCTCCTCATTTACGATAGCTTCACTCACGCGGTAGCCCATAAAGAGCGTTATTCGCTTCTCGGCAAGTATGGCGGCGAGTTTCTTCTCGTCCTCATAAACATCTGGCGTGCGGGCGTTGCCCTTTGTTACGGGTGCAAACTCGTTAAGCAGATAGCCCAGCGATGGGTAGAGACCTATATTTAGTCTGCCTCCCAGACCTACACGCACCTCGGAGGAGTTATTTCCGCCCAGCACCTTGCGGTCTTGAATAAGTGCCACGCGAGAGCCTGTGCGGGCAGCAGCTATGGCGGCGCACATACCCGCTACACCTCCACCAACGACAACAAAGTCGTAAGACCCCGCGCGCTCTGCTCTTTGAGGTAGTCCCAAAAGTCGTTTGCGAAGCGATAGGTATGTAGCAAGGTCATCTTTAGGTGCTCTGCTTGACTTTGTCAGCAGTATAGCATCAAATCTTCCATCAAAGCCCGTAAGGTCCTTTACTGTAACAGTATGGTTGCCCTCTGTAAGCGTTATCTTTGCTCCGCGCTGCCAGTGCCACTCCGACTTCTCATTGCCGAAAACACCGACGCTCTGTCCATCAACAAAGACCTCAAAAACTCCTGGTGTAGGTGCATCGGACCAATATTTAGTCCAGTTACGTGTGCGGACATAGACATTATACTCTCCCTTTGTAGGTGCTATAAATTGAGTACTTGCATCCTCCACAGCCTCGCCCAGACCGTGCGCAAGCAGTGGGGTTGAGCCTATAAGGTCAAAAAACTGGCTGTCGGCTCTCCAGCCACCATAGTCGGCAAAAAGTGATGCCGGAAGGAGTATTGAGCTATTCATCTCTAAAAATGTTTACACAAAGTTACTAACCTTTTTGCGGTTATGCAAGAAAAGTTGTATCTTTGTAAAAACATAAATAATTATGAAAGGGATACTTTTTATTCTGTCCGTTCTGTTTGCAGTTAGCTGTGCAAACAACCATACAACAGAGGCTCAGACTGCCGAGCAGAGCAGTGTCTATACAATCAACAGCAGCCTGCCAGTTACTAAGCAGTGCGATATGGAGTGGATTCTCCGCTATGAGGATAAGCATATCAAGACCCTGCGAGAGAGAGCCGAAACAGAGCCGAGTGATTGTGATGTGATGTTCTTCGGTAGCTCATCTATTCGCCTCTGGAAGAGTCTGAAGGAGGATTTTGCTCCGCTGACTGTCGTCAATCGTGGTTATGGCGGTGCTACGCTGCGTGACCTTCACTACAACTACAACACCGTTATGGCGCACTACAAGCCAAAGGCATTTGTATTCTACTGCGACAATGACCTGAGAACAAAGCCAGAGGTTAATATCACCGTAGGCGAACTGTTTGACCTTGTGCGTCTGCTCTTTAAGCGCATTGAGGCGGACTATCCAGGTGTGCCCGTCTACTTCCTTGCTATGAAGCACTGTCAGCGCCGTGAGGCTATTCGTGACCGTCAGGCGACATATAACGCACTGATGCGTGAGTATGCCGAGGTTAGCGACCAGGTTATCTATGTCGATACTTGCACCCCTCTGCTTACGGCTGATGGAGAGATTGATGCGAGTAAGTTTGTTGATGACAAAATCCACCTTAACGCAAAGGGCTATGCCGAGTGGGTGAAGATTCTTAAACCGATGTTAATCAAATAATTAGACAATATGAAAAGAGTACTTACAATCCTATGTGCGCTTGCTACTTTTACGGCCGTAGCGCAGAGAAGTGGCGGTATTGACGCCGCAATGTTAGAGCAAATTCGCAGTGGATACAAGGGAAAGGCAAGTGATGTAGCAGTAAAGAACGCCCTTGCCTCTACATCAATTTCTACCCTTGCTGTAAATGGCGAGAACCTTGCTATGTGCGACACACACTTTAAGCACCAAGTAAAGACTAAGGGTATTACTGACCAGAAATCATCGGGTCGTTGCTGGCTCTTTACGGGTCTTAATGTGTTGCGTGCCAAGATGATAGCAAAGCACGACTTGAAGGGGTTTGAGTTCTCGCAGAACTACCTCTCTTTCTACGACCTGCTGGAGAAGTCAAACCTCTTTTTGCAGGGTATTATTGACACACGCGAGCTGCCGCTTGACGACCGCAAGGTAGAGTGGCTGCTGAAGAGTCCTATTGGCGACGGAGGTCAGTTTACGGGCGTGAGCAACCTTATTACAAAGTATGGTGCTGTGCCAAGTAGCGCTATGCCAGAGACCTACCAGAGCAACAACACTCGCGATATGAGAATGATTCTCTCGCTCAAGCTGCGCGAGTATGCACTTAAACTTCGCGAGGCTCGCAAGGGGGATATCTACCTGCTTAAAACCGCTATGCTGACAAATATCTACGATATTCTTGTTAAGTGCCTCGGTGTGCCACCTACAGAGTTTGTCTGGACACGCTACAATAGCAAGGGCGAGCGAGTGAGCAGTAAAACCTATACCCCGCAGAGCTTCTATGCTGAGTTTGTTGGCGAAGACCTTGAGAATAACTATGTTATGCTGATGAACGACCCTACGCGCGAGTATGGCAAGGTCTATGAGATTGACTACGACCGCCACACATACGATGGCGATAACTGGCTCTATATCAACCTGCCTATAGAGCGTATTAAGGAGGTTGCACTGGCATCTATCAAGGATAATACGGCTATGTACTTCTCTTGCGACGTGGGCAAGTTCTTTGACCGTAAGCGCGGTGTGCTGGATGTTACAAATCTGGACTACGGCTCACTCTTTGCTACCGACTTCCCGATGAATAAGAGGCAGAGAGTCAGCACCTTTGCCAGTGGCTCGTCTCACGCCATGACTCTTATCGCTGTAGATACTGACGAGAGCGGCAAGACAACAAAGTGGATGGTTGAGAATAGCTGGGGAGCAAAGAGCGGCTATCAAGGAAACCTTATTATGACCGACCAGTGGTTTGACGAGTATATGTTCCGCCTTGTTGCCGAGCGCAAGTATGTCCCACAAGACATCCTCAAGCTCCTTGAGCAGAAGCCGATTATGTTGCCGGCGTGGGATCCTATGTTTGCCCCAGAGGAGTAATTTTGTCGTCAGAACGCGGATACCTACTTCCGCTAACAAAAATCCCAGCAATGGCTGTACATTTTAGTACTATCCATCGCTGGGATTTTTGCCGAGCGTCGTATCTACCGCGCTCTGACGACAAAATAGGGTTGTTCTAATTGAACTTTGCCGAGCGCTGGCTCGCCTTTGGCTAACAGCTAACAGCCAAAAAATCTTGCATCCGCAAGATTTTTTTATTACCTTTGTACAACTATTCACAAATGGTATGAATCACGATGTATTTATAAGTTATTCAAGTAAAAACTCAGCGGCTGCGCAGGCGATATGTCATGAGCTTGAAGATAATAATATCAAGTGTTGGATGGCCCCGCGAGATATTCCCGTAGGCGCAAAGTATGCTTCGGTTATCACTCAAGCCATTAAGGAGTGCAAGGCTGTTGTGCTTGTCTTTTCGGAGTATTCGGCAATCTCTCCTTGGGTAGAGAGCGAGATAAATATCGCCTTTTCAAACCGCAGACCAATTGTTCCATATAAGATAGACGCAACCCCTCTTGAGAACTACGACGAGTTCTATCTAATGCTCAACAACCGCCACTGGATTGAGGCTTACCCAGACTTTAAAACGCGGTTTGCAAATTTGGTTACTGTCATCTCAAATCTTGTAGGTGCTAAAACCTCAAATGTTACCAAGCCAACCCCAGCCCCTGCAAAGACCGACAAAGTGGGCGACTACTACAATGACGGCGTGCGCGAGGAGGCAGAACGTAAAGCCCGCGAGGAGGCAGAACGCAGGGCTCGTGAGGAGGCAGAACGCAAAGCTCGTGAGGAAGCTGCTCGCAAAGCTAGCGAAGAGGCAGAACGCAAGGCTCGTGAAGAGGCAGAACGCAGGGCTCGCGAGGAGGCAGAACGCAAAGCTCGCGAAGAGGCAGAACGCAGGGCTCGCGAAGAAGCAAAACGCAGGGCTCGCGAGGAGGCAGAGCGTAGACGACGACTGGGTATATACGCGGTAGGCGACTACTACAATGACGGTGTGCGTGAGGGTGTTGTCTTTGAGGTAAGTGCCGATGGTCGTCACGGTAAGATTGTCAGTATGAAGCGGTCCGCAGAGATATTGCAATGGTCATCTGACGAGACTGAAAAAAAACGCCTAATAGGTGCTGATAGCGAGATAGACGGTGCAGCAAATATGGCAAAAGTTGCGGCTATCTATGGTTGGCGAGACAAATACCCTGCCTTCAAGTGGTGCGCAGACCTTGGAGAGGGTTGGTATCTACCGTCAATAGAGGAGTTGAAGGTCTTTGCGCTAAACACCGCTGTTTACAATGCTGTTAATCGTACACTCATAGCAAGAGGTGGTACAAAGTTGTATGATGAAGGTGAAAGGGGTTGGTACTGGTCATCAACGGAGGACAATTATAAATTTTCAAGCGGCGAGTTTTGCGCGTGGAGTGTCTATATGCCCATTGGCTACACCTACCACGACAGTAGGGGCACCAACCACTATGTGCGCGCCGTAGCAACCTTTGGAGAGGATATTTTAAAAGATGATTTTCGCGCATTTGTTGAGAAGAAACGCAAGGCACGCGAGGAAGCGGAACGTAAAGCTCGCGAAGCGGCGGAACGAAGACGAAGATTGGGCATATATCGCGTTGGCGACTACTACAATGACGGTGTGCGCGAGGGCGTAGTCTTTGAGGTTAGTGCAGACGGCCGTCACGGCAAGATTGTCAGTATGAAGCAATCAGCAGGGCATTTGCAGTGGTCAATAGATTGGTATGAAATGGAATACTTAATTGGTGCTGATAGTGAGACTGACGGTGCAGCAAATATGGCAAAGGTCAAGGCTATCTCTGGTTGGCGAGAGAAATATCCTGCCTTTGCGTGGTGCGCCGACCTTGGCGAAGGTTGGTATCTGCCGTCAAAAGAAGAACTGCATACAATTTATAAAAACAAAGATAAGCTCAACTCTAATTTAACTGATAAATTGTCTACCGATAGTGATTATTGGTCGTCAACGGAAGATGATTGTCAGTATGATGGTTATTCGTGTGCTTGGTATATTGAAATGAGTGATGGACAGGCTTGGACAATGAGTAAGGATAGCGATGGCTATGTGCGCGCCGTGTCCGCTTTTTAGTTTAGCTATTAGCCGTTAGCCTTTTAGAGTACAGATAACAGAGAGTCTAAATTCATTAAATTCTCTAAATTCTCTGTTCTGCGTTAGCTGGGTCGTGTTGCCGAAGGCAAGCTAACGGCTAATGGCTAACAGCTAATAGCCAAAAAATCTTGCATCCGCAAGATTTTTTTGTACCTTTGTGGCGAATTGTGTTTGAAAAGAGTGAAAACGATGAATATGAAAAGATTATTAACCCAGATTGTGGCTGTTGTGGCTATGGTAGCTTGCAGCAGCGAAGAGATTATTGAGGTGCGTTATCTGGCTTCGGAGCGACCAGAGGCTTACCTCTATGCTGCCGATGAGCAGGGCGAGAACTTGACTGTTGCTGACACCCTTGTGCGTGGTGCGCAGTTAAGTGTCGTTGTAAATGGCAGTAAGAAGTTTAACGATGTAGAGTATCTGCCCGTAAAGGTGGACAAGCAGAGGTTTTATGTGCCAGCATCTGCTCTTGTGGCAACGCACCGCGAGGTGGTGCAGGAGAAGAGTATCTTTGTGCGCACACCGGCATCTATTATCTCGGACGTTGCGACCTCAAAGGTTGGTGCAAATGCAGACAAGGGCGCTGAGCTCGCTGTTATCGGCTACGACACGCTCTATGCGACAGGTCGCGTAAATCGTTACATTGTCCGTCAGGGTAACACTGAGGGATATATCTACGCCAAGTATACCGTATATAATAAAGAGGAGGCTCTGAAGCGTTACAAGGCTGAGGAGTACGACAAGGTGCATAAGGCCATTAAGAATCCATTTGGTGGTGGCGAGGCTATTGGTTGCGACTTTTATCCAACAGAGCGCGTGGTGTTTGAGAACAACAAGATGCCAGAGGCTTGCTACTCGCTCTACCTCAATATCTCGCCAGCGATACTGGGTAATATTGAGGCTTACATAGCCTTTGCAAAGGAGACAAAGATTAACACCTTTACAATTGACATCAAGGATAACGAGTGTCCAGGCTACAAGGCCGAGGCGATGAAGCTCTACTCGCCAACAAACTATGCTCGTGCGGGTGCTACTAAGGAGGCGCTCTACAAGAAGGTTGTTAAGCGTCTGCACGAGGAGGGTTTCTATGTTGTGGGACGAATTACCTGCTTCAAGGACTCATATCTTGTTAAGGACCACCCAGAGGTGGCTATTACCGAGAAGGCTACAGGCAAGCCATTTAAGCACAACAAGGCATACTGGCCAAGTCCATACGACCGTAAGGTTTGGCAGTTCAATGTTGAGCTGGCAAAGGAGGCTGTGCGCAAGTTTGGCTTTAACGAGATTAACTTTGACTATGTCCGTTTCCCAGACCGTATGACAAAGGTTGAAAACCTTATTGACTACCATAACAAGTACAACGAGAGCAAGGTACAGGCTATTCAGCGCTTTGTGCAGTATGCGTGTGATGAGATTCACGCTGTGGGCGCTTACGTCTCTATAGATGTCTTTGGCGAGGCTGCAAATCCTGGTTATACGACAGCCTATGGTCAGTACTGGCCTGCAATCTCAAATATTGCTGATGCTATCTGCGGTATGCCTTACCCAGACCACTTCTCAAATGGCTACTACGGTATTAAGAAGCCTTGGAACAATCCTTACCAGATTCTCAAGGCGTGGGGAGAGCGTGTGCAGGGCCGTCAGGAGGTTACTCCTACGCCAGCTGTTGTCCGTACATGGGTGCAGGCCTACGACGTTATGCGCCATGTAGACCGTAACGGTATTAAGTACAATGCCGAGAATGTTGAGAAGGAGATTCGCGGACTCTACGATGCAGGCCTTACGGGTGGCTATACCACTTGGCACTCAGGCTCTAAGCTTGCTAAGTATCAGGAGCAGAAGGCTGCCTTCCAGATTGACTATCTAAAGGAGTACCGCGCAAAGCAGTAGGAGGCTGAATAATTCAACCACAAATAGGATAAGGGGAGGCAAATCATAGCCTCCCCTTGTTATTATATGCTGGTGTAACCGCCATCAACGGCGATATTCTGTCCGTTGACATATGTGCTCATTGGCGAGGCGAGGAATAGTGCGCAGGTGTTCAGCTCGCCCTCACGACCATAGCGACCAAGTGGGATGTTCTGTTTGGCTATGCTCTGGAAGTAGTCGCTGTCAAGGGTTGCCGTTGTTAGCTCTGTGTAGAAATAGCCTGGACAGATACTATTTACCGTAATGCCGTGCTTGCCCCACTCTGCGGCAAGGGCACGGGTGAGGTTTACTACACCACCCTTTGCTGCGTGGTATGGAGAGCTGCCTGCAATCATATTGCCCACCAGACCATACATAGATGCGATGTTGATAATGCGACCATAGCCCGCTGCTATCATCTTCTTGCCAAACTCACGGGCACAGACAAATGTTCCAAAGAGGTCAATTTCAAGTTCGTGCTTAAACTGCTCGTCGGTAATACTCTCTGCATCGCCAATAGCGCCAGTTCCAGCGTTATTTACAAGGATGTCTACGCGCCCAAAACGCTCCATAGTCGCCTCTACGGCAGCCTTTACGGCTTCTGTGTCTGTTATGTCACAAGCGAGAGGAAGCACCTCTACGCCATACTGCTCTGAAATAAGTGCGGCATTCTGCTCCAAAAGATTGAATCTACGAGCCAATAAAACGATGTTTGCGCCCTGATTTGCAAACGCTTTTGCCATCTGTAGTCCCAAACCTGTTGAGGCTCCTGTAACTACGGCAACCTGTCCTGTTAAATCAAAATATTGTATCATAATCGTTGTGTTTTTATATTTCTGTATCTAATTAACGGAAAAACTATGCTAAATATTGTCCTTAAAATTAGAGAGTGGCAAATTTTATACAAATATTAGGAAAGGCGGGGTAGCTAATTTTTGAAAAAGTTTGTAAAATCAAAAAAAATGCTATACCTTTGCGACCTAAAGCGCACAAAAGTGATATGAAGAGATATGTAATTGACGCCCAGACAGTGCAGCAGAGCGACTTTGAGTTTGAGCTGCAGGTGGGTATGGAGCTATTTGAGGCAATGGAGATGACTGATATTTCTGGTGCCGATTTTAAGCTTACAGTCAGTGGTCATAAGGAGGCGCACAACCGTAGTGTTATTCAGTTAAGCGGCGAGGGTACGGTGGTTACACTGTGCGACCGTTGCCTTGACGATGTGACTCTTGAGGTTGATGTTGAGGCGGAGATGACACTTCTCTTTGGCGATGTTGCAAAGGAGTTTGACGGCGAGGAGGTGACTCTTCAGCGTGGCGACGAGCTGAGCATCGCACAGTTTGTGTACGACAGCATTATGCTGGCTTTACCAATGATTCGCGCACACAAGGAGGGGGAGTGTAACCCCGATATGATTGCGCGTATAAGTGGTGTAACGGAATAATTTTAACAACTTAATATTAAGACTAATTATGGCACATCCAAAACACAAAGTCTCGTCTACCAGACGTGACAAAAGAAGAACCCACTACAAGGCAGTAGCTCCTACAGTAGTGGCTTGCTCAAACTGCGGTGCATCAGTACTCTACCACAGAGTATGTCCTGAGTGCGGTTTCTACCGTGGTAAGCTGGCTATCGAGAAGAAGGTAGTTGAGTAATTGAGTAAACATTGACTCAATAAAGCACCGTCAACGGTGCTTTATTGGTTTTAGAAGTTGTTTAACGTTAAACAACTTCTAAATTTGTGAGGTACAGATGATAAAAATCGGTATAGATGTCTTTGGCGGGGATAATGCGCCAGAGGCTGTTATTGAGGGTGCGATTGCTGCTCAGAGTGTTCTGGGGGCTGATTGCCGCATTGTGTTGTTGGGCGACAAGGATATTATCTTGGAGCAGTTAGAAAGGTGTGGTTGTAGTGCCGAACAGTTTGATATTGTCCACGCGCCAGAGCGCATTGAGATGGGTGACCATCCAGCCGAGAGCTTTCGCAGTAAGAGGCAGTCAAGCATCGCTGTGGGCTTTGAACTTCTTGCAAGGGGTGAGATTGACGGCTTGGCAAGTGCGGGTAGCACTGGTGCGATGATGGTCGGCTCTATGATGGTTGCAAAACCGCTTGCGGGAGTTCTCAGACCAACGATTGCTATATCTATCCCTACGGTAAAGGGTAGCAAAGTTACGATATTAGACATAGGTATCAATGTGGACTGTCGCCCTGAGGTGCTTGAGCAGTATGCAGTAATAGGCTCGGTCTATGCGTCAGAGGTGCTTGGTCAATCCTCGCCGCGCGTGGCACTTCTTAATATTGGCGAGGAGAGCAGCAAGGGAAATGCTCAAGCAAAGGTTGCCTATCAGCTTATGAGTCAGGCGGCAGAGCAGGGTCGTTATAATTTTGTGGGTAATGTAGAGCCTTCGCATATCTTTACGGGCGATGTTGCTGATGTGGTTGTCTGTGACGGCTTTGTTGGCAATACGGTGCTTAAACTTACCGAGGGATTCTATGCAATTAATGCTTCTGATGGCGTTGTAACCCCATTTTGGCAGGGGCTGAACTACGAGCAGGCGGGTGGAACACCAGTGCTGGGTATTGGTGCTGTTGTCACTATCGGTCACGGCAAATCAACACCAGAGGCAATTAAGAATATGATTCTCAAGACAATGCATAGCGTTGAGATAGATATTGTGGGAAAACTCCGCGAGAAATTCTAAAAATTTAAACCTAAACCTATATGAAAACCACTGTTAAACTTTTTATGGCAATAGTGGCACTATCTTGCGCTGTTGCTTGTGGCGAAAAATCCTCTTTGCCAGATTATCTAAATCCAGAGGTATATGTTGAGGCTCGTATTGACGATGCAATGTCAAGGATGACCCTTGATGAGAAGATTGCAATTATTCACGCGCAGAGTAAGTTCTCCTCTGCAGGTGTCCCTCGTCTTGGTATTCCAGAGTTGTGGACCACAGATGGCCCTCACGGCATTCGCCCAGAGGTGCTGTGGGATGAGTGGGTGCAGGCTGGTTGGACAAATGATAAGTGTGTGGCCTTTCCAGCTCTTACAGCCCTTGCAGCGACATGGAACACCGATATGGCGGCTCTCTATGGTAAGAGCATTGGCGAGGAGGCTCGCTATCGTGAGAAGGATGTGCTGCTGGGCCCTGGAGTGAATATCTACCGCAGTCCGCTCAATGGACGAAATTTTGAGTATATGGGCGAGGACCCATACTTGGCTTCTCGTATGGTTGTGCCATATGTTCAGGGTGTGCAGCGTAATGGCGTTGCGGCGTGTGTGAAGCACTATGCGCTCAATAACTCCGAGACTTTCCGCCATACTACAGAGCCAGTGGTTGATGACCGTACACTCTACGAGATATATCTGCCTGCATTTAAGGCTGCTGTTGTTGAGGGTGGCGCGTGGTCTATTATGGGCGCTTATAACCTCTTTCGTGGAGAGCATGCCTGCCATAACGACCTGCTGCTCAATAAAATTTTGAAGGGAGAGTGGGGATTTGACGGTGCGGTAATCTCTGACTGGGGCGGTACGCACGACACTCGCGAGGCTATTACAAATGGTCTTGACCTTGAGTTTGGTACTTGGACAGATGGACTTACTATGGGCAAGACAAACAGTTACGACCTCTACCACCTTGCTGATGCTTATAAAAAGCTTATTGAGAGTGGCGAGTATACTACAAAGGAGCTTGATGATAAGGTTCGCCGCGTGCTTCGACTGATGTATCGCACATCTATGAATAGAGATAAGCCAATGGGCTCGCTTGTCTCTGACGAGCATATTGCAGCGGCATATACTATTGGTGCTGAGGGTATTGTGCTTCTGAAGAATGATAACAATATTCTGCCGATAAACCTTGAGACTACAAAAACCATCGCCGTTATTGGCGAGAATGCAATCAAGATGATGACCATTGGTGGTGGTAGCTCATCGCTGAAGGTTAAGAAGGAGGTCTCTCCACTTGAGGGTCTAAGAAAGCGTGTGGGCGATAGTGCTGAGATTCTCTATGCTCGCGGATATGTGGGCGATACAACATCTGTATATAAGCGCGTAGACTCTGGCCAGCGATTGGCAGACGATCGTAGCGAGAAGGAACTTATTGCCGAGGCTGTTGATGTGGCAAAGAGGGCAGATGTTGTTCTCTATTTCGGCGGTCTTAATAAGGCCAAGAGGCAGGACTGCGAGGGTACAGACCGCGAGAGTCTTGGCTTGCCTTACTCGCAGGATAAACTTATTGCTGCCCTTGCAGAGGTTACTGATAGAGTCGTTTTTGTAAATATCTCTGGTAATGCAGTGGCTATGCCTTGGATAGATAGCGTGCCTGCCATTGTTCAGGGTTGGTACTTAGGCTCGGAGGCTGGAAACTCGCTTGCAGCAGTGCTTGTGGGCGATGTAAACCCTTCGGGAAAGTTGCCATTTACATTCCCAGTTCAGCTTGCAGATACGGGTGCGCACTCTATGGGTCAGTTCTCTAAGGATGGCGAGGAGTACTACGGCGAGGGTCTGCTTGTGGGATATCGTTGGAACGATGCTAAGGATGTTGCTCCGCTCTTTGCCTTTGGTCACGGACTATCATATACAACCTTTGAGTATGGCGAGGCGAAGATTAACCGTACCACAATGAAGCAGGGTGGAGAGGTTACTATTACCGTTCCTGTGACAAATACGGGTAGCCGCAGTGGTAAGGAGGTTGTGCAGCTCTATATTGCTGACCGTGAGGCGTCAGTTATGCGCCCAGAGAAGGAGCTTAAGGGCTTTGTCAAGGTTGAGCTTGAGGCTGGACAGACCAAGAATGTGGAGTTTACGGTAGACAGCAGTGCATTGAGCTACTTTGATGACAAGAGCCATAGCTGGGTAGCAGAAGCGGGTGAGTTTGAGGCTCTTATAGGCGCAGCGGCTGATGATATCCGCACTTCAGTGCTATTTAATTTGAAATAAGTTTCAAATTTCGGCAAATTTTTTATATCTTTGCATAAACCTAAAATTTACAAAGATGAAAAGATTTCTTTTAACAGTTATGGCTGTAGCGGGCGTTTTGAGCGCCTCTGCACAGTTTACGCCCAATAAGATTGTCGTTCCAGACATTGAGGGCTACAAGACCTTGACAGGTGATTTCCACATTCACACCGTATTTTCTGATGCCTCTGTATGGCCTTCAACTCGTGTGCAGGAGGCTATCTGGGAGGGTCTGGATGTTATTGCTATTACCGAGCATATTGACACTCGCCATCAAAAGATGGTAAACAACGGCACTTTCGTTAAGGAGAAGTGCGACCGCGACTACTCTTACAAGATTGCAAAGAAGGCCGCAGGTAAGAATATCCTTGTTGTTCATGGCGGTGAGATTACCCGTCTTGGAATGCCTCCAGGTCACTTTAACTGCCTCTTTGTAAAGGATAACGACGCAATTTGTGAGGCCGCTGAGGAGTTTGACCACGACCACGTACTTGCTATGGAGGCCGGTCTTCGTGAGGCTCGCAAGCAGGGCGCATTCCTTATGTGGAACCACCCTAACTGGTGCAAGCAGGCTCCAAATGAGACAGTGATGCATAAGGCTCACAAGAAGATTCTCAAGGAGGGTTATATGGATGCAATCGAGATCTACAACATGGCTTGTGGTTACACCCCTGAGGGTCACCAGTGGGCTCTTGAGAACAATTTGGCTATGCTCGGAAACTCTGACTGCCATGCTCCATTCTTTATGGAGGTAGACTATCTGCACGGCGCACACCGCCCAGTAACCCTCGTGTTTGCTACAGAGAAGTCGCTTGCTGGTGTTCGCGCAGCTCTTGATGCTCGCCGTACAGCAGTCTTGGCTGAGGGTAATGTGTATGGTCGTGAGCAGGAGGTTCGCCCTCTACTCCACGCTTGTCTGAAGGTTAAGAGTGTTAAGTTCCACGAGAAGGATATTGTTATCGACTTTGAGAATGTCTCTTCAATCCCTGTAACCCTTACAAAGGGCGAGGGCTCTAAGGATACTTGGTATGCTCGCTATGTCGTTATTCCTCCATTCTCAACATACTCTTACAAGGTGCGCCCTCTGCTTGTTGATGCTAAGCAGCCTGCATTTGATAAGAATCTTAAGGAGTACGAGGTTAGCTTTGTGGCAGAAAACTTCTATATCGGCCCTAATAAGCCAGTAGCATTTACCGTTAAGGCTACCCGCTAAGAGCGCGCCATAAAAACGCAATAATATCCACCTTTGTCCGAAGGTGGATATTTTTTTGTCTACCTGCGAGTAGGTAAAAATACCTATGGTAAATTGGATGTAATGTGTTAATTTTGTACTGATTATGTGTAAATACTAACTAAAATATATACTATGAAGAGATTTATACTAACAATTTTGTCGCTTTGTACGCTTGGCGTAGTAGCAGCGCAGAATACAACAGAGGCTGATGTTGAGGCTCTACAGCAGCGTGTAGAAAAACTTGAAAAGCGTGCTAAAGTGTGGGATAAGCTCAAGCCTGCGTTCAAGCTCTCTGGTTATATCCAGGCTGGTTATGACTATCTGTGGAATGAGGATGGAACAAAGACCTCTACCTTCCACCTTCGTCGTGCTCGTATGACTATGCAGGGCGATGTTTTCAAGGGCGAGAAGGGTGCAAAGGCGAGCTATCGTCTGCAAATTGACTTCTGCCGTACTCCAGTGATTGTTGATTTGTGGGCTAAGTATCAGCCAGTAAATCAGTTCGGTGTGCAGGTGGGTCAGTTTAAGCTCCCAGTCTCAATAGAGAATACAGACTACAACGCTACAAAGCTTGAGTTTGTAAACTATGCGCAGGTTGTTCAGCGCCTTGCTCGTCTTGGTAGTGGCGATATGACAGGTATCAGCTCTACTGGTCGTGATATGGGTGTGCAGCTCTTTGGTGGCTTTATTAAGAAGGATGGCTTCAGCATTATTAACTACGAGGTTGGCGTATTCAATGGCGCAGGTATCAATTCCAAGGATAACAACAAGAGTAAGGATGTTGCAGCTCGACTTACAATCCAGCCAGCAAAAAAGCTCAAGATTGCAGGTTACTACCACTGGGGTGAGGCCGATGCTACTACCCTTGCAACAAAGTATCCAGCAATTATCAATGGTTGGAACAATACAAAATATGTAGCCTATAGCCGCTATGGAGGTGGTGTGGACTATAACAACAAGTTCCTCTATGCCCGAAGTGAGTATATCGGCGGAAAGACTGGCGACCTTACTTCAGAGGGTGCATATGTTCAGGTCGGTTATAAGTTCCTTGGCAAGTGTGCTGTAGGTGTTCGCTTTGACTACTTCGATGAGGATGTAAATGTGGAGGGTAATCAGATAAACTACTCTGCAGCAATCTCTTACCACCCTTGGAAGTACTTGCGTCTGCAGGCTGAGTATACTCGCCAGACATACAATAAGTTAGCGGGCTCAAAAAGTGGCAACTGCCTCTATCTGATGGCTACTGCGCTCTTCTAATAGACTGTCAAACAAATAGAGATAATTATGAGTAAATTTAAGAAATTGTTGGTTGAGGATTGGGTAGTTACTTTCCTATCTATTCCGCTCCTTATCATCGCGGGCTTGGCGACCTTCCTTCCTAAGGATGCGCTCAAGATTTCGTCAGACCTGCTCCACTCCGAGTCTTGGATCAATATCGGAGCATTGTTCCTTATCGCGCTTGTGTTGCTCTATGTGGGTAACAAGCTCCTCTCTCGCCCTTTGCGTGGACTATTTTGGTCTTTTGTGGTTGTCTTTGCCGTCTCTATGCTCGCACAGCTGACTGCTAAAATAGGCTTTATTAAGGATTTGGGCTTTGAGGCTGTATTCTTCTCTGTAATCTTCGGACTTATCATCCGCAACCTCTTCCACATCCCAGAGTGGCTCAAGCCAGCTATTCAGGGCGAGTTCTTCATCAAGATTGGTGTTGTCTGCCTTGGTGCTACAATTCTGTTCCGCGACTTTTTGGCTGCTGGCTCTCTGGCTCTTATACAGGGCTGTGTTGTAGTATTCTGCGTGTGGATGTTCGCCTTTTTCCTCTCAAAGAAGATGGGCGTTGATGAGCGTAGCGGTATGACACTCTCTTCTGGTCTTTCAATCTGCGGTGTCTCTGCTTGTATCACTGCTGCGGGTGTTGCAAATACAGATGGTAAGAAGCTCTCTTATATCGTATCTGTGGTGCTGATTATCGTTGTACCTATGATATATTTAATGCCTTACCTTGCAAAGCTCATCGTGCCACTGCTTACAGATGACCCAACTATCCAGGCTCAGATTGCAGGTGCTTGGATTGGCGGTACTGTAGATACTACCAGCGGCGTAGGTGCAGCATCGGCTATCTATAGCGACGAGGCAAATAAGATTGCAATGATTGTTAAGGCTACACAGAACGTCCTTATCGGCGTTGTGGCATTCTTCATCGCCCTCTACCTCTCTTCTAAGAGCGCTGGCGACGGTAAGCTCCACCGCCCATCGCTCAAGATTGTTTGGGATAAGTTCCCTAAGTTCGTTCTGGGCTTTGTTCTGGCATCAGCTGTCTTCAGCCTGCTCCAGAGCTACGAAATCTTCCCAGACTATGCCGCTAAGAAGCTCGTTGAGACCTCTATGGCAAAGAACTTCTCTGGCTTCTTCTTCTCACTTGCCTTCGTCTGCATCGGTATGGATACCCGCCTCAAGGATATCGTGTCAAAGGAGAATCGTAACATCCTCTACACCTTCCTCGGCGCACAGACCTTCAATATCATCTTCACATTCTTTGTGGCGTGGTTGTTGTTTGGTATAGTGAAACCTGCCCTCGGACTATAATTTTGTCGTCAGATTGGCACATTTCCTGCCGCTAATAAAAAATGCCTACTGGGCTGTACGTCAAAGTACTATCCTGCGTAGGCATTTTTCATTGAGCGTGGTAAATGCACTACTCTGACGACAAAAAGGCTTTTAGCTATTGGCCATTAGCCATTGGCTTTAACAAGGTATCCGCACTGCGGATGTATATAAGTCGGCTTTGCCGACACCTCTATAAGGCTAATAGCTAACGGCTAACAGCTAAAGGTAAAAAACTTTGGAAAACTTTTGAATATTCAGAAAAGTTTTACTACCTTTGCCCCGCTATTGTAGCAAATAACTAAAAATTAAAACATTATGAACAATTACGAAACCGTTTTCATTGTCACTCCAGTGCTCTCTGAGGCTCAGGTAGCAGAGGTTGCTGACAAATTCCAGGGCATCATTACCGAGAACGGCGGATCTATTGTGAATGTGGAGAACTGGGGCCTTCGCAAGCTCGCTTATCCAATTCAGAAGAAGTCCACTGGTTTCTATTTCTTGGTAGAGTTCGCCGGCGAGGGTAACCTTATCAACACCCTTGAGACACAGTATCGCCGTGATGAGCGAATTATCCGTTTCTTAACTTTCAAGCAGGACAAGTACGCTAAGGAGTACGCTGACCGTCGCCGTGCTAAGCTTGCTAACAAAAACACAGAGGAGTAAACTATGGCACAGGAAGTAAATCAGGCAGGTGAGCTGCGTTACCTCAACCCAGTATCGGTTGACGTAAAGAAGAAGAAGTATTGCCGTTTCAAGAAGCTCGGCATTAAGTATGTAGATTATAAGGATGGCGAATTTTTGAAGAAGTTCCTCAACGAGCAGGGTAAGATCCTTCCTCGTCGTCTGACTGGTACCTCTCAGAAGTTCCAGAAGAAGGTAGCTCAGGCTGTTAAGCGTGCGCGTCACCTTGCAATTCTGCCATTTGTAACCGATTGTATGAAATAAGGAGGAGGCACTATGGAGATTATTTTGATTAAGGATGTAGAGAACTTGGGCTACGCTAACGACATCGTAACTGTTCGTCCTGGCTATGCTAACAACTACCTGATTCCACAGGGCTTCGCAAAGGCTGCTACTGCTTCTGCAAAGAAGATTCTTGCAGAGAACCTCCGCCAGCGCGCTCACAAGGATGCTAAGATTCTTGCTGACGCTCAGGCTCTTGCAGCTACTCTTGAGAACCTTAACCTTACATTTACTGTTAAGGCTGAGGAGGGTCGTATCTTCGGTTCTATCACCTCTGCTGACGTTGCTGAGGCACTGGCTGCTAAGGGCGTTGAGGTTGATAAGAAGAACATTACCGTTGAGGGTATCAAGACCGTAGGCGAGTACAAGGTTGCCGTTAAGCTTCACCGCGAGGTTAAGGCTGAGGTGGCTATTTCAGTAGTCGCTGAGGAGTAAAATACAAAACCGCAAAAAAAGGGTTGCTTGATTGTCAAGCAACCTTTTTTTTTGCTTGCAATCAGAGCGGCTCTTTTGTCGTTACGCTTGTCTGTAAAATCCTCACATACGCTCAGTATGCTCCGGTTTTACAGCCTGCGCAAGCCTAAAAATAGCTCGCTCTGATTGCATTTTGGTTGGCACTGCTAATTTTTTTGCCGAGCGTGGTAAATCCTCGCCTAAAATCGGATTTGCAGTACTATCCTGCGCAGGCATTTTTCATTGAGCGTGGTAACTGCACCACTCTGACGACAAAATTGGCTTTTAGCCATTAGCCATTAGCCATTGGCTCGCCTTTGGCGACCCTTCCCCGCTCTGACGACAAATGCCATTTAGCCATTGACTCTGTACTCTGTACTCTGTACTCTGTACTCTGTACTCTGTACTCTTTGCTAATGGCCAACAGCCAATAGCCAAAAATTGCTTTCGTGGTTAAAAAGTGGCTGTTCGTTGAAAAGTCTGATTTTTTTTGAAAAAGTGGCATATTTTCAGAAAAAATAGTTATACCTTTGTTCCGATTTTGGCTAAATTAGTGAGCCGCAAGTCGTTGATAATGATAATGTTTAACTTCTAAATTTATAAAAATGATTAAGATGATTTATCAGATGCCAACTGTTGAGATTGAGGAGTTGGCAGTAGAGCAGGGTTTCGCTGCTACAGGAGTTGGTGTAAGCATTGAGGTTAATAATGGCGAAGACCACGAAGAGGTTTGGGCATAAAACTTGGTTACTATGAAGAAGATTTTTGCAACTATTATAGCACTTGCAGCTCTTGTTAGCTGTAATACTGAGGCGGTAGACGAGGTTGTCTCTACTCCGCAGTACCTTACTACCTCATTGGAGGTTGATCTTGATGGCGACACTCGTGTTTTTGATAATAACCTTGTTTGGTCTTGGGAGTCTACAGACGAGATTGCAGCCTATCAGGTTGCGGGCGACCAGATTGTAAACACCCTTACTCACAAGGATAACGGCTCATTTGGTACAGATGATTTTAAGTACTCTGTAACTGAGCCTGCAGACTTTATGTTCGTATATCCAGCAGCCGCTCTTAACGATGATAAGACACTGGGCTATGTTCAGACAGGCAAGTGGACTCCAACCCTTGTGGGTACAGTTGCATCTACCACTGTTAAGGATGTCAATGCACAGACAATCACAATGGCGCACTACTCTGCAGCCCTTGAGATTCGCGTATTCTACTCTGATGGCGAGACTAGCTGTAAAATCAAGTCTGCAACAATCAGCACAACCACAAATGGTGGCGTTTCTGCCTCTCTTGCGAATATTAAAGAAAGCTCGGTAGTATTTAACGTTGCTTCGGGCGATTATATCTATGACATTACCCTTGTTGATATGACGGGTCGTGAGCTTGTAATTCCTGACAGAACAATCTCTTTCGTAAGGGGTAAGCGCACAATTCTTAATGTTCAGTGGACTCCAACTATCGACTTTGAAGTCTCAAGCTGGTGGGATAATCCTGCAAATTGCCCAAAGGGTAACACTATCTATTTCACAACTTTGAATTGCGATGCTACAGGTTACGAGGTGCTTGTGGATGGTAACACAGTGGAGGTTACTGATAACAAGATTACTGATGTCGCTTCAGGAATGCACTCTGTAAAGATTCGCGTACCAAAGAAGGCTGGTGGCTACTATTCAGTTGAGAAGACGGTTGTTGTTACATCTATCCCTACACTCTCTTCTTACTCTATCTACTCTTCATACGACAGCTTTAGCTTTGATAACTCAGAGAACAAAGAAGAGTACAAAGTGAACAAGGATAACAGCAAGGATGGTAGCTCGCTCTACTGCACAGCCTATTTGAGCGACACCTACATCCAGAATAATACAGATACAGAAACTGTGTTGGTTTATAACGATGCAACAGCGTCTCTATCACTTGGCACAACTAAGCAGTTGTCTGGCTTAACTTTGGGACAATATAACACTTATGTTAAATGTACCCTTGCAAACGGCTATGAACTCACTGGCACAGCAAGCAATATTCATGTGACTGGAGTACCTCATCGTGGCACTCCAACAGAAGCAGGTGGCTGGGCTTGGTATCCACGAAGTGGAGCATCTGTTAAGAACGTTCAATGGAATGGTGATTACGTACAATTAGGTGGCAAAACTGGATACTCTCGCATCAAACTTGACCTCTACGCACCTGCTGACTTCGGAGTAAAAGTAGATGTTTCAGGTTACATTCATGCTAATCAAATCGGTATATGGTATAATACTACATTTAAAGTTTATGTGAGTGACCTTGAAAAAGAAGTGGCTTCAGTTGGAAGTAACAAGCAAAAGGAGCACCCAATGTCTGTAAGTACCACTGGCACATTGACAACATCAAATCCAACAGTGGCTTGTTTAAGCAGTTACGAAGTATCTGGACCTTATACTAAGGTTACAAACTTTGATATTACCTATTAATATTTAGGACAGATAAACATCTAAAGCACAACAGCCACGAAAACTCGTGGCTGTTGTGTTGTAAATACTAATTACATCATTTTTTGGGCATAATTGGAGGCTATATTCTCAACTGTTAAAGGTAAAATATTTTTTTACAATAATTTTCACTATCTTTGCGTTGCTTACTATAGGTAATGCAGAAATTATGATGGATTTTTTTAGTACACTTTGGGAAATTATCAAGCGTAATCCGCTCACAACGCTCCTTGTTATTATGTTGGCAGTAGCCGCGCCAGGGGTGTTGGGCGTATTTGCGTTGATACTTATAATTCCGCTAATTATTGCCATTATTGGTTGGTTTATGGTGATGTATCGCGTGCGTAAGGTTCAGAAGAGTATGGACGACCAGCTGCGCGACCACCAGCGCCGTACCCAGTCTGGTGGTTATAGCCACTCTGCGGGCGGTACAGGAACTGAGGGTAAGGTTACTGTCCACGTGCCAAAGCACGAACCGCGTGTAAGTGACGATGTGGGCGAGTATGTACCTTTTAAGGAGGAGTAGTCGCAAATCCTCGCCTAAAAAATGGGTGCAGGTACTGTGTGGCAAAAGTAGCTAATATTATAATCGGTGTAACCGACACCACTAAAAGGCTAAAGGCTAAAAGCTAATAGCCAACAGCTAAAATATGAAGTTTTTAGAGACACTTGGACGCTACTGCATCTTGATGGGCAAGGTCTTTTCCCGCCCAGAGAAGTGGGGCATATACTACAGGCGAACTATTGCAGAGCTTGACCAGTTAGGTGTAGGCTCTATGGCGCTGACAGCGATAATCTCGGTATTTATCGGCGCGGTGATTACCATTCAGATGGCAATTACCCTTGACACGCCATTTATTCCGCAGATGATGATTGGTTATGCGACAAAGGAGACCATGATTCTTGAGTTTTCGTCTACTGTCATAGCCATAATCCTTGCCGGCAAGGTGGGCAGTAACATCGCCTCCGAGATTGGAACGATGAGAATTACAGAGCAGATTGATGCTCTGGAGATTATGGGCGTAAATTCGGCGGCTTATCTTATCCTTCCGAAGATTATTGCAACGATGATTTTCTTCCCATTCCTTGCGGCTTTCAGTATGATTGTCGGTATGTTCGGCGGTTTTTTGGTGGCGCGTATGGGTGTGATGCTTCCGAGTGACTATATTGACGGTCTGCTATACTACTTTGACAGCTACGAGATTACATACTCGCTTGTCAAGATGACTGTCTTTGCCTTCCTGATAACCTCTATTTCGGGATTCTACGGCTATTATGCCAAGGGAAACTCCCTTGAGGTGGGTCGCGCTTCTACGACGGCTGTTGTGGTAAGCTCTATTATGATTATGATTTTCAACCTTCTCCTAACACAGTTGATGCGATGATTAAATGTGAGAATATCTTCAAGTCGTTTGAGGGACGAACAGTGCTTAACGATATAAGTGTTACCTTTGAGACTGGCAAGACAAACCTTATTATCGGTCGCAGTGGCTCTGGTAAGACTGTGTTGCTCAAGACTTTGGTGGGTCTGCACGAGCCTGATGAGGGAGAGATATATTTTGACGACACCTGCTACACAAAATTGAGTTTCAAGCAGCGCAAGGCAATCCGCAAGGATATAGGTATGATTTTTCAGGGTGGCGCGCTCATTGACGCATCTACAGTCTATGAGAATGTCAAGCTGCCTCTTGACCTATTTACAGAGCAGAGCGAGGCGGAGAAGCGTGAGAGGGTAGAGTTCTGCCTTGAGCGCGTAGAGCTATCGCACGCCCCACACCTCTATCCGTCAGAGCTTTCGGGTGGTATGATTAAGCGTGCGGCTATCGCTCGCGCCATAGTGCTTAACCCGCGCTACCTCTTCTGCGACGAGCCAAACTCTGGCCTTGACCCGCAGACAAGTATCGTCATTGACAACCTTATACAGAGCATCACGCGCGAGTACAATATCACAACTATCATCAACACCCACGATATGAACTCCGTGATGGAGATTGGCGAGAAAATTGTCTATATCCACACCGGCTACAAGTGGTGGGAGGGTACAAAGGAGGATATTCTCTACGCCGACAATAAGGAGCTGAACGACTTTGTCTTTGCCTCAGCAATGGCTAAGCGCGCACGTGGTAAATAATTGACTGTGCCTATAAAGCTAATGGCTAACGGCTAACGGCCAATAGCCATAAAAAAACTTTAATTTTCTTTGTTGTTTTGCGTAATCTTTGTAACTTTGCGCAGATATTAGCAAACAAACGAAAAGTTTCATTTTTTTAATTATAATTTTATAAAAACTATGGCAACAATTAAAATTGGTATCAACGGTTTCGGTCGTATCGGCCGTATGGTGTTCCGCGCAGCTTGCAATCAGACTGACAAGTTCGAGGTAGTAGGTATTAACGACCTTTGCCCAGTAGATTACTTGGCTTATATGCTTAAGTATGACACTATGCACGGTCAGTTCCAGGGTACTATCGACTTCGACGCTGAGAAGAGCCTTCTTATCATCAACGGTAAGGCTATCCGCGTAACTGCAGAGCGCAACCCAGAGGAGCTTAAGTGGAACGAGGTTGAGGCTGAGTATGTAGTTGAGTCTACAGGTCTGTTCCTCACTGCTGAGAAGGCTGAGGCTCACATCAAGGCTGGTGCAAAGTATGTAGTTATGTCAGCTCCTGCAAAGGATAAGACTCCTATGTTCGTTTGCGGCGTTAATACCAACACATATGCTGGTCAGACTATCGTTTCTAACGCATCTTGTACTACAAACTGCTTGGCTCCTATCGCTAAGGTGCTTAACGACAACTTCGGTATCGTAGACGGTCTGATGACTACCGTTCACTCTACTACTGCTACTCAGAAGACTGTTGACGGTCCATCTCTTAAGGACTGGCGTGGTGGCCGCGCTGCTGCTGGCAACATCATCCCTTCTTCTACAGGTGCTGCTAAGGCTGTAGGCGTAGTTCTTCCAGAGCTCAACGGTAAGCTCACTGGTATGGCTTTCCGCGTTCCTACTCTTGATGTTTCTGTTGTAGACCTTACTGTAAACCTTGCTAAGCCAGCTACTTATGCAGAGATTTGCGCTGCTATGAAGGCTGCTTCTGAGGGTGAGCTCGCAGGTGTTCTCGGTTACACTGAGGAGGACGTTGTTTCTTCAGACTTCCTCGGCGACGCACGCACTTCTATCTTTGATAAGAAGGCTGGTATCGCTCTTACTGACACCTTCGTTAAGGTTGTTTCTTGGTATGACAACGAGTGGGGTTACTCTAACAAGGTGCTTGACCTTATCGCTGTGATGAAGGCTTACAACAAGTAGTCTTTGGCAAGATAATGCGGCATCTGTTGCCGCTAACATAAAAATCAGTCACGGCTGTACGAATTAGTACTATCCGTGACTGATTTTTTTGCCGAGCGTTACAGCTACCACATTCTGTTGCCAAAGACTGTTGGCCATTAGCCATTAGCCGTTGGCTGTTAGCCTTTCATAGGTACAGACTTCGTCTGTCTGTGTTTATTCGGATTTAGGGAAACTCTCGTAGAGAGTACGATGAAAAATAGAGCCTCACTCAAGCTTGCTTGAAAGTGAATGGCTCTATTTTTTGTCGTAATAGCCGCAAGGCTACCCTAAATCCGTAACAGCACGGAAGAAAAACGCAGTTTTTCACAAAGTTTTTGGTGAAGCTTTTTTCAAAAAGCTTCGGTACAGTCAATGTGTTACTCCACATCGATTCGGGAGACTTCGTCCACGCCGTCGATATTAGCTATGGAGGCTATGGCCTTCTCCAGTTCGCTCAGGGAGTGGATAGCAAAGTCTATGGTGCAGACGCCGATATGGTCTACCGTCTCGGTTGCAATGCCGCTCATAGAGAGGTGTAGCTGCTCGGTGATGCAGAAGATAAGGTCTGAGAGCAGGTGGTAGCGGTCTATGCCTCGTATGCGTATACGCACGGGGTAGAGCACATCTTCGCGCTCGGCGAATGTGTTGAGGTTATTGACTATTGAGTCGCCCTGCTCAGAAGCCAGTCGTATGGCGGTCTCGCAGCCGCGCTTATGGAGTGTGATATCTCCATTTTCGTCCTTAAATCCGACAACCTCATCTCCTGGCAGTGGGTGGCAATGTCGGCAGCGCAGGTACTCCATCTTAGGTTGTGAGGAGAAGAAGGAGTGCAGGGCCTTCTTGGCCTTGAAGGTACGCACGGCTTTGAGCCAGTCTGGCTCAGGGACTATGTTACGGTCGGTAGCAATCTCTACGCAGTCGCCACGACTGAGTATTGTCTTTACGGAGCATAGACGGCCATTGACACGCGCATAGTGGGCATAACGACCAATATCGCTATGGATTTCAAAGGCGAAGTCAAGGGCTGTGGCGTTCTTCGGCAGGATGACTCCCTGACCCTTTGGTGTGAAGACCATAATATCGTCGTTATAGAAGGATGAAGTTACTCCCTCCATAAATTGTATGCCACTTACATTGGCATCAGTGCGGATAATAGCCTTGAGTTTCTCAAGCCACTTATGTACATTCTGCTCTGCCTGTTCGGCGGCGCATCCAAGGCGTGAGTTTCTGACCATACGCTCTGAGGAGATATGTATCTCCTCCCACACGCCCTGCTCGCGTAGTAGTTTTACGTGCAGAGACTGGTAGCCATTCTCCTTTGGCGCGTTGATATAGTTTGATAGACTGCCTGGGCGCTCCTTGAAGTAGTCGGTAAGGGCGGCGTATATCTTGAGTGCATACTCCTTCTCAGAAAACTCTACTCCATCGGGATAGATTACGCGGATGTAGTGACGACCTGGTACGTGTGAAAAGTCGCACTGCTTAGCCTGCATCTTGCGCCAGATACTATATGGGCGACGATATCTCACCTCTGTACGCGCCTGAAGACCTTTAGCCTCAAGAATATCACTCATCTTAGAGATAAATGCCTCTATATGAGGTTGTTTCTGCTCTATGTCATGCTCAACAAGAGCCTCTAACTCAAGGTACTCGCGAGGACAACGATAGCGGAACGAGAGGTTCTCAAGCTCGCTCTTGATATGGTAGAGTCCTAATCGGTTTGCCAGTGGAGCGTAGAAGTAGTCGGTCTCGCCAGCTATTTTCATCTGCTTGTCCGAGCGCATACTGTTTAGTGTACGCATATTGTGCAGTCGGTCGGCAAGCTTGATAAGTAGGGCGTGAATATCGAAGCTCACAGACTCAAGAATCTGGCGGAAGTTATCCACCTGCTTAGAGTGCTGATACTTAGCCTTCTTCTGCTTTGTTACGGCAGCCACGAGGCGAGCCACATCCTCGCCAAAACGCTCACGAATCTGCTCAATGGTGTAGTCTGTATCCTCTACAACATCGTGCAAAAAAGAGGCTATTATAGGATTTGCACCCAGCTCTAACTCCTCAGCCACGATGCGCGCCACAGCAATGGGGTGAATGATATATGGTTCTCCCGACTTGCGCTTCTGCTCTGAATGTGCCTCAGCAGCAAGTAGATAGGCACGCTCTACGCGCACCATATCTTCAGTAGTAAGACGTTCTGAAATGTTATTAAATAGCGCCTGAATACTACTTTCAATCTGTTGGCTGTACTCTGTCATAACTCCTAACTCTAACTCCTAACTATTTTGATACTCTCAACCTCTTCTTGCAGAAGATGTCGCATCTGTTTTAGTGCAGTGTGGCTACCTGTGGAGCCTTCTTTGCCTGACTATTGTCGCAGTGGACTGCCTGGCTGCCAAAATGGGCGATAAGCTCCTCCTCAGTGCGCTCAACCAAAATGTCATCAAGCAGCTCAAGGGCATGCTTCTGACTCTGCAGGCTCTTCTGATGAAGTTCCTCGTCAGTATATGGAACGACGGCTATCGGATGGTTGAGGTTGCTCAAATCCTCGTCCATATCCACCTCGTCCAGTGCGGCACTAATGCTTGCAACAATATCCATATCCTCTGGATTGCGAAGTAGATAGTTGTGCACTGCCTCTAACTCTTTGTCATTAAGTTTTCCGCTATCTGCGATATATTGACTTAGCAGGTTATCTGTTACAATATTTGACATATTATCGTGATTTTCAAAGGTTTAACAATGATTTTGCCTACTGGCGAGATTTGCTCTTTGTCTGCACCTTCTTGTGCATTACTCTCTGGCAGCCCATAGCTATAAGTATTGGGCGAAGTTCTATATATGCGCGGCTCTTGATGCAGTTTACCTCTGCCTCAGTAGCCTCACGCATATTTCCCCGGCGTTGTCGCCACTCGGTAAGGGCTTTGGCTACGTTTGATGATCGGCGAGCCTTGCCTGGCAGTAGACACTGTTCAAGGACTATGCGCTGCTCCTCCTTTCCCAGCTTGGCTATAGCCTCGCGGAGCATTATATACTCATCCTTCTCGTCGCTATACTCCTCGGCAGGCACCGAGACAACGCACTTGTCAATATTACACTCTGGCTTACTGAGATACTTGCGGCGCACCTCATTAAAGTAGCGCGAGGCGGTAATCATCAGCCAGCTGAAGAAGATGCGCTTAAGATGTTCGCCACTGTGCTCACGGTTGCCACTAAAACTCTTTATGGCGCGGAAGTCGTTCTTTGTCAGCTCTATGTATAGGTCGTTCACAAGACCATCAAAGAGCTCCGCCGTACCATACTTAAAGTACTTTGAGGCTACTTTTCGCAGGTGAAAGTTGAATGTGTAGTCCAGATACTTTGCCTCAAGCAATATATATGCTACAGCCTCGACATCGCCTCGCTGGGCTTGGTCTATCAGTTCGTCAAATGTCAGTTTGTCGTGTCTCATGGTTGTAGTTTATTGTAGCACAAATTTAGTCTAAAATATCTATACTTCAAACAATTTGAACTAAAAATCGGAGTTTTTCTATCTACAAAGAGGGCAAAAATTCAAAAATATGTCAATTTTTTTGCAGAAAAAGAGAATTTTTTCTAACTTTGTGTATAATGTATAAATGTTTGGGTTATGAGACGACTTATCTATTTACTTCTTGGTGCGCTTGGCTTTACTGCTTGTAGTGATAATAGTATGATGTGCGAGTATGGCACGCCGACAGCTCAATTTACCGTTAAGGGAAGGGTTACAGATGCCGACGGCAAGCCTATCAAGGGTATTGTAATCTCGTCTAAAGAGGTTAATTATTTTAGTGAGAATGGTGGTCTTGAGGCCGTTACAGGCGAGGATGGACATTTCGCTACGCAGAGAGTCAAGGCTATAGGCATACACGGCAAACTTCTCTTTACCGATATTGACGGGGCGGAGAATGGTGGCGAGTTTGAGACCCAAACTGTTGAACTTCACACCCTGCCAGAGACAAAAGTTGCTGAGGGCGATGGAGGCTGGGATATGGGCGAGTATGAGGTTACGGCCAATGTAAAACTTAAGGCAAAGTAGTCTGTAAGAAATCTGTTGCTTGCTCTGTAGCTATGAGGGATGTAACAAAACTTGGCCTTCGTCGTCGGTTGGCTCTTGAGCTGTGGCGCAAACTTGAGAGTGATAGTGTAAAGAATCATCCACTGCGTCAGCTCTTCTGGGAGTGTACCCTTCGCTGTAATCTTAATTGCCGACACTGCGGTAGCGACTGTAAAAATGTTGCTACTCAGCGTGATATGCCCCTTAATGACTTCCTTGCTGTCCTTGATAATATTGCCCAGAACACAGACCCGCACAAGGTCTTTGTAATTATTACGGGTGGCGAGCCTCTTATGTGTGCGGACCTTGAGATTTGCGGTAGAGCGATATATGAGAGGGGGTTTCCCTGGGGTATGGTTACCAATGGACTCGCTCTGACTCGCAAGCGCTTTGATGCACTGCTTCGTGCGGGACTGCATACGGCAACTGTCTCGTTAGATGGCCTTGAGAGTGACCATAACTTTATGCGCGGCAACCCAAAGAGCTTTACTACTGCTACTCAGGCTATCCGTATGATGGCGCAGACAGAGGGTTTTGTCTTTGATGTTGTCACCTGCGTTAATAGACGAAATATAGACCACCTTGACGATATTAAAAACCACCTTCTCTCGTTAGGTTGTAAGCGTTGGCGACTCTTTACAGTCTTTCCTGCAGGTCGCGCAGCCACAGACCCAGAGTTGCAACTTGATAGAGAGCAACTACACAAGCTACTCCAGTATATCGTTGATACCCGCAAGGAGGGTAAAATAGCTGTCCAGTATGGCTGTGAGGGCTTCTTGGGCGCATACGAGGGCGATGTGAGAAATCACTTCTTCTCTTGTCAGGCGGGCGTTACGGTAGGCTCTGTGCTTGCCGATGGCGCGATATCTGCCTGCGCAAGCATACGCGCAAACTATAATCAGGGAAATATCTACACCGATAAGTTCTGGGATGTCTGGACTCATCGCTTTGCCCCATACCGCAACCGCGAGTGGATGCGCAGGGGCGAGTGCGCCGACTGCTCATACTTCCGCTACTGCAAGGGCAACGGAATGCACCTGCGCGACGATGAGGGCAAATTGATGTTCTGCCACCTTAAGCGGTTGATGTAACCATTGGCTTGCCTGCGGCAACCCGACCCTGCTCCGCCTCGGCAATTCAAACAGGTTTGATTGCACTCGGCTTAATCGCAGCGTTGGCAGGCTAACGCAAGTAGAGAGATTAAGGAAATTAATGAGTTTAGAGGAATTATCTTAAATTCTCTAAACTCATTAAACTCACTAATAGCTACTCTCACTACGCCTGTCGTACGAAGCCCTGTGCGCGGAGTTCTATCTCGCCGCCGTCTGGGGTTACAAGGAAACAGCCAGTTTGAGGCTCGGTAATGTGTCCGATGATATCTATACAGCCGAGGGCAGCGACCTTTTCGCGAGCCTCAAGAGGTAGGGTAAAGAGCAGCTCGTAGTCCTCGCCACCATTGAGGGCTGCTGTTACGGGGTCTATATGCATCTGCTCTCCAAGAGCGGTACACTGGCGCGCTATAGGCATTCGCTCAAGGTATATTCTTGCGCCGCAGAGTGATGAGCGGCAAATCTGCATAAGGTCGGAGGCCAGTCCGTCGCTAATATCAATCATAGATGTCGGCACAACGCCCTCTGTAGCCATTGAGCGGATGATATCATATCGTGCGCGAGGTTTGAGGTATCGCTCAAGCAGGTACTCAAAGCCGTCAAACTGTGGTTTCTCGCCCACAACGCCCTCAAGCACTCGGCTCTCGCGCTGCAGGAGCTTTAGTCCGAGGTATGGGGCTCCGAGGCTACCCGTTATGCAGATAAGGTCATTAACCTTTGCGCCACTGCGGTAGACAATCTTCTCCCTCTTTGCGCGACCTACGGCAGTGATAGATATCACTAATCCATTTAGCGAGGCGCTTGTATCTCCGCCAACAAGGTCTACCTCCGCCTCACGGCAGGCAAACTCAATACCTGCATAGAGGTCCTTGAGAAACTCTACCGAGATTTTTGACGATACGGCTACAGAGACGGTCACCTGCTCTGGCAGGGCATTCATGGCAATAATGTCGCTAATACCCTTTGTTACGGCCTTGTAGCCAAGGTGCTTCGGTGGAAAATATGTCAGGTCAAAGTCTACACCCTCAACCATCATATCTGTTGAAATGAGCATTGCGGTGCTCTTTGATGCCTCAATTACTGCTGCATCATCGCCCACGCCCTCTATTGTTGTCTTGCGCGAAGCCTTAAATGGCTCGGTAAGAGTATCTATAAGCCCAAACTCGCCCAACTCGGCAATCTCTGTTCTGCCCTTAATCTTTCCCATAAAAATGTTGTCGCTCCTTAAATTTTCGCAAAGATAGTAATTCTATTTTATATATAGACTAAAAAACTTCCATATCTCATCGGCAGTATCCATATCGTCACTTGCCCACGAGTGTTTGCCGCCCACCACCTCATAAAACCACACTTGGTTGCCGCCTGTTCCGTTAATATATCGGTGCGCGATAACGCGATTACGGCGCAGAGGCAGGGTGTCGGTCTTCTCGTGCGTACAACGGTTTTTGGCCGCCCAGAGGCCTATGGCGCGAGGTGTGGCGATGTCTGCGCCCCAGCCGTCAGCGTTGTATGGGTCGCCATTCCAGCGCGAGAGGGCATCCTCGGTGCCGTGTACCTCCATTAGGGGGATTGCGTTTACAGGCTTGAGCGAGCGGTACATACACTCCATAATATGTCCCGACACTGAGGCTACAGCGCGAAAGGTATCAGAGGCTTTGTATGCCAACATATAACTCATTGCTCCGCCATTGGAGTGACCCGTAGCAAAGAGGTTTCTCTTTGAGAGGTTATACTCCTTCTGTAGATACTTTGCCAAGCGGATAGCAAAGCCTACATCGTCTCTTACTCCGCCATTCTCTATATGGAACTGATAGCCGACAAACCAGTATGGCTTGCCCTTGTGGTCTTTAGGTCCGCGAGGATAGCAAATAGCAAACCCCTCTCGGTCGGCAACGGGCTGAAAACCATAGGGAATGGATGGAATATTCTTTGAGTTATAGCCGTGAAAGACCATTAGCAGTGGTGCATCGGCCTTTAGGTGCTGTGGAGTGTAGAGGTAGTAGGTGTACTCCACGCCCTTGTGGCGAAAAGTGTGTTCAGTAAGAGTGCCAGTGCCGTTGATGTCACTTGCCAAGACAACACTGCACAGAGACAAAGCACAAATAAGTGTTAGTAGTCGCTTCATAGTTTGTAATATAAAAAAAGAGCCTCACTTTATGTGCAGGCTCTATCAGTTTTTAGTGGGTTAGCCCTACGCAATCTTCTCAATCTCAGCAGCGATGCGGTCAAAGACCTCATCAATAGTGCCGAGGCTTGGCACGGCAACATACTTGCCCTGCTGACGGTAGTAGTCAGCCACTACGGCTGTCTGCTGGTTGTAAATCTCAATGCGGTTGCGGATAACATCCTCTGATGCGTCGTCCGCTCTGCCAGAGACCTTTCCACGAAGAAGAATACGCTGAACAAGCTCCTCTTCTGGCACATCCATATAAATCATAATATCCACACTGTCGCCCATACTCTCCAGGAGCTTGTCAAAAGCCTCTGCCTGAGCCGTTGTGCGAGGGAAACCATCAAAGATAGTGCCTTTAATGCCCTTGTTCTGGCTGAGATACTCCTCCACCATGCCAATTACTACGCTATCTGGAGCAAGCTCGCCACGAGATATGTACTCTGCCATCTGCTGACCCAGTGGAGTCTGAGCCTTGATGTGCGAGCGGATAATCTCGCCAGTAGAGATATGAGATAGACCGAACTTCTTCTCTAATAGCTCCGACTGCGTGCCCTTACCACAACCCGGAGCGCCAAATAATACTACATTAAGCATAACCTAAATCGTTGTAATTCTGTGCTACAAAGTTAATCAAAAATTTTAATATTTTGATTTTTTGGCGAAATAAATTATACTTTTAGTGAATTTTAGTGATTAATATGTAGCCTGCTTGCCAGTACCTCGGCAGTTGAAACATCTACCAGAGCCGTTGCAAGATGGACAAGTGTCGTTATACCCAGAGTATGGGTTGTACTTGTATCCGCGACCATTGCAAGAGCTACATCCGCCACCGCCACCGCAATATTTACAAGGTCCGTCTACATAACTTCTGCCACTGTCGTTGCTGTTGTAACTACCGCTATTGCTGTTATTTCCGCCACCATTGTTCATGTAGACTCTGCCACGAGGCATTATATTATCATACTCCTGCTTGGAAATTGGTATATCAAACAGATGTCCATTGATTTTAATGTAGGACCAATTCAGTGCTATATGCAGTATTACATTAGTTCTCTCCTCCTGAGTATATGCAAAAGCATAACCTCCCTTGTACACCCACTTGGTATTATCGACATACTGTTTGGTAAAACCATATAGGTGACTCTCGCTACGGCTCTCTTGGAAAAATACAGTAGCCCTCCACTCCCCATTGTGGAAGTAAGACCTGATGCTGGCTATCAGACCACTCCTATTCTTGAAGCAGATATATCTGTTTACATCGTCTGGCAGAGTGTTAGGCATAGGGGAGTGCTTTGAGTACCTTGACGAGCTACTTGAACTACTTGTGCTACTTGAACTTCTTGAGGCAGACTGCTGTGGTCGGGCAGTAGCTTTGTTCTTCAGCGCAACAACCTCGGCAATCATCTCGCTTGCCGTTGATTTGTTAATCTGCGTGGTATTCTGGTGGAACAGTCTGAGGTAGTAGAGAGATGTGTCGTAGTTCTTCTCACATCCTCGCCCCGACTTGTACATACCTCCCAATATCATACAAGCGAACCAATAGTCGTTACTTCCCGGTGCTAAATCTTTGACGCACTTTCTGTACCAACTATGCGCCTTTTGGAACTGCTTGGAGTTGTTGTAGCTGTCGGCAAGACGACGGTAGGCAGGGGTGTGCTTGCCCTCTGCCGCACGAAGCAACCAAGGGATAGCCTGCTGGTATTTATCATCATCGTAGAGCTTTTTACCCTTTTCATAGCACTCGGCAAGAGTGTAGTCAGAGAAGTTGGGGTGCTGCTCAAGGTAAGCAATATGAGAGCTTAGACTCTTGTTAGAGGAGCTAAATATTGGTAGGAGATTTGCAGCAGTGATATACTCCTCGTAGCGTATACGATTGGGGTTGTTTATCTTCTCCTGTATGCTCTGCATAACATAACCTCGGCGCATAAAGTGAGGAAGTGCAGCCTTCTTGAAGTTTTTCTTTATTGCTTCGCTTGCGTTTTTATACTTTTTAGGTTGGGTCAGCTGTGTGCCGGATTGGTCATAGAGGGTGTAGTATCCACCTCTTTGAGCGACAAACAGACCAATAGAGAAGTGTAGTTTACTGTTATAGAGCTTCAGTAGCTTTGTCTTGTCAAGTTTACACTCATATTTGAGATCGTTAAAACTAAAGAACTCTACAGAGCTATATTTGCAAGGCACAAGCACATCTCCCAATGAGTTTAACACTCCACATTTATCCTCTTGATAGTTTTTAAATATAATTGTACCAGAGATTGATGCGGTGAAATAGCCATTTAGCTTGCCACTTACAACCTCGTTGTTGATTGTTACTAATTGGTACCTATCATTTTTATCATTTTTCGGCTTGTTGACAAATAGATAGAAGTGATTATCTCCATGTGTTAAGGTTATAGGAGAGACAGATTGACCTGGAAATAGCTCCTTGCCGTTAGCGTCAATAGCTGTGTTGCGATTTATGACAACAAACTGATTGAATGATAATGGCACTGTACGACCAGCGTTAGCAACTATACTACCCTTGCGGTCAATAATAAAGTACTCTTTGTTGTACTTTACAGCAATCAGATACTCTCTGTTGTAGTAGGTCTTTATCTGGTCTAATACATTGGCAACTAAACATTTGCCATTGTCGTCAGTTAGTCCATACTTGCCATCTTTCTGTGTGGTCCTTACAATTGGTAATTTTGGTCGTGAATATGGCTGCGCTACTACTGACAGTGCAACGCATAGAGTAAGAAGGAGTAACAGTTGCTTTTTCATATCACTATAATTTGCAAAAGGGACTGCTAACTTGGTTAGACAGTCCCTTAAAGCCGTTTTTGTATACTACTTTGAGTTGTATGGCTTAATTACGCCACGCTCAGAGCTGCGGATAAAGTTAATAAGTGCATCGCGCTCTGGAGATTGAGGAAGTTGAGCCTCAGCCTCGTTGCAGGCGTTGAGGTAGTTCAGTCCGCTCTGGAACAGTATGCGACAGCTCTTTGTAAGGTTGTCAAGCTGCTCGTCAGTAAATCCACGACGCTGAAGACCGATACGGTTAAGGCCTGCATAAGATGAGGTGTCGCTTCTGACAGTGATAAATGGAGGGACATCCTTTGTAAGCAGGGTTCCGCCCTGAAGCATCACATGGTCGCCAATCTTAACCCACTGGTGGATTGCGCAGTGGCCGCCGATAACTACCCAGTCGCCAACCTCTACCTCGCCAGCAAAAGAGCAACGGTTTGCTACAACGCAGTGGCTGCCGATAACATCGTCGTGAGCCACGTGAACATATGCCATAAATAGGTTGCCATTGCCAATAACGGTCTTTCCGCGTGAAGCAGTGCCGCGACTGATAGTTACATACTCGCGAATATCATTGTCGTCGCCAATCTCGGCTGTAGTCTTCTCGCCGCGAAACTTAAGGTCCTGAGGAAGACAAGAGATAGATGCTGCGGTGTGAATCTTACAACGCTTGCCGATGCGAGCGCCGTCGTGGATAACTGCGCCCGGACCAATCCAGCAGTCGTCACCAATAACAACGTCGCCAGCGATATATGCAAATGGCTCTACGGTAACATTATTTCCAATTTGTGCATCTGGGTGCACATAAGCCAGTGGGCTAATCATAGTTTGGTTATCTTTTAGTAGTTATTATTTGTTCTTAACAATTTGAGCCATCAACTCTGCCTCGCAAACAAGAGTTCCTGCAACAAAGGCCTTGCAGACCATTGTGGCAATACCGCGACGCACTGGTGAGGCGAGCTCGCACTCAATCTGTAGCGTGTCACCTGGAGTAACCTTGTGCTTGAAGCGGACATTGTCTATGCGCAGGAAGTATGTAGAGTAGTTGCCTTTATCCTCCACTTGGCTCAGGACGAGTAATCCACCACACTGCGCCATAGCCTCAACAATCAGCACACCTGGCATTATAGGCTCCTCTGGGAAGTGTCCCTGGAAGAATGGCTCGTTGGTAGTAATGTTCTTAATGCCAGCGATAGAGGTGCCATCAATGTGGAAGATGCGGTCAATAAGTAGGAATGGGTAGCGGTGTGGCAACATTTCGCGAATCTGGTTGACCTCATACACGGGTGTTGTGCGTGGATTGTACTTGAAGCGTGGTTTAACACCCTCGCGGCGGATAGTCGCGCGAATCTGCTTCATAAACTCAGTATTTGCAAAGTGACCTGGACGAGTCGCCCATACACGACCCTTAATTCTGATGCCAAGTAGAGCAAAGTCGCCAAGAAGGTCAAGGAGCTTATGGCGAGCAAGCTCGTTGTTTGCGCGTAGCTCAAGGTTGTTGAGGTATCCACCAGTCACGCGGATATCCTTCTTGCCAAAGATGTTCTTCAAATGCTCTAACTGCTCGTCTGAGACTGGATTCTCAACAACTACAATAGCATTGTCAAGGTCTCCACCCTTGATAAGGTTCATCTTAAAGAGTGGCTCCAGCTCGTGAAGGAAGACAAATGTGCGGCAAGGTGCAATCTTTGATGCGTAGTCATCCTCTGGAACAAGTACTGCGTACTGGTTGCCGACTATCTTAGAGTTATAGTCTACGTGAACAGAGACAGAGAACTCCTCGTCAGGATAGAGGACAATAGCCACACCCTTCTCTGGAATGGTGTATACCTGCTTCTCGCGAACCTCGTAGTATCTACGCTCAGCATCCTGCTCAACAAGGCCAACGCGCGAAATACCCTCGGCATAGGCCTTTGCAGAGCCATCCATAATAGGGGTTTCGGTGTTGTCAATATCTATCAGAGCGTTGTCGCAACCCATAGTCCAGAGTGCGGACATAATATGCTCAATGGTGCTGATTCTTACGCCGTCAATCTCAATAGTTGTTCCGCGAGAGGTATCTGTAACATATTCGCAAAGTGCAGGGATTGTAGGCTGACCCTCAAGGTCTACACGACGGAAAACAATGCCGTGATCCTTTGGTGCAGGGTTTACAGTCATAGTGACCTGTACGCCCGTATGCAGACCCTTGCCTGAAAAGGTAAGTGGAGCGGCGAGCGTCTGCTGTTTTGTGGATGATGTTGTTGTCATATTTCTTGTTATAAAAATATTTATCGGGACAAATATAGTAATTTTTCGGAAATTCTACTACATTTGTAGTGACAAAACTAAGTATTGAGTTAATGAGTCAGAATCAAGATAGTAAAAAAGCGACAAATAGAACATCGGAGGATGCGCCGAGACCCCCTCGTCGTCCTCGTCTAAGATTGCCATTTGACAATCGTAGCGAGGATATCGGTAGTTGGGCGTACGACCACCGCATTGGTCTATGTGTGATGATTATTCTCTATCTGCTGATTGGTATCGGTTTTTTCGCCTCCAAGATTGTTATCGGTCGTAAAGTCACGCAGCAGGGTATGTTTATTGACCTTCAGGAGCTTGCCGCCCTTGAGCAGGAGCGAGATAGGCTTGCCGAGGAGGTGCGTCGCGCAAATCAAAATATAGATTGGAGCAAGATTCGCAATACATCCTCAAATGAAAATGCGCTCAATGAGAACCTTGCTGACGACCGAGGCACCAATACCTCGTCGCTCAATGAGGATGCTCAGGCTGTAGAGCAGCGTATGAGGGCAAATCGTGAGGCGTATGAGAGGGGGCTTAGCGATGCGCGTCGTGCGGGCGAGCGTCAAGAGGATGAGAGCGTGGAGGATAGCAGCGGAAATAAGAGCGACAAAAAGGTCAAGGGAAGCGTTACAGTGAGCTTCTCGTTTGATAACCCTGTGCGCTACTCGCGTAAGCTTATAAAGCCTGCATACCGCTGTGAGGGCGGTGGCGAGGTGGTCGTTAAGGTGGCTATTGACCGTGCGGGCAAGGTGCTTTATGCCTATGTTGAATCGGGAGGAGATGAGTGTATGCGTAATACGGCAGTCTCGGCTGCTAAGGGCTCTCGCTTTGACCACAACAACTCTGCCCCTGCAAAGCAGGAGGGAACGATAACTTATATCTTTATACCGCAGTAGAATTAACTATTAATTACCAATAAAATGAAACAACAGAGCTCACTGCTTAAGGATGTCGTGATTCGCTTTTCGGGCGATTCGGGCGACGGTATGCAGCTTACAGGAACGCTATTCTCGGAGACGTTGGCTCTCTCTGGAAATGCGATTTCAACTTTTCCGGACTATCCTGCCGAGATTCGCGCTCCGCAGGGAACAGTAGCGGGTGTGTCTGGCTTTCAGGTGCACTTCGGCTCACAAACGATTAACAATCCAGGCGACAAGTGTGACCTGCTTGTGGCTATGAATCCAGCCGCGCTAAAGGCAAATGCAGCATTCTTGAAGCCAGATGCAACGATTATTGTTGATGGCGATTCGCTGACTGCCGAGAATATTGCAAAAGCGAACTTTACGACAGATGACCCTATATCGGAGTTAAATCTTGATGGCCGTAATGTGATTGTCGCTCGCATAACAACGATGACTCGCGAGGCGCTTGTTGATAGCGAACTTGATAATAAGTCAAAGACCAAGTGTAAGAATATGTTTGCACTCGGTATTTGCCTCTACATAACCAACCGAAGTACAACTCACGCACACGACTATATCAACGCCAAGTTCGGTAAGAAGAGTCCAGATGTGGCCGTTGCGAATAACCATGTTATTGAGGCGGGATATAACTACGCGGCAAACAACCACCTCTCGCATAGTGCCTATGCTGTTGAGCCTCAGGGACTACCAAAGGGTAAGTATCGCACCATTAATGGCAATGTGGCAACGGCGTGGGGATTTATTGCAGCCTCTGAGAAGAGTGGTCGTCCGCTCTTCTGTGGCTCATATCCTATTACTCCTGCAACGGTTATCCTTGAGGAGCTTGCAAAGCATAAGTCGTTGGGAGTTAAGACCGTACAGGCGGAGGATGAGATTGCAGGTATCTGTACAGCTGTGGGTGCTGCCTATGCGGGTAATTTTGCCGTAACGACAACTTCGGGCCCTGGTCTGTCGCTTAAGAGCGAGGCGCTTGGTCTGGCCGTTATGGCGGAGCTGCCGCTTGTTGTTGTTGATGTGCAGCGCGGAGGCCCATCTACGGGTCTGCCGACAAAGACCGAGCAGAGCGACCTGCTGCAGGCTCTCTATGGTAGAAATGGCGAGTGTCCAGTGCCAGTTATCGCCGCTTCATCGCCAAGCGACTGCTTCCACTACGCCTTTGTAGCCTCTAAAATCGCTATGGAGCATATGACGCCAGTAGTACTTCTTACTGACGGATTTATCGCCAACTCTTCTGAGGCGTGGGCGATACCGCAAATGGCTGATATGCCAGCGATTAACCCTCCTATTGCTGTGGCAGGCGAGGGTGACTTTATGCCATATAAGCGCGATAGTCGTTTTGTTCGCAGTTGGGCATTTCCAGGTACTGCATCGCTTGAGCATCGTATAGGAGGCCTTGAGAAGAATGCAACTACGGGAAATATCTCTTACGACCCTGCAAACCACGCCACTATGGTGGCTACGCGAGCTGCGAAGGTCGCTGCTGTTGTGGCGGATGTTCCAGCGCAGACCGTAGAGGGAGATAAGAGCGGAGAGCTGCTTGTTGTAGGTTGGGGTGGCACTCGCGGACACCTCGCTTCGGCTGTTGCAGCGATGCGCCAACAGGGTAAGAGCGTGAGCCACTGCCATCTGAACTACCTCAACCCACTGCCAATAAACCTTGCAGAGATTTTTGCAGGTTTTAAGCGTATTGTTGTCTGCGAACTTAATGCTGGTCAGGCGGCATCGTACCTTCAGAGCCAGTTCCCGCAGTTTACCTTTGAGCGTTGCAATAAAATTGAGGGTCAGCCATTTACAGTGGCGGAGTTAGTGAGTGTGTTTAATGAAAAATTGAGTTAATTATGGCAGAATATAAATATACACCAGAGAGTTTTAAGTCCGACCAGCAGGTAAAATGGTGCGCTGGTTGTGGCGACCACGCTGTGCTCAATGCTGTGCAGCGCGCACTGCCAGAGGTTGCGGATGCGCTTGACAAGCCACACGAGAAGTTTGTATTTATCTCAGGTATCGGCTGCTCGTCTCGCTTTATCTACTATATGAAGACCTTCGGCTTCCATACTATTCACGGTCGCGCTGCGGCGGTGGCTACAGGAGTGAAAGTTGCAAACCCAGACCTCTCTGTTTGGGTATGTACGGGCGATGGCGACAGTCTTGCTATTGGTGGAAACCACTTTATCCACGCCCTGCGTAGAAATGTGGACCTAAATATCATCCTCTTCAACAACGAGATTTACGGACTTACAAAGGGTCAGTACTCGCCAACTACAAAGCTCGGCACAGTGACAAAGACCTCGCCCTATGGCACTGTTGAGCATCCGTTTAACCCTGGCGAGCTGGCTATTGGCGCAAAGGGAACATTCTTTGCCCGTACTGTAGATGCAGAGGTTATGCTTACCAAGGAGCTTCTTGTTGAGGCTGCCAAGCATCGCGGAACATCTGTCGTGGAGGCGCTTGTAAACTGTATGATTTTCAATAATAAGACCCACGCATCGTTTGCTGCCGATAAGGCTACTCGCGCGGAGAATACCATAACCCTGCGCCATGGCGAGAAGATGCTCTTTGGTAAGGATAAAAACCGAGGTCTTGTCCTTGAGGGTCTGAAACTTAAGGTTGTAACTGTCGGCGAGGATGGATATACCCTTGACCACATTCTTACACACGATGCGCACTGCGAGGATACAACTCTGCACTCTATGCTCGCCGCAATGAAGTATCCAGAGTACCCAGTGGCGTTAGGCGTAATCCGCTCTGTAGATGCCCCTTGCTACGATACCGAGGTTGAGGCGCAGGTTGAGAGTGTTAAGGCAGCCTCTAAGATTCAGTGTGTGGATGATTTGCTAAATTCTGGCGAAACCTTTGTTTTATAGCTATTGGCTGTTAGCCATTAGCCATTAGCTGGCTACGCAGAACAAAAATTTAAGGAGTTTAGGGAAGTAAAATATCCTTAAACTCCTTAATCTCATTAATTTCCCTAATTAGCCAATGGCCAATAGCCAATAGCTAATAGCTAACGGCTAATCTACACCATCTCCTCGTAGCGGGCGATAGGGGCAAGGTCGAGTGTAGCCAGCTCGCCACGCAGGTAGCGGTAGTAGCCCGCAACGGCAATCATTGCGGCGTTGTCTGTGGTAAACTTCAGCTCTGGCAAAAATGTACGCCAGTGGTGACGCTTACCCTCTGCCTCTATGCGGGCGCGGAGGACTGAGTTTGCCGATACGCCACCGCCGAGGGCTATATCCTTGATGCCGAACTGCTTAGAGGCTTTGACGAGCTTGTCGGCAAGGATATCTACAACGGTGTAGAGTAGTGATGCGCAGAGGTCTGCCTTATTCTTCTCAATAAAATCTGGGTCTATGACCACTTGGTCGCGCAGGGTGTAGAGGAACGATGTCTTCAGGCCTGAGAAAGAGTAGTTAAAGCCCTCTACGCGAGGTTTGGCGAACTTAAAGGCATCCTTGTTGCCCTCCTTAGCCAGTCGGTCAATAACTGGGCCACCTGGGTAAGGTAGTCCCATAACCTTTGCACACTTATCAAGCGCCTCGCCAGCTGCATCGTCTATCGTTGTGCCGACAATCTCCATCTTATCTGGCGCATCAACCTTTACAATCTGAGTGTGTCCGCCGCTGACAAGCAGACAGAGGAACGGATAGTCAGGGTGCGGAAGTTCGCGGTCAGGTAGGTCCACAAAGTGGGACAAAATGTGTCCATGAAGGTGGTTTACCTCAACCATCGGAATGTTATTGGAGATAGAGAGTCCCTTGGCAAACGATGTACCGACCATCAGCGAGCCCAGTAGACCTGGACCACGTGTGAAGGCTATGGCATCCACCTTGTCAATGGTTATCCCCGCCTCCTTAAGGGCTGTGTCCACTACGGGAACGATATTCTGCTGATGTGCGCGTGAAGCGAGCTCAGGAATTACGCCGCCATACTTCTCATGCACAGCCTGAGAGGCAATTACACTTGAGAGCAGTGTTGTGTTGTGCAGCACAGCTGCCGAGGTGTCGTCACAAGAGGACTCAATGCCTAAAATTATTATATCATCCATTTTTGCAAAAATCTGCGAGTTTTTCAAAAAATAGTACTATCTTTGTAAGTTATAAAATATAACTTAAGGGATATTCCGTGCGCAAAGTTACAAAAATATTTACAATGATAGTATCAACAGTGATTTTATTGTTGATTCTATTGCCTGTTGTCGGCACTCTGCTACTCTCTATGCCGAGTATGCAGAATCGTGCTGTGAGGTGGGCTACTGACTTTGCGTCTGAGAAGTTGGGTACTACTGTTAGCATTGACCACATCACTGTGGGAATGCTCAACCATATCAAGGTTAGGGGTCTCTATGTAGAGGATTTGGATGGCGATACGCTGCTATATGCCCGCTCTGTGACGGCACAGCTCGGCCCTTTGGCTACTATGTCGGAACAGCTGACGATAAACTCTGGTAGGGCAGAAAATGTGGTTTTCTATCTGCGCGAGACCGAGCGTGGCCCTATGAATGTCAAGGAGATAACCGACAAACTTACAAATCCTAACAAGCAGAAAAAGTCTCCTTTCCGCTTGGTTATACGCTCATTAGATGCTGATAGTCTGGATTTTAGGCTTATGCGCCTTGAAAAGCGTAACCCAGAATTTGGCGTAGACTACTCCGATATGCACATCGGTGGTATAGATGGCCATATAGAAAACTTCTATGTTGATGGAGCTGCTGTGGGTGGCAATGTTACCAGTATAAACTTCTGGGAGCAGAGTGGATTTGTGCTTGATGATATGTCGGGTGAGTTCTCTGTTGATAAGGGTGTTATAACGCTCAAGGATGCGACGCTGATTGCCAAGGAGTCGCAGATAAACATCCCGACAATGACCCTTAAGGGTAGTGGATGGGAGAGCTACAAGGACTATATCCGCAATGTGCAGATGGATATTGAGGTTAGGGATAGCTATGTGAGTAGCGATATGGCGGGCTACTTCGCCCCAGCGCTTTTGCAGTGGGATACGGCTGTGACGGATGTTGATGCCTCTATGCACGGCACGGTGGCTAACTTCAGGGGGCGCATAGATAACCTTACCCTTGAGGATGGCGGAAAAATCAAGGCTGCAGCAACTGTAAGGGGGCTTGTGGATGTTGCTCGTACGCGCTTTAATGTAGATGTAGAGCGTGTGGATGTCTCTACACCAGAGTTTGTGCGACTGCTGAAAAATATAGCTCGGCTTAATGTGCCGGAGAAGGTGCGCCCATATATTGAGCGGATGGACCACTTGACCCTCAAGGGTAAGTTCAAGGGACTTATCTCTTCGTTTGACGCTTCGGGAGTGGCGCAGCTTAGGAGTGGCGGTGTGCTGACGGCTCAGTGTAGTATGCGCACTGAGGAGCAGGGTCGCGCTGTTACGGCGGAGATGGTGGCTGATAGACTCAACATCTCGCCACTGCTTGCTTCATCTTCGCCGATGAGTGCCTCATTTAGCATTAAGGGAGATGCAAGTTTTGGCCAGCAGGTGTCTGCTAATGCTGTAGGAAAAATCTCCGCGCTACACTTTAACGACTATGACTACACTGGTATCAGCTTTGACGCCTCACACGGTGATGGTATGACTGCGCTAAACCTCGGCAGTGCGGATAGAAACCTTAAGGCTCGTCTACAGGCGGCAATGATGAAGGCTGATAATGGCATTCCTGCCTATAGCGCGGTTGTGGATGTTGAGAAAGCAGACCTTAAGGCACTGAAAATCAACCGTAGGGATAGTCTATCAACAATCTCTGCCTCTGTCTCGCTTGAGGCTTATGGCGCGGATGTGGAGAGTATGAACGGTAGGGTAGATATCGCCGATGCGGTATATAACTACAACGACAAGCAGGTGACATCCGACTTTGTAGAGGTTGTTGTTGATAGTTCGGAGGATACTCGCCAGATTGCCCTTACCTCGGATTTTGTGGATGCGCTGTTTGAGAGCCGCTGCTCATATAAGGATGCTGTATACTATGTCTCAACGCTTGTGGCGCGCTATCTGCCACAGCTCTATGATGAGTCTACGCTTGATAAGATTGAGAGCAAGGAGGCTGTTATTAAGGATGATGTGGCACTGCTCTCTGTGACGGCAAAGGATATATCGCCTCTGCTGGGATGCTTTGCTGAGGGTGTTGAGGTGGCACCAAACTCAACAATTAAGGTCTATATGGACCCTGCGGCTAATAAGTTTGTGATGCGTGGCCGCTCGGAGTGTGTGGAGAGGTATCCATACCTTGTCTCAAATGTAGAGATTGATGCTACAAATAGTGGAGACTCGCTTGTGATGAATGTCGGCTCGTCGGAGCTCTGGGCGGGTGCTATGCGACTTTCGGACTTTAGTCTGCATGGAGGGGCTAAGAGCAACACCCTTGACTTGTATGGAGAGTTTGCCGATACGCTTCACGATGTTCGGGGAGAACTGTCTGCCAAGGCGTTGATATCTCGCCGTAACGGTATGCGCCATCTGCGACTTGATATTCTTCCGTCACGCATCGGCAAGAGTGATAACTTCTGGCGTATATCTTCTGGTGGTATAGAGGTAGACTCGTCACGAATAGATGTAAACGACCTTCGCGTATACAATGCTAAGGAGGGGCAGAATCTTACTGTGGACGGCGTGGCGTCTCACTCTAAGACCGACTCGCTGCACCTCTACCTCAAAAACTTCTCCCTTGCTCCATTTGCGCAGTTTGCACAGCGAATGGGTTACAATATTGAGGGTAGAACAAATGGATATGTCACTGTCCGCTCGGCGCTTAAGGATACCAGAATTGATGCTAATGTGGATTTGGACTCGGTCTATGTCAATTCGCTTGCAGTACCAGATCTAAAGCTCTCTTCGCGCTGGGATTTCGGACGTTCACGCGCCAAACTATCTGTTACAACTGCCGATGAGGGCAAGGAGGTGGCGCGTGGATACCTCTTCCCTTCGCAGGCGAGATACTATGCTCAGATTCTGCTTGAAGAGCTTGATGTGTCGCTGCTTGACCCTCTGCTTCAGGGTGTTATAAAGGATACGCAGGGTAAGGCAAGGGTAGATTTAACCCTTACAGGTCAGCGACGGGATGCTTCGCTCAATGGAGAGATTGTGGTTAAGGATATGAAGACGATGCTTGATTACACAAAGTGTACATATTCGGCACCATCTGCTCGTGTAGAGGTTAAAGACAACCGCTTCTATCTGCGTAATGCTCCTATATACGACAGCAATAAAAATAGCGGTCTGCTCAGTATGGATTTGAGCCTTGACCATCTGTCAAATATTGAATACTCGCTATCGGCGCAGTTTAAGGATATGCAGGTGCTCAAGACCACAAAGCGCGATAACGATATGTTCTACGGGCAGTTATTTGCCAGCGGAGATGTGCGTGTGTCGGGCGATAAGGCGGGTGTGAAGATGGATATTACCGCTACCTCGTCAGAAAACTCTAAGTTCTTCATGCCGCTGACAGATAAGAGTAATATCACCTCGGCAGACTTTGTGACCTTTGCAAAGCCTTCGGATGTAGATACGACAAACTACCTTGTCCGCAAGAAGATAATGTTTGAGCGCCGTCGTAAGCAGCGTAGTGCATCGGGTGGTGGTATGGACATTAATATGTCGCTTGATGTTAGGGAGAATACCGAGGTGCAGATTGTTATTGACCCTACGGTGGGCGATATTATCAAGGGTACAGGAAATGGTTTGCTCAACCTGAGAATTAACCCGCAGGCCGATATCTTTGAGATGTATGGTCTCTATACTATTGACCAGGGTAGCTATCTGTTTACACTGCAAAATATTATTAACAAGAAGTTCGTTATTGAGAAGGGCTCTACAATTCAGTGGACGGGCGAGCCACTTGATGCGCTGCTTAATATTGCGGCGGTGTATAAGATAAAGACCTCGCTGCAACCGCTGTTGGAGGGGTATATGGATACATCTATGCCAGCTCGCGCAGTGCCAGTAAATTGTATTATCAACCTTACTGACCGACTGACAAAGCCTACGGTGGACTTTGATGTGCAGGTGCCAAGTGCCGATGCGAGTATGCAGGCCGTGATTGCCAATGTGCTTAGTACGCCAGAGCGTCGCTCACAGCAGTTCCTCTATCTGCTGCTATCCAACTCCTTCCTCTCGGATTCATCTACCGAGGCCTCATCGTTGGGTGTCTCTTCGGCAGCCGTTACGGGCTTTGAGCTCCTCTCTAACCAGTTGAGCAACTGGCTCTCGTCCGATAACTTCAACATTGTGTTGCGATATAGGCCAAAGACCGACCAGATGATGAGCGACGAGGTGGACTTTGGATTTTCGCAGGGACTGATGGGTGATAGACTGCTCATAGAGGTAGAGGGTAACTACTTGGGCGATAAGTCGCAGGTGGTCAATGCCTCATCCTCATTTACGGGCGAGGCCTATGTCACTTGGCTCATTGATCAGGCGGGAACGCTACGTCTGAAGGGCTTTACCCATACTATTGACCGCTTTGATGAAAACCAAGGTCTGCAGGAGACCGGCTTGGGTATCTACTTTAAGGAGGATTTTGATAATGCTAAGGATTTGAAAAATCGTCTGACAAACCGCTTCTCACGCCGTCGTCGTAAGGAGGCTCAGCAGCAGGCGGCAAGCTCTTTGGGTCTGCGCGAGCAAGACAATGAGGCTATGGAGTCTATGATTGACGGCTTTGATGCGCCTCCAATGGAGGATAATATGGATAATTTTGATTAGCTTTGCAACCAGAAAATAACTTAAATAAATAATACTATGAATTTTCTTTTACAGACCACTGCCGTAGCTGAGCAGGCTACTGAGGCAGGAGAGATGAGCCTCTGGCAGCTCTTTAACAGCGGAGGCTGGCTTATGTGGGTGCTCCTTCTTTTAGGAGGTGTTACTGTTTTTATCTTTGTGGAGCGCTTTGTGGCAATCCGCAAGGCTTCAAAGGGTATGAATATGGGCTTTATGAACCGTATTCGTGATGCAATCTCTGATGGTAATATTCAGGCAGCGCTGGATATGTGCCGCAGAAGCAATACTCCTATCGCTCGCATGGTTGAGAAGGGTATTGAGCGCCTTGGTCGCCCGATGTCTGACGTGCAGAACGCTATTGAGAATGTGGCAAACCTTGAGGTCTCTCGCCTTGAGAATGGACTTCCTTTCCTCGCAACTATCGCGGGTGGTGCGCCAATGATTGGTTTCTTGGGTACTGTGATGGGTATGGTGCAGACATTTATGGATATGTCTGCCGCTGGGGGTACTGTAGATATGGCACTGCTCTCTGGCGGTATGTATGTGGCGATGATTACCACTGTGGGTGGTCTTATTGTGGGTATCCCTGCATACTTCGGCTACAACTATCTTGTGGCAGCTATTGAGCGCCTTGTCTTCCGTATGGAGGCAAACTCTATCGCCTTTATGGATATTCTTAACCAACCTGTACAGAAGTAGTTATGGCAATTAAAAGAGGTTCAAAGGTAGATAAGTCTTTCTCCGCCTCGGCTATGACGGACTTGATGTTCTTGCTGCTAATCTTTATGATTATAGCAACAACGCTTATCAATCCAAATGCCCTGAAGCTGATGCTGCCTAAGAGTAGCAACCAGCTGAAGGATAAGGCTATAACTACCGTGTCAATACAGAAGGCCGGCAATGGTTATAACTACTATGTAGAGCTTGACCGCGTGCAGGGTATACAGGGTGTTGAGGTGGCACTTAAGAGCCGTCTTGCGGGGCAGACAGAGCCTACAGTGTCGCTTCACTGCGATAAGACCGTTGCTGTAGATGAGGTCGTTAAGGTGATGAATATCGCTAAGGATAACGACTACCGCTTAATCCTTGCAACACAACCGTAGATATGGCATCTAAGTACTACGCCATAATTGCCACCGTGCTGTACGGTCTGGGCATTGTCCTTACAATGCTCTATGGCGTTGTGCATATAGAGTCTAAGCCTATTAAGGAGGCGGAACTATTTGTAGAGTTTATTGAGCCAGAGCCAGAGCCGACAACCGAGTCTGTAGCCGCTCCAGCGCCAGATGTTGCGCCGCAGCATCAGACTGTGGCAGAGGTTGATAATTCACAGCAGGCCGATGGCGCCGCCCCTGTGACGCAGACGGTAAATCCTCGCGCGCTGTTTAAGATGAATCAGGGTGGCGTGGATGAGCCAGCAGATGGCGGAAATCCATACGCAAAGGCCTCTGATGAGGATAGTTCAGCGGGTACGGGCGGGGGTCTTAACCCTATTGGGGCAGATGCTTTAGATGAGGGTCTGCAGGGGCGAGGTCTTGTCGGCGCACTGCCTATGCCTGCATATCCAGCGGGTAATAGGGGAGGAAAGGTCGTTGTTCGTGTGGCGGTTGATAAGCATGGAAATGTCACCTCGGCGACCTATGAGCCTAAGGGCTCTACGACCTCCGATTCGTCACTTGTTGAGGCGGCAAAAGCGGCTGCAAAACGAGCAAAATTTACAGAGAGTGCAGCCTTTGTGCAGGGAGGAACAATTACATATATATTTAAATTAAAGCAGTAGTGGGAATTATTATGAAACGTATATTTTTGGTGTTGTCGCTTCTCTTTGTTGCCTATTTTGCATCTGCGCAGGGTAATGAAGAACTTGGTATATCGTTTGATAAGAGCGAACATAACTTTGGGCAAGTGGTAAGAGAGAATAAAAACCATGCTTGTACCTTTGTTCTTGAAAATAAGACAGATAAACCACTTGTGCTGCTGAGTGTTAAAACCTCCTGTTCGTGCCTTAAGCCGCAATATTCACGCCGTCCACTCAAGGTTGGAGAGAAGAGTAGTATAAGGATGACCCTTGAGGCGGCAAAGATGGAGCAAGGCGTTTTTCATCGCGTGGTAGAAGTGCATACAAATGCGGGTGTGGCAAGAGTCGTCGTGCGGGGAAATGTTGTCCTGCCAAACGATTAGTCTGAATCTGTGTGTGAGATAGAGGGGTTTGATGCCCCTCTTTTTTTATGCGTTGAGGAAGAATACTATTGCAACAAAGTGACAAGCTGCGGCAATGTTAATCATCAGATGCCAGACAAGGTGGTGGTATCTAAAACCCTTCTTTGCATAGAAATATGCACCAAGGGTGTAAAATACTCCTCCTGCAGCAATGAGAATTAGCAACGGCGTTGATGAGTTGCGGATAAAGAGCGGCATAAAAAAGAGTATTGTCCAGCCCATTATCAGATAAATTGTCAAACTAATAGCTGGAATTGAGCGCTTAGAGAGGGACTTGTAGAAGATGCCAAAAAGCACCATCGCCCACTGTAGTGCCACAATAACAATCCCCTGCCATCCGCTTATAACTGTCAGAGCTATAGGAGTATACGAGCCAGCAATGGCAACGTAAATCATTATGTGGTCAAGTATGTGAAAAATCTCCTTGTGACGAGAATCTGGGTGCATTGAGTGGTAGAGGGTTGATGTTAAAAACATCAGAAAAATTGATATAACAAAGATAGATACACCTACAGCGGACTCTATGTTATTTCCTACTGCGTGAGTGTAGCTCCAGAGCGTCGCAAATGGGATTGCAAGCAGCGTTAGAACGGCCATAACTCCGTGAGAGACAGCGTTTGCAATCTCCTCGCCAAATGTGGGTATGTATTTAGATAGTTTCATATTCATTCGCAAAGATAGTAAAAATTTATGAGAGAAAAAGCCCTTGTCCGTTTAGGTCATTAATAGTTCCTTTTGAATCAAATAATTTCTTAAAGAAATTCTTTAGCAGGTGTTGATTTTAAGCCTCTTAGTTATTAAAAACTTTTAATTGAACAAAAATGTAAAAATATTCGCAAATTAGTTGGGCTTTTAAAAATAAATTTTTATTTTTGTATGAATTTAAGCAACCAATTTTTAATAAAACTTAATAATTAACCTATGAAAAGAGATTTACTTCTTGTTTCAAACGGTGTTCGCAAGTTAGTTATGACAGTCGTAACTCTGTCATTGTTAGTTTGTTGTGCGCTGTTTAGCCCTGCATCTGTGTATGCACAGGGTAAAGGGAAAATGGTAACCGGTAAGGTTACCGACGCTCGAGGTCCGATGATTGGTGTGACCATTTCGGTCAAAGGTCTGGCGACTCGTGCAGCCCTGACAGATTTGGATGGTAACTACTCGATTGATGTCGCAGGTGTTGCTGATCCAGTTCTCGAATTCACCTATGTCGGTTATCAGAGTCAGGAGGTCCCTGTTGGCGCTCGTACTCAGATTAACGTGACTATGGTTGAGTCAACGCAGAAGATTGACGAGGTCGTGGTAACCGCGCTCGGTATTACCCGTGCGGAGAAGTCACTCGGTTATGCCGTTTCTAAGGTATCGGGTGATGATATCGCTTCGACTGTGTCTGGTAACTGGTTGGATGGTATGAACGGTAAGGTTGCCGGTATGTCATTTGAGTCAGCTGCTACAGGTCCTGCTGGTTCAGTGCGTGTTACTCTTCGTGGTGAGTCTTCACTCTCTCACGATAACAACGAGGCACTGTTCGTAGTTGACGGTGTGCCTCTCGGTAATGAGAAGACCGCATCTGGTGGTGCTAACGACTCTGATGATGCTCCAATTGACTACGGTAATGGTGTGGGTGACCTTAACCCAGACGATATCGCATCGGTATCAGTCCTCAAGGGTCCTGCAGCGACTGCGCTCTACGGTTCACGTGCGCAGAACGGTGCGGTGATTATCACCACTAAGTCTGGTTCAAAGCAGAAGGGTATTGGTGTAAACTACTCATTCTCAATGGTTGCTGAGCAGGCTTCTTACTGGCCAGAGCTTCAGGAGGAGTATGGTGCTGGTTCAGCTGCTCTTACTACATATGCAACTGTTGCTGGTAAGCAGTACTCTCCACAGGAGTACTTCTCATTCTGGAGTGTGTACGAGGGTTCTACAAAGATTGCAGACCGTCTCTGGTCTCGTAACATGTGGGGTCCTAAGTATGGCACTGACTTCGGTTATGGTACTGATGAGCGTGGTGTAGGTCTTACCTATATGTACCACTCTCTGGACTTTGACAAGCTCCGCAACGAGCGTACCGATAAGCCAGGCTCTATCGTTCTTGATACTTATAAGGATGCTTCTGGTGCTACAGTTTATGAGCCAGCTTCTTCAAAGTTCTATAATCTTGTTCCTTTTGAGGCACAGGATTACTACAAGGGCTTCTATGAGACTGGTTTTACCTTTAAGAATAATGTATCTGTAAGCGGTAACAACGGTAAGGGTACCTCTGTTCGTGCTTCATTCCAGGATACTCGTAACAACTGGATTGTTCCTAATATGGGTTACAACCAGGAGTCAGTATCATTCTCTGTGAACAGTAAGCTCAATAAGGTTGTAACTTTCAGCGGTAAGGTAAACTACTACCGTAAGAAGTCTGACAACCTCCCAACTACTGGTTACAACAACGCTTCTCCAGTTTATCAGTTGATGTGGAACTATCCTTCAGTAGATATCTCTTCATTCTGGGATGAGTATAGCAGCGGCCGAATTTTTGAGGCTCTTGATGCTCGTACAGGTGGTGACTCAGCTTATCTGAACAACCTGATTAACTGTAACGGTACATCACTGAACGTAAACAACCCTTACTGGCTTGCTTATGACTATCTGAACTCTCAGATTCGTGACCGTATCTACGGTAATATGCAGGTTAAGTTCGCTATTACAAAGGATTTGGAGTTTATGGTTCGTTCAGGTCTTGACCTGTTCAACGACTACCGTACATCTCGTAAGCCACAGTATGCTACCTCTTACGCTCAGGGTTGGTATCGTGTACAGAACATCTTCCGCTATGAGGTTAATACCGACTTCTTGCTCTCTTACAAGAAGCAGTTCAACCGTTTCCACCTCGGCGTAAACTTCGGTGGTAACAACATGGTTTACAACCACCGTAACCAGACCCTTACAGCAGAGAAGCTCTCTACTCCAAATGTATTCCAGATTGCTAACTCTGTAGACCGTCCAAAGGTAGCGTATACATTGACAGAGAAGATGATTAACTCTCTCTACGGTATGGTTTCACTCAACTATAACGATACCTACTTCCTTGACTTTACAGCTCGTAACGACTGGTCTTCAGCTCTTGCTAAGGGTAACAACTCTTACTTCTACCCATCAGTATCAGCAGCAATCCTTATTGACCAGGCTATCCCAGGTCTTCGCGATACTAACTGGTTGGATATGCTTAAGATTCGTGGTTCTTGGGCAAATGTAGGTAACGATACAGGTGCTTACAAGATTACCGATTACTATACAAACTCTTCATACTCATCTTCTTATGTGCTTCCAGGTACTCTTAACAACCCGCTGTTGAAGCCAGAGAATACTGAGTCTTGGGAGGTTGGTTTGGAGGCTCACTTCTTCAAGAAGCGTCTGAGCATTGATGTTGCTTACTACGACTCAAATACTACAAACCAGATTCTCTCTGTTCCTACAGACCAGATTACAGGTGCTACCTATAAGCTTATTAACGCAGGTAAGGTAAATAATCACGGTGTTGAGTTCAGCATCGGCGCAAAGATTATCCAGAAGCGTCACTTCAGCTGGGACTTCAACTTCAACTGGTCTCGTAACTGGAACCAGCTCGTTGAGCTTGCTCCAGGTGTAGAGCTCTATCAGCTCAACACTGGCTTTACCTCTGGTAACAACGTATTTATCTACGCTTACCCAGGTAAGGAGCTCGGTCGTGTATATGGTTACGGTTTCCAGCGCGCTCCAGAGGGTGCTTACTATGTAGATCAGGCTACAGGTGAGACTGTAGATTGCTCTGGTCAGATTATCGTAGACAGCAACGGTTATCCACAGCTTGACTCACAGAATCTTATTGACTTGGGTTCTATCTACCCAGATTGGAAGGGTGGTTTCAGTACTACATTCCGCTATAAGAACCTGCGTCTGGGTATGAACTTCACATACCAGTATGGTGGTAACTGCTACTCACTGACACACGCAATCTTGGCTGCAGCAGGTAAGACAAAGGATACTCTCTATGGTCGTTACGACGGTCTTGTACAGGAGGGTGTGAACCTTCTTGCAGATGGTACTTACACAAAGAATACTACTATTACCCAGTCAGCAGCTCTCTACTATCAGGACTACTACTACAACCGTAAGAATGCAGAGACAAATACATACGATACTTCATTCTTGAAGTTGAAGCAGGTTAACCTTGACTACTCACTTGGTAAGAAGGCAATTCAGAAGATTGGCTGGCTGCGTAGCCTCTCAGTAGGTGTATTTGCAACCAATCTGTTCTCTATTGACAACTTCCCACAGTATGACCCAGAGGCTGCAACCTTCAATAGTGCATCTATCAGCCGAGGTATTGAGACAGGTGCTTACCCTATGACTCGTACTTATGGTTTCACTATCAAATTGGGCTTCTAATAATAAATATAGGTATACAATATGAAAACATTGAAATATTTATCGGTTCTATTGGTGATTCTCACCTTCAGCCAGTGCCGCACTCTGGAGGAGTATAACGTATCACCAAACCAGATTGAGGTTGGTACTGTTCAGCCGTGCGATATGATGGATGAGCTCATCTGTAATGGCGCACTGAACTATCAGCAGCGTTTCTATGATACATTTGCCGAGCTTATGCAGTATACTTGTGCTGGAGGCTCAACATCAAATGTTATCCACCGTTACTACATCGCTCCTTCATATGTTGCAAACTGCTGGAACAACCCAGCTCGTTGGGCAGCTAATGCAGACCATATGTATCAGCTTGCTGTAAAGATTGAGGATGAGAACTATCAGGCAGTAGCATTGACCCTTCGTGCATTCTGGATGGATCAGCTCACAGCTATCTTCGGTTATGTTCCTTTCTCTGAGGCATTCCAGCTTCGTGATCAGAACATCAACAAGCCAAAGTTTGACGCTCCAAAGGATATTTACGCGCAGCTCATTAAGGACCTTGACTATGCAAATAGCCTCTACAAGACCTCTATGAATCTGAGCAACACTGGTAAGGATAAGCTCTATAATGGCGATACAAAGAAGTGGCAGAAGTTTACTAACTCTCTGATGCTCCGTATCCTTATGCGTCTGTCTAACCGTTCAACTGATATGGAGATTCTGCTTGGTGAGTCTGTAGCTCAGTGGATTAAGAAGATTATTGACAACCCAACAAAGTACCCTATCATGACCTCTTATGAGGACAATGCAGTGGTTAAGTTCTCTGGTGAGTCTCCAAACCAGAACAACTGGGGTGGTTACCAGCAGTCAACACTCTCTGGTCACCGTGGTGCAGAGTTCTTCATCGGCCTTATGAATGGTAAGAACGACCCTCGTAAGTGGATTTGGTTCATTCCTTGGAGCCAGTCAATCGCTTGGATGGGTGTACAGTCAGGTATGCCAGGTGACGATACCGCTACTGCAGGTTACCCAATTATGAACTACGAGATTTTCATCAGCTATAAGCTTCCAGTATCATTTATGAACTACGATGAGGTTTGCTTTATCCTTGCAGAGGCTTACCTTCGTAACGATGATGACCACTGGGCAGCTATCGCAGGTGGTGAGGCTCGCGTAACAGAGTGGTACAACAAGGGTGTTCGTGCTTCTATCGAGTTCTGGCGTGACCTCTATGTAAACTACTTCGGTCAGAATGGTCGTAACATCAATAGCGCATATCGTAACTTCGCAGCTGTTGAGCCAATGTATGACAACTACAACCACATTGAGCTTCAGCCAATTCTTGACGATGCTTCTATTGATAACTTCATCAATACATCAGTTCCATTTGATATCAAGAACGGTCTTGAGTGCATTATGGAGCAGAAGTATATCGCAAACTTCCGTATTATGACCGAGGCTTGGAACGACTACCGTCGTACTGGCTACCCTAAGCTCACAATCGGTACAGGTACACTGAACAACGGTGTTCTGCCGCTCCGACTTGAGTATCCAACAACAACCAAGACTACCAACCCAGATAACTATGCTGCAGTTGTTGAGACATTGCGTAATACATACTACGACGGTGCCGACAATATGCTGACTCCAGTATGGTGGAGCGAGGCAGGTCTTGCAAAGGAGATTCGTTAATTCTAAAAAGCGAAACAGATATGAAAAAGAGTTTAAAATATTTTGCGATACTCGCTCTTAGTGTAATTGCCTTTGCAGCTTGTAAGGAGGAGACTCCATATATTTGCGAGGGAGAGAGTGGAGATATCTATGTAAAGTTCGGTGGTACAGGCACTACTGATACCCGTCTGTTGGTAACAACCGATGGTTATATCGGTGAGACCTATGCAGTATCTGTAACATACGATATGTATACAAATGCAGATGAGTGGCAGATTGTACCAGACTATTCAGAGTGCTATGACCCAGAGTATGAGTGGATTACAAGCTGGCCAAGCGAGGGTAACTACGACGGTCGCTTCACACTCAACTTCCAGGCTAACTCTCGTCAGGGCGATACACGCTATGCTAAGGTAAACATCGTTTCTCACGGTCAGGTTATCCAGACTATTGACATCGAGCAGGATAAGGCTCCTAACACACAGTTCTATATCCAGCCATTCCTTCAGGTTCAGAGCTTTACTGCTTCTGGCAAGTATGAGGATGGTGAGAACGCTGGAAAAGAGCTTGTTAAGACTATTCCGCTTGACTCAAATGTAGCTTGGAGCGCACGAATTGATGATGATGCGAATGGTGACCCAGTAGAGTGGATTAAGGTCTCTAACGTTACTAAGGCTAAGTTTGATATCTCTGTTGAGGCAAATACTACTGGCGAGGAGCGTCAGGGTACTATCACAGTATATCAGAATACAAATGGTAACAATAACATCGTAGTTACTGTAAAGCAGGCTGCAATGTAAGTTGATAAAGCATTAGACTATTTTTCAAGTTATTGAAAATGAAAAACATCAAGAGTTATATATTGAATATACTCCTCTGTTTAGCAGTTCTTGCTGGAGCTGTCGCTTGTGGCGGCTCCGGTGGAACTGACGAGCCAGGTGGTGGTAGCAGTGCGCTTGTTACCAATGTTAAGTCAGAGGCATCTATGCTTCTTACCCCAGGTGGTGACTACCGTATTACCGCTACTGGCGCAGAGCAGACCGATATTCTTGTAATGGAGGGCAGCAAGACCTTTGAGTGCGCGATTACTCGTCTTAGCACAAGTTGGTTCCGTTTTGCTGTGCCAAATGAGATTGTTGATGGAAAGTATACTCTTACACTTCGTCGTGGAGAGCAGACTCAGGAGTTGTTTACCACAAATGTCACTGTTCAGAGCGTTGATAACAAGGTTCCGAGCAAGGATGGTTACAACCTTAAGGGTATGGTCTACTGCGGCAATAAGGGTGTTAAGGGCGTACTTGTCACAGATGGCGTTGAGATTACCGAGACAAATGCGGATGGTCACTATTGGCTCAAATCTCGTAAGACCTACGAGGTTGTCTATGTGATTCTCCCTTCAGGCTACAACGTGCCTACACAGGGTGGTATGCCAAAGTACTGGTCACAGACCTCTGCCGATACAGCTAATGAGGAGCAGTACAACTTTGAGCTTATCAAGCAGTCTACAGACGACCATACAGTGCTTGTGGCAACTGATATCCACCTTACCAATCGTAGCTTGTCTCCAAATGACTGTACACAGTTCCGTGATGGCTTTGTAAAGGAGCTTATCGCAGACTATACAGGCAAGAGCAATGTATATTGCCTCAATTTGGGCGACTTTGCGCACGACGTACACTGGTATAAGAACGATATTGGTTGGGCAGAGTCTCTTACACACCATCCATCGGACTACATCAGCGGTCTTCCATGTCAGGTTTGGTCTACCCTTGGTAACCACGACCACGACGGACACACTCCAGCAGGAGAGGATGTTGACCTTCGTGCTTCAGGCCCATATCGTAAGATGGTTGGCCCTACACACGTGGCAATGAACTTCGGTAAGGTTCACTATATGCTTTTGGATGATATTATCTATGTGAACGAGTTCGGAGGTTCCAATTCTGTCAACGACCCACTTATGGGCGAGTGTAACTACTACGCTGACTTCCGTCAGGATATGGTTACATGGGTTGAGAAGGATTTGAAGTATGTGAGCAAGGATACTCCAATTGTTGTCGGATTGCACATTCCACTGGTAAACTGGACTGGTAGCGGCCGTAACACGGAGTTTACAAGCTCTACAAGCTGGAAGAACTTTGTGGACTTGTTCAAGGACTATAAGGATGTAAACTTCATTACTGGTCATACACATCAGACTCGTTTCCGTCCAGTTCCTGGCTATGGTACAAATATGTACGAGCATAACATCGGCGCCGTTTGTGGTGTTTGGTGGAACTCAAGCCAGCGTACAGGTGGTACAAACAGCAAGTCTGGAGCTATTAACCTCTGCGCAGATGGTACTCCATCTTGTTACTATGTATACGAGGTTAGTGGAACAAATCGTACTTGGCGCTATAAGTTTGTGGGTGAGCCTGCAACAAAGCAGTTCAAGAGCTACGATATGAATGAGGTGAAGAAGTACTATGATAGCTACGGCCCTGCACAGAAGTTTATCACCGCAGGCTCATATGTTAATACTGCTAATGGTGGTAATAATACAGTTAATATCAACAAGAAGCAGTATGGATATGAGGAGGCTGATAACACTGTATGGATCAATGTATGGGGTTATGAGAATGGTAAGTACGGCTCTTATGGCGACTGGGATATTACAGTTACCGAGAACGGCAAGCCACTTGATGTTGAGCAGCTCAACGGTACAGTTCGTGACCCGTTGATGGCTCTTGCAGGAGAGATTTATGTCTACGGTGTTCAGGAGAAGAAGTCTTTCTCTGCAAACTCTTGTAGCTCAACAGCCTTCAACCATATGTTCCGCGTAACAGCCTCTGCACCGAATACAACCTTGATTATTAAGGTTAAGGACCGTTTCGGCAGAGTATATCAGGAGACTATGGAGCGTCCTAAGAAGTTCTACGATGGTAGTAAGATTGACAATACTTGGACACTTGAATAATAAAAATACCTAACAATATGAAAACTTTAAGAAAACTTTTCAACTTGGTAGCAGCATTTGCGGTAGCTATGTTCGCCTTTGCTTGTACTACCAGTCAAACGAACGACGAGAGTACTTTCGTTCCGTTTGACATTGACTACTCTACTGGTGAGGCACAGTGGGATGCTGCTGACCAGTCACAGGAGTTGGTGCTCAATAAGCTCGGTGTCGGTACAACCGGTACAGTGCCTTATCTTGAGGTAAACTCTAGCGTATACTGGACCGTATCTGTAGAGTACGACCAGACTACTGTTACTAATCCAGAGACTGGCGAGGTTACTGAGATTGAGCCTTGGCTTGAGGTCTCTCCTCTCGGAGGTCCGCAGCCTGCAACATCTGTAACCAATGTATATCTTACTATGGGTGAGAATAGTGGTGAGGATCGTACTGCTTCTGTAGTGTTCAAGACTCGCGAGACTACATATACAGTTCATGTTCGTCAGCGTGGTCCTAAGACCAACCTTAACGAGAGCCGCCTTGTATTCGTTCAGGATGACTTCGGTGGTGACATGATTAAGGAGAACACCCTTGTTAAGTTCTACACATTTGCAAACGCTGATGGTAGCAAGTCTTACAACGGTGTAGCTACTGCCGGTGACCTCTATGCTTATGCTTACGCATCTTCTGACAACGTATACGCCTCTGTAGACGATCAGTCAAAGAAGTATTACGATGTTCAGTTTGACCTTGAGGCTTCTGGTGGCGCAAATATTATGATTGACGGTGCTGGTCACTTCGATATCCGTAACTTCAACAATCAGGATAAGACTGACTTCTACCTCTCATTTGGTGCAAAGAACTGCGACGGTCGCTTTAGCACTAACGACCTTAAGCTCTACATCTCTCACGACAACAATAACTGGGCAGAGATGGAGTATATCCACACTGAGCACCCAACAAATGATTGGTCACTCAATACATTTGACTTCTCTATCGCTCCAAATGTGAGCAAGATTCTCTACTTCCGCTTTGAGAATACTTCTGAGGATGTTTACCGTATTGACGATATCTTCTTCTCAGAGTACGATCCATCTGACAATATCTTCCCTCTTATTGAGCTTGGTTCAGATATTATCGGTCTTCCTGTAAACTTCAAGTTCAACGACCTGAAGCAGGGTGAGACTAAGGGTGACAACTGGGAGGCATTCGCAATCGTTCTTTCAGAGGAGTCTGGTGCATATGAGAAGGAGGAGCCAGTAGAGTTCTCTACAGCCCTTCAGACATCTGCAAACGTACAGTTTATTATGGGTACTGAGGCTTCTATCGTTAAGAAGCGTGCAGGTAACGACGGTATGCTCGTAACATCCTCTTCTCCAAAGATTACTGGTATGTACGAGGGTGACTACTGGATTTGGACTATCCCTGTACACAACGCTGCTGCAAATACTAACCTTGCTTGTGAGTTCTCATTTATGGGTACTGATGCAGGTGGTAAGTATCACATCTTTGAGTGGGCACAGTGTACTGCTGACGAGTATAAGCTCAACGGCCGTCCAATCATTATGCTTGATGATCCAGAGAAGGATGCTTTCTATGACTCTCTTGACTGGACACAGTGGAACCTTGTAGATATAGAGGTGCCAAATGATGTAGATATTCCAAAGAACTCATCAGGTATTCCAATCGGTAGTGCATCATCTCCTGCAGGTTACTGGAAGGGTGTAATTACCCACTCTGAGGGCTTTATGGGTGGTAAGAGCTCAAAGGTTTGCACTACTGACCCAGATAAGGTAATTATCAACTTCCCTGATGCTATGGAGGATGGTTACTACTTCTTGCGTCTGCGTCTGGTTTCTAACCTTACTTGCGGTCCATGTAACTCAACTAACTACCAGCGTATCAATAAGGTAGACCACAACGGTACTAACTATCTGCGTAATACTGCAAACTTCCGCTTTGCAGGTTGCGGTCAGGTTGTAGACTCTTCTGATGGCTATAAGTTCCTTACTCTTGTAAATGACTTCGGCGCACAGCAGTACTATACCGGTGGTGATGTTTACTTCTCTAACAACGCTGTTCTTGGTCTGTATGCAGGTACAACAAACAACCTCCGCTCAACTACCTCTGGTAGCAACCAGTTCGTAGGTACAAACCCTAACACTGGCGATGCTGGTAAGGCCGTCTATGTATATAGCCCATACGATGCTTCTAACGACGCTGCTGCTGGCGATATCTCACTCTCAGTGCCTACAGCACAGCGCATTACAGACGATGCTCTTGTTCTTGACTCTACTCCAATGATTATGGTTAACGACCAGAGCTACCGTACAACTCGTATGATGCGTTGCGATATGCAGATTGTCTCTTCAGTTCTTCAGCTTGGTGTTTACTCAAAGACTAAGATGAACGACAAGATTTCAAAGGTTGTCATTCGTGGTAACAATATCGCTGGTTCACATACTGTAAACCTCTACAGCCGTCAGGATGTTGCAGAGCTCAATCCGCTCTCAACCGTTGAGGCAGTAGCAGACAAGGCTATCATCATTCCAGATAACGAGTACGATGCAGCAAATGTATACCTCGGCGTTTGGGCAGCAGAGCAGCGCACAATCACTGCAGATATCTATGCTGGTGCATACTACTACACTGTAGAGCTTCCTGCAGCTGACTATGTTGCTGGTAATGTTACTAAGCACCTTGTAAACCTTGATGATTGCACTAAGACCCTCGCTCCAGATGTGGTAACAACTGGTATTGACTCTGGTGCTACATTCCTCAACTTCGTATCTGACCTTGCAGCAGGTAAGAGTGGCGAGGATATGGCTAAGTATCGTAACCTTGACGGTGACTACGGTTTCGTAGCTACTGAGGCTAACGGTGGTGTTATTGATATGAGCGGCATCGTGATGGCTAACTGGCCAGATGTAAACCTTAACGAGAACTTCAACGGTGGTGGTGTGCCTATCAAGAACCTTCTTGTTGATGTTCCTAACAAGTCACTGTTCCGCAACCTTGTTTATGGTAACACAATCTCTAACGTGGTATTTGACGAGAGCTGTGAGCTTCGTATTTCACTCTCTGAGTACACTGCTCAGACTCAGTGCTGGTCATTCCTCGTAAATGCAGGTGTTATCTCTGAGGGTTCAGACCACGAGGCTACAGGTAACATTGAGAACTGTACTAACTACGGTGCAATCAACATCTTCGGTGAGCACTCAAACGATAACATCTATATCGGCGCATTCATCGGTGAGGCTTCTGGTGCTCCAACTGACCTTGATGCTATCTCTCATATGTCTGGCTGTAAGAACTATGGTAAGATTCACATCTACAATGTAACTCAGTCAGAGTATCCTGTTGGTACAACATCAAAGATGTCCCACGCTTACTACCGTTACACTACTATCGGTGGATTTATCGGTCGTGCTGCAGGTTATGAGGTTACAAACTGCCAGAACTACGGTGAGATTGTTGTTGATAAGAACGTTGAGCGTCATATCGGTACATTCTATATTGGTGCTATCGCTGGTTATGCTACAAACCGTGTTGATACCAACATTACTAACGTATTTGGTAACATCAACAACTGTACTAACTATGGTAACATCAACGTTGGTGAGCCAGGTGACCCTGCAGTAGTACACACCTTCGCACTCTCTGGTGGTGTAGGTCGTACACAGTGGGCTAGCCTCAACCGTCTGACTAATGAGGGTGATATTACAGTTTACGCTGTACACTACGACCCATTCATTACTGGCGAGTACTCTAACAAGAACTGGGAGACTGAGATTGCTGGTACAACAAATGCTATTGACTACTTCTGTGTTGGTGGTCTGCTCTGCTTCACTCAGTGTAATATCGCTGTAGGTTGTGAGAACACATTCCTTATCAACCAGGGTGATATCTATGTAGAGTGCGATACTCCAAATACTCAGCTTGACGAGGGCTCTATGCGTTATGCTGATAACTGCGGTATCTGCGTAGGTGGTGCTGTAGCAAGTGCTGGTGCAAATGCTTACAACCCTCACTACAACTCTTGCTCTAACATGGGTAATGTGACACTGAAGTGTAACAAGGCTTCTTCAGAGGCATTCCTCGGTGGTGTGATGGGTAAGATGGCATCTAACCGTTATACAGACGCTTACGTATTCTTCCTCAACGGTAGCTCAAATGTAGGTACTGTATCCTTCCTCACTGACAACCCTGAGACTGTTATTGCACACGTAGGTGGTGTTTGCGGTTCTATGATTTACGGTGAGCTTAAGGCAGACATCAACGGTGGTGCTGTAAGTAGCCAGTCTACTCACCCAGAGTCAACTATCGGTGCTATCCTCGGTACACAGCACTTCTCTTCAATCGGTACAGCTTGTACCCTTGAGCACGCGCTTGTTCTTGAGGCTGCTGCTGTCGGTGGTTCTGTAAACGGTGTAGTTCTCAACGAGAACAACTTCTCAGAGTACATCTATGGTGGTCACCAGTCTAAGGAGGTTTATTTGAAGGATAATGCTTACTTCAACTACGTACCTTAAAAACTAATTTTAAGCGGTATTTCCTGCCGCTAACTCAAACTCCAGCAAAGGGCAGTACGATTAGTACAGCCCTTCGCTGTTTTTTGAGCCGAGCGTTGTAAATCCGCACTTAAAATTAGTTTTTTATCAGAGCGTTGTAAAACCTCGCCTACAATCAATTTTTTTACTGGGTACCTCAAGTACAGCCCTTCGCTGTTTTATATGCCGAGCGTTGTAAATCCACACTTAAAATTAGTTTATGCTATTAGCCGTTAGCCGTTAGCCGTTGGCTCACCTTTGGTGACCCGACTTTGATTGAGCAGTGAGGGTGCTTTGATTTAGCGGAGTAGTGGTAAATGACATTTAATAGCAAGGGCTTTCGCTCTCAATGACATAGAATAGCGCGCTGTGCGCGCAATATTAAGGGCTTTAGCCCGCTGTCATTTATTGTCATTTGCTGCTATTGTGCGCTATCTAACATTAGAATTCCTTAGCTCTTTTCTGCCACTCTTTACAGCTTTTTAAGTAGTGGTGTTTGAGTTTTATTGGGCTGTGCATCCATTTTGTTGTGTGATGGAGTTGATGTAGCGATTTTGTTGAGCAACTTAACCCAGCAATTGCTATTGGTATATAGCGATATGGATTGCTTAGGGATATATATCATGTAGTCGGTTGTGCTGTCAAATGTGGTATCGGTAATTTGTGGTGGGATTGGGGCTTTGATAATCACGCTCAGAAGTGAAGAGCAGCGCATAAAGGCGGCATTACCGATATGAGTAATGCTCTCAGGGAGGGTTATTTGTGTTAGGTTGTCGCAACCGCGGAAGGCTGAGTCTGAGATTGTGTTTACTTTGTTGCCAAAGGTTATGTGTTTAAGGTTGTTGCAGTAGTAGAATGCTGAGTCTGAGATTGTAGTGACACTATTGCCGATAATAATATCGGTAAGGGCGCTACAGCCCATAAATGCCTCTTTGCAGATATTGCGCACCTTGTTGCCGATGATAACACTTGTAAGGTTTGTGCAGTGATAGAATGCTGCCTCGTGGATAGACTCTACATCGGCGTCAATAATGATGCTTTGCAGTGCTGTATGTGAGTCAAAGGCGTATTTGCCTATAGCAACAACACCTTTAGGGATGATGTATTGACAATTTTTTACTCTGTGAGCAAACGCAATCAGTCGCTGGTTGATAATAAGGGCGTCTCCGTCTGCGGAAGAGTGCTCACCGTAAAATTTGTCAAGCGCACTACACTCCCTAAAGGCTGTGCTGCTAATCTGTGTAATTGACTTTGGTAGGGTTATGGTTTGTAGTAGGCTGCAGCCGCAGAAGGCGTTATCTCCCACTGTTGAAATCTCGCCTTCAAAGATGATTACTCCGCCCTCAGAGGTGTAGCTATTTGATACAATCTTGGCATCAAATGCATCGGGATTTGAGGGCTCAACAACTCGCTTATTTGTTGAACTGTACCATATTTGGTTTTCAGGGCAGCTTTTGCTGTGGCGTGCAACTCTCATAATTTTTCATATCACACAGCCCTTGTGTAGTTAAATTAAGAAAGCGCAGGGCTGAACTTATTTGTAGAGAGGCTCTGGTATGCCCTGCGATAAATAAGCAACAACCTCGCGCCGTACCGAAATAGATGGTATGACGAAAGATGCAGTCTGCCTATTCTCATCGCATTGAATTTACCAGATTCCTCTACGAGAATAAACTTACGCTTCCGTAAATCAATATGTCACTACAAAAGTAATAAACATATCTTAAAAAACAAACTGAACATCTCTTTTTTCGAGATTGTTGCACAAAAATATCGCCACAAAGATCCCCAAAATAAAAATAATAAGCAATATTGGCTTGTCTATTACTTTTCTATTGTTATATTTATATTGAGCTGAGCTTGTTTCTCTTGAGGAAAAATCACTATCTTTGCACCAAAGAGGAGTGTATGACAAATTTTCGTGGATTGGTGGCTCTATCGCCTATAGTGTTGTTGCTTGCTGTCTACCTTACGGGTGCGCTGTTGGCTGGCGATTTTTATCGCGTGCCGATAGCTGTGGCATTTGTTGCAGCGGCGATATATGGCATTGGGTTACTCAGAGGGCATAATTTCCAGGAGAGGATAGGTATCTTCTCGCGTGGTGCGGCCAATCCAGATATTATGTATATGATTTGGATATTCTGCCTTGCGGGTATCTTCGCCTCATCGGCAAAGGATATGGGTGCGGTAGATGCAACAGTGGCGCTGACTCTTAAGGCTATTCCGAGTCAGTTTCTGCCTGCGGGAATATTCATTGCAGCCTGCTTTATATCTATGGCTATTGGCACATCTGTGGGAACTATTGTCGCTCTGACGCCTGTAGTTACAGCACTCTCGGCGCAGATTGGTTGTGATACGGCGTGGTTAGTGGCTATTGTTGTGGGTGGAGCATTCTTTGGCGATAATCTCTCTTTTATCTCAGATACGACTATCGCAGCAACACAGAGTCAAGGTTGTCGTATGAAGGATAAGTTTAGGACAAACTTTATGATTGTCCTCCCTGCAGCCATTGCTACACTACTGCTCTATCTGCTTGGTAATCAGACTGGTGAGGCTGTTGCTGTGCAGAGTTGTGTAGAGTGGTTTAAGGCTCTGCCATATATGCTTGTCATTGTTCTTGCACTGTGTGGTGTCAATGTGCTGATGGTGCTTATTGTGGGAACGGTTGTGACGGATATTATAGGTCTTGCCTGCGGGAGTTTTACTTCGCTTAACATCTTTACGGCTGCGGGCGCGGGGTTAGGCTCTATGGTTGAGCTTATTCTTGTAACTCTTCTGGCAGGTGGAGTGATGGCTGTAGTGAAGGAGTTAGGTGGTTTTGACTATCTTATAGAGCGTCTGACGCGTAAGGTTAATTCGCGTCGTGGTGCTGAGGCTGTGGTGGCTACCCTTACAGCGCTTACAAACTTCTGCACGGCGAATAATACTATTGCAATCCTTACTGTAGGGCCTATTGCGCGCGACTTGGCAGCCAAGTACTCTATTCCTGCGCGTAAGAGTGCCTCACTGCTTGATACAGCATCGTGTGTGGTGCAGGGTTACCTCCCTTACGGCGCACAGCTGCTTATGGCGGCGGGACTGGCTCAGATTAGCCCTGTAGAGATTATACCACACCTCTACTATCCATTCCTTATTGCTATTATGGTCGTTTTGTCAATAATTTTTCAAATTCCTAAGCGATGAAGAGTATACTTGTAGTACTGTTATCTATTTTTGCACTCTCTTGTAGTAGAGGCACTGGCGAGCAGACAGATGTTGGAGCAACATCCACTATTGACCTGCCTTTAGAGTTAGAGAGTCGGATATCCTTTGATGATAATAAGTATCATTGGCAGGGTGGCGAGAGTATAGGTCTGTTTATCAACTCTGCTACTCCTACAACCAATGCCAAGGCTACTGTAGAGTTGCGTGATGGCGTGGGCTTCGTCTCTACAGAGGTCAATCAGTACAGCTCTGACAATACTCTCTATGCCTATCTGCCATATAGTGCTGCAAATAGCGATGCGCAGAGTGTAAACCTTACAATCCCTGCAGCTCAGAGTGTTGAGTCTGCTGGTGTGCTTGCAGATGGAACAATGCCTATGGTGGCAAAGCCGTATGCGCTCTCAAAAACCGAAACTCTACTCTTTCAGCCACTGGGAGCGGTGCTCTGCTTTAATATTTTTGCTTCAGCAGACTACGCATCTGAGCGCGTTGTCTCTGTGCGCTACGCTACATCAACACCTATCTCTGGTAGTGGAAAGTGTGATATTACAGATAATTCACTCGCCCTCAAGGGTTTAAGCGGCTACTCTATTACAACAACTCTTCAGAACTCATACTCTGTGACAACCTCAGCCCAGAGTGCTACGCCTCTATATATGGTTGTTGCAGCTGGTGACTACTCTGGTACGCTTACAGTGACGACCGATGCTGCGATATACAGCTACAACTACTCTCGCACAGCCGAGCGCAACCGCTACTACGATGTCAATATTGACCTTAGCAAGGCTACATATCGTAAGTCACTTACTGCTACAGCACCTGTTACAGCGACGCTTACATATGCCGAGTGCAAGGATTATGTCACAGGTTATAAGAGTCCTAAGACATACAAAAATAGCTACGGTAGCTGGACTATCTGCGCATATAATCACAACAAGGAGGCAATTCAGCTTAACGATGGTAAGGTGGCATATATCGGCACACCGACATTTAGTGGTGCAGTGCAGACCCTCTCGCTGACACTTACGGAGAGCTACAATGATGAGCTCTATATCTGCACTGATGCCGGCTCTACTTCTGCTTCGGGTAAGGTTGAGAGCGTTAAGTTTAGCGGCAAGAGTGTAACGGTAGACCTTGCAGACCTTGACCTAACATCACTCTACATCCGCTCAGGTGCGTGTATGCGTATTAGCACCGTTACTATAACCTATGGTGGTAGTGGTAGCGGAGAGGTGCTCCCTGACCCAACGCCAGAGCCCGACCCAACACCGGACCCTGACCCAGACCCAACGCCGGACCCAGACCCGCAACCATCTACGGCTCGCTATGACTGGGCGGAGCTGCCAGTGATTGCCGATGCAAATAGAGATGGAGTACACGACAGCGACAAGGATATCTACTTTGCGCACCACCTCTGCGCGGGCAATGAGAAGAATGCACAACGCAATGGCACAGCGCGCAACTACACCGTCTGCTACAGTGGTAAGCATCACTGTCCACTTTGGGTTGCAGCACCTCGTCACGCAATGTATGAGGTGAAGAATACCGACCGTACAGACTCATACGGCAAGGACCCTAAGATTCCATCATCTGTTCAGTATAGCAGCAAGAGCACAGGTGGTGGCTGCAACAAGGGACATATGCTCGGTAGCGCAGAGCGACTCTGCTCGGCAGCCACAAACCGTCAGGTGTTCTACTACACAAACATCGCTCCGCAGTACTCATCAACATTCAACACTGGCGGTGGCGCGTGGAACAACCTTGAGGACCATATTGACGGCCTTGTATGCTCCGACACACTCTATGTTGTCGTAGGCTGCTACTTTGAGAGCTTCTCACGCAACGGCGCATCAGCATCTCCAAAGACAATCTCTTTTGGAGGCAGAAGCGACGTGAGCTGCCCAACAATGTTCTACTACGCCCTGCTTCGCACAAAGAAGGGTAGCACAGGCAAACGAGTACAGGACTGCTCAGCATCAGAGCTCCAGTGCGCAGCATTTACTATCTGCCACAAGATGGCTAAAGGACATAAACCTGAAGCGGCTGATATGATGTCTATATCCGACCTTGAAGCCCTCACAGGTTTTAAGTACTTTGAGAATGTCCCTAACGCCCCAAAGAGCACCTATAACGCATCCGACTGGCTGTAGTGGCTGACGCAGAGGGCGAGTACCGAAGCTTTTTGAAAAAAGCTTCACCAAAAACTTTCGGCGAAACTTTGTTTCGCTTCCGTGCTGATGCGGATTTAGGGTAGCCTTGCGGCTATTACGACAAAAAATAGAGCCATTCACTTTCAAGCAAGCTTGAGTGAGGCTCTATTTTTCATCGTACTCTCTACGAGAGATTTCCTAAATCCGAATAAACACACAGACGAAGTCTGTACCTATGAAAGGCTAACGCTGCGATTAAGCCGAGAGCAACAGCGGTCGCACACCGAAGGTGCAAAAGGCGAAGATTGAAAACGGGAGCTTGCTCACAGATTTTCAATTTCGCATTTTGAAGTGCTTGCACTGCGACTGATACTGCCGAGGCGGAGCAGGGTCGGGTTGCCGAAGGCAAGCCAATGGCTAATGGCAAAAAAATACCACCCGAAGGTGGTATTTTGCTATTTACTTGCGTGGACGGCGTTCGCGACGCTCGCCCTCGCCCTTGCGCTCTGGGCGCTCACCGCGAGGCTTACGCTCTGGCTCTACCCAGCCCTCTGGCTTTGGAAGAAGTGCCTTGTGTGAGAGCTTGAGCTTGCCAGTCTTTGAGTCAAGGCCGATAAGCTTAACATCAATCTGGTCACCCTCCTTAAGGCCTGTCTCCTCCATAGTCTCAAAGCGACGGTAGTCAATCTCCGAGATGTGGAGCAGAGCCTCCTTGCCTGGAAGAATCTCTACGAAGGCACCGAAAGCAACGATGCTCTTAATAGTACCGTGATACTGCTCGCCAACCTCTGGAACAGCAACGATACCCTTAATGCGTGACATAGCTGCGTCAATAGATGCCTTATCTGGACCAAACACATCAACTACACCGTTCTTGTCGGTCTCGGTGATTGTGATTGTTGTGCCTGTAGTCTTCTGAATCTCCTGGATTACCTTACCGCCAGGACCGATAACTGCACCGATGAAGTCCTTGTCAATAAGAATCTGCTCAATGCGTGGAACGAATGGCTTGTAGTCCTCGCGTGGCTCAGAGATAGTCTCGCAAATCTTGTCAAGGATGTGCATACGACCCTGACGAGCCTGCTCAAGAGCCTTTGCAAGTACCTCGTAGCTAAGGCCGTCAACCTTGATATCCATCTGTGTAGCTGTGATACCATCGCGAGTACCTGTAACCTTGAAGTCCATATCGCCGAGGTGGTCCTCATCGCCAAGGATATCTGAAAGCACTGCCCAACGGCCAGTTGCGCTGTCAGAGATAAGACCCATAGCGATACCAGAGACTGGCTTGCGGAGCTTTACACCTGCATCCATAAGTGCCATACAGCCTGCGCAAACAGTAGCCATAGATGATGAGCCGTTAGACTCAAGGATATCTGACACTACGCGAACAGTGTATGGATTCTCCTCTCCCACTGGTACCATAGGCTTAAGCGCACGCCAAGCGAGGTTACCGTGACCAATCTCACGACGGCTAACACCACGAGATGGGCGAGCCTCGCCAGTTGAGAATGGAGGGAAGTTGTAGTGGAGTGTAAACTGCTCTGAACCCTGAATAAGTACCTCGTCGTACATCTTCTCGTCAAGCTTTGTGCCGAGGGTTACAGTTGAAAGTGACTGAGTCTCACCACGAGTGAAGATTGCAGATCCGTGAGCGCAAGGCAGGTAGTTTGTCTCGCACCAGATTGGGCGAATCTCGTCTGTACGACGACCGTCAAGACGTTTGCCCTCGTCAAGAATCATATTACGCATAGCCATCTTCTGTACATCATCGTGGAAGTACTTGTGGATAAGTGGAGCCTTCTCCTCAAGCTCCTCCTCTGTATAGCGAGAAGCGAACTCTGCCTCAAGAGCCTCAAAAGCCTCGCTACGCTCGTGCTTCATAGTACCGCTTGTAGCGATAGCGTAAGCGCGGTCGTAGAGCTCAGAGATAATTGTCTGGCGAAGCTCCTCGTCATTTGTCTCGTGGCAGTACTCACGCTTAACGTCCTTGCCAAGCTCCTTTGAAAGCTCAATCTGAGCAGCACAGTGAGTCTTGATAGCCTCGTGAGCATACTTAATAGCGCCGAGCATAACCTCCTCGCTAACCTCATTCATCTCACCCTCAACCATAAGGATGTTGTCAATAGTACCTGCAACGATAAGGTCAAGGTCGCAGTCTGACATCTGTGAGAATGTAGGGTTGATGCAGTACTGACCACCGATGCGAGCTACACGCACCTCAGAGATTGGGCCTCCGAATGGGATGTCAGAGACTGCAAGAGCGGCTGATGCTGCAAGACCTGCGAGTGCATCAGCCTGAATATCTTTGTCTGCCGAGATAAGGTTTACGGTAACAAAAACCTCGGCGTGATAGTCTGCAGGGAAGAGTGGGCGCAGTGCGCGGTCAATAAGACGAGCAACGAGAATCTCGTTGTCTGAAGCCTTACCCTCACGCTTCATAAAGCCACCTGGGATACGACCCGCAGCGGCAAACTTCTCCTTATACTCAACCTGCAAAGGCATAAAGTCTGTTCCCTCTTTTGCGTCCTTTGCGGCAACTACAGTGGCGAGCAGCATCGTATCGCCCTGTCTAACAACAACTGAGCCGTCAGCCTGCTTTGCCAGCTTGCCGGTCTCAATCATAATCTCGCGTCCACCCTCCAGTGGGATGAACTTCTGTACAGCGTTGTACAACTTGTTTTCCATAATTCGTCTAATATAATTCGTCCAAAAAAATAATTGCAAACAATAATTGCAAACAAAGAAAATGAAGGCAACACAATGCTGCCTCCATTCTCTTCCTCGTACTACTTACGAAGGTTGAGGGTCTTAATGATAGCGCGGTAACGCTCGATATCAACCTCCTTCAAGTACTCAAGCAGCTGACGACGCTTACCTACCAAGCGAAGAAGTGCTCGCTGGGTACCGAAGTCGTGACGGTTGCTCTTAAGGTGCTCTGTAAGGTGGCTGATACGGTACGAAAACAGTGCAATCTGGCTCTCTGGTGAACCAGTGTCCTTGTTAGACTTGCCGTACTGACCAAAAATCTCCTCCTTTTTCTCTGCTGTTAAATAAGCCATAGTGAAAAAATGTTTAGAAGTTTGTAAATTAATAAAATACTTCATCCGCATCCCCCTTACCGGAATAGCGTTAAAGCGGTGCAAAGATAGAGATAATTTCTTGATTTAGAAACAAAAATAGCAAAATTTGCACCTCTTTTTTTAATATTGGTATCACAAGTGGGTGGTAGATGGCTCTATTTGCGATTTTAGTCAAAAATTTATAACTTTGCGTTGTTGAAACAGTCTAAAGATGAAGAGGGTTGTATTTGCGATATTTGCGACATTGTTGCTCTCTGTGGGGTGTGCTCCGCGAAATGAGTATGTTACTGTAGAGGGGTATATGCTTGGCACAACGTTTCGTATTGTGGCAAAAACTGCGCTTACTCAGAAGCAAGTCTATGCTGAGGCTATGGTTATTGATAGTACGGCAAAGTCCTCAATGTCAATATTTAACACTCGGTCGCTTATTAGTAGAATTAATGCTGGAGTGACTGACTCTTTAGATATTCATCTTATAAGAAATATTGCTGTTGCAGCCCGTATGTATCGTCTGAGTGATGGCTATTACGACATTACTGTAAAGCCGCTTACTGATGCCTATGGCTTTGCAAAAAAGCGGAAAATAGAACATCCTAATGTAGACTCTCTACTACAATTTGTTGGCTTTGAGAAGTTTAGAGTCGTGGGTAGTCGCATTGTAAAGAGCGACAATCGCCTGCAACTGGACCTCAACTCGCTGGCAAAGGGTTATACGGTAGACCTTCTTGCCGATAGGCTTGAGGCGCTGGGATGTGGCGACTATATTGTTGAGGTGGGTGGCGAGATTCGCACATCTGGATTGAGTCCAAGGGGCGACGTGTGGCGCGTGGGTGTGGATACCCCTTTTGAGGGTAATCAAAGTCCGGGAGAGTATCAGCAGGCGGTAATTGAGCTAAGCGATAGGGCGTTAGCAACATCAGGAAACTATCGCCGTTACTACACTGATAGTGAGGGAAATAAGATTGTTCATACGATAAATCCAAAGACAGGAAAGGGTGTTATTTCAACTCTCCTTTCGGCTACTGTTGTGGCTAATCGTTGCGTAGAGGCTGATGCTATGGCGACGATGTTTATGGCTATGGGTACAGATAGGGCTGTTCAGGTAGCAGAGAGCCTTAAGGATAAGGGTGTGGAGGTCTACTTTATAATTGCAGCAGGGGAGGAGTACAGAGTCTTCTCTACGCTGACAAATCGGGAGTGATATGAGTAAGAGGTTGTTGTTGCTATATAACGTTAAGGCGGGACGAGGAAGAATCCGTCGTAAGATAGACGCATTAGAGGATATCTTCTTTGAGGCGGGCTATGAGATAGAGCCAAAGATGTTGCGCTTTGGAGAAAATCCATTTGATGATGTCGCTCAGGATATTGACCTTGTAGTTATCTGCGGTGGCGATGGCACGATAAATTATGTTGTCAATGCTATGCGCACTAAGGGGTTAGACTATCCTCTCGGTATTATCCCTGCAGGCACGGCAAATGATTTTGCGGGGGCTATAGGGGTTAGCTCGCGTACGCTGAAGGCTGCGCGACAGATTGTTGAGGGGCAGGAGCAGAGGATTGATTGCGGAAGGGTAAATGGACTCTACTTTGTCAATATCTTCAGCTTTGGAATGTTCACAACAACCTCTCAGCATACGCCAGAGAAGATAAAGCGCCATCTTGGTAAGGCTGCATACCTTATTGAGGGGTCAAAGGAGCTTCACAATCGTGAGTATATACCTCTACATATTGTTCACGATGGGGGAGAGGTGGATGTGGATAGCACGATGACGCTAATATTCAATGGCGAGACGGCGGGTCGCTTCCCTATTGCCAGAAGTGCCTCTATCCGCGATGGACTTCTTGACTGTATGATAATGCGCAAGTGCACAACTTTTCAGGGTGCTTGGGCGGCAACAAAACTGCTTGTTGCGGGTAGTGAGAATGAGAATATAATCCATATCCGCTCGTCAAAGTTGAGTATCACTTCGCCCCTTTCGCCACTAACAGATATGGATGGACAGCCGAGTGCAGAGTTCCCGCTGGAGATTGAGTGCCTGTCGGGAAATTTGAGAATAGTAGCACCTAAAAAATAATCTTACGATAGTTTCATCTTTTCGCCATTAATTGCTATCTTTGCAACCTATGAATTTGGTTAGGGATATTATTGTTGATGGATACGGCATCGCGGCGGTGGTGCTGATGTTATTGGTTGTGGTGCTGTTCATAGAACAGATAGTCTCGCTCTGTAGAAGTATGATTGTTGCAAAGTTCAAGCAGACTTCGCGCAAGCAGCTACTGCAGGAGCAGCCTCCTATCTCTATTGTTGTACCTCTTTTTGGCGAGGATGAGGAGTATCTGAAGGGCGATTTCCGTATGCTACTGCTCCAGAGCAATCCGCAGTACGAGGTTGTGGCTGTGTATGTGGGTAAGGAGGATGCCTTCTATGCTACGCTAAAGCATATGCGTAAGTTCTTTAAGCATCTGAATACCATACATGTAGACTACACTCCACAGTATCCTATCTCTATGCAGTTAGCACTCAATATCGGCATTAGGTCTGCTACATATGAGCATGTTGTAATTACCACTCCTGAGACCCGCCTTACGACTCGTGACTGGGCAAGTTATATGGCGCGCGGATTTATGTATGGCGATATTGTTCTGGGATACTGCAACTGGGAGAAGGGTAGCGGAATAATGAACCTCTTCTATCGTAAATATCGTTTTAGCGAGGTTAGCAGATATCTTGCTGAGGCTATCCGAGGCCGTCAGTACGGTGCATCGCGCAACTGTATGGGCTTTACAAAGAGCCTCTACTATAGTGTTAGGGGTTTTGACCACCTTGACCTTACTGCAGGCGAGGATGATTTGTTTATACAGCGCATCGCAACAAAGGATAATGTATCGGTGTTGCTCACCCCAAATGCGCACTGTAGTGAGCAGTCTCCGCAGTCGTTTAATGGCTGGTTGACAGAGATTTACCGTCAGGGTCAGACCCGCCACTTCTACACTCAGCAGGCGCGTAATGATGAGGGTTGCAAGATGCTCTGTAGAGTATCATTCTTCGTGGCGGCGATAGGTGCTATTGCTACTCTTCCATTGGAGTTTAAGGCTCTAACGGCACTGCTGCTTCTTGTGCGATATATTGTTATGAGTGTGGCTACACGCAAGATTGCAAATCGCGTGGGCGAGAAGGGTATCGCAGCGTGGGATCCGATATTTGACTTTATTGAGCCTTGGGTGCGTTTTGTAGTTCGTGCAACGCAGCGCGAGCGAATAAGCATATGGAGATAAGAGATTATAGGTCGTTAGATGACCGCGCATTGGTTAAACTTGTGGTTGAAGGCGATAGTAGAGCCTTTGAGCCACTCTTTATGCGCCATAAAGATACTATCTACGCTATGCTTGTTAAAAGGGCGACAAATAGTGACGACGTGGAGGATTTGCTCCAAGAGGCATTTATGAAGGCCTTTGTCAATATCAACCGCTACAATCCTAACTACGACTTTGGCGCTTGGATATGCACTATTGCAAAGAATACCTTTGTCGATTTCAACCGCTCACGTCGCAATAAGGCCCTCAATCCAGAGAACAACCTACCCCTTGAGGGTCGCTGCACAACAAATGCTCAGGCCGTGTCGCCAACGCCAGAGGAGAGTATTATCAACGCTCAGCAACGCGCTCAGATAGAGCGATATATAGCCACCCTGCCAGAGGACTACCGCGAACTATTTGTGCTCCGCTTTATTGAGGAGTATACCTACGAGGAGATTGCCGAGGCGTTGCAGATGAAGCTCGGTACGGTTAAAACACGCATTTTCCGTGTTCGCGCAATGATGTGCAAGAAGATTACCGATGGCGAGAAAATAGAGTAACTATGTTCACTTCCCAACTCATATTTGACTATTTCCCTAATCTGACAGATAGGCAGAAGGAGCAGTTTACGGCTCTCTATAACGCCTATGCAGAGTGGAATGCAAAGATAAATGTTATCTCACGCAAGGACTTTGATAGCCTCTACCTTAAGCATGTGCTCCACTCGCTTGCTATTGCTCGCGTATGCACTTTTAACAGCGGCGCAAGGGTTATTGATGTGGGCTGTGGGGGCGGTTTCCCGAGTGTGCCATTAGCAATTCTCTTCCCTGATGTGCAGTTTACGGCCGTAGACTCTATCGGCAAGAAGATTACCGTTGTTAAGGGGGTGTGTAGCGCTGTTGGTATTGATAATCTTACGGCCATAAATGCCCGCGTGGAGAGCATTGCTGAAAATTTTGACTTTGTTGTCTCTCGTGCTGTAACGGATATGAGCACCTTTGTTGGCTGGGTGTGGAAAAAGATTGAGCGCGGAGCGACTGCTGGCTCACTGCCAAATGGAGTACTCTACCTTAAGGGCGGAGACCTTACGGCCGAGCTCGCAGCAACAAAGATGAAGTGGCAGAGATATAATATCTCCGAGTTTTTTGAGGAGGAGTTTTTTGAGACTAAACAGGTCGTATATTGCACAAAATGAGACGATTAGTAGTTTTACTTTTGCTATCCTTTTCTGTGGCGCCTAACCTCTGGGCAAAAAGGGAGGTTGTGGGCAGCAAGGGCGCCAATGTGGTGGGCGTTGTTACCAGTGACGGCAAACCTATGGAGGGTGTGCTCGTGAGTGACGGTGCGCTCTTTGCTCGCACAGATAGCCTTGGCGTCTACTCGCTCGCCTCGCTGAAGTACTACGGCTCTGTCTTTGTTATCACACCGTCGGGTTATGAGCCGACAACGCGAAGAGGTAATATCCCGCAGTTCTGGGCACCACTTGAGCAGGATAAGCTGCAAAAGGTTGAGCGTCACGACTTTAGCCTACGCAAGGTTGATAATAACCGTCACCGAATGATTTTTACAGCCGATATACACATCAGTGCCAGAAACGACGATATGTTGCAATTTAAGCGCACCTGTATGCCAGCCCTGCGCCGTGCTGCAGCCGTTAAGGATAGCATACCGGTCTACTCGGTAATTCTTGGCGATTTGTGCCGCAATGACTCGTGGTACTCGCAGGATATTGACCCTTCGGATGTTGTTAGACTTATGTCTACAATTCGCTATCCTGCAATGTTTTACACTGTTATGGGTGAGAACGAATATGATGGCTCAGTGCCTGCAGGAGTGCTTACAGACCACCAAGCCTCAATGCTATATGCTACAACCTGCGCACCTCGTTTCTACTCCTTTAACATCGGTCAGGTGCACTATGTGGTGTTAGATAACACTTTCTTCAAGAACGAGGCGGGCGATGGAAAGTATCCGACAGAGGTTGTTGGCAAGCGAAACTTTGACCGCCGCGTGAGTGCCGACTGCCTGGCTTGGCTACGTCGCGACCTTGAGTATGTTGAGGATAAGAGCACGCCGATAGTGGTATGTATGCACCATAGCGTGGTTAGAATGTCCAATAAGGGTAAACTTATCAAGGCACTATCAAAGGCAGAGGATACCGACTCGCTTGTAAGTTGTTTTAACGACTTTAGCTCCGTAAGATTCGTCACTGCACATATCCACCGACGCCGTGTTTCGCAACCTAAGGAACTGAAGAATATCACAGAGCACACCGTAACATCGCTCTCTGGAAATAACTGGGAGACAGGCTATAACGGCTTTCCGCATATCTGTAGCGACGGTAGCCCAGCGGGCTTTGAGCTCTTTGACTACGACGGCAGGGAGCTGAAGTGGCAGTTCTGCCCTGTGGGGGATGAGTCGCTACCTTTCCGCCTCTACGATATGCGCAAGGTGGGCGAGAAGTATCGTAAGGATGAGGATATGCAGAACTTCCTGCGTGCATACCCTAAGAAGAGAATGGACTATGGCGATGAGTCGTTTGCCGACTATGTATACATCAACTACTGGTGCGAGGAGCCAGGCTCAAAACTTGAGGTGTGGGACGATACAAAACAACTTAAGGTGCGCCGCGTATACCACGACGACCCGCTCTATACTCGCTCTACGCTCGTTATCCGCCACAAAAACTCGCGCGGTAAGAAGATTAACATCCCTCGCAATAGCCCTCAACACCTCTTCCGCGTCAAGACCGACAGCACATCTACCCACCTGAGGGTCCGAGCAGTGGATAGTTTTGGACAAGAAGCTGCCGATACCTTGTTTTTGTTGTAATTTTGTTGTGAAAAGGCAGCATTTGCTGCCGCTAACGAGAAAAATTGTCTTGGCTGTACGTTTTGAGTACTATCCTACGCAGGTATTTGCCGCCGAGCGTTGGCTCGCCTTTGGCGACCCTTCATTGCTCCGCCTCGGCATTGCAAACGAGTTTGAATGCGCTCGGCTTAATCGCAATGTTGTAACTACTACCTTTTGACAACAAAATAGACTTTGGCTGTTAGCCAATAGCCAATAGCTAATGGCTAACGGCTAACAGCTAATGGTATATTTTGCTATAAGCAAAATAATCACTATCTTTGCGCGTTATGAAGTTTACATTAGAGCATACTGACAGACAGAGCAAGGCGCGTGCTGGCGAGATAGTGACTGATCACGGAGTGATTAAGACCCCGATTTTTATGCCTGTGGGCACTGCTGCGGCGATGAAGGGTATTTTTCATCGTGACCTTAAGGATGAGGTTAAGGCGCAGATAATCCTTGCAAATACATATCATCTCTACCTGCGTCCAGGTATGGAGATTATTGAGCAGGCGGGTGGTGTACACCGTTTCTCGTCGTGGGATGGACCTATGCTTACGGACAGCGGAGGTTTTCAGGTCTTCTCGCTTGCCGCTTGTCGCAAGCTCAAGGAGGAGGGTTGTCACTTCCAGTCGCACATTGACGGCTCGCGACATCTCTTTACGCCTGAGAGTGTTATAGATACCGAGCGCACTATTGGTGCTGATATTATGATGGCCTTTGACGAGTGTCCTCCTGGGGATGCACCGAAGGAGTATGCAGCCAAGTCGTTGGCCCTTACTGAGCGTTGGCTTGACCGCTGCTTTAACCAGTATCACAAGACCCAGCCAAAGTATGGTCACTACCAGTCGCTCTTCCCGATTGTTCAGGGGTGTGGTTATGCAGATTTAAGAGCCAAGGCTGCCGAGAATGTTCTGCAGTACAATGCTGACGGATATGCTATTGGAGGTCTTGCTGTGGGCGAGCCTACGGAGGTTATGTATGCTATGATTGAGGTTGTCAATGCCATTCTTCCGACAGACAAGCCGCGATATCTTATGGGTGTAGGCACACCGATAAATATCCTTGAGGGTATTGCTCGCGGAGTGGATATGTTTGACTGCGTAATGCCGACACGCAATGGCCGTAACGGTCAGCTATTTACCTCTGAGGGCGTTATCAATATCCGCAACAAGAAGTGGGAGAACGACTTTTCGCCAATAGATGCTAATGGGACGACATTTGTTGATAGACAGTACACCAAGGCCTATCTCCACCACCTTGTTGTCTGTGGTGAGATGTTGGCAGCGCAGATAGCTTCGTTGCACAACACGGGCTTCTATCTCTGGCTTGTGGGTCAGGCGCGACAGCACATTATCGCGGGTGACTTTAGCGTGTGGAAGGATATGATGGTAGAGAAATTGTCAAGAAGATTGTAGTATGTCAATGTTACCGCAGTATAACAAGCGACCTTCGTGGTTTCCGGGATTTAAGATTTTGGACAGATATATTCTGGGTAAGTTTGTCGGAACGTATCTGTTTGCCATTGCGATGATTATTGTCATTGTTGTGGTGTTTGACTATGTGGAGAAGGTAGACGACTTTATCCAGATGCAGGCACCAGTAAAGGCGATAATTTTTGACTACTACTTTAAGTTTGTGCCATTTTTCATAAACCAGTTCTCGGCGCTCTTTACCTTTATTGCCGTAATCTTCTTTACATCAAAGTTGGCATATCAAACTGAGATTGTGGCGATGCTTTCGGGAGGAATGTCGTTCCGTAGGCTTATGTGGCCCTATTTTCTGGGTGCGCTATTTATTACTGCGCTCTCGCTTGTGCTTAGCCTGTGGATTATCCCGATGACGCAGAAGGATTGTGTCGCCTTTGAGCAGAAGTATATCGCCCGCCGCGTGCGCGAGCAGTACGACCGCCATATCTACCGTCAGGTTGAGCCCGGAAAGTTCGCCTATATCCGAGGATTTAGCAAGAATACATCTGTGGCATCATTCTTTGCCCTTGAGCAGTACGAGGGTAGTACTATGGTGGGCGCTCTTGAGGCTTCAGATGTTAAGTTTGACCCTCAGAGCAAGCACTGGACAGCGCAGCGATATGTCACCCGAACATTTGACGATAAGGGCGACGAAATCTTTACGCAGCACCGAAATCTGGATACGGTGATTAACCTTGATGTTGTGGAGCTTGGCCGACTGACAGAGTTCTTGACAACGATGAACATTGTTGAGCTGAACGACTTTTTGGCTCAGCAACGTAGCAAGGGCTCTGATAGTATACGGCAGATTGAGGTGGAGCGACATATCCGCTTCTCCTATCCATTTGGAACATTTATTCTGACCCTTATCGGCGTGTCACTCTCTTCTCGTAAGGTTCGTGGAGGTACGGGATTGCATATCGGTATAGGTATCACCCTCTGCTTCTCATATATTATGCTCACACGAGTCTTTGAGGAGTTTGCCAAGGGCGGTAGTATGCCTACGATGATTGCCGTGTGGCTGCCGAACTTGATATTCCTCATTATTGGTATTTATCTCTATCGTAAAGCACCGAAATAGTATGGCTGTAGCAGATATCATATCAAAAGTAGAGGCAGGTGGTAGATTGACCTTCTCTGAGGCTCTTGAGTTGTGGAAAGAGGCGCCGCTGTGGCAACTGTCACAACTGGCAGTAAAGGCTAAGCGAGAGAGGAGTGGCGACAAGGTCTACTACAACCGCAACTTCCACCTTGAGCCGACAAATGTATGCCAGTTTGAGTGCAAGTTCTGCTCTTACCGCCGTAGTGAGGGCGAACAGGGCGCGTGGGACTACACGATGGATGAGGTGCTGGACATTGTCCGTCAGCGTAAGGATAGTGGTGCTACGGAGATACACATTGTGGGCGGAGTGCACCCTACGCACGATTTGTACTACTATACGGAGATGATTCGCCGCGTAAAGCAGATTATGCCTCAGGCAGCAGTGAAGGCCTTTACGGCTGTGGAACTGAACTATATGATTTCTAAGGCAGGCCTTACGACTGTTGAGGGTCTACAGCTGCTTAAGGATGCAGGTATGGAGTCTATCCCTGGTGGTGGCGCTGAGATTTTTGCTCCAGAGATACGTAATGAAATTTGTCCGCAGAAGGGTAGTGCAGAGCAGTGGTTAGCTCTTCATCGTGCAGCACACAGCATAGGTATTGACAGCAATGCTACAATGCTCTATGGGCATATAGAGAGTATTGAACACCGAATAGACCACCTTATGCGCCTCAGGCTGTTGCAGGATGAAACAGGGGGTATAAATGCCTTTATACCGCTCAAGTATCGTAGCGCAAATAACTCTTTGAGTCATCTTGGAGAGACATCGGTCATTGACGACCTTAGAACACTTGCTATGAGCCGACTGATACTTGATAATGTTGAGCATATAAAGGCCTACTGGGTAATGTATGGCAAGACCACGACAGAGCTTGCACTCGCCTTTGGCGCAGACGATATTGACGGAACGATAGACGACTCAACAAAGATATACTCTATGGCGGGTGCTGACGATACTCGCCCAACAATGAGCGTGGAGGATATTGAAAGAATATGTCACAATGCAGGCTTTACGGCTGTAGAACGTGATACTCACTATAACCAGATTTAGATTATGGCAAAAAAGAAGAATAGCGGCTCTTGGTTTTCTAACCTGCGCAACAGACCGATACTTTGGAACTTTGTGCTTATTTGTGGTGTGCTTGCACTGCTTGTTGCCCTCTCATACGTTGCCCTCTCATGCGGAACGCGTCACGGTATGCGCCGCACTGTGCCAGACTTTACGGGCTTGGGGCTCAATGATGCTCAGTATTATGCTACAGAGCGCGGATTGGAGATGATTGTGAACGACTCGCTCTATGTGCCAGCATATCCAGGCGGTATGGTGCTTGAGCAGCTGCCTAAGGGCGGTGTTGATGTTAAAGAGGGACGAAAGATTTATGTTACCATAAACTCCTTTGCTCAGAAGAAGTTGCCAATGCCTTATGTTGCAGGTCGTTCACTGCGCCAGGCAAAGAATATGCTTGAGAGTGCCGGCTTTGGCATTGAGACGCTTGAGTATGTTGAGGATATAGCGACAAACTATGTCCTTGCTCAGATTTTTGAGGGTGCTGAGGTTACAGAGCAGAGTGCAATAAAGGCCGAGAAGGGTCGTGGTGTAACTCTTCGCGTGGGTGTAAGCCCCGACCAGAATACTACAAGTGTTCCGCGCCTTATCTCTCGCGCGCTCTTTGATGCCAAGAGTAAACTGTGGGAGCAGGGACTCAATGTCGGCCAGGTGACCTACGATGAGGGTATTACGCTGCTTAATCAGGACGATGCGCGAGTGTGCCGTCAGAGTGTACTTCAGGGAACGTCGCTTCCTCTTGGTAGTAAGATTTCACTGCACCTTACCCTTGACCGCGAGCTTGTGGCTAAGGCTGCAGCTGAGGCGGACCGTCAAGCGGATGATATTCTCAAGCAGCAGGCTATTGCCGACTCGTTGGCACGACGCACTGCCGACTCACTGAAGATGTTAAATAGTAACCAACCACAGCCAGAGCAGGCTGACGATGAGTTTTTCTTCTAATGAGCGATTTTGTAGAGGATATAGAGCTGGATGATGAGGAGGCAATTGCTCCCGCGCCTCGCCGCGAGTTTCTAACAGACGAGAAGCCCGACGAGAATGGCCTGTATGAGCACTTCTCAATAACTGTAGACAAGGGTCAGTCGATGATGCGACTTGACAAATACCTCTCTACCCATATTGAGAACTGCTCGCGCAACCGCATACAGACCGCTGTAGATAACGGTAATGTCTTTGTCAATGACCGCCCGCAGAAGGCTTCGTATAAGGTTAAGCCCTTTGACCACATTGTGCTTAAGATGGAGTATCCGAAGTACAACTGCCTGCTCACTCCGCAGGATATTCCTATTGACATTATCTATGAGGATGATGATGTTATTGTAGTGAACAAGGAGGCTGGTATGTGCGTGCATCCAGGTCACGGAAACTATGAGGGTACACTGGTCAATGCACTTACCTTTCATCTTCAGGACAACCCTATGTTCCAGCAGGGCGATGAGCGCGCAGGACTTGTACATCGTATAGATAAAAACACATCGGGAATACTCGTTGTGGGCAAAAATCCTAACGCCTGCAACCACCTTTCGCGCCAGTTCTTCCTACATACGACAAAGCGCCGCTATGTGGCACTTGTGTGGGGTAACTTTGAGCAGGACGAGGGTACTATTACTGGCAATATCGGCCGCAATCCTCGCAACCGACACCAGATGTATGTCTTTGCTGATGGCTCGGAGGGTAAACACGCCGTGACACACTATAAGGTATTGAAGAGATATGGATATGTGACCCTTGTTGAGTGCCGCCTTGAGACGGGTCGTACACACCAGATTCGTGTACATATGCAGTATATCGGCCATCCACTCTTTAACGACGAGCGATATGGCGGTGATAAGATTCTCAAGGGAACAACATTCTCAAAGTATAAGCAGTTTATTGTAAACTGTTTTGAGGCTATGCCTCGCCACGCTCTTCACGCCCGAATGCTCGGCTTTGTGCACCCAGTAACGGGCGAGGAGATGATCTTTGAGTCGGCTATACCGTCAGACTTCCAGACTGTCATTGAGCGCTGGGATAACTACGTTAAGTGTGCTAATTTGTATAACGAGTAGGGTATGGGATTCTTGCCAACGACAGTAAAGGAGATGAAGGCTTTGGGCTGGGATTATGTAGATATAATCCTCTTTACTGGCGATGCCTATATTGACCATCCATCCTTTGGCGCGGCTGTCGTCAGCCGACTCTTTGAGGCAGAAGGATATCGCGTAGCGGTCGTTCCACAGCCAAACTGGCGGGATGACTTGCGCGACTTTAAGAAGCTCGGTAGGCCTCGCCTCTGCTTCTGCGTTAGCGCGGGTGCTATGGACTCAATGGTAAACCACTATACGGCAAATATCCGCCTGAGGAGCAACGATGCCTATACGGCTGGCGGTGCGGCAGGTTTTCGCCCCGACTATACCGTTACAACCTATACAAAGATTCTCAAGAGCCTCTTCCCAGATACACCAGTGCTTATTGGTGGCATTGAGGCTTCGCTTCGCCGTGTGACGCACTACGACTACTGGAAAAACACCCTTATGCCATCTATCCTTATTGATAGCGGAGCGGACTTTCTGCTCTACGGCATGGGCGAGCAGGTGGTGCGTGAGGTGGCAAAGAGTATGCACAGCGGATTTAACCCCAAGCGCATAAGGGGTATTCGTCAAGTAGCCTTTGTGGCGGATAAAGAGTATGTTGAGCGTTTAGATAGGAGCAAAACAATTTTTCTCAACTCTTTTGAGCGCTGTAAGGCGGATAAGCATGCTTTTGGGCAAAACTTTGTCACTGTTGAGACGGAGAGTAATCTGCTGCGAGCAGAGAATATCCTTGTAGAACCTACGGGCGATAAGTTTGTGGTTATCAACCCAATGAATGCAGCTCTTACTACAGAGCAGATAGATTATGCCTTTGACCTTCCATATATGCGCGCGCCACATCCACGCTATAATGGACGTGGCGATATTCCTGCGTGGATGATGATTCGTCACTCGGTAAATATCCACCGAGGATGCTTTGGCGGTTGCTCGTTCTGCACTATCTCGGCACATCAAGGCAAGTTTATCTCTTCGCGCAGTGAGGCCTCTATACTCCGAGAGGTTGAGGCTGTTGTGGCTATGCCAGATTTTAGGGGTACGATAACCGATGTCGGAGGCCCTTCAGCAAATATGTATCGCTTAGGTGGTAAGAAAACCGAACTGTGTGCCAAGTGCCGACGCCCATCGTGCCTGCATCCAAAGCCATGCCCAAATCTTAACCGCGACCACCGTCCGCTGATTGATTTGTACCGTAAAGTTCGTGCCGTTAAGGGCGTTAAGCACGCATATATCGGCAGTGGTATTCGCTACGACCTCTTTGAGAATAACGACTACCTTAAGGAGGTTATCCTTCACCATACATCTGGCAGGCTCAAGGTTGCGCCAGAGCATACTGAGGATGGGGTGTTGAACCTTATGCGTAAGCCGTCGTTTACACTTTTTGAGGTACTCAACCGCGACTTTAACCGTATCTGCCGTGAGCATAATCTGAAATATCAGCTCATCCCATACTTTATCTCGTCACACCCTGGCTGCCACGAGCGCGATATGAAGGCTCTCTCGGTTAAGGTGCTTGGCAAGCTCCACTTCACCCTTGAGCAGGTGCAGGACTTGACCCCTACGCCTATGACCCTCTCATCTGTTATGTTCTACACAGGCGAAAATCCATATACCGGTCAAAAAGTATATGTAGCGCGCTCACAGACTGAGAAGAGAAAGCAGAAGCAATATTTCTTCAAATAATTTTGTTGTGAAAATGGCGCATTTGCGTCACATCCCTTATAAACCAGTGGCGGCTGTACCTTTTAGTACTATCCGCCACTGCTTTTTTGCGCGATGCACCGCAACTGCACCATTTTGACAACAAAATGGGGCGGTACTCTAATTGAGCTTTGCCGAGGCGGAGCGGTGAAGGGTTGCCGAAGGCAAGCTAACGGCTAATGGCTAACAGCTAATGGCTAATTCTGGCGTAGTTGTTGGATACTATTTTGGTATGAAAGGTGGAGTGTTGAGGGCGCACATTGCGCTATTGGGGTGTAATATTGTCTGGGCGTGTGACTATCCGTTTTACAATCTACTACTCGGTCGCTACATAGAGCCGATGGCTATGGTATCTCTGTCGCTTCTTGTGGCGGCAGCACTCTCGTGGGTGCCAAGGCTTTGGCAGGCGGGCGAGAGAATTGACAGTAAGGATTGGGGACTTATTATTGTAGCTGCGCTGCTTATGGGCGTAATGCGTAAGCTGTTGATGATGTTTGGTATGTCGCGCACCTCACCTATTGACGGCTCTATTATCGCTACTATTGTTCCGTTGCTTGTACTTATAGTCTCTGTGGCTGCGGGCATTGATAGTTTTACCCGCAGGCGTGTATGGGGACTTATACTCGGTATGGCTGGAGCCGTGGCTGTTGTACTCTCTGGTGGGACGATGCACCATATGCAGTCGGAACTGCTTGGTAATGTGATGATTCTTACAAGCGGCGTTGTGACTGCACTCTATATGGTATTTTTCAAGTGCCTTGTTGCGAAGTATCGGGTAACGACGCTACTGCGTGTTATATACACTCTCTCGGCTGTAGTTGTATTGCCTTTTGGGTGGCACAGTGTGACGGAGGTTAATTTTACGGGTTTTGATACCCATATATGGTTGGCTGCGCTATTTGTGCTTATAGTGCCGACATATCTGCCAAATCTGCTACTGAACTATTCGCTACGATATGTTCAGCCGACAGTCTCAAGTACGTATACCTATGTTCAGCCTATTCTTGCTGTGGCGCTGTCGGTGGCTATGGGGCTTGACCGCCTACACGCAGATACTATTCTCTTTGCCGCTGTGCTCTTTGTGGGTGTGTGGCTTGTCATCACATCATATAATAAAGGAGACCGTTAGGCCTCCTTTACTGATATATAATCCTTTAGAGCATCTACATACTGTTTAAAGGCTGTTCTGCCAACATCCGTAATTTTGCATAGGGTGCGGGGCTTGCGACCAACAAATCCCTTCTCAACATCTATATATCCCGCCTTATAGAGCTTATCTATCTGCACGCTCAGATTGCCAGCCGTTGCTCCTGTGTGCTGTTTGATGTAGACAAAGTCGGCAGCCTCAACACCGATAAGTATTGAGATAACTGCTAATCGCAGCTCAGAGTGCAGGAGTGGGTCTAATGGCTTTAGCATAGTTATTTTTTGCTTTTGCAGTTCATGATATGTCCTGGGATAACCATCATAACGAGGAATATCACTGCAAAGATAATAATATCGCTGTAAATTAGCCAATCAGAATTGCTCTGAAATCTCTCTGCTCCGATATCTCTTATTGCAATATGCTTAATAGGGAAGATTAGAGAGAGTAGCATGGCGATAGCTCCGCATAGAGTCAGCTTTCGATGTTGGCAAATTGCGCCAGTGATAACAGTACCCATACCCATCAGCAGAACAATGAGGTAGAACATTGATGTGCTGTAGACTACTGCAGCGACAAAAGCATAGAGCGAAGAGGCTCCAAAGACTGCCCATACGGCGCTTATGCTGCGGTCAACATAGGACTTAGGCGTAGGGGTTTCGTTGCGGGCAAGGATCACTGTTGCCACTCCGCCAATTACTGGAATGAGCCACCATGCCCAAATTAGTGCCGTGTTGAGGTGCAAACACATTACAAAGTACTCAAAAATAGATACTGCAACGGTGGTATATCCCCAACAAAGAAAGTATTTGCCACTGTTGCGCTCAATCTGATTTGATGTATCCGCAATCATCTGCGAGATAATCTCTAATGATTTCTGGTTGTCCATAGTGCTATTGTTTAAGTTTTACAGTGCAAATATAAACAAGTTTATAATATAAACCAAATTTTTTGACAAAAAAGAGGGGGGGGTTACCTCTTTTTTTTACCCCCCCCCTCCTTGAACTATTGTTGCGGCTACTTACTGTGCTGGTGCGTCAGTAATGCCGAGCTCCTTCTTTACTGCGGCGTTGATATTTACAACCTGAGCAGCGTCGCTATATACGAAAGCCATAGCGTCAAAGACTGCTGCGTAGCCAGCTGCCTTAGCAACCTTTGAGATAGCTGCATCAAGCTTCTCCTGAATAGGTGCTGCAAGCTCCTGCTGCTTCTTAGCAAAGTCCTGCTGAGCAATCTGCTGGAACTGTGCATAGCGCTCCTGAAGGCCATTAAGCTCTGACTGCTTCATCTGCTTTACTGTTGGGTTCATGGTAGCCTGGTTCTTCTCAAACTCAGCATAGCGATTGTTGAACTCAACCTGAATAGCCTCAAGCTGCTCCTGAAGCTCCTTGCCAAATGCGTCAAGCTGGGTCTGCATCTCTTTGGTCTCTGGCATTACGGCGAAGATCTCCTGTGTGTTTACGCTTGCAAGCTTCTGTGCAAATACGTCTGCTGAGCAAAATACCATCGCAAGAACGAGGGTTAGTTTAAAGATTTTTTTCATAAGTGTTTGTGTTATTTGAGTAATTCAATAATTTTCTGTGTGTGGTTTACGCTCTCAGAGCTGTAGAGCATAGCGGCATTAGCAGCGCTATCAAGTACCATATCATACCCACCCGCCTTGGCGTAGCTATCAATAGCACTAAAGACACGCTTCTGGATAGGCTGTATAAGCTCAATACGCTTTTTCATCATCACGCCATCGTTGCCAAAGATTGACTCCTGATACTCGGCTGCAGCCTTCTCCTTAGCAAGAATCTCCTGCTCCTTAGCGTTTCGCTGTGTGGTAGAGAGGTTCGCCTTCTGCGCGATGTATGTGTTATAGAGGCTCTCCACCTCGGCATATGTTGCATCTACCTTTGTCTGATACTCCTTGGCAAGGTTGTCAAGGGTTGTCATAGCGGTGTTATAGTCGGTCATGGAGCGGAAAATCTTCTCGCTATCAACAACGATATACTTCTGTGCAGTGGCTGCTGACACAGAGATAAGTAGAGCGCAAATGGCAATGATAATTCGTTTCATAATCTCTCAGTTTTTTAGTGTTTAATATATAACGCCCTCTGTTTCAAAAATATTGCCATTAGAAGTTCTGTCCGATAACAAAGTGGAACTGGCTACCACTGCGTGATGTCTGACCAGCGGCAGGGTCAAATCCGTAACCCCAATCAATACCGAGCATTCCTACGATAGGCAGGTATAGACGTACACCCACACCGGCAGAACGCTTAATCTTGAATGGTGAGAAGTCCTTCCATGATGAGAATCCGTTACCACCCTCAAGGAAGCCAAGAACATAAATCTGTGATGAAGGCTTGAGAATGATAGGGTAGCGAAGCTCGACTGTATACTTATTGTATCCGATAGAGTAGCGAGTACCCATAGGGTCAAGGTCGCCATCCTCGTAACCACGCAGTGAGATAATATCTACACCATAGATGCTATAGCCTGTCATACCGTCACCACCGACCTGGAATCGCTCAAATGGAGATACCTTATTCTTATTATAGTGACCCAAGAATCCCATCTCGGCTTTAGCCATCAGCACAAGGTTGTTATTGCGGGTAAGAGCCTGGAACCACTGCGCCTTGAACTGCCACTTGTGGAACTCAATCCAACGCCAACGATCCTGTTCAGATAGGGTATTATCGGCATAATCCTTACCATCAAATGCTGAGAATGGTGGGGTAATCTGTAGTGAGAATGAGATATCTGAGCCTCGGCGAGGATAGATTGGCTGGTCGGTAGAGTTACGTCCAAGGACAAACTTAAGTGCGAGGGTATTCGCATTACCGTTCTCCATGATGAACGATGTATAGCCCTTAAGACCATATCTCAAATATGAAAGCTCGGCATAGAGCTGGAAGTATGGGTCTGGCCAAGAGAGTCGCTTACCAAGACCAACGGCCACGCCATAGCTACGGAAGTATGTCGTAGCGCGCTGCCAAGGGTAGTAGGCGTCGTTAGACTCTGAAAGGTGACCCGATACTGTGAGTGAGTTTGGCTTACGACCACCAAGCCAAGGCTCTGAGAAGCTTACAGAGAGTGCCTTGTAGTATGTACCGTTTGTCTGACCAGAGATGGAGAGTCGCTGATTCTGACCCATAGGGTAAGGTCTCCAAGCTCTCTTATTGAAGAAGTTGCGCACAGAGAGGTTGTTAAGAGTAATACCCACAGAACCTACGAATGTTCCCGAACCCCAACCTGCAGCGATGTTGAACTGGTCTGAAGCCTTCTCCTCAAGTGGCCAGTTGATATCTACAAGGTCTGATGCACCCTGAACGAGCTTGATATCTGGCATGATAGCCTCCTCGTTAAAGTGCTGCATACCTGCAAGGGTACGGATGGTCTGCATAAGCAGTGCGCGGTTGTACAGCTCGCCCGGACGGGTATATAGCTCACGGCGGATAACCTCGTCATCCACGCGCATATTGCCCGAAATGCCCACATTGTTGATAGTAAACTGCTTACCCTCAAATACTCGCAACTCAAGGTCCAAAGAGTCTGCACCAACGACAATCTCGGCTGGCTCAATCTGCGAAACGAGGTAACCCTCGTTCTGATAGAGGCTTGAGATAGACATATCGTCTGGATTTGCCTCCTTGCCGATACCGAGTCGCTTGTGGATAGACTTCTTGTCGTATACATCGCCCTTCTTGACAGAGAGGAGCTTGTCAAGGTGCTCAGTCTCATAGCGAGAGTTTCCTACCCAGTTTACATTGCGGATATAGTACTTGTTACCCTCGCTAAGGGCAATGTGGATACCTATTCGCTTGTCGTCAATCTTGTAAATTGAGTCTGAAAGGATGTGCGCATTACGGAAACCCTTTGAGTTGTAGAAGTCGATAAGAAGCTCTTTATCCTCCTCATAATCAGGCTCAAGCAGCTTTGTTGCCTGCCAGAACTTGATGCTCACGCGGTGGGTCTTCTTAAAGGTGCGCTCAAGGCGCTTGCCCTCAAAGTTATTATTACCCTCAAAAGTGATTGCACCGATTCTCACGCGAGGATTCTTCTTTACGTGGAATGTTACATTGACACCTTGAGTAATTACTGTATCTTGCTCATATGTAGCAGTAACCTCGCAGTTGCGGAAACCCTTATCAGAAAAGTGCTTCTTAATGAGCTTTGAGTTCTTGTCAAGGACATAGTCCGACAGCTCGTGTCCGCGCTTGAGCTTCAGCTCGTTAATAAGGTCGGCGCTCTTGCTCTTTGGTACGCCGGCAATCTTCCAGTTCATTACTCGCGGACGCTCCTTGAGCACTACCTCAAGGTCAAGGCTGTCGCCCTCAATAGTAGCACCAATCTGGATATCCTCAAAATATCGCTGCATCCAAAGACGGTTTGCTGCATTCTGAATAAATGGACCAGGAAGATAGACCGAATCGCCCGGAACAAGGCCTGATGCAGAGCGGAGAATGTCGTGGTTCAGATACTTCACACCGTGAATGTTGACTTTTCGGATGTGGTAGAGCTTCTGCTCCTTGCTATTGAGGTACTCAGCGCCCTGTGGTACAACAAAATTGTCGTCTGGGTTCTCTGCAATATTTACAGTGCCACCCTTTTTGGCTGCTACTGCAGGTTTGGCGTTACGAATAGCCTCGCGCAACTCTGTACGCGCCTTCTTGCGGTCGTTACGGCTCTCTTTTGTCTCTTGCTGTGCTGACACTGTAAGCGACAAAAATGCCAACACCGAAAGGATTAGATATTTAAAAGTATTTCTCATCATATATATCACTTTTTAGAGCTTTCCATACCTGCGCTCACGCTGTGCATAGACCTCTAAAGCTTTGTCAAACTCTTCTTGTTTAAAGTCTGGCCACATAGTGGTCGGGAAGTACATCTCCGCATAGCTTGCCTGCCAGAGCAAAAAGTTACTCAGACGACACTCTCCGCTGGTGCGGATAATGAAATCTGGGTCGGGAATATCTGCCGTATAGAGGCTGCGGGTGATTGTCTGCTCGCAGATATCATCTACTGACATCTCTCCCGAAGCAACCTTGCTGGCAATGCTCTTTACGGCTGTAGTAATCTCGTCGCGCGATGAGTAGTCAAAGGCCAAAACGAGCGTTAGGTGCTCGCCTGCAGCTGTTGCGCTCTCAATCTTGTCAAGGTGAGAACGCACCTTGTCAGAGAAGCGGTCACGGCGACCAATCATCACCACACGCACACCCTGCTCAACAAGCTGTGGGGTCTCGGCCATAACGCTCTTACAGAATAGCTCCATAAGGGCATTGACCTCCTCAATGGGACGACCCCAGTTCTCTGTAGAAAAGGCATAGAGCGTAAGATACTTAACCCCGTTCCTGCGAGCAGCCTTGATGCACTCGCGAACAGAGTCAACTCCCTCAATATGACCCTCATAGCGCTCCTTGCCAAGAGACTTGGCCCAGCGACCATTGCCATCCATAATTATGGCAACGTGGGTTGGTATGCGATTACTATTCTCCATATAACTCGCAAATATAACTCTTTTTTCTGAAATAATGCGTTTTTGTGCAGATAATCACACTTTTTAGCGATTATCTACACCCCACATCAGCTTATTTCGTAACGTGTCGTAGAAAGAAATATTGTGCGGAACGGCAAGTGAAATACTCTTTTTAGCCAATTTTATGCTAATACTCTTGTTGTCAGCAAGGGCAAAAGTGCGGTTGTCAACAGATATTGACGCGTCGTTGCTGCGGGTGCGGATAGTAAGAGTTATGGTGCTACTATCTGGGATAACAACTGGTCGCAGTGTAAGATTGTGCGGCGAGAGAGGTGTGAGGATAAGACAGTGGCAGGCTGGGGTTACTATAGGCCCACCTGCGCTGAGCGAGTAGGCTGTAGAACCCGTTGGCGTTGAGATGATTACGCCATCGCCATTGCATGTAAGCATAGGCATTGTGTCAATAGCCACATCAACAGCAATCATCGTGGCACCGAGCCTCTGCACAGCCACCTCGTTAAGGGCAAAAATAGTCTGCTCTTGACCCTCAAGCTCTCCGCTAACCTCTATCATAGAGCGCTGCTCAATTAGCAGAGTTCGCGATGCAATTTGACTAAAAACGTCGTTTATTTCGCCACTTTGGGCAAGGGACAAAAAGCCCAATCGGCCAGAGTTGATACCCACAACAGGGATACTGTTCTCGCCCAGACGATGTACACCCTCAAGGAGCGTTCCGTCTCCGCCATAGCAGACCATAACAGCCTCACTGTCAGATACTTCTATAATCTGTCCATAGCGCTGTGCCTCGCCAATCGTTTGGCCAGTGAACTGCTCTATTTGGTCGGCAACCTCGCAATTTACGGCAAAGTCAAAGCCATAGTGATTTATGGCTGCGAATATCTCTACAATCTGCTCTTTGTGCGCTGAAGATAGCGGACGCGAAAAAAGTATGATTTTCATTTTTACTCTTGAAGAAAATGTTTAACTTTGTGGGCAAAGATAACGATTTTTTTTTGGTGTTATGACAAAACTGAGTGTAAATATAAACAAGATTGCCGTAATTCGCAATTCACGCGGCGGTAATATGCCGAATGTTGTTAAGGCTGCCCTTGCTATTGAGGGCTTTGGTGGTCAGGGAATCACTGTTCACCCGCGTCCAGATGCGCGCCATATCCGATACTCCGATGTCCGCGAGCTGAAGGCGGTGGTAACAACAGAGCTGAACATTGAGGGTAATCCTATTGAGTCGTTTGTGGAGCTTGTTTGTGAGGTTGTACCTGCGCAGGTAACTCTTGTGCCAGATGCACCAGATGCGATTACCTCTAATGCGGGTTGGGATACTGTTAAAAACCGCGAGTTCCTCACTGCTATGTGCAGTAAGTTCCACCAGTATGGCATTCGCGTATCTATCTTTGTTGATCCCGACCCAGAGATGGTGCGTGGCGCTAAGGAGTGTGGTGCCGACCGCGTAGAGCTATATACAGAGGCTTATGCACGTGACTATGCTGCGGACCGTGAGGCGGCTATAGCCCCTTATGTCGTGGCGGCAGAGGCTGCGCGTGAGTGTGGTCTTGGACTTAATGCGGGTCACGACCTGTCGCTTGAGAACCTTGAGTATTTTGCCCAGCGCATACCTTGGTGCGATGAGGTATCTATAGGTCACGCACTGATTAGCGATGCACTTTATCTTGGTCTTGAGAATACTGTTCAACTATATCGTCGCTGTCTGAAAGATGAGTAAAAATCCGCTGTCACTACCCATATTTAAGAGGATATCTCGCATTGTAGACCAGAGGGGCGTTGAGGCCTTTGTTATCGGAGGCTATGTGCGCGACTACTACCTCGGTCGTAAGTGCTCGGATATAGATGTGGTGGTTGTCGGTAGCGGTATTGAGATTGCTCAGGCATTGGCTGCTGAGCTTGATACTAATGTGGTGGTTTTCAAGCGCTTCGGCACGGCAATGTTACACTCTGATGGCCTTGAGATTGAGTTTGTCGGCGCAAGAAAAGAGTCCTACTCGCCCGACTCTCGCAAGCCTCATGTTGAGGATGGTACAATAGAGGATGACCAGCGCCGTAGAGACTTTACTATCAACGCTTTAGCCTGGTCACTCAATAGCGCGACCTTCGGCAAACTGGTAGACCCTTTTGATGGTATGTACGACCTTGAGGATTGCATTATCCGCACACCGTGCGACCCAGATATAACATTCTCCGACGACCCTCTGAGAATGATGCGCGGAATACGCTTTGCCAGCCAGCTTGGCTTTGAGTTGGAGGATGAAACTTTTGAGGCTATACGCCGAAATCGTGAGCGAATAAATATTGTCTCCAAGGAGCGTATCATCGTGGAACTGAATAAGATAGTCGCCTCGCCAGTGCCATCTATAGGCTTTGAGCTGCTTGAGCTTACAGGTCTGCTTGAGATAATCTTCCCTGAGCTGCACAACCTCTGCGGTGTAGAGCGACGAGGACACCACGCACATAAGGATAACTTTAAGCATACGCTTAAGGTACTTGACAATGTTGCTCGCAAGAGCGACGACCTATATCTTCGTTGGGCAGCAGTACTGCACGACATAGCCAAGCCGCAGTGCAAGAGCTACGACCCTAAGATGGGTTGGTCTTTTCATGGACACGAGGTTCTCGGCTCAAAGATGGTAAAGCCTATCTTCCGCCGACTGGGACTACCATTAGGCGAGCCACTCAGATTTGTGCAGAAGATGGTCTTTCTGCACCTGCGCCCGATAATCCTTGCCGAAGATGTGGTTACCGACTCGGCAGTGCGTAGACTCCTTTTTGAGGCGGGTGATGATGTGGAGAAGCTGATGACCCTCTGCGAGGCGGATATTACATCGGGCATAGAGGAGAAGGTGAAAAAGTTCCTTGATAACTTCGCCCTCGTGCGCCGAAAGATGAAGGACCTTGAGGAGCGCGACAGAGTGAGAAACTTCCAGCCACCAATAACGGGAGATATTATCATGCGCGAGTACGATGTGCCTCCGTGTAGCATCCTGGGCGAGATTAAGGAGATAATAAAGAATGCTATCCTTGATGGCGAAATACCAAACGACTACGACGCCGCCCACCAGATGCTTGAAACCCTCGCCGCCGAGCGCGGCCTAAAACGACGCGGGTAGTTTGCTACGCAGAAAGCGTGTACCGAAGCTTTTTGAAAAAAGCTTCACCAAAAACTTTCGGCGAAACTTTGTTTCGCTTCCGTGCTGATGCGGATTTAGGATAGCCGTGCGGCTATTACGACAAAAAAGAGAGATATGCTTTTGTTCAAGCAAGCTTGACAAGCAATCTCTCTTTTCTCTCGTACCATCTACGATGGCCAACCTAAATCCGAATATACGCAGACAGGCAAAGTTTGTCACTAAATTCTTTAACCTCCTTAACTTCATTAATCTCTCTGTTCTGCGTTAGCCAACAAAGAGATAGGGAACACATTTGTGTCCCCTATCTCTTTTGCCGTAATCCGCTGATTAGAGAGCGTTTACGTGCAACTGAATTGCGCCTTTGAGGTTACCAGCCTTGTTCTTGTGGATGATGTTGTGCTTTGCCAACTTGTCCAACATAGCTGTTACCTTTGGAAGCAGTGCCTCAGCAGCAGCCTTCTCAGTAGTGTTACGCAGAGCCTTTACAGCGTTGCGAGCAGTCTTGTGATAAAGGCGGTTGTGAGCACGCTTTGTAGCGGTCTGGCGAATTCTCTTCTTAGATGATTTGTGATTTGCCATAATTGTAAAATTATTTCAGTTTTTTTAAATTATTTTCTTGTTTTACTTCTCTTTTCTGCATATCAAAGTCAGCAGACAACTTCTTACCCGTAGGTAGTTTTGGATAGGATTTCTCCCGCTCCTAATGGTTATCACCCGTCAAATAGTCCCCTCAAGTGTGAGTTATCCAAGCACCACTAAACCTTTCAGCAATTAGCTTCAATATTAGTTTAGTACCCCCCCCCTTGATTGGCCCGTAGTAGCCGATACGAGAGTCGAACTCGTCTTTCAAGAATGAAAATCTTGCGTCCTAACCGATAGACGAATCGGCCTTACCCTAATGGCAAAGCGACCTAAAAGACACTCTGCGACAATTAGTGGTGCAAAGGTATTAAAAAAAAAGTAATTGACAAGCAAAAGAGTGAAAAAAGTGGAAAAAGTCGCTAAAATATGGGAAGTTATAGCGAAAATAGAGTCTTTATCTTCTCCGCAGCCTGCTCCCTGCTCTGTAGCGCGAGGGTGGCGTTGTCTAATATGGCGAAGTTGTCGCATACGGGCAGAGCGGCGTCAATGTCGTGGGTGGAGAAGATGATTGTTTTGCCACTGCTATGGGCAAGGTCTGCGAGTAGTCGGCAAATCTCAAAGCGCGTAGGGATATCGAGAAAAGCTGTCGGCTCGTCAAGAAGTATCACGGGTGTCTGCTGTGCAAGGGCGCGGGCAATCATAATCCTCTGGCACTCTCCATCCGAGAGGCTATCTATGCTGCGAAGGGCAAAGTCGGTCATGCCAACGGCCTCAAGTGCACTGCTAACTATCTCATGGTCTTGCTCTTGCATTCTTCCAAGCCAGTTTGTATATGGTGCACGACCTATGGCTACGACATCTTGACAGCTGAGGTTTGCTATGCGCACACGCTGTGTGCTGACAAAGGCGATGAGTCGTGCGCGCTCTTCGGCCGTAAGGCTGTGGAGCGGATGTGAGTCAATAACCACTGCGCCAGAGTGTGGGGTGTCAATTGCTGCAAGGGCGCGAAGCAGGGTGCTCTTGCCAGCTCCGTTGCGACCAATAAGAGCCGTAAGTGTTCCTCTGCCGAAGGTGGTATCTGCGGCATTGAGAATCACTTTGTTCCCATAGGCGAGTGTTAGGCGGTCAAGAGCTATCATTGCATCAAGTTACGGTTACGGGTTACGATATATACCACCACAGGGATACCCATAAGTGCTGTTACGGTGTTTATTGGCAGTGTTAGCGCTTTGGCAACAAGGTCGCCAGTAAGTAGCATCAGCGCACCAACTATTGCCGATGCGGGGATGAGCACTTTATGGTCAGCAGTCTTGAAAATCATACGCGCAAGGTGTGGCGTAGCGATGCCCACAAAGCCAATAGGACCACAAAAGGCGGTCACTGTACCTGCTAGCAGGGTTGTGGAGAGGAATATGTTTCGGCGAACTTTTGTCAGGTTTACGCCAGAGGTTACGGCATAGCTTTCGCCCAGTAGCAGTATGTTGAGCGGCTTTATAGTAAACACAGCAAGGGCAATGCCGAGTATGATTATCGGTGCGATGAAGGATAGTTGGCTGAGGGTTATCTCGCCCAGTGAGCCCATAGTCCAGACAACGAAAGATTTTAGTGCCGCCTCGTTGCTCAAGTACTGGAGTATCTCAACAACGGCGCTGAGTGCTGATGAGAGCATCATACCCAGAATAAGGATAACCATAATATCCTTAATGCGCTTGGAGAGAGCTATGATAAGCAGCAGTACCGCCGCTGCGCCTATCCACGCTGCGCCTGCAGTGCCTACGGCAGATAGTATTGGCGAGGCTGACAGTCCCAACAGTGGCGCGCCGAGAAGAAAGAGTGCCACGCCAAAGCTCGCTCCGGCGCTTACGCCGAGGATATATGGGCCAGCAAGAGGATTGCGGAAGAGTGTCTGCATCTGCAATCCCGACAGAGATAGTGCCGCACCTGCAAGAAGGGCCATAAGAGCTTTGATAAGGCGTATGTCAATGACGATGCTTCGTATGGTACTGTCTATATTTGAGCCAGTTAGAACACCAAAGATATCTGTTAGCGAGATACTTACGCTGCCTATGGCTATGTCTGCAACAAACAGCATAACCAGCACTACACTTAGCAGTGTGAAGAGTATTGACGTGTGGCTTTTCATCACTTGAGCTGTTTGTAGTAGTACAACGACTCTGTCGTTGCGCTGTGGTGTAACATCTGTATCATATCGCGCAGCACGATATCGGCATTTACGGCTCCCGACTCCCAGAAGTCGCTACCGCCATTGTCTGTCGTGCGCTTGGTATTGTTATATACGCGACCGCTAACTACGGCTGGCACTGTAGCGAACTTAGGATTCTCGCGACGGAGTTGAGCAAGGCTCTCTACTTGCCCTACATTGAGCCATATATCGGCTTTGGAGGCTAAAATAAGTGCCTGCTCAAGCGATATAGGCTCGGACTGCGCACTGCAATTCTCTGGGTAGATATACTCTCCGCCCGCATCTGTAATAAGTGCTACGGCATAGCTGCGAGCGGATGGCATAAACCATGTATCACGGTATGGGGTGTTTAGCATAACCTTGGGGCGCGAGCTACAGTTGGCAACACTCTGCTTGAGGGCGTTGTAACGAGTCTCAAGGGCACTAAAGTACTCCTTGCCCTCACTCTCAAGGTTACATAGGGCAGAGAGAGCTACAATCCACTCCGCCTTGCCCAGTGGAGTAGACTCTATGTAGTCGCCTATATATATATAAGGTATGCCAAGCTGTGTGAGTTTTGTTGTCATACTGCTCTGCTCGCCATATAGACCATAGAGCAGAATAACATCTGTACCTGCACCCTTGATATTCTCAAAGTTCAGTGCCGCATCGTAGCCAATCTCTACCGCGCGGGCACGAACAGTAGTGTTTGAGATAAACTTCAGCCCCGAAACTCCAACAACTCTATCGGCTGCTCCAACAGCATCAAGCATAGCGATATGGCTTGATGAGAGGCAGGATATTTTTTGTGCAGGAGTGTGTAGAGCAACCGCCCCCTCTGGCGCTACCTGACCATTCTCAAGCAGATAGATGCGCTGCTCAAAATGTTCGTCGCTCTGATATGGATTTGAGACAATAAGCACTTTGCGCCCTGCACTATCTGTAACAATAGAGAACGACTGCGCATATTTTGGTGTGTAGTAGGGTGTAAAAGATTGACTGTCAGCCTTTTTTGTGGATGTGCAGCCGAAAGCAAGCAGTGCACAGAGTATGTATACTACCCACCTCATTTTGTACCAAGAAGAATCTGTGCCTGTGCTATTGCGGCATCTGTTACGCTATCGCCAGAGAGCATCTTTGCAATCTCAACAACGCGCTCTTCGGCCGTTAGTGCTCTGATATTAGTTGTGCTGTCGCTCTTGTAGACAAGGTAGTGACTATCTCCCTTTGAGGCAACCTGCGGCAGGTGGGTGATATCTATAACCTGCATAGTAGATGAGAGCGTGGCGATAACCTCTCCAACGGCATTGGCTACGCTGCCCGACACGCCAGTGTCAATCTCGTCAAAGATTATTGTCGGCAGGTTGACTGTCCGCGAGAGTATAGCCTTGAGTGCAAGCATCACGCGCGACATCTCACCGCCCGACGCAATCTTCTCTATTGCTCGTGGAGCGATACCCTCGTTGGCAGTAAAGAGGAACTCTATATGCTCAATGCCTGTTGCAGTAAGCTCGCCAGTGGTAATGCCTATGCGAAGCTGGGCACCGCTCATACCCACCTTGTGCAGTATCTGGTCTACCTGACTCTCAAAGTCTGGAGTAGCAGCTTTGTGAGCCTCGTAAATCTTTGTGGCAAGCTCTAATGCGCGGCTGTGGGCACTCTCTACATCACGCTCAAGCTGTGCGATATTGCTGTCGGCGCTATCTATGCTCTCAAGTTGCGCTACATAGCCGTTGTATATCTCAATAAGATGGTCAATACTCTCTGCGCGGTGCTTGCGACGTAGGTTGTAGAGCAACTCAAGGCGCGCACCGACATAGTCTAATCGCTCTGGGTCAGACTCAACCCTCTCAAGAGTGCTCTCGGCACTGCTGTCAAGGTCTTGAAGCTCAATAATTACCGAGTTGAGTCTCTCGGCAGCTGCTGCCGCATCGGCATAGTGAGGGGCAACGGCTTTGAGAGCCTTGGCGAGCTGAACAAGTTGCAGGATTACACCCGTCTGCTCGTCTGTAAGCGACTGGTGCATAGCACCATAGGCCTCTGTTATAGACTCTACATTTGTCAGCGTAGCAAGCTCTGCCTCAAGCTCTGCCTCCTCGCCACTGCGAAGTGTTGCAGCGCGAAGCTCTTCTACCTGATAGCGGATATACTCCTCCTCCTTGCGGGCAGCGTCTATGCTCTGCCTTGCCTTTGTAAGTGCGCTCTGGACTCTGTTATACTCCGCGTATGCGCTACTGAACTGACTGCGAAGAGTTGTGCAGTGGGCAATAGTATCTAACGCCTCAAGGCGAAACTGCTCCGAGGCGAGGATAAGGTTGCGGTGCTGTGAGTGTATATCTATAAGGTATTCGCCCAGAGTCTTGAGCGTTGTAAGCTGCACGGGCATATCGCCAACAAAGGCGCGAGACTTGCCTGCAGGGGTGATAATGCGGCGGATGACTATCTGTGGCTCATAGTCAAGGTCTATCTCACTGAAGAGTGTCTCAAGATGTAACTTCTCAATATCAAACTCGGCCTCAACAATGCAGTTGCGAGAGTTGTCCTTGATTACTGCACCCTCGTTTCTTGCTCCAAGGAGCAGTGAGAGTGCTCCAAGAAGGATACTCTTTCCGGCACCAGTCTGTCCGGTGATAATGTTGAGGCGAGGGTCAAACTCTACCTCCAGATGGTCAATAAGCGCGTAGTTATCAACGCTGAGGCGAGTTAGCATAGTGGGTCTCTATTTTGTCTACAATCCTCTCGGCAACATCAGCTTTGCTCATCAGAGGTAGGGTTGTAGAGCCGTTGTGGTCAATAAAAGTGACCTTGTTTGTATCAACGCCGAAGCCTGCACCACTATCAGTAAGCGAGTTGAGCACGATAAAGTCAAGGTTCTTACGAGTAAGTTTACCCTGTGCGCTCTCTACGCCCGCATCGCTCTCAAGGGCAAAGCCTACAAGCAGTCGGGAGCCCTTCACAGCACCTAATGCCGCAGCGATATCCTTTGTGCGGACAAGCGGAATGGACATATCGTCGTCGCTCTTCTTAATCTTATGTTGGGAGACAGTGGCTGGGGTATAATCAGCTACGGCAGCGCACATAATAGCTCCGTCGGCACTCTTAAATGCCTCTACAGTAGCCTCGTACATCTGCGCAGCAGAGAGTACATCAACGCGAACAACGCCCTGCGGTGTAGCAAGATTTGTGCGGCCCGTAACAAGGGTAACATCTGCACCACGAGAGGCAAGCGATGCGGCAATGGCATAGCCCATCTTGCCAGTAGAGTGGTTTGTGATGTACCTTACTGGATCTATAGCCTCAATAGTCGCACCTGCAGTTACAACGAAGTGCTTACCGACAAGGCTCTTTTTTTTTTCAGCGTTGAGTGTCCGTACGACAAGGTCAAGAATCTGCTCTGGCTCTGCCATACGGCCCTTGCCAGTAAGACCACTGGCAAGCTCGCCCGCAGGAGAGTCGGCAATAATTACTCCGTGACTACGGAGTGTAGTGAGATTTGTCTGTGTTGTCACATGAGCAAACATATCGCAGTCCATAGCTGGCGCAACAATTGTCTGGCAACGAGCCGAGAGGTATGTTGTCAGCAGTAGGTTATCAGCCACGCCCGTAGCCATTTTGGCAATAGTGTTTGCCGTAGCTGGCGCAATAAGGTAGCAGTCTGCCCACTCGCCAAGGCTGATGTGGGAGTTCCACTCGCCATTCTCAGGGTTGAAGAACTCTACAAGAATAGGATTCTTCGAGAGCGTAGCCATAGTAAGGGGTGTGATAAACTGCTTGGCGGTCTGGGTCATTACAACCTTAACCTCTGCGCCTGCACCCTTCAGTAGACGACACAGCACAGCAGCCTTGTAAGCCGCTATGCTGCCCGTAACTCCAAGTAGTATGTGTTTGCCCTGTAACATTGCTCTGCTATTTGCTAGCGTCACGATAGTAGAGCTCGCCGTCAAGGAACTCCTCTGTAGCGATGATTGCAGGCTTTGGAAGACGCTCGTAGTAACGAGAAATCTCAATCTGCTCACGGTTCTCAAAGGTCTCCTCCATAGTATCGGCAGTAGATGCAGAGGTTGCAAAGTCAGCAAGCTTACGGTTAAGCTCCTGCTTAAGCTCGGCTGCAATCTGGTTTGCACGACGGGCGATAATGTTGATGCTCTTGTAGACATTGCCAGTCTCTGGGTCAAAGTCTGCGAGCTTACGGGTTACCGTGTTGTTGGGAATGTTCTTCTTGATTTCCATTTTGATACGGTTTTGAATGTTTTATCTAATTATTACTTATTCTCGGTCTGTTCGCTACTCTTGTTCTTGTCAATAAAATCCTTTGCCTCCTTGAAGTAGCGGTTAATCTCCTTTGTGTACTTTGACTCTGGAAACTCCTCTATAAATGAGTAGTAAGAGTCCAACATCGCAAGGTAACGGTCTGCCTGCTTGTGCTCAACAGAGTTGTGGGCAAGGCGGTAGTTTGAAACAACGATGTAGTACATAATCTGCTCGCGGTGAGAAGAGTTGTCGTAGTTCTTCAGCGCATTCTTAAAGGCCACCACTGCACTCTTGTACTTCTGAATCTTGAAGTAGGTATAGGCATTCAAAAAGTTCTTGTCGTGCAGACGAAGCGTAAGCTCCTCAATGATGTTGTTGAACGCCTCTACGCGCTTTGACTCTGGGTAGCGCTCAATAAAATTTGTAAGGGAGACAATAGCCTGCGCAGTAAGGGTCTGGTCGCGTGTAGGGCCTGGAGAGAGGTAGTACTGGCACATAGCATACATAGCCTCGGCATCCTCAATAAAGAGTGAACGGCCAAACTTACGACGGAACTCATCAAGACCAGTAGAGGCCTCGTGGTAGTCGCGGTGCTTGAACTTGCTTCGCGCAGAGAAGAAGGCGATACTATCCTCGCGCTCTGAACCAATGTAGTATCCAGCGCAGGCATCAAACATATCACTTGCACGATTCCACTTCTCCGCCTTGTATAGCTTTAGCGCAGTAGAGTACATCAACTCTGGATCGCCACTCTTTGTCACCTGTCCAAGTCCGGAACAAGAGAAAAAGAGCACCGCCACAGCTGCTACAATAGTTAAATTGACTATAAATCTTTTCATCTTTTATCTGTTACGCGCGTATAATCGCGCAAAGTTACAAAACATTTAACGAAAAAACAAATAAAATATTGCAGTCACACTATTTATTAAAATCTGTGTCAGAAATTGACAATCAATGATTGTACTTTTGTTCAAAAATAGAGATTTTATGAGTGCAATTAGGTTAAAAAAGGAGATTTTGGAGAGTAGTGAGTATCGCTATGCTGCTCGACTAAAGGTTTTTATCACGCTGCTGTTTTTGGCTTCGGAGTCTGGAGAGGTTACAACGACCCTCTCTACGCTGGCTCGCAGAACGCAGCTGACGATAAAGCAGATTCGCTCGGCGCTGTCGGCCCTTACAAAGTCGGGCAAAATCACCAAACACGCCACACGCTACAATACAATTATAAACATCTGTAATTATGAAAGTTATCTAACATTATGAGAAAGTATCTTGCTATCTATGCCATTGTCGCAACGGCAGTAATTGTCGTCGGCGCAAAGTATCTTCTTAAGGAGAATGCTCGCCTTGAGAACAACAATTATGCTCTTATTGAGAGTGTCAAAACCTATCGTACCAAGGCAGACGAAAGTGCCGCCTCGGTACAAGTTTTACGTCTAAAAGTTGGAGAGTATGAAGAGCTGCGCGCTGCCGATGCCGAGCGCATTCGCAAACTTAAAATTAAACTCAAGCGCCTTGAGAGCGCATCAAAGAGCGTCACTAAGACGGCGGTAGATATTACCGTTCCACTGCGCGATACGGTTATTCTCCGCGACACGCTCCGCCTACACGATACTGTGCGACTCTTCCGCTGGAGGGATAGTTGGGTGACTGTTGATGGAGTGATTGATAAGAACAGCGTAAGTTGCTCTGTATCAAGTGTTGATACCCTGCACCAAATCATCCACCGCATACCCCGCCGCTTCCTCTTTTTCCGCTACGGCACCAAGGCGATAAGGCAGGAGATTGTAAGCAGCAACCCTCACACTGAGGTTGTATATTCAGAGGTGGTCTCTTTTAGGTAGGGCCATTAGCCGTTAGCCATTAGCCATTAGCAGGCTGACGCAGAACAAAAAATTAAGGAGCTTAATGAATATAGGGGTAATTCTCCTTAAATTCACTAAACTCCTTAAACTCACTATTTTAAAAAGCTTCGGTACTCGCTAATTGCGCTTGTTGCGTTTTGGCAGGGTAGAGATATCCTCTGTATGGTCTACGCCGCCGCCGAGGGCGTGGTAGAGGTCTATTACGCCTTGAATCTCCTCAAAGCTATCGGCTATTTGTGAGAGCTGTGCCGAGAGGAGTTTCTGCTGTGCTGTGAGCACCTCAAGGTATGTAGACTCGGAGTGGCTCATAAGCTGTCGTGTGCTATTTACAGCGCTCTCAAGGGCTGCAATCTGGTGCTTGCGGATATCCTTCTTATTGCGAGCTGTTTGGCACTTTGCCAGAGCGTCATTTACCTCATTGCCTGCCGTGAGCAGTGTGTGGCGGAAGGAGATGAGGGCCTCCTGCTGTCGCGCCTGGGCAATCTTGAGGTTAGCGCGCTTAGCACCTGCGTTGAAGATATCTGTAGCGAGGCGAGCGGTGAAAGTAACGAGCCAGCTCGCTGGCGATGTTACCGCCTTACCTAATTGGTCTTGCCAGCCAAGGCTACCACCTAACGTTAGAGATGGGATGAATGCCCCCTCGGCGATGTTTGTGGCATAGAATGCCTGCTGAAGGGTTCGCTCGGCCGAGCGGACATCGGCGCGGCGAGAGAGTAGCTGTGCTGGGATGCCTACGCTAAGTGCTGTGCTAAATTTCTGGTCGTGGATAGTGCTGCGCTCAAACTTCTGCGGTGTTGTGCCCAGAAGCAGGGCAAGTGTATTCTCAACCTGCAGGATGTCGTACTGCAAGTCGTAGAGCGAAGCGTCTATCTCCCAACTATTTGCCTCGGTCTGAGAGACTGAAGCCTCATTTGTCATACCTGCCTGCTTCATAGCCTTCATAATGCGGACATTCTCCTTCCACGAAGCGGCTGTGGTGCGAGATATCTCCAGCTGCGCATCAAGCATCAGCAGGGTGTAGTATGTGTTGGCGATAGATGATACAAGGGCTGTCTGCACGCTCTGACGATAGAGGTGGCTCTGCTCATAGGCAGCCTGTGCACTACGTTTGCCATTCAGCGTGCGGCCAGTGATGTCTATCTCCCAACTTGCGCTTACAGGAAGAGTGTAACTGCTTGATGATGAGCTGTTAAATGGTGCATTAAGCGAGTAAGACGGGTTGAAGGCAAACGATGGGTAGAACGACAGCTTTGCTGTACGCAGTGCAGCCTGAGAGGCAACTACTCGCTGTGCGGCAATCTGCATATCGGGGTTAGAGGTAAGCCCCTGCTCAATAAGTCTTTGCAGGTGCGGGTCTGTAAAGAACTCGCGCCAAGAGATATCGGCAATAGTCACTGTATCCTTTGTCTCAACTGCCCCGAAGAGGTTGTCTACAGCAACCTCTGGACGTGAGTATTTCTGATATACCGTACAGCTTGTAGCGACAAGCGTTACGATAAGGGTATATAGTACTCTTTTCATTACTCTACTTTTTTAGGTTTTACGACCTTCTCCTGAATTGTCTGGAAGATGATAAAAAGTGTAGGCACGAGGAATATCAGTGCCAGCGTTCCTACGACCATACCACCCACAACGCCTGCGCCGAGAGTGTTGTTTCCGTTAGCGCCTACGCCAGTGGAGAACATCAGCGGAATCATACCGAACACCATTGTAAGCACTGTCATCATAATAGGGCGGAAACGCTCCTTACTTGCCTCATATGCAGCCTCAAAAATTGAGAGCCCCTGACGGCGACGCTCACAGGCGTACTCGGTAATAAGGATAGCCGTCTTTGAGAGCAGACCGATAAGCATAATAAGACCCGTCTGCAGGTAGATGTTATTCTCTAATCCCATCATATTTGCAAAGGCGAAGCTGCCGAACAGTCCGAGTGGTACTGTAAGGATAACTGCAAATGGAATGAAGAAGCTCTCGTACAACGCGCAGAGGATAAGGTAGATAAGGGCGATACAGATAATAAATATTATCGCCGTATTGTTTCCACTTGCAGCCTCCTCGCGGGCGATACCGCCGAAGTCAAATCCATAGCCTACAGGCAGAATCTCCTCTGCCACCTCGTTTACGGCGCGGATAGCGTCACCCGATGAGTAACCATCTGCCGCACGACCGTTGATAGATATTGACGGGAACATATTGAAGCGCGAGAGGTTCTCTGGTGCGTAAATCTTCTTCAGAGTCACAAATTGGCTGATAGGTGCCATCTCGTTTCCGATGCGGATGAAGATGTTGTTGAGCGTCTGAAGGTCTACACGATATCGTGGGTCGGCCTGAACTTGCACCTGATAGAGCTTTGTAAATCGGTTGAAGCGTGTAGATAGGCGACCGCCGTAGTATCCATTCAGAATCTCAAGCACCTCCTTTGGAGATGTGCCAGCGCGCTTACACTTTACAGCGTCTACATCTATCTGATACTGAGGGAAGCGAGGGTTGAACGATGTGCGGGCAGAGCCAATCTCTGGTCGGTCGTTCAGCTCGGCTACGAACTGCGTTGTAATCTCTGCCAAATCCTCAATGCTACCACCCTTGCGGTCCTGAATATGGAGCTCAAAGCCGTTTGTGGCACCATAGCCTGGAATCATTGCTGGCGAGGTGGTAAAGAGCGTTGCATCGTTGATATTTGTAGAGTACTCCTTCACGCGCTCCATGATGTCAAACACGCTGTGCTCCTTGCCTTTACGCTCGTCCCAGTGCTTGAGTCTGAGGGTGAAGTTACCGTATGAAGTACCTGCGCCAGTGGTCATACCGAAGCCTGCCATGTTAAGATATGCGCGGCACTCGTCAATCTGGCTGACAACATCGCGGTCAATGCGGTCCATAACCTCCTTTGTGTGAGCCAGAGAGCTACCCGGAGGTGTTGATACATCAATGCGGACTGTTCCGATATCCTCGCGCGGAATAAGACCAGTCTTGGTGTTGTTCATAGAGTAGAGCAGAAGTCCGATACCTGCCACAACGATAATGCAAGTAACAACGCGATGGCGCAAGAAGAAGCTCACACCGCCCAGATACTTATTTGTAAAGGCGTTAAAACCGCTCTCAATAGCTGTTGAAAGGCGAGCGCCGAAGCTACGCTTTACTCTGTTTCCGTTCTCATCCTTTGGCTTGAGAAGCATAGCGCAGAGGGCAGGGCTGAGCGTGAGGGCGTTGATAGCCGAGATACCCACCGCAACGGCCATAGTAAGACCAAACTGAGTGTAGAAGATACCCGAAGTGCCGCCCATAAGCGATACTGGGATAAATACGGCCATAAATACCAGCGTAGAGGTTACAAGGGCGGTTGTTACGCCGTGCATAGCATCTACAGCGGCACTGTGTGCCGACTTGTAGCCCGCATCAAACTTACTCTGTACAGCCTCCACAACGATAATGGCATCATCCACAACCACACCGATAGATAGCACAAGGGCGAAGAGTGTGAGCAGGTTGATACTGAAGCCTAAGAAGTAGAGGAACATAAAAGTACCCACGATTGATACGATTGTGGCAACGAGTGGGATGAGTGTTGAGCGAAGGTCGCGCAAGAAGATGAACACTACCAAAATTACCAGTACAATAGCCTCAAGCAGTGTGCGAAGCACATTGTGGATAGAGGCGTAGAGGAAGTCGTTAGAGCTTGAGAGGACAACCATCTCAAGGTCCTTCGGGAAGTCCTTGCGCGCCTTCTCCATGTAGGCATCAATCTGGTTGATAACCTCTGTAGCATTTGAGCCTGGGGTCTGGTAGACGCTAAATGATGTTCCTGGAGCGCCATTTACCTCGCCGATGTAGAGGTAAGACTGTGTGCCAAGCTCAATTTCGGCAACATCCTTCAGACGAAGCACCTCGCCATTTGGCAGCGCGCGGATAACGATATTCTCAAACTGCTCTGGGGTCTCAAGGCGACCCTTGTAGCGCATAGCATACTGGAAGGTCTGGTTTGAGTTCTCGCCCAGCGCACCTGTCGCCGCCTCAATGTTCTGCTCTCCAAGGGCTGCGGAGATATCGGCAGGGATGAGCTTGTACTGCGCCATAACATCTGGCTTGAGCCATACGCGCATACTGTAGTCCGCACCACGAACATCTACATCGCCCACGCCCGGAATACGAGAGATTGCCGGCACAAGGTTAATCTTGATGTAGTTGGCAATAAATGTACGGTCGTATGTGCCATTAGGGCTGTAGACGGCAATCTGCTCCAGAATATTTGTCTGTCGCTTGCGCACCGTTACGCCCACATCCGTTACCTCGCTTGGCAGCTGACGGGTAGCGCGCGAAACGCAGTTTTGAACATTTACGGCAGCCATATCGGGGTTTGTGCCCTGCTTGAAGTATACGGCGATGCTTGCGCCACCGTTGTTTGTTGCAGATGATGTCATGTAGGTCATATTCTCCACACCGTTTATCGCCTCCTCAAGAGGTACGACAACAGCCTTTTGGACAGTCTCGGCACTTGCGCCGGTGTAGTTTGCCTGTACACGAATGGTTGGCGGAGCGATGTTTGGATATCGCTCAATAGGCAGCATTGCCAGACCGATAATTCCGCCAAGGACGATAACGATAGAGATTACCGAGGATAGTACTGGACGGTCAATAAATGTTTTGATATTCATAGGTCAAGACTATTTCTCGTTTTCTACAACCTTTTTAATCTTTACGTTGTCGCCGTCGCGCAGCAGACCTACGCCCTCAACGACAATAGTGTCGCCAGCCATAAGACCGCTCTCAACGACATACTCGCGGCCATTGCTGATGTTAAATACGCCGACAATCTTGCTTACCGCCTTGCCACTCTTGAGCGTGTAGACGTAAATCTTGTCCTGAATCTCAAATGTTGCAGACTGCGGAATTACGATGCAACCCTCCGCCTTGTGTGGCAGGATGATGTTTCCAGAGCCACCAGAGAGCAGCAGTCGGCTGTAGTTCGGGAACTTGGCGCGGACCGTTACAGAGCCTGTCGTTGGGTCAATAATACCAGAGATAGCCTCAATGCGACCCTTCTCCTTGTAAACGGTGCCGTCGCTGAGCTGTAGCTCAATAGATGGCATAGCCTTGAGCGCCGCCTCAAGCGTTCCGTGCTCGCGGGTGAGCGAGAGCACCTGACTCTCGGTCATTGAGAAGTAGACATACATCTCGGAGTTGTCAGATACGGATGTCATCGGCGTAGAGTCCGACGGGCTTACAAGAGTACCCACGCGGAAAGGCAACGTGCCGATAACACCATCTGCGGGCGACTTTACAAGGGTATATGAGAGGTTGTTGCGAGCATTTACCTCGTTTGCCTTTGCCTGCGCAAGCGTTGCGCGCTGGCTGGCAAGCTGCGTGCGCGCCATGTTGAGGTCAAACTCGGAGATGATGTTCTGCTTGTAGAGCTGCTCCTTGCTGTTTGTTGTAAGCTCGGCAGCATCAACGGCCGCCTGCGCAACATCTACATTGGCAATGGCTGTCTGCAGCGCCGCCTGATATGGCACTTGGTCAATGGTAAACAGGGTCTGCCCCTTGCTTACTATAGAGCCCTCCTTAACATGAATGTCGGTAATGTAACCCTGCACCTTTGGGCGGATGTCAATGTCCTGCTTACCACGAATAGTGGCAGAGTAGGTAGATGTCAGCTTGCGCGATGTGGGCTGAAGAATCATTACATTGTACTCGCGAGTACGCTTTGTACTCTTCTCCTCCTCGCAGCTAAATAGAGCCGCTACCGCTACAAGAAGAATGAATAGGTTTGACAGATAGACTTTCATATAGTTTTATGTTTTAGAATTATCTCACTGTGATTTTCTTTACACTACGTGTAAAACCTTGCGAAAATAACAAAAAATTACCATATTTACTTATTTGCGGAGGGTGAATCGCCAAAAAAGCGGGGTGAAAAGCCAAAAAAATAACCTCCCCGAACTCGGAGAGGCTATCTTTATAGAGTGAAATGGTTAGTTTGCAGGCTTTGTAGACTCAATAGTGACATTAGTAGCAGTTAAACTACCAGTGCTCTTGTGTCCAAATAGTACGCTGACATCGGTAGAGATAGCAACACTCTCACCATTACGCTTCATAGTACCATAAATCTTTACGTTTGAAGCAGTGATGTCGCGAGATGCAACTGTGCCGATAATGTATCCTGTACGAGTGTTTCCGACAATATCGCAGTCAGAATTACACTTGTCAATAGTAGCATAAGCATATGTTGTCCAACCAGCCAAACCACCTGTGTAGCTCAATGTATTAGCAGCGCTTACATTGCCATAGTTGTTACTGCTAATCATAGGGTATGACAGACGACCAGCAATACCACCTACAGGACAAGCATATGTACACTCAGAGTTCTCCTGTATAACTGCACCGGTATTTGTACAACTCTCAATACTTCCAGCCATACCTGTAATACCACCTACGCTTGAAAGACCCGTACCAGTATGCTTAATAGTACCGCTGTTTGTGCAGTTCTTGATAATATTAGGAGTGGTCTTGTTCTCTTGAGAAGCATAACCAAGGATACCACCAGTGTTGGTCTCAGCACTACCGCTGGTGTTGTTTGTTACACTTGCATGGTTGTGGCAGTTGTCTACAACATATCCAGCTGCAGTAGCAATAGTTCCGATAACACCTGCTAAGTGAGTCTGTCGGTTTGTGCCTGTATTAGAGCCCTGATTATCTGTAGATGCTACAGTTCCTTCTGCATAGTTGGTACAGTTTGTAACATCGCAATATACAAAGCCGCCAATACCTCCGATAGAAGACCATTTAGTACTATAAGTGAAGTTTACATCAATAGCACCGTAGTTGCTGTGACCAGAGAATACGGCAGTCTTAACTTGTGAACTCCAACCGTCACCGATAATACCACCAATGCCGAAGGTGCCGCCACAAGTTGTAAAGTCAATATCCAACTCACCGTTATTTATACAGCCTGTAAGTGTTGGGGTTGTTACATCTGGACAATCTTCAGCATCATTATATCCACGACCAACTATACCGCCAGCGTAGATAGAAGAACTGCCGATAGCCTCAGACTTGCTTACAATCTTACCTGTGTTAGTACATCCTGTGATAGTGCCACCCTGCTGACGACCAGTTATACCGCCGATGCAGATACCTGTACAAGCTGTCATATTGGTTGTATCAAGATAGATGTCACCATTATTGGTACAGTTCTTTATTGTTCCAATCATAGCAGCGTCACCACCGCCAGAGGCAAATCCACCCATACGAACACCGCAACTACATGTGCCGTCTGGAATCATTTTAAGAGTAGCATTGTTAGTACAATTATCAAGAGTACCATATGGGTTGTAGTTGAAAATAGCAGTATATGTAACACCAGATGTTACACCTGTGGTTCTTACAATAAACTCAGAATCTGCCTCTTGACCCTCAGCTACTGGCTTTCCGATAGAGAGATTCTTAATTGTAACATCCTCAGGTAGGGTGTACATAAATAGAGCAGACTGCTTCTCAGTAGATGTACGCTTGAAGTTATACAAACCAAAGTTATTTCCGTTCAGCACCTTTGCTTGCTTGTAATAACCACTACGGTAGTAGAGTTGAGGGATGTCCATATCCTCTGTGCCTGTCATATCAATCCAGTCGCGCAGATTTACCTCGCCATTGAGAGCCCAAGAGTTGCGGTCGTGTGTAAGAGTGTAGCCAATCCACTCGTTCTGGTCGTAGATACCGAACAACTTTGTACAATTTACAGTAAGTGGCTGCATCTTTGTAAGTACGCCGGCAGTAATTGTCTTACCACTCTTGTATGCAGCTACGACCTGTGACATACCTTGGTCGTCAACAACAGTAAGAGCAAAACCCTTTGAGTAGAAGCCCTCTGGAACGGCAAAGTAGAAGTCTGTAGCCTCATCAGCCTTAAGAGCAACTCCCTCTTCGCTTGTGATGCTGATTACAGGAGAGGTGTGCTCGCCCTCTGCAACGCCAATATTGTCATAGTCAACCATACTAATCTCATCAGCGGTGATTGTTTGGCGGTAGTAACCAGACATTGGTTCGTGTCCAATTGCACGAAGGTTGAGACGCTTTACAATAGCATTACCCTTTAGTGAAACTTTGATATAACCGCACAGGTGTTTCATCTCAGCAGTATTGTCCTCTGCTGAAGCAACGTAACCCATCATAATAGCATTGCCATTTGCAAGCTTTGTAGGGTCATACTCCTGCTCTGTAGGAATATAGAAATAATCTGCTTTGTTTTTACCTGCGCTCTCTGGGTAGATAAGAGTCATTGGGAATGTGGCGTCTTCTGGAACACCGATAACTGCGCTTGCCTTGCCGTTGTACTCGGCTGCTATAGGATTAGACGTAAGCGCTGAGCCGTTAATCTCCATTACATCCCCCTCGCTCCAATAGAGAGGCATATAGCTGTCATTCTCATCGCCGAGGTGTACGCGGGTTGCGTTGTCAATACCTACGGTGATGGTTGTCATTGCAACCTGATTGTCGCCGTTGTTGCCACCGTTAAGAATATCCTCAGTGGCGTCCTTTGTACATGATGCTGTGAGTAGGACTGCTGCCAAACTCAACGCGTAAAAAATCTTCTTCATTTTCTCGTTGTTTTAAGTTTGACAATTAGTATGCACCCCAGCCATCGCCCTCCTCTGTATAGAGGCCCTGAAGTGTTGCTGCGAAGCCCTGCTCAACCTCAAGCAGTGTTACTTCAATCTGTGGAGCGAGATAAAAAATCCCCCCCCCGAAATTTTTTGAATTTTTAACCATAATAATAAATTTTTAGGAAAAGTTTGTTATCAACTCACAAAGTTAGTAAAAAAATTGGAAATAAACACATTATAGCAAAATTTTTAGCAAATCTTCCATATTTTCTGCGATATACTCTGCATTGTTTTCTACAAGCTCCTCGCGAGCGCGGAAGCCCCAAGTAACGCCAACGGAGTGTACGCCCGCAGCGTTTGCCGTTATCATATCTACGCCAGAGTCGCCAACCATATAGGTGTTCTGTTTCGTGGCGTTGCACTGCTCCATAATTAGTTCCACAATAGCGGGGTCGGGCTTAAGAGGGAAGCCCTCGCGGTTGCCGTAGATAGCTGCCCAGTGATACTGGCCGAAGAATCGCTCGATAAGTCGCACAGTACCCTTGTGGAACTTATTTGATGCGACGGCAAGGGTCACGCCCGCCTCCGAGAGATGGCGAATAACACTCTCAATACCCTCATAGGCTACCGTATGGGTGTCTATATTATTATAGTAGTACTCCACAAAGTCGCGGCGCGCAGAGGCTATTGTCTCCGCCGTGCGCAGCTGCTCTGGCAGTGCCCTTTCAACAAGGCGAGTAATTCCATTGCCCACAAAAGAGCAGTACTGCTCATAGCTATGTGTTTCAAGTCCGCGCAGACTGAGCATATGGTTACAGCAGTGCGCCAAGTCGCCAATAGTATTTAGCAGTGTGCCGTCAAGGTCAAAAATCACAAGTTTGTTACTCATCTTTAGGCTCTTTTTTTACGATTTTATACCCCGTAGCCGCAACGATAATAGAGAGCAGTGGACTGATAAGGTTAAACAGGCAGTAGGGCAGGTAGGTTATTGTCGCCACGCCGAGGACTGTAGATTGTGTCATACCGCACGAGTTCCAAGGGATAAGCACCGAGGTAACGGTCGCCGAGTCCTCCACAGAGCGGCTCAGAAGTCTGCCCTCAAGGCCGCGCTGGCGGTACAAGTCCCCAAAGGTGTTGCCCGTAATAATAATAGATATGTATTGGTCGGCGGTGGTAAGGTTACAGAATATTCCCGTAGCGATAGTAGAGCTGACGACACTCACCGTACGCTTTGCAAAGCGCATAAAGAGCCTTGTCAGCGCCGAAAGCATACCACTGCCCGACATAACACCACCAAAGCACATCGCGCAGAGGATAAGCCATATTGTTGGCATCATTCCGCCCATGCCCCTTGTCGCAACAAGCTCATTGAGCATCGCATCCCCCGTCTCTATAGCCGTAGTAGACGAGCAGGCTATCATCAGCCCTCGGAAAGTGCCCAGCGCGCCCTGTCCGCCAATCGTAGTAACAATATCTGGCTGAAGAACAACCATAGCAATACACGCCACAACGGTCGCAGCAAAGAGGGTCACAAGAGCAGGTAGCTTCCTCAGAATAAGCAGTGCCGTAACTATCGGAACAATCAGCAGCCAAGGCGAGATATTGAACGAGCTGTGGAGCGTTTGCGAGATAAGCTCTATCTGTGTGGCCTGCTGCGGAGTTTGGAAAAATGATATGCCGAAAAAGACAATCAGCGCAATAGTAAACGATGGCACTGTGGTAATCATCATATACTTAATATGCTCAAACAGAGGTACTTTTGAGGCTGCACTGGCAAGAATAGTCGTGTCGGACAGCGCCGAGACCTTATCGCCAAAGTATGCGCCCGAAATTATCGCGCCCGCAATCCAACCCTCAGAGTATCCCATAGCCTGACCGATACCCATCAGCGCAACGCCAATAGTAGCTATTGTTGTCCACGACGAGCCAGTGACAAGCGAGACAAGGGCGCAGATTATGCAGGCAACGCCTAAAAACATCTTGGGATGGATAACCTCTAATCCGTAGCAAATCAGCGTGGGCACCGTTCCACTGAGCATCCATGTGCCAGAGATAGCGCCGATAAGCAGCAGTATGATAATCGCCGAGGCCGAGGTGCGTATATTCTCAACAATCGCCTCCTCAAGCGTCTGCCACTTCTGCCCACAGAGGGTAATGGCTAACGCCGCCGCAACAGCCGCCGCAAAGAGTAGCGCAATCTGACTGCCTCCGCCAATAGCATCCGCACCGAAACACTTGATAACCAGCGCCAAAACAACCACAAGCACCGCCAGCGGAATAAGGGCAATCCAGAGCGGAGTTTGAGCCTTGTATTTAGAGAAAAAATTTGAGAAATTCATTTAACTAACTTTTATGGTGCAAAGATATAAAATTTTTTATACCTTTGCACTCAAATTCTCTCGCCCCTGTAGTTCAACGGATAGAACGAAGGTTTCCTAAACCTTAAATAGCAGTTCGATTCTGCTCGGGGGTACAAAATGTAGGCTATCTGCAAAACAGATAGCCTACTTTTGTACCATTTTGTTTTGTGTTACCCACCCCCTAAATCCCCCTCCTGTGAGGGGGACTTGTAGTGAAAAAGGCTACCCAAACGGATAGCCTACTTTTGTACCATTTTGCTTTGTGTTACCCACCCCCTAAATCCCCCTCCTGTGAGGGGGACTTGTAGTGAAAATAGGCTACCCAAACGGATAGCCTACTTTTGTACCATTACCTTTATATTTAGATTTTATATTTAGATAGAGATATCCAAAATCTCAAACTTGAGGATGCCGGCAGGGACTGTGACCTCCACAATATCGCCCTTCTTCTTACCAAGTAGAGCCTTGGCAATAGGAGTGCCGATAGCCAGCTTGCCCTCGCGGAGGTTTGCCTCGTGCTCGGCAACGATAGTATAGACAACCTGGCGGTTGTTGTTGTGGTTGAGCAGGGTGACCTTACTCAGAATCTGCACCTTGCTTCTGTCAATCTTGGTCTCGTCAATGATGCGCGCGTTAGCAAGTGTAGCCTCCATCTGCGCAATTTTCATCTCAAGCATACCCTGTGCCTCACGTGCTGCATCGTACTCAGCATTCTCTGACAAATCGCCCTTGTCACGAGCCTCTGCAATAGCTGCTGAAGCGGCTGGGCGCTCCACTGAACGCATGTGGTCAAGCTCATCCTTGAGCTTCTTGTAACCCTCTGCTGTTAAATAAATTACCTCTTGTGCCATAGTTATAATTGTCTTTTTTATTGCATAACAAAAAAACAAGAATCTCAACCTTTCGGCTGAAACCCTAATGTTGCTTATATTTCACTGCAAAGGTAAAATAAATATTTTGAATTTCAAAATCAAAACTCAAAAAATGGCCGATATGATGAATTTACCTCATTTTTCTTGCTTTTTAGAGTAAAAATGCCTATTTTTACAAAAATTTGCGTGAAATTTTAAAATATAAAATACTATGAGTCAGTTTAATCGTTATCGCTCAATCTACTCTCATGAGGAGTTGATGGCAAGGCTTGCCCGCCTTAAACACGTTGCCCTTGATATGGATGGTACTATTTATATGGGTACAACACTCTTCCCATATACAAAGCCGTTCCTTGCAGGTGTTAAGGAGTTAGGTTTGGGATACTCTTTCCTTACAAACAACCCTTCGTCATCTATTGCCGACTACCTTGCAAAGCTCGCGCGACTTGGTGTAGAGGCTACCGAGGAGGAGATGTACACCACAGCTCTCGCTACTATTGACTACATCAAGACCCACTACCCAGAGGCAAAGCGACTCTTTATGCTCGGCACGCCGTCTATGATTACCGAGTTTGAGAAGGCTGGCTTTGAGAGCGCTACGGACGATGCTGCTGACCGCCCAGATGTGCTTGTTGTGGCATTTGACAAGAGCCTTGTGTACGAGCGACTCTGCCGTGCCGCTTGGTGGATTAGTCAGGGCGTGCCATATATCGCAACTAACCCAGATAGAGTTTGTCCTACCGACCAACCAGTAGTTCTTGTGGATTGTGGCTCTATCTGCGCGTGCCTTACTCACGCCACAGGCCGCACCCCAGATATCACACTGGGTAAGCCAGACCCAAATATGCTCTCTGGAATCCTCCACCGCTACGGTTATGAGGCTGACGAGGTGGCTATGGTTGGCGACCGCATCTATACCGATATTGAGATGGCGCACAACGCCGGTGCTTTTGGCGTGCTTGTCCTCTCTGGCGAGACTACGCTTGAGGTTGCCGATGCAGCACCAAAGCAACCACACCTTATCTGCGATAGTATTGAGGTGCTCGGAGAACTTATCGCTCAGTCACATAAGTAGTTATGAGACAGAATTGTACAAAACTGTGGCGCGTGATTCTCGTCACAGTTTTTCTCTTTACGACAGTGGGGTGCGACTCAAAAGACTTAAGCCACGACCCCAACGCCGTTGATACAATTACTGCGGAGTATATCTATACGACTCTGCCAGCAGACCTGCCTCGCTTTGATAGTAGCGTGCAGAGCGTTGAGCGCGTGAAGATGACACGCCAAGATAATATCCCTGTGGCCCTTGTGAATGTTGTCCGCAAAGATGGCACCGCTGCCCGCGAATATATCCACTTTGACTATGAAACTATCAGCTCTGTCCGCGACATTATGGAGGCGGAGGAGGGAACTTCTACAACGGAGATAGCAAATCGCCTCGGACTGTCCGAACTACAAGTGCAGCTATATCGGCAGATTCTCTTTATTGCAAAGGGTAAGTAGTAGAGAATTTAGTGAAGTTAAAGAGTTTAGGGAAAATTCGCTTTTGAGTTTATTCGGATTTAGGGAAACTCTCACAGAGAGTACGATGAAAAATAGAGCCTCACTCAAGCTTGCTTGAAAGTGAATGGCTCTATTTTTTGTCGTAATAGCCGCAAGGCTATCCTAAATCCGCATCAGCACGGAAGAAAAACGGAGTTTTTCATAAAGTTTTTGCACGCCCTGCTTTTTTCAAAAAGCGGGCAGTACTGCGTAGCCAATCTACTCGTGGTGGTAGGGTTCGCCGCGCAGGATAGTAAATGCGCGGTAGAGTTGTTCGGTGAATATGGCGCGGATGATTTGGTGGGAGAAGGTCATCTTGGAGAGTGATATCTTCTCGTTTGCGCGGGCGTAGACGGCCTCGGAGAAGCCGTAGGGGCCTCCGATGACAAAGAGAAGTCGTTTTACGCCGCTATTCATCCGCTTTTGTAGCCAATCTGCGTACTCTATAGAGCGGAACTCTGTCCCTTTTTCGTCAAGAAGCACTACGCGGTCGGAGGTCTCAATCAGGCGCAGTATAGCCTCGCCCTCGGCAGTTTTCTGCTGTGCTTCGGTTAGGGATTTGTTGTTGCGTATGTCGGGTATATATGTGATAGTGAAGCGGTTGTAGAAGTTTATGCGCTTTGTATACATCTCTACAAGGGCTGTAATCTCTTTAGAGTCGGTTTTGCCGATGACTATCAGTTCTATGTTCATAGCTCAACTTCTAATGCTCTTTTTACTATGTGGTGCATATCGTAGTAGCGATACTCAGCAAGTCTACCTCCGAAGATGACATTGCTGCACTGTGCGGCAAGAGCTCTGTACTTCTCGGCAATGGCGCTGTTGCGACTGTCTGCGATAGGGTAGTATGGCTCGCTACCGGCACTCCACTCGGCAGAATACTCGCGCGTGATAATGGTATGGGCGGCTGTGCAGCTACGGTCAAAGTGGCGATGCTCAATTATGCGGGTATAGGGGGTCTCACTGTCGGTGAAGTTCATCACCGCCACACCCTGATAGTTGCTCCTCTCTATGCGTTCATCCGCAAAACTCACGGTGCGGTACTCAAGCTCGCCGAAGCAGTAGTCAAAATATCGGTCAATTTCGCCTGTGTAGACAATCTTGCTGGCAAGTGAGGTGTAGTGGTCTCGGCGAGCGAAAAAGTCGCTGTTTAGCTCAATGTCGGCACCTTGTAACAACTTGTCTATAAAGGCGTTGTACCCACCACGAGGAATACCCTGATAGGTGTCGTTAAAGTAGTTGTTGTCAAAAGTAAACCTCACGGGCAGTCGGCGGATAATATCGGCAGGCAGGTCAGTGCATTTTCTGCCCCACTGCTTCTCGGTATAGCCCTTAATAAGGGTGTTGTAGATATCTGTGCCAACAAGGGAAATGGCCTGCTGCTCAAGGTTTTGAGGTGTTCCTATGCCACACTCTGCTCGCTGCTTACTAATCTTTTCCTCTGCCTGCTCAGGGGTGGTTACGCCCCAGAGTTGGAAGAAGGTGTTCATATTGAAGGGCAGGTTGTAGAGCTTGCCCTTGAAGTTGGCAATAGGGGAGTTGATATAGGGCACAAACTCAACTATAGAGTTCACCCACTGCCACACATCGGCATCCGAGGTGTGGAAGATGTGTGGGCCGTAGCGATGAACTGCAATACCGTCGCTATTTTCGCAGTAGAGGTTACCGCCCGTATGGCTGCGGCGGTCAATGACAAGCACGCGCTTGCCCGCCTTTATGGCGCGATAAGCCACCACAGAGCCGAAGAGCCCCGCGCCAACGATAAGGATATCGTAGGGTTTGCTATTTTGACTGCTGCACACTCTTTGGGAATGAAATTAGGTAAACAAGGTGCTCTAAAGGACGGATAAAGTTGCGCTTGCCGTACTTTGGACTGTGAACATAGCAGTCGATAGTAAAGACCTCGTTTGTTGCGTCGTTGATAGTCGTGTAGCTGACAAATGGACCTCCCATATAGTCGTTCTCAACATCCCAGAAGCCGCGCATTTCAATCCACTCCTTGCCATTGACAACAACAGAGCGGTAGAGCGGAGTAAATGGCTTGTAGTTGCCGTCAGCATCTGGAATCTGCTCTACGGTAATCATATACGAGCCATCACTTGGGCCTGGAATGCGCTTGGCAAAGTTGTTGCGCATAGCCACAAGGTAGTCGGCTGTAAGACTGCCCTTGCCACGATATGGATAGCTGTAGCAGAAAAAGCCCTGACTGGCAGTAGGGAACTCGTATGATGCCCAGATAAAATCCTGGCTCTGTGAGCGAAGCTCATAACCCTTTGGTATGCGAACTTCAATATCAAACTCGCTGCGTAGCAGGTCGTTAAGCACCTTTACATTGTGCTTCTCGGCATAGGCAATGGTGCGGTTACGCTCGGCAATCTCAAGCACCTTGAGCAGCGCATCACCATTAGTATTGAGATACTCTAATGCTGATTGCTGTGTAGGGGCTTGGAAGGTAAGAACAATCTGCGGAGCAGCATCTACATCGTACTCTGCCGTAATCTGTGCCTGCGTAGCCTTGTCGGAGATAACTACCTTAAGGATATTTCGGTGCTGAAGCAGTAGGTGGCGGAAGTCGTTAGCCGTGATGCGTAGAACATTGAACATAGGCTCGTTTTGGTTGAGCATCTCTACGGGCTGCTCAAGCAGCTCGCGCAACTTTGCACCTACGCTACTCTCCCACTCGGCATTGTTGCACACGACAAGCACCTCGTAGGCACCTCCCTGAATAGGTTTTTTATTCTGGTCAGTAAGTGAATTAATCTCTCGGCAACCAATAGTCGCAAGAGTGATAAGCAGTAGCGTTGTAATCTTGGTAATAAGTTTCATAATGTTCATAGTTACGATGTTACCACAAAAATATACATTATTTGTGCAAATTCAAAATTATTGACTACATTTGCACTTATGAAAATCAAACCGCCCAAGTTTATACGCCGCCTAATGCCCGACCTTATTTGGGAAATTGAGGATGATAATGGCGTCTTTCTCACCTTTGACGACGGACCTACGCCTGGCGTTACAGAGTGGATTTTATCTACACTTAGGCGGTATAATGCCAAGGCAACATTCTTTGTGCTTGGCAAGAATGTTGAGATGTACCCCGACCTATATCAGAAGATTCTTGCTGAGGGGCATAAGGTGGGTAATCACACCTATTCGCATCAGAAGGGGTGGGGTATGTCGCTTGAGAGGTATCTTGAGGATGTAGATTTTGCGGGCGACTTTATCCACTCGGAGCTCTTTCGTCCCCCTTATGCTCGCGTGACCCCTTCGCAAATGAGGGCTGTGGCGCAGAAGTATAAGATTGTGATGTGGGATATCGTCTCAAGAGATTATAACCGCTCGCTCTCGCCAGAGAAGTGCCTTAAGAATGTTACTGACCATATTACGGCAGGCTCTATTGTGGTGTTCCACGACTCGGAGAAGGCCTTTAAGAATATGAGCTACGCCCTGCCACGCACCCTTAAGTATGTGCAGCAGTTGGGGCTTAAGTGTAAAATTATAGAACTGTAAAGTATGAAGGTCGTTGTTGCTGTTACTGCTGCCAGTGGTGGAATATATGCTCGCCAACTGCTCTGCCAACTTATTGACAGCGAGCAGGTTGAGCGCATTGCTCTGATATTTAGCACTAATGCCGAGGCGGTGCTTGCAACAGAGGGGGTTGTGCTTCCAGAGAGCAGTAAGATTGACAGATACAGCAACGACGATATGTTTGCAAGTGTGGCCAGTGGCTCACAGAATTGGGATGCGATGGTGGTTGTGCCGTCAAGCGTGGGAACTGTGGCGCGAATTGCTGCGGGAACTTCGCAGAGTCTTATTGAGCGTGCCGCCGATGTTATGCTCAAGGAGCGTAGGCGACTTATTGTCGTTGTGCGCGAAACGCCACTCTCGCTTATCCACCTCAGAAATATGACTACCCTTACCGAGGCGGGGGCAGTCGTTCTTCCCGCCTCTCCATCTTTCTACTCTCGCCCAGAGACCGTTGAGGCTCTCTGTGCTACAGTCACCGAGCGAATAGTCGCTCTTCTTGGTATTTCTGCTCCACATTATAAGTGGGGTGAGTAATAATCTACACTTTTACGCGTTTATTAAACATAGGTAAAAATGCCCGTAGTAATATTTTTTACCTACAAATCAAAAAAAAACACTACTTTGTGTTGCATAGTAGTAAAAAATTACTACCTTTGCATCAGAAACAGAAAATAAAACTTCAAAAGTAATGAAAAAGTTAGGTTTAATGGTGTTATGTTCTCTGCTGGTGCTGACTGCATCGGCAGAGAGCATTGTTCGTGGTCGCGCAATGGATAGCCAGCGTAGGGCAGTTGGCTATGCAACGGTAGCGGCGGAGCAAGAGGGTAAGGTAGTAACAGCAGTGGCAGCGGGAGCAGATGGTCGCTTTGAGATTGCGATTGCCAAGGATGGAGAGTACACTGTTGAGCTCTCTGCCGTAGGTTACAAGGGCGAAACGCGCAAAATATCGGCTGTGGGCAAGCTGATAGATTTGGGCGAGGTGGTGCTTAATGAGGGTGTAGCGGTAGATGCTGTGGCGGTGACAGTTCAAAAGCCGATAGTGACGGCCGATGCGGAGAAGCTATCATACTCTGTAGAAGATGACCCAGAGGCGCAGTCAAGCACCCTTGAGGAGATTATCCGCAAGATTCCGCAGCTGACAATAGATTCGGAGGGCAAGGTGCTGATGAATGGTCAGAGCGACTACAAGATTTTGGTAAACGGTCGTGCGGCAGGTGCTATGGGTCGTAACTTTAACGAGATTATTAAGTCTATGCCCGCCTCGTCTATCAAAAAGATTGAGGTAATTACCAATCCATCAATGAAATACGATGCCGAGGGTGCAGGTGGTGTGCTTAATATCATAACTTCAAAAACTCGCTTTGATGGCTATAACGGAAATGTGAGCCTTGCGGGTAGTAACTCGTTTGACCGTAACTACTCAGGTCAATTCTCAAGCAACTTTACTGTTCAGAAGGATAAGTTCTCGCTCTCTGGTGGCCTCTATATGGGCGGTAGTGATAGCGATAATGACCCTATGAGTTTTCACGATGCTGTGATGGAGAATCTCAATGCCAATGCGCCATACTCAAAGCTGCATCAGCAGACAGAGAGAGGTTGGGGCGGCAGAAACCTCTATGCAAACCTCAGTATGGGTTATCAGATTGACTCGCTTAACCTACTCAACATTGAGGCGAGCTGTTGGTTTGGAAATTGGAACTCAACATCGCACAATACCAACTCCTACTTCGGGGCGGATGATAGTTTGCTCAACAGCTTTTCGGCTGAAGAGTACAGCAAAAACCGCTGGAAGGGCGTTGATATGCTTGCGGCATATGAGCATACATTTGCGGGCAAAGAGGGACATAACCTTACTGTGTCGGAGTACTTCTCAGTAACTCCACCGACGGAGAGTATCAACAATGAGGATACTTTTTACTCTGACGGCACATCTTTCCTATACTCTACCGTTTCACTCAATCGTGGTTTTGATAATGTGCTACAGGCGGACTACAACAATAAGTGGGGCAAGCACTCGCTTGAGGCTGGCGCGAAGCATACAGTAGAGTATAGCTCGCTGGAGCAGTCCGGGGCAACATCCGTACACGCCTCTACAACAACGCTTACGAAGAATATTGCGGCTCTATATGCGGGCTACGCCTTTAGCCACAAGAGCATTACTGCCCGTGCGGGTGCTCGCCTTGAGGGGGCATGGTATGACTCCAAGAGCGTGATGGACAAGACAGAGCAGTATAGCAATGCGCTGATAAATGTTGTGCCGTATCTCTCACTCTCGTATAAGATTAAGGAGGGACATAACCTCTCGCTATCCTACTCCGAGCGACTCTCACGACCAAGTATTCATTCACTCTCGCCATTTGTTACAGAGACCTCGCTCTCGCGTAGCTACGGAAATCCAGACCTTAAAACGGGCGTAAACCATAGCATAAGGCTCAAGTATGCGTGGATGAGTAATAAGTGGACTGTCTCGCCAGAGTTTATGACGATGTTCTCAAATAACCGCGTGACGAGCTATCAGTTTGTTGATAAGGATGGACTAATCAACCAGACATATCTCAATCACGGAAGAAATCGCGCCTATGCACTCCAGACCTCGCTATCTTACCGCCCATCCAAGAAGTTGCAGTTAGCGGCAGACTTTCGTGCGGGATACTTTGAGGAGGGAATACCGTCAGAAGATGTCGCTGTTGCCGGCTGGGCATTCTCGGAGAGTGTAAATGCTACAATAGCACTTTGGAAGGGTGCGCGACTGACAGTAAGCGAATACTGCGCAAAGATGCAACCACAGCAGACTATGGTGGCGCAGAATTGGTTCCTCACAACATCTGCGCGATTAGGTCAGAAGTTCCTTAAGGATAAGTTAGAGCTCTCTGTATCGGTGCGTAATCCTCATAGCAAGAGTATGAAGCACGACCTTCTTATGACAGCCCCTACATATGTGCAGAGACTTGTGGGTACGAATGTTTCGCGCTCTATCCGCGTCTCAATCTCCTACCGCTTTGGTAAGCAGGGACTCTATGTTAAGCGCGCTAACCGAAAGTCTGACAGCACCACCGAGGAGGTCGGCGCAAACCAGCAGGGCGGCGGAGGCGGTTTCTAAAGGCACTATAAATTTTGACCCAATTTATTGTCAGAGTGTGGTAGATGCCGAGGGTTATTTGTTGCACCTCGGAGGAGAAGTGGGCAGATTTCTCTGACCACTGTGACGACCAAGTCCCCCTTTGTCAAAGGGGGATTTAGGGGGAATGTCAATATTTTTTAATTTTAGTATCTGTTAGTTTTTAGATTTAGTATTCCATCGTAGATGGTGCAAAAATAATAACCATTCACTCAAGCTTGCTTGAAAGAGAATGGTTATTATTTTTGCAATAGCAGAATGCTATACTAAATCTGCAACACCAAAATTACTTGATGCGCTCGTAATACTCACGAGTACGTGTATCAACGCGGATGCGGTCACCAGTGTTGATAAAGAGCGGTACCTTAACAGTTGCACCTGTGTTTACAGTAGCAGGCTTAAGTGAGTTTGTAGAGGCTGTATCGCCCTTGATGCCTGGCTCTGTGTAAGTAACCTCCATATCAACGATTGGAGGAAGCTCTGCAGAGAGAACTGTCTCCTTCTCGGTGTGGAACATAACCTCAACAATCTGACCGTCAGCCATCAGGTCGTAGTTGTTGATAAGGCTCTTCTCAATGTTAATCTCCTCGAAAGTCTCGCAGTGCATAAAGTGAGCACCCAAATCGTCCTCATAAGTGAACTGGTAAGGGCGACGCTCAACGCGCACCTGCTCAATCTTCTGACCTACAGATGAGAATGTGTTCTCAAGAACGCGACCATTCTCAAGGTTCTTGAGCTTTGAACGAACAAAAGCAGGGCCCTTGCCCGGCTTGCAGTGCTGGAAATCAACAACAAGGAAAGTCTTGCCATCCATCTCAATGCACATACCGATTTTGATATCAGCAGCAGTAATTGTCATAATTTTTATATTTTAAATGATAAATCTCAAAATTCGCGGCAAAATTACAAAAAAATCCTTAAAATCAAAACAATAGCCAAATAAAAAACAAGCCCACACTTGTCAAAATGTAGGCTTGCTGTTGTTAGTTTTATAACTAATGCTTGTGGCCATGATGGCTGTGGCTATGGCCGTGATTGTGGTTGTGATGCTCCTTGTAGTGAGCAAACTCAGCCTCGGTCATATGCTTGCTAACCTTGAGCTTGAGGTCGGCAAAAGACTTAACAAGGTTCTCTGGGGTGTTCTTTGTAGCATCATAAGTCACAGCTACGCTCTTTGTAGCAACGTCGCACTTAACGCTGCGAACACCCTTGCCATAGAAGTTGTCGTATACCTTCTTTGCGCAATTTTCGCAGTCAAGGTCAGTGATAAATACGGTTGTTACAATCTGCTTTGCAGCCTTCTGTGCTACTGCAGAGCCTGCTACTGCGAGCAGTGCAACTGCAAGGATAATAATCTTCTTCATAGTCGTTCTATTGTTTTATTTGTATTAATAACGGTTAGTACAGGTTAAATCTTACGCCAATATATATTTTGCGACCCATAAGAGGTCCCCAAACACACGCGGAGTTGAATGTAGGCTCGTAAGGTGTTGCGTAGCCCAAAATAGGGTTGTCCTGACGGTAGCCAGCGATATTCTCACAGCCGAGATAGATATCCCACTGCTTGATTTTGCGAGTCACCTGTGCAAAGAACATAGGGTAGACTGGCGAGTACTGGCTGTCGGCAATATTTCCTGTCTGAGTAGGTATGCGGCTCTTACCATTGAGCTGTGCTGTAACATCAAAGGTCCACTTACGCATACGGGTAGCATACTGGATGTTAAGCAGTGTCTTGTAGCGGCTCACAAGTGGTCGCTCAACAAGCTCTGTAGTGCCGTCGGGACGGTTGATTGTGTACTTGCTGTCGGTATAGCGGAAAGTGGCAAAGATGTCCAATCTCTCGGCTGGTGTCCAACTAAGGTCTACCTGATAGGTGTTTGTGTAGGACTTGCCGTCGGTAGTGTAGATGTGGATATTGTTTGCATCGTACTCCTGATCTACAATCACGCTGTGGAAGAGCTGTGTGCGGAAGTAGTCAAAGCTAATTGTCATATCCTGATAATCTACAGTAGAGATTGTCTGAGCGAAAGAGCCACCCGCAGTAAGAGCCCTCTCCATACGGTCAAAGGTGCGGTCAAATGGCTGGTCAAAAACTATGCGGCGACCGGTCGCCATAATGCCGATATTGTCCGTTACGATATCTGTAGGGCGGTAGCCAAGACCTGCCGAGCCACGCAGAACGGTTGTAGGGGTGATGTTCCACTTGATGTGACCACGCGGAGTGAATAGATGCTTGCGGAAGTAGGCGTTATAGTCATAGCGCACGCCCGCAACAACAGAGAACTTCTCCTTGATGTTGTATGTATACTCGGCATATGCGCCCACCTCGGTCTCGTTGCGGTCAAAGTTACGCAGAACATTGTTCTGGTCGCTATTTCCCCATACGCCATCACGACCCCAAGTGCGATCAGTAAGAGATTCGGCAACCCAGCGAGAGGATGCTGTAAGACCTGTTGCAAGAAGTGAGTTGTATGTAAAGTAGTGGGTGTACATAAGGTTTAGATTTGCCATATGCTGGCCTCCAAAGTATCCCTTATCGGCACCAAAGAAGGCATCCTCCTGGAAGAAGTCGTAGTCTACAACCATTGCGAAGTTTGAGCGCATCTCGTCGTTCTCATCCTTGTCAAAAACAGCTACACCCACTGGCTTACCCATCTTGAAGTAGACATTTGCCTCCTGATTGGCAACTACCGAGCCGTAGATATTATCCTCACGCCACCAGTCGTACCACTCTTTGCCATCTTTGGTCTGCTTCATAGACTCCTTGAAGCCCATCTGACCTCCAATTCGGTGGTCGTTGACATACTTTGCACCCCAGCGCACCTGTATGCCGTTGTCGCCCTGATAGAGCCAGCGGTTGGCAACATTTATCTGGCGAGCAAATGGCAGGTCACGATAGCCGTCGCCATTGTGGTCGTAGCTCTTTGTGTCTGCCGATGCGTGGGCAAGGATTACTGTCGTGAGCTTCTTGTCTTTTGTCACTGGCAGGGCTGTAGAGAGGTTAATCTCTGGCTTTAGCTCGGCATCAAAGTATGCGTTTACAAAGAGTCGCTCCTCGTCAGTAGGCTTGCGGTGCTCAAGGTTAATCTGACCTGTAACAGCCTCGTGTCCAGCCGTTACTGATGAGATACCCTTTGACACCTGAATAGAGTTGAGCCACATACCGGGGGTATATCCAAGACCATAAGGGGCACTTAGACCACGCATAATGGCGCGATTCTCGTCAAGAATCTGTGTGTATGTACCCGCAAGACCGAGCATCTTAATCTGTCGTGCACCAGAGATAGCGTCAGAGTAGCCGACAGTAACAGATGCGGAGTTCTCAAAGCTCTCGGCAAGGTTACAGCACGCCATCTTACACAGACCTGCAAAAGAGATATTCTCGTTCTTCAGAATACCCTCGTGGCTGATGTAGTTTCCGCGCAGGTTGCCCTCTACAACAACGCTCTCTACGGCTACACCCTCAACGAGGTTGAAAAATACCTCTGTAGTGTTCTTGTCAACAGTAACCGTATCGTTTGTATATCCCAAGAAAGAGCCTACAAGGCGGTTGTAGTCCTTTACGCGATGTACGCGGTAGTAGCCATTCATATCGGCAGCCTCGCCGACATTTGTCTCTGCCCAGTAGACCGATGCACCCGGAAGGGCGTTGCCCGCAGCATCCATAACGCGGCCCGTAATATCCTGCGCAGAGAGGTTTGCAGTAAAAAGAACTGCAAAAGCAAAAAAGATATGTTTTAGATTTTTCATAGTATCTAAGTTATTGAACATAAACATTTTAGCGGAAGTTGTCCGCGAGCGAGTTTATGCAATAACCGGAGGCGCTCTCAGACCAGAGAGCGACATATATTCAGACTCAGGAAGAGGAATCTTCCGCTTGTCCAGATACTTTAATTTCAGAGTCTCTGTAGATGTAATCTCTACAGCCTGCACATCGCCAAAAATAGTGCAGACAATAGGGGTGATGTCGGCTATAAAGGTCTTCTCATAGTCGTACAAATCAATCTCTGTAGAGTGGTCATGGTTGCAGCCACAATCTGTAGGGAGCTTGATGCCCTCGCCCTCGGAGTGAGCGTGGTGGCAGCAACTGCAACTATGGTGGGTCTGGTAGTGGGTGCTGCGAGTGCAGTGGCAGAGAATAACAGAGAGCATAGCGCCACAGCTTGCCATAGTGTAAATAGCAAGAAGCAGTAGTGATATTGCTCTGCGAATCTTCATACCAAGTGAGCTATTCTGCCAAGCCTGCCTCTACGAGTTTTTCCATCCACGCCGCTGCATCAGCAGTAGCGGTAGCGGCCTCTACCTTATAGTTATCGGTAAGGACTTTTGCAACATCTTCAACCTCAAAATCACGACCCTGAAGCTCCTGCCACAGCAGTAGCGATGTGGCGTTGAGCGCAATTACGCGAGTCATATCGGCACCAAAGCGACCCTGTTTAATGATAACATGCTCGCCGGCCATCTCTCTAACTTTGTATCCTTCTTTAATTTTCATACCGCAAAGGTAGTGAAAAATATGATTGTTGATAAAATTTTTGATAAATTTTTCTTAAAATCCACAAAAAATTCTATCTTTGCACAGATATAACTACATTGGGAAATTATGCTATCAATCATTTTTTACATCTATGTTCTTATTGAGCTGACGCTCTTCTTTATACTGTCAGTTTTGGCTCTTATTGTCTGCTTCCCGTTTGACAAACCGCGTCGCGTGGTGCACGAGCTGTCAAGGGCGATATGTATGTGTTTTTGGTATGTGCCGCTAACTTGGAAGCGCACAATCAAGGGTCTGGAGAATATTGACAAAAATAAGAGCTATGTGATTGTTATAAACCACAACTCTATGGCCGACATTTTGGCTCTCTACTTTGTTCCGCTCAACTTCCGTTGGGTGAGCAAGCGTGAGGTGTTCCGCATGCCGTATATCGGCCAGATGCTCTCTATTCACGGCGATATTGCTATTGACCGCAGTCGTGGCGCGGACTCTATGCGCAAGGTTACTGAGAAGGGCAAGATGTGGATTGGTCGCGGGGTATCTATCGCTATGTTCCCAGAGGGTACTCGCTCAAAGAGTGGGGAGATGGGTCGCTTTAAGCAGGGTGCCTTTGCACTGGCTAAGGAGGCAGGTGTGGAGATTCTTCCCGTTGTACTGCACGGAACACGTGATGTGCTGAAGAAAAATTATATGGTAAATTGGCGCAATCATCTGACAGTTAGCGTTTTGCCTCCAATTAGTGCCGAGGCGGTGCAGAGTATGGGAACAACGGAGCTTATAGAGCAAACCCGAACAATGATGTGTGAAGAGTACGAGAAAATTAGAAAATAGTATATGGCAGTGGTGCAGAAAGTAAACAATTATGGCGATGATGCCATACAACAGCTCACTCCGCGTGACCACGTAAGACTACGAACAGGAATGTATGTCGGCACTCCGGGCGATGGCTCGGAGCGCGAGGATGCCCTTTATGTCTTGGTCAAGGAGGTTATAGACAACGGTATTGACGAGTTTATAATGGGCTATGGAAAGACAATAGAGATAACTCTTGAGGATAAGCGCATAACGGTGCGCGACTATGGTCGTGGCATACCGCTCAACTCTCTGGATAGCGTTGTTTCGCAGATTAACACTGGCGCAAAGTATGAGCAGGGTGAGGACTCGGCTTTTGATAAGACTGTGGGTCTTAATGGCGTGGGTGTGAAGGCGGTAAACTACCTCTCTACGGAGTTTATCGTCCGCTCGGTGCGTGATGGCGAGAGCCGCGAGGTGACATTCTCTCAGGGTCTGTTGCAGAATGATGTCCGCCAGAGCGATGTGAAGGAGAAGAATGGTACTTTTGTAAGTTTTGTGCCAGACCCAGAGATTTTCCCTAATTACGAGTTCAATATTGACTATATCAAGCAGATGATTCACAACTATGCCTACCTTAATGTAGGTCTTACGCTTGTATTCAATGGCGAGAACTACTCGTCAAAGAATGGACTGCTTGACCTTGTCAATGACAGCATGGAGAATCAGACAATGCTCTACCCTCCAATCCACCTCAAGGGGAAGAATATAGAGATTGCGCTGACACACTCTACGGGCTACGGCGAGACGTACTATACCTTTGCAAATAGCCAGAACACTTGGCACGGCGGTACGCATCAAGCTGCCTTTCGTGAGATGGTTGTAAAGACGCTCAAGGACTTCTACCGCAAGGATTACGACCCGTCAGATATCCGCACATCTATCGTTGCGGCGGTCTCTGTGCGTGTGTCAAATGCTGTGTTTGAGAATCAGGTAAAGTCAAAGCTCGGTAGCAAAGATGCCGCCGAGGGTATATCAATGCGCCAGTTTATCGGCGAGTTCCTTGCCGTTGAGCTTGATAACTACCTGCACCGTAATCCAGATGTAGCGCAGCTCATTCAACGCAAGATTGTTGAGAGCGAGAAGGAGCGTAAGGCTATGGCGGGCGTGCAGAAGCGTAGCCGCGAGGCTAATAAGCGCCTGTTGCTGAATAACAAGAACCTTAGAGACTGTAAAATCCACCGAGGCGACAAGAGCGAGCTGGCTAACCAGACGATGATTTTCATTACAGAGGGTAACTCCGCTTCGGGCTCTATTACCAAGTCGCGAAATGCCCTTACGCAGGCTGTATTCTCACTGCGTGGTAAGCCGCTCAACACTTTTGGAAAGAAGAAGGCGCAGGCCTATGCAAACGATGAGTTTAAGTTTTTGCATAACGCCCTTAATATTGACGAGGATGTAGAGAATTTGAGATATGAGAAGGTTGTAATTGCGACCGATGCCGATGTGGACGGTATGCACATCCGTATGTTGCTTTTGACCTTCTTCTTGCAGTACTTCCCAGACCTTATTCGCAACGGACACCTCTACATTATGCAGACTCCGCTGTTCCGCGTAAGAAACAAGAAGCAGACATTCTACTGCTACTCGGAGCAGGAGCGATTAGAGGCTGTTGAGAAGTGCGGTGCAAAGGCAGAGATTACCCGATTTAAGGGTTTGGGAGAGATTTCGCCAGACGAGTTTGCCGGTTTTATCGGCGACCAGATACGACTTGACCGTGTAAGACTTACAAAGGATGACCCTGTGACAGATTTGCTGACATTCTATATGGGTACAAACACCTTTGACCGTCAGCACTTTATTATGGATAACCTGCGCGTTGAGGAGGACCTTATAGAGTCTCACCTACAGATTGGCACAGGCGAGGATGAAGAGTAATTTATAGAACATACCTTATATGGCAGACGAGATAGATTTGATGGATGATATGCCCGTAGCGGACGAGAGTAGCTCTGGGAAGTACGACCGACTGATGGCCGAGCAGAGTGTGAGCCGTCTGACGGGAATGTTTAAGAATTGGTTTTTGGACTACGCCTCCTATGTAATTCTGGAGCGCGCAGTACCTCATATTGACGATGGACTCAAGCCTGTGCAGCGACGAATCCTCCATGCGATGAAGGTGGTGGACGATGGCAGGTACAATAAGGTCGCAAATGTCGTGGGTCAGACAATGCAGTACCACCCACACGGCGACCAGAGTATCGGTGCGGCACTTGTGCAGATGGGTCAGAAGGATCTGCTTATAGATTGTCAGGGAAACTGGGGTAATATCCTTACGGGCGACCCTGCGGCGGCTCCACGATATATTGAGGCGCGACTCTCTAAGTTTGCCCTTGAGGTGGTCTTCAACCGTAAGACTACGGAGTGGATGCTCTCCTACGATGGCCGCAAGGAGGAGCCAGTGGCTCTGCCAGTGAAGTTCCCGCTGCTGCTTGCGCAGGGTACAGAGGGTATTGCAGTGGGTCTGGCGTCAAAGATTCTTCCACACAACTTTAATGAGCTTATCTCGGCGGCTATAGCTCACTTGAAGGGCGAGCCTTTTGTCCTCTATCCAGACTTTCCGACTGGCGGTATGATAGATGTGTCGCGATATAACGACGGACTGCGTGGTGGTGCGGTAAAGGTGAGGGCGAAGATTTCAAAGGTTGATAAGAGTACGCTTGTTATTACCGAGATACCATTCTCAATTACCACAGAGACCCTAAAGGAGTCTATTACCAAGGCGCAGGAGAAGGGAAAGATTAAGATTAAGAATTTTGATGATAATACGGCCTCTACAGCCGAGATTGTTGTTCATGTAGCATCGGGCGAGTCGTGCGACAAGACTATTGACGCGCTCTACGCCTTTACACTGTGCGAGATTTCGCTCTCGCCAAACTCGTGTGTAATTAAAGACAAGCACCCAGAGTTTATGGGTGTGAGCGACATTCTGCGCCACTCTACCGAGCATACAAAAGAGCTTCTTCGTCAGGAGCTTGAGATACGTCTGGGCGAGCTGAACGACCAGTGGCATAAGGTATCTCTTGAGCGAATCTTTATTGAGAACAAGATTTATCAAGTGTTGGAGGGTAAGCGCTCTATTGAGCAGGCTCACGCAGCTGTTGCCGAGGCTCTGAAGCCATTTACAAAGTTGCTACGCCGAGAGATTGATGAGAGTGATATTGAGCACCTTGTAGGACTGCCATTTATCCGTATCTCGCGATTCAACCTTGATAAGGCCGATAACGAGATTAAGCGCATAGATGAGGAGATTGCAGGTGTAAAGCACGACCTTGCTCACCTTGTGGAGTATACAATAGCATATTTTGAGCATATCCGCGAGAAGTATGGTAAGGGTCGCGAGCGATTGTCTGAAATTCGTAGTTTTGACATTATTGACTCTACAAAGGTGGCAGCATCAAATGCCAAGCTATATGTAGACCGCAAGGAGGGCTTCTTCGGCATCGGTAAGGGTATGAAGGATGCGGAGTATGTCTGCGACTGCTCGGATATTGACGATGTGATTATTATCCTTAGAGATGGTCGTTACATTATTAAGAAGGTTGATGAAAAGAGCTTCTTTGACAAAGATATTATATATATAGGTGTATTCAAGCGCAATGATGAGCGCACGATATACAATGTTCTCTATCGCGATGGTGGCAAGAACGGCCCAATACTTATGAAGCGATGCGCAATTAAGGGTATTACGCGCGATAAGGAGTACAATCTTACAAAGGGAACACCAAAGAGTGAGATTCTGCACCTTACAGTAAACCCTAATGGCGAGGCGGAGGTGCTGAAGATCTACTTCAAGCCACGCCCACGACTGAAGAAGGTTATCGTTGACCTTGATTTTGCAACTATCGCCATCAAGGGTCGCCAGAGTCAGGGTAACCTCTTCTCAAGATATGCTATCCATAAGATTGCAATCAAGAAGAAGGGTACATCTACACTCAGCGCGCAGGAGATATTCTGGGATGATGATATCCGCCGACTCAATAGCGAGGGCAGAGGTCGCTCGCTGGGTATGTTCAAGGGCGAGGATAAGATTGTTGTCTGGACAGCAAAGCACCAGTATTATATCACTGGCTTTGACACCTCACAGCACTTCCCAGAGGATACTATTATGGTGGAGAAGTACAACGCATCGCGCATATACAACCTCTGCTACTTTGACCGCGAGCAGGGTTACTACTATATGAAGCGCTTCCAGCTTGATATGACCGACCGCCTGCTGCCATTCCTTGATGAGGAGGGTAATGCCGACTTTGTGGCTATATGCTCTCGCAACGGCTCTACACTGCGCATAACATATAAGGGCAATAATGCTACTCGCCCTGCTGATGAGATTGCTGTAGATGAGTTCGTGGGCGTTAAGAGTCGTAAGGCTAAGGGTAAGCGACTGACAACATACGATGTTGATACTCTGACATTTATAGAGCCTGAGGAACCTGAGGAGGAGCCAGTAGAGGAGGCTGATATGGCTGAGGATGCTGAGGAGCAGGCAGAGCAGGATGTTACTCCAACACTCTTGACCGAGGATGAGGAGTATAGTGCTTCGCAGTTAGACCTATTTTCATAGAATAGCGATGCGTATCTACTTAATCGGATATATGGGCTGCGGCAAGAGCACCGTAGGTCGTAAGATTTCCCGCTTTGCGCACCTACAGTTTGTGGATACCGACTCTATGGTAGAGCAGCGCGAGGGGGCAACGGTAGCAGATATTATCACCTATCAGGGCGAGGAGTACTTCCGCGCTGTTGAAAGGGCAGTGCTGGAGGATACGGCTCAGGTAGAGAGTGCTGTTATCTCTACGGGAGGAGGCCTGCCGGTGTGGGGAGATAATATGGAGCAAATGAGGGGCTTGGGAGTAACAGTATACCTGCGTCGCTCGCCAAAAAATATTATCTCGCGACTATCTCCATATGGTCGTCAGAAGCGCCCAAAGATTCGCGGAATGAACGACGAGCAACTGCTTGAGTTTATGACCGCCCATATGGCAGAGCGTGAGCCTATATATTCGCAGGCGGATGTAGTGCTTGACTGTGACAAGATGGCTGATAATGAGGTTATAGATACGATTTTGCAGAAGATAATAAACCTAAAACGATAGATTATGAGACGATTTTTGCTAATAGTTGCCGCCGCCGTTGTAGCTCTTACGGCTTCGGCGCAGATGAAGATTTCTGGAACGCTTCGTGATAGCAATGGTAAGGGTATTGCAGGTGTTACGGTGAGTGATGGCTTTAGTTGCGTTACTACAGATGCAAAGGGTAGATATAAGATGACCACATCGTCAGATGCTGTGCATGTATTCTACTCAATCCCATCTGCATATAAGATAAATGTTAAGGATGGACATCCAGATTTCTACAAAGTTTTGGATAGCAAGGTGAAGAAGTACGACTTTACCCTTACTGCTCTTCCAACAGAGGAGAAGGCGTTCCGTCTGCTGATGGTTGCCGACCCGCAGGCGCAGTGTGAGTTCCACGTAAAGCGTTTCAAGACCGAGACTGTGCCAGATATCCGCGCCTATGTAGATGCGCAGAGACTGCCTTGCTATGGCGTGACTCTTGGCGATATCGCATATACAGAGGGTAAGCACAAGTGCAACAAGTTCCTGCAGCCTATGAAGGAGGCAATGGCCTATGAGAATAGCCACCTGCTCTTCTTCCAGACTATTGGTAACCACGACTTTACAGAGCCGCCAGTGAAGTTGGACAAGGGCACAAGCACATACAACCTTGCCTATCAGCGCGCCTTTGAGAAGGTCTTTGGACCTGTGAACTACTCTTGGAATCGTGGCGATGTGCATATTGTGTCGATGAAGGACTATATTGCCGATGATAATCCAAACAAGTTCCGCTATCACAAGGAGTATGGCAATCCAGCCTTTACTGATGAGCAGCTTGTGTGGCTTCGTCAGGACCTTGCAGCTGTGCCAAAGGATAAGATGGTAATTCTCTGCCTCCATATTGGCCTGTACAACCGTATGCGTAAGAATGTTGAGGCTGTGCGTCAGTTGATTGCTCAGTTTAAGGAGGCTCATATTATGATTGGCCACACTCACTTTATGAACAATAATGTGAATAAGTATGGCGTTTATGAGCATGTCCACGCAGCTGCAAGTGGCGCATACTGGTGGAGTAATCTGAATGGCGATGGTGTGCCAAATGGATACTCAATCTACGACATTGAGGGTGCGCACATCAAGAATTGGTGGTATAAGGGTACGGGATATGATCTCTCATACCAGATTCGCCTCTATCGTGGCGATGCAGAGTTTGGTGGCGAGTTTGAGAAGTTTAAGTATCCATACTCTCACGATACTATTCTTGCCAATGTCTTTAATGCCGATGCTAACTGGAAGGTTTACCTCTATGAGGATGGCGTGCTGACGGGCGAGATGGAGCGCATACCTGTAACTCGCGACTCTGTTCCAGAGGCAGACTCAAGCCGCGACTGGTATGCTGTGGGCTACCATATTGGTGTTGTGGGCAGAAGTTATGGCAAGGTTACCGACAGTAAGAGTAAGTGGAATGGTGGCGGACGAAAGGGCTACCTTACACAGTGTAACCACCTCTATCGCCTGCAACTTAAAAATCCTGATGCAAAACAGATTAAGGTCGTTGCAAAGGATACAAATGGCAATGTATATGAGCAGACCCGCATTACAGAGAGCTTTGACTACTCGGAGTGCGCACTTACAAACAAACTGATGCTTACTCCACGCGAGGAGCTTGATAGAACATATTAACGATGAACAATAACGCCCCGATAGGAGTTTTTGACAGTGGAATGGGTGGTCTGAGCGTCTGGCAAGAGATTGCAGAGGGACTACCAGGCGAGTCGCTGATATTTTTTGGCGATGGCGCTCGCTGTCCCTATGGCGAGCGTAGCCGTGAGGAGATTCTCCGATTTACTGTAGAGTCTGTAGAGCGGTTGCTTGATGAGGGGTGTAAGATGATTGTTGTGGCGTGTAATACGGCTACGGCGGTGGCTATAGAGTATCTGCGAGAGCACTATCCTGAGATACCTTTTGTTGGTCTTGAGCCAGCCGTAAAGCCAGCCGCGCTAACGACAAAGAGCGGAACTATTGCCGTTCTTGCCACTGCTCGCTCATTGGAGGGGGAACTGTTCCTGCACACCTCGGCGCAGTATGCCGATAGGGTAAATATCCTTACGGCAGTAGGCGAGGGGTTTGTTGAGATTGTTGAGCGAGGAGAGGAGAATAGCCCCGCAGCAGAGCAGGCGGTGCGAAGAGTAGTTGAGCCGCTGATTGAAAAGGGGGCGGATAAGATTGTGCTTGGATGTACACACTATCCATTCTTGCGGCAGACAATAGAGCGGGTAATAGGAGATAGAGATGTTGAGGTTATTGACTCTGGTCGTGCAGTGTGTCGCAGAGTGGCACAACTCCTTGATAAATTTGCCCTCTGGGCAGATGAGGATTGTGAGCCACGATATGAGTTTATGACCCTCGCAGAGGATGATTATTTAGATAGATTGATTTATAGAGCTTATGGGTGTTTTAGTGAAGAGACCTCCGAAGAAGACAACGACTAAGGGTGGTAATAACGGCGTTAATGAGAGTAGATTTCGCACGGCGCGATGGGTAGTAGGCTTTGTGCTGCTTGCCTTGGGCGTCTATATCTTTATTACGCTGTGTAACTATTTAGTAGACTGGAAGCAGGGTGCAATGAGTGAGAGTACCTCTGGAACAAGTGGTACGTGGATTTCATCTCTGCTTATTAGCGATAGCTTCGGACTTTTTGGTCTATTAGTTCCGCTAATGCTTATAATCTTTGCCTTCAAAATCTTTATGAATAGGGTAAAGCTCTATGACCATACACTTATTGCCTTTGCCCTTGTGACTATCCTTGGCTCGCTTACGCTTGGGGCAATCTTTGGTGCAGATAACGATGTGTTTACAAGTGGCTGGGGTGGCGCTTTCGGTATTACAATAGTAGATGATATTCTACGCCCATATATCGGACAGTCGGGCGTGGTTATTCTGCTAATATTGTGCTGGGTGCTTACGGCTCTGTTTATCAGTGACCGCGTTATAGATATGTTCAGCTCCTTTGGAAACGGTATTGTAAATAAGGGTAAGGGACTTGTTGATAAGGTTACTCATCGCCCAGAGAAGGGTGATGAAACAGAGGTAGAGCCAACACCAGAGCCAACACCAGAGCCAGAGGTTGAGCCAGAACCAGAAGTTGAGGTTGAGCCTGAAGTAGAGCCAGAGCCAACGCCAGAGCCAGAAGTGACTCCAGAAGTGACTCCAGAGGAAGAGGAGCAGAGTGCAGAGAATGAGGATATGCTGGTGGTTGAGGTTATTGACCCAGAGGGGGATAAGGAGGTGTCGGATAGCGATGCAGATAAGCATATACCGTTTAACCCAGATAGGACTCTGCACTACAACTTCCCATCTGTAGAGCTACTTGATGAGCGCGATAGCACATCGGAGGTTAGCAACGATGAGATTGAGGAGAATACGCGCAATATTGAGCAGGTACTTGCCGACTTTAAGATATCAATCGTGGGTGTTAAGGCCACTACAGGCCCTACGGTGACACTCTATGAGGTGGAGCTTGACCGAGGTGTTAAGGTCAATAAGGTTGAGGGTCTATCAAAGGAGATTGCCCAGGCACTTAAGGCCAGCAGTGTTCGTATCTCTCCTATTCCAGAGAGTGGTACGGTGGGTATTGAGGTGCCAAATCGCCACCCTGCAATAGTCTCTATGCGCGCAGCGTTGCGCACAGAGCGTTTTCTTAACTTCAAGGGCGAGCTGCCAGTGGTTATCGGTCGTAATATTCAGAATGAGTGCATAGTCTTTGACCTTGCCAAGATGCCTCACCTGCTTGTGGCGGGTGCGACGGGTACTGGTAAGTCTGTGGGACTGAATGTAATTCTTACATCGCTGCTTTATCGCAAAGACCCTTCACAGCTCAAGCTTGTGCTTATTGACCCTAAGCAGGTAGAGTTCTCGCTCTATGAGGGGTTGGGTAGCCACTTCCTTGCCCGCATGGAGAGCGAGGAGGAGAATATTGTAATTGATGCTCAGAAGGCTGTATATACCCTCTACTCGCTCTGTGCCGAGATGGAGGAGCGACTGAAGAAGTGCCGCCTTGTGGGTACGCGAAACATTGCCGAGTATAACGATTTGGTTAGAAATTGCAAGATTGAGTCGCGCGAGATTATGCCATATATCGTTGTGGTTATTGATGAGTATGCCGACCTTGTAACACAGTCTAAGCTCGTTGAGCAGCCAGTTATGCGCCTTGCTCAGAAGGCTCGTGCGGCGGGTATTCACCTTATCCTTGCTACGCAGCGACCATCGGTAGATATCCTTACAGGACGAATTAAGACCAACTTCCCTGCCCGTATAGCCTTCCGCGTATCGTCACGCGTAGACTCGGCAACAATCATTGACCAGCCAGGAGCTCAGGCTCTTATCGGACGAGGAGATATGCTCTTCTCGGAGCCTTGCGCTCTGACGCGTCTACAGTGCGCCTTTGTTGATACGCCAGAGGTTAAGCGCCTTGTGGACTATATCGCCTCGCAGCCTTCGCCAACGGGTATGCCATACTCCCTGCCAGACTATGAGGAGAGTGGTGGCGCATCTACAGCAGGTGGCGGTAGTAGTGCTGATAGCGATTTGGGTAGCGAGAGTGGTGCGGCAATAAAGTACGATGCTCTGTTTGCAGAGATTGCTCGCGATGCTGTAAGTGGCGGAGATAACTTCTCTACATCATATATACAGCGCACCTATGAGGTAGGTTTTGTGCGCGCAGGTCGTATTATGCTTCAGCTTGAGCGCGCAGGCATTGTCGGTCCGCAGGTGCCAGGTGCAAAGTCTCGCGATGTGAAGATTACAGACCCATACGCTTTGGAGGCAAAATTGCAGGAGCTTGGTGTAATATGAGAAGATTAGCGATTACCCTATCTATATTATTATCATCCTTTGCCACCTCGGCACAGTCGTTGCTTGATACTTTTGAGCAATCTTTGGCAAAACTTGGGGCATATAAGGTCTGCTTTACGGTCAATTTAGACGATAGTTATACCCTTATAGGCGAATATGTTGTTGAGGGGACGAACTTCTATGTAGGAATAACTGGCTCGGAGCTCTATGTGGCTGATGGCGTAAAGTACGAGGTCTCTGTTGAGAAGCGCGAGGTGGTAATTGATAGTGCCGAGAGTTTAGGAAGTGATGTGCTGAGTAATCCTGCCAAGGCCTTTGCAAGGCTCAAGGAGCAGTACAATGTAGAGCAGACAGAGGTCGGCGGACACGCTGCGGTCAATCTTACGGCAAAGAGCGGCGAACATAGTGCTACCGTTGTGGCTGATAGTAGTGGGAAGTTGCCAGAGTCTATTGTCTATACTGAGGAGGGGAGCAGTGTTAAGATATCCTTTACATCTATTACTGGGCACAAAGATTCTTTGCCTCGTTTTGATAGGGCTAAATATGCAGGGTACGAGGTAATAGATATGCGATAAAAATAAAAAATGATAAAATTTTTGAAAAAATAGGCTTGAAATTTTGCTGTTTCGGGAAAATGTTGTAAATTAGTAGTGCGAAAATAACATTTAACAGAAATAACACTAAAAATTTAATGGCTATGATTATTACATTTAATGAATTGCGCCGTATTAAGGATCGTCTTCCAAGCGGTAGCTCCCAGCGTATTGCAGATGAACTCGGTATTGATGTAGAGTCCGTTCGTAACTACTTCGGTGGTAAGCATTTTGACGCAAAGACTGGCGTTGGTGTTCACTTCGAGCAGGGACCGGACGGTGGCGTTGTTACGCTGGATGATACTGCTATTCTTGATGCAGCTATGCGCATTCTCAATGAGCAGAAATAATTGTCGTAGATAGCGATTTTTGAGCCCAGCATTCACTGCTTGGGCTCTATTTGTTGAAAAAACCTTAAAACATATCAAAAATGAAAAGACTATTTTTATTTATTGCAGTGCTCTGCCTCTCTTGTGGTGCAGCAGTGGCTCAGAAAGTAGAGATTAAGTGGGTTGATGCTCAGAAACTTAACCACATCGGTAAGATGTGCAAGACAACAAACCCTTACAACCGCGTTGAGGTAAACGACTACCCAGAGCTTAATAAGACCGAGGCAAACCTTCTTAAGACTTGCGCAGGTCAGGCAATCCTTTTTGAGACCGACGCAAAGGAGATTTGGGTGCGCGCATCTTATGGCTACCGTAGCCACAACCGCGCTATGCCAGCTACAGCAGGTTGCGGTTTCAACCTCTTTATTGAGCACCAGAACGATTGGAAGTGGGCTGCATCTGTTGTTAATGGCGAGGGTCACGACAGCAAGGGTAATGCAAAGATTGAAAAGCCTCTGCGCGTGATTAAAAATATGGACGGTACTACTCACCGCTGTATCCTCTATCTGCCTCTGTTTGCAGAGCTTACAAAGCTTGAGGTTGGTATTCCAGAGGGCGCAAAGATTAAGGCTATGAAGAATCCATTCCGCCATAATATTGCTATCTTCGGCTCATCATTCACTCACGGCTCAGGCGCTACTTGTGCCGGTATGACATACCCTGCATTCCTTATGCGCCAGACAGGTCTTAACCTCAATAGCTTCGGTATGAGCGGTAACAGTAAGCTGCAGCGAGTTATGGGTGAGATTCTTGGTGGTACAAAGGCTGACGCATATATCTGCGACGCATTCTCTAACCCATCTATTCAGCAGATTGGCGAGCGCATCCGTCCATTCCTTAACGAGATTCGCAAGCGCAATCCAAAGGCTCCAGTTATCTTCCTGCGCACCATCTACCGCGATGGACGACTCTTTGACACAGCAGCCGAGAAGAAGGAGGCAGACCGTATGGAGTATGTAGACAATCTGATGAAGGAGATTTGTGCAGAATACTCTGATGTATACTTCATCGACACCCCTAACCAGACTGGTACTGACGGCCTTACTTCAGCCGATGGCGTACACCCATGCTCTTGGGGTTACAAGCGTTGGGCAGATGCTATTCAGCCGAAGGTTGTGGAGATTCTTGCTACATACGGCATAAAGTAATTTTGTCGTGAAAATGGCGCATTTACTTCCGCTAACGAGAAAAATTGTCTTGGCTGTACTATTTTGGTACTATCCTGCGCCAATTTTTCTCGCCGAGTGTTGTAAATCCTCCATTTTGACAACAAAATGTGGCGGTGCGTAAAGTAGTGAAATTAAGGAGTTTAGGGAGATTAGTGATTTTTCGCTAATTTCCCTAACTTCCTTAAATTCTCTGTTCTGCGTTAGCAAGCCAACGCCGCGATTGAGCCGAGAGCAATCAAACTTGTTTGAATTGCCGAGGCGGAGCGGTGAAGGGTCACCGAAGGTGAGCCAATGGCTAACGGCTAAAAGCCAATGGTAAAAAATCTTGCACACGCAAGATTTTTTTATTACCTTTGTGGTACTATGAAACAAAGACTAACTATACTACTAACTATTTTCCTCTGCGTAACGGCTGTTGCAGTAGGAAAAAACAACAAAAATGTGGCGGAAGCGCTTGCCGCTCCGCAGATTCCCGACTACTCTGCTTATATCCTTACGCCTCCTGCGCCTGCCACTCCGCGCATCAACTCGGCAAAGGTCTTTGGCGTGCGCCCCAATGCCGAAATTCTCTATACTATTGCGGCTACGGGCGAGCGTCCGATGACTTTCTCTGCCGAGGGTCTGCCAGAGGGGGTGACGCTTGACTCTGCTACGGGTCAGATTACAGGTAGGCTCTCCGAGCGCGGTACATATAAAATTACCCTTACTGCGACCAATAGCAAGGGTAGTAACTCGCGCGAACTGCGACTGGTTGTTGGCGATAGAATTGCCCTCACGCCGCCTATGGGTTGGAACTCGTGGAACTGCTGGGGACCGACCGTAACGCAGGAGAAGGTGCTATCCTCTGCCCGCGCGATGGTTGAGCAGGGACTGAATAACTACGGCTGGACATATATTAATATAGACGACGGCTGGCAAGGTAAGCGCGGTGGCGAGAGTAACGCCATTCAGCCAAACTATAAATTCCCCGATATGAAGGCACTTGCCGACCAGCTGCATGCTATGGGACTGAAGTTCGGCATCTACTCAGGTCCATGGGTAAGCACCTACGCAGGTCACGCGGGAACGCACTCCGATACGGCCGATGGTACCTATCCGTGGATTAAGGAGGGGTGGTGCGACGAGCAGATGCGTATGACACTGCCCGACGACCCGAGCCGCTTTGTGCGACGATACTACCGCCGTCATGGCGAGTATTCGTGGGCAGAGCAGGATGCCAAACAGTGGGCAGAGTGGGGCGTAGACTATCTGAAGTACGACTGGAAGCCTAACGATGTATATTTTATGCGCGAGATGCGCGAGGCTCTTAATAAGTCGGGCCGCGATATTGTCTATAGTATCTCCAACACAGCGCCTTTTGCCGATGCCTATGCTATTCGCGAGCTTACAGAGTGTTGGCGCACTACGGGCGATATCCGCGACACATGGGAGAGTATCAAATCTATCGGCTTTGACCAGCAGGAGTGCTGGGCAGCCTTTCATGGTCCGGGCCATTGGGGCGATGCCGATATGCTTGTTGTGGGTATGGTCGGCGGCTGGAAGTCTACTTCGCACTTCTCGCACCTAACCCCTGATGAGCAGTATACACACATCTCGCTCTGGGCGCTGCTCGCCTCGCCAATGCTTATCGGCTGCGATATAGCAAAGTTGGACGACTTTACCCGCAGCCTGCTCTGTAACTTTGAGGTGAACGATATCCTGCAAGACCCTCTCGGTATGCGCGCAATGCCCTTCTACCGCGATGAAAATCACGCTGTCTATGTTAAATTGCTTGAGAATGGCGACCTTGCTGTGGGACTGTTCAACCTCTCCGAGCAGCCACTTATTATAGAGTTCTCGCCACGCGATTTGGGTCTGTGGGAGAAGGCTGTTATGGTGCGCGATGTGTGGCGACAGCAGTATGTCTCGCATATAGAGCTTGGCGCTGTCCACGAAGCCACCGTCGCTCCACACGGCTGTGCCCTCTATCGCCTCACCCCAGGAAATAGTGGCAAGCGTGTTATGGAGTATACGCATTACAGACCAATACCGCATAAGGCCCCACATCCCGCTCTGACGACAAAATAGCCTTTAGCTATTGGCCATTGGCCATTAGCTTTAACAAGGTATCCGCACTGCGGATGTATATAAGTCGGCTTTGCCGACACCGCTATAAGGCTAACGCCGCGATTGAGCCGAGAGCAATCAAACTTGTTTGAATTGCCGAGGCGGAGCGGTGAAGGGTCACCAAAGGTGAGCCAATGGCCAACGGCTAAAAGCCAATGGTAAAAATCTTGCACCCGCAAGATTTTTTTATTACCTTTGCATATTATGAAGAAAATCCTTGCAATACTACTGACTCTGTTTCTCTGCGCGACAGCTACTGCGCAGATGGAAAATTCTATCGTTTTAGATACCAAATCTTTCCACGCGGTGCAGACTGATGCGCTTACGGGCGTGAACATTGACCCGATTGGCCTTGACCACTCCCGACAGGCGTGTGCGCGAGTGAAGATTAAGTTTGACCGAATGAATAAGGCGCAGATTGATGCTCTTGAGGTCAAGATGCGCTCAAATACAGATTTGACAAAACAGAAGGTGGCGGACTACTACGACAATGTGCTTATTCTTGAGATGACCGCCAAGCCGAACACCCGCTTTTACTTCTACAGCCCAGAGTTTGGAGAGAGTAACGAGGTTACACTTAACCTTGAGGGCAACCGTGAGTACGAAATGCTTGCGAGCCTAAATCAGACCTTTAGCATTGTTGTCAGTAGCAATGCGGAGAATGTAGATATCTATTTAGACGATGTTTTCAAGGGTAAGACCGATAGCTCTAAAAGCCTTACTATCAAGGAGGTTATGATTGGCGCGCATACTCTGAAGGCTGTCTATGGAACAGTAAGCAGTCAGCAGACAATTGAGGTCAATAGTGGCAGTATTCTCTTCCGTCAGGATGTAAATACGGCTGCAAATAAGCCGCAGTATGTGGTCTTTACCGTTGAGCCGAAGAGTAGCGCGGTAACTATTGACGGACAGCTCTATGTTACCGAGGATGGCGTTGTTGTGGCGCTGCTGCAGAGTGGACAGCACACCTATAAGGCGGAGGCGCGCGGATACCATAGCCAGAGCGGAACTATCACCGTCGCGGGCGCGAAGATTGAGCGCACAATTACGCTCAAGGGCGACTTTGCGACAGTGACCCTTACGGCGGATAGTGGCGCGGATATATATGTTAATGATAAAAAGGTTGGTACTACCACTTGGTCGGGCAAGCTCAACTCTGGCCTCTATATCTTTGAGGCGCGCAAGAGTGGCTACCGCACACAGAGCCTCACTCGTCAGATTACCTCCGACCCCGCTTCGCAGAGGTATACTCTGCCCGCACTTGCACCTATCTATGGTAGCGCAGATATAACCTCCTCGCCCGCTATGGCGGATATTACCCTTGACGGCAAAAGTGTCGGCAGAACACCACTACAACTTGATAACCTGCTTGTCGGAGAGCATAAAATCACTGTCTCAAAATCTGGCTATCAGCCTTATACCACGACCGTTACCATTGCCGAGGGTAGGACGGCAACTATTAGCGCGACCCTCACAAAACTGGTAGCTCAAACGCCGACAATGCCATCAAGTGGCAGTGCTAACTTTGGTGATATCGAGATGGTATTTGTCAAGGGTGGTACTTTTACTATGGGTGCAACTTCTGGAGATGCCGATGAAAAGCAAAAGCCTGCTCACTCAGTAACCCTTTCGGATTACTATATCGGTAAGTATGAGGTTACACAGGCGCAGTGGCGTGCTGTTATGGGGGATAATCCGAGCCATTTTCAGGGCGATAATCTGCCAGTAGATAATGTCTCTTGGGATGATATTCAGCTGTTTTTGCGAAAACTAAATGCGAAGACAGGCAAAAACTTCCGCCTACCAACCGAGGCTGAGTGGGAGTATGCAGCCAGAGGTGGTAACCAATCTAAAGGCTATAAGTATAGTGGTAGCAATACTTTAGGCGATGTTGCTTGGTACCGTGATAACTCAGGCGGTAAAACTCATCCAGTAGGACAGAAGCAACCAAACGAGCTTGGTATCTATGATATGAGTGGTAATATATGTGAGTGGTGTAGTGATTGGTATGGTAGTTACAGCAGTAGCCCACAGTCTAATCCAAAGGGACCAAATAGTGGCACTTACCGCGTACAGCGTGGCGGTGCTGGCTGGTTCTTTTTGGCGAAATGCTGTCGTGTCTCTCACCGTGGTAACGGCTCTCCCGACCACCGTGACGAGCTCTACGGCTTCCGCCTTGTCTGTTCCCCTGATATGAACACGCCAATGTCAACAACAGTTGCATCTACAACTAAAACCTACAAAGTGGGCGACTACTACAATGAGAATGGCAAGCAGGGCGTTGTCTTTGAGGTCAGTGCCGATGGTAGTCACGGTAAGATTGTCAGTATGAAGCAGTCTGCAAAGGAATTGCAATGGTCATCTGATAGAAAAGAACAAAAACGCCGTATTGGTGCTAATAGCGAAACTGATGGTGCAGCAAATATGGCAAAAGTTATGGCGAGACCAGATTGGCAGAGTAAATATCCCGCCTTTAAGTGGTGCGCAGACCTTGGCGAAGGTTGGTACCTGCCGTCAATAAAGGAGTTGAAGGTCTTTACGCTAAACACCGCTATTCACGATGCTGTTAATCGTACTCTCATAGCAAGAGGTGGTACGAAGTTGTATGATAAAGGTGAAAGAGTTTGGTATTGGTCGTCAACAGAGAGCGACGATAAATCATCTGGTGCGTTTTGCGCGTGGTTTGTCTTTATGGGCAATGGCAGCACCTACGACTTCAGTAAGAACAACGCCTACTCTGTGCGCGCCGTGTCCGCTTTTTAGGAGCGAAGCGACTATTTAGGCTTTTAGCTTTAATCTTTGCGCCCGACCTTAGAAGTCGGGCGCGTTGCTAATAGTCGGGAGTTTAGTGAGTTTAGGGAGATTAGTGTTTTCGCTAAATTCCCTAATCTCATTAAATTCTCTGTACTGCGTCAGCAAGCCAACGGCTAATAGCTAATAGCTAATAGCTCCTTACTCTGCCTTATCGTCTGCCAAAATGTCACACTTTATGGCGGGGTACTGTCAATATCTATAGTTTTCTCGCTTTTTTGGCAGAAAATAGGCTTTGGCAAGGCCTTTGCTCGGTATTATGCCAGAATTGCAAAGAAAAATAATTACAAACAAATAAATAAAAGATTAAAACTATGGGAAAGATTATTGGTATTGACTTGGGAACAACAAACTCTTGTGTTGCTGTAATGGAGGGCGCGGAGCCTGTTGTTATTCCTAACTCTGAGGGTCATCGTACAACTCCGTCTGTTGTTGCATTTACTGATGGTGGCGAGCGCAAGGTGGGAGACCCTGCAAAGCGTCAGGCGATTACAAATCCAAAGAGAACTGTATTCTCAATTAAGCGTTACATGGGCGAGAAGTATGAGAATGTTGCTTCTGACATTGCTCGTTCTCCATACACTGTTGTTCGTGGTGCTAATGACACTGCGCGAGTAGAGATTGACGGCCGTCAGTACACTCCACAGGAGATTTCGGCTATTATCCTTCAGAAGATGAAGAAGACTGCTGAGGATTACCTCGGTCAGGAGGTTACAGGTGCTGTGATTACTGTTCCTGCATACTTCTCTGACTCACAGCGTCAGGCAACAAAGGAGGCTGGCGAGATTGCAGGTCTTAAGGTACACCGTATTGTAAACGAGCCTACTGCGGCTGCGCTTGCATATGGTATGGACAAGATGAACCGCGATATGAAGATTGCCGTTTACGACCTTGGTGGTGGTACTTTTGATATCTCTATCCTTGAGCTTGGCGATGGCGTATTTGAGGTTAAGTCTACAAATGGCGATACACACCTTGGTGGTGACGACTTTGACCACGTGCTTATCGACTTTATGGCCGAGAGCTTCAAGAGCGAGCACGGCGTAGACCTTCGTCAGGACCCTATGGCGCTTCAGCGTCTTAAGGAGGCTGCCGAGAAGGCAAAGATTGAGCTCTCATCTTCACAGTCTACAGAGATTAACCTGCCATACATTATGCCAATCAACGGCATTCCACAGCACCTTGTAATGACACTTACTCGTGCTAAGTTTGAGCAGCTCTGTGACCACCTTGTACAGCGCACTATTGAGCCATGTCGTGCAGCGTTGCGCGATGCAGGTCTTGCAGCTTCACAGATTGACGAGGTTATCCTTGTAGGTGGTTCTACCCGTATCCCTGCAATTCAGAAGGTTGTAGAGCAGTTCTTCGGCAAGGCTCCAAATAAGAGCGTAAACCCAGACGAGGTTGTGGCTGTAGGTGCATCTATTCAGGGTGGTATCCTCTCTGGTGATGTTAAGGACGAGCTGGTGCTTCTTGATGTAACTCCGCTCTCACTGGGTATTGAGACTCTGGGTGGTGTATTTACAAAGCTCATTGACGCAAATACAACTATCCCTACTCGCAAGAGTCAGGTATTCTCAACTGCCGAGGATAATCAGCCATCTGTAGTTATCAATGTATGTCAGGGCGAGCGTCAGTTTGCACGCGACAATAAGAGCATCGGTAACTTCCACCTTGACGGCATTCCAGCAGCTCCACGCGGTGTACCACAGATTGAGGTTACATTTGATATTGACGCAAACGGTATCCTTAATGTATCTGCAAAGGATAAGGGTACAGGCAAGGAGCAGTCTATCCGCATTGAGGCTTCAAGTGGTCTTACAGATGCCGAGATTCAGCGTATGCGTGACGAGGCAAAGGCAAACGAGGAGAAGGACCGCATTGAGAAGGAGCGCGTAGAGAAGCTTAACACTGCCGATGCAAATATCTTCACTACAGAGAAGAATCTGAAGGAGTATGGCGACAAGATTCCTGCAGAGAAGAAGAGTGCTATTGAGTCAGCCCTTGCACAGCTCAAGGAGGCTCACAAGAATAGTGACATCGCGGCTATTGACACCGCTATGGAGGCTCTTAACGCCGCTTGGCAGGCCGCTTCACAGGATATCTACGCTGCACAGCAGGCACAGCAGGGCGCTGCAAATGCAGGTGCAAACCCTAACGCTGGTCAGAGCTCACAGCAGGGTGCTGCACAGCCAGAGGATGTAGAGTTTGAGGAGGTTAAGTAGTACTCAAAATATACAAAAAGGACGGCAATAGGCAACTATTGCTGTCTTTTTTTTATGTAAAAGTATGTAAAAAGAAAAAAAAGTACTACTTTTGCAGGGTGTAAAAGTCACTTCGGTTGTCTTTATGGTGTGTAAAGAGAAAGAAAAGCAAAATATTTACATTATATAAACAGTTTAAAAAGGAAACAAAATGAAAAAAGTTGTAACTATTATCGGCTCTGGTATGATGGGCTCGGCTCTTGCCTTCCCTGCAGCAGAGAATGGACACGAGGTGCGCCTTGTAGGCTCTCCACTTGACCGTGAGATTATTGACGCTTGTAAGGCTACAAACCGTCACCCAAAGTTTGACCGTGACTTCCCAGAGGGTATTAAGTACTACCAGATTGAGGATTGGAAAACAGCCGTTGAGGGATGCGACTTTGTTATCGGTGGTGTGTCTTCTTTTGGTGTGGATTGGTTCCTTGAGGAGATTTTGACAAACCTCAACCCAAAGACCCCAGTTCTCTCTGTAACAAAGGGTCTTATCAACCTTGAGGATGGTACATTGATTAGCTATCCAGACTACTGGCAGGCAGAGCTTGCAAAGAGGGGTATTGTTCGTGAGGTGTGCGCTATCGGTGGTCCTTGTACATCTTATGAGCTTGTCTTCCACGACCAGACAGAGGTTGCCTTCTGCGGTAAGGACTCTGCAGTGCTTCATATGATGCGCGAGACACTTACAACATCTTACTACCACATCTCTCTTACAAACGATGTTCTTGGCCTTGAGAGCGCTGTGGCACTTAAGAACGCATATGCTCTTGGCGTAGCACTTACTATCGGCCTTGTAAACAGATACTTAGGCGCAGATGCGGGCTTGCACTACAACTCACAGGCTGGTGCATTCTATCAGGCTGTTAAGGAGATGCGCCGTCTGCTTGCTATTCAGGGTGCGGAGTTTGATTGCGAGAATATCGGTATTGGCGACCTCTATGTAACTGTTTATGGTGGCCGTACACGTAAGATTGGTATCCTGCTTGGCGAGGGTAAGAGCTACGATGAGGCATTGGAGATTCTTGCAGGTGTTACTCTTGAGTCGCTCGTTGTTGCTCGCCGCGTAGCAAAGGCTATCTACCGCAAGGCGGAGCTTGGACAGGTAGACCTTAAGGATTTCCCAATGCTCGTTCATGTAGAGAACATCCTTGAGAATGGCGCAGATGCACAGCATCCTTGGGAGGCTTATACATTTGACACTACAAAGTAATAGGACTGAAATATAGTGCGTAAGAGGCTGAATAAAAAGTGTATTTTGTCGTTATGCTCGCCCTCAAAATCCTCACATACGCATTAGTATGCTGCGGTTTTTCGGGCTTCGCAAGCCTAAAACTACATCTTTTTATTCAACCTCCGAACAAAATGTGGGTGACTATTTTACTTTTTAGTCACCCACTTTTTTTGTGATAAATATTCAAGCGGATTGGGTGTAATACCATCGTTGTGTGTCCTTATTATTAACAGAGGTATGACCTTATAAACCTAAAAATAAATCTATTATGAAAACAACTCTAAACAAGGACTATCAGCGTCCTATTTTGCGCGAGTGCCGCTGTACTATTGAGGCGGGATTTGCCGTATCAGAGCCTTCAGGCTTTAATGACCTTACTTTTGAGGGTCGTGATGAGGAGTAATTAACCAACAAAACAACAGAACTATGAGAAAGATTTTTATGCTTGTAGCAGTTGTTGCTATGTTGGCAAGCTGCTCAAAGGATTTGACTTCTGATGTGAACATCGGAGTTAATGGCGACCAGAATGTTGAGGGTATTGAGGGTGGAATTACCCTTGTGGCTTCAGTTGGCGATTTGACCCGCGTAAGTATTGAGGGTGATAATGTAGCAAAGACCAGTGAACTGAACTGGGAGGTAGGCGATGAGCTTACTGTTGTATACGACGGTAAGAGCTATCAGTATGTAACTACAAAGGCGGGTCGTATATCTGACTTTACTCCAAAGGATGAGGCTAATGTATTCTATCCAACAGACCTTAGCAAGCCAGTGGCTGTGTTCTACAATGTAAAGAGTGTAGATGCTGCTACGATGAGTGCAGTGTATGACATTGCTGCAGAGCAGAGCGAGGGCGAGCTGACAAACAAGATGCCTCTCTACCACTACTCTGCAAATGTGGTGGTTGAAGATGGTAAGCTCGTGGCAACTATGAACCCACTTGCATCTGTTGTAGAGCTTGAGCTGACAGCTTCAAAGGATTGGAATGTAGATGCACTCTCTCTTACAAACTCTGTGCTTGCTGATACATATGCCGTAGCTTCAGGCGTTACTATTGATGCTGCTACTGGCGCTATTAGCCTTGACAATGCAGAGATTGGCCAGAGCGTTAAGGTAAAGCTTGCAGGACTTACAAATCTTGCAACTGCTCGCAAGGTGCAGGCTGTAGTTATGGGTCTTACACGCACTGTAACTACTACAGAGGCAGTAACAGATGAGAATGGCGTTACATCAGAGGTTACAAATACAACTCTCTACGCTCCACTTTACCACGCAAAGGCGGTTTTGAAGCTCTACAAGAATGGAGCAGAGAATGCTCGTCGCGTAATTTGGGGTGCGTATAATCCTGCAGAGAGTGCAGTAGATGAGCATAAGCATATCTATCAGGCTGTTAAGGATGTATTGAAGGATAAGGTTGCTGACGGTATCTCAAGCGCAGAGCAGTTTAAGGCCTTTGCTGATGCAGTAAATGGTACAACTGAGCGTTACCCTGCAGGTGCTGAGTTCTCAAATGAGGATGGCGTTGTTGTGCTGAAGAGCAATATCAACCTCTCTGCATACACAAACTGGATGGCTATCGGTTGTAATAACGATGCTGCACAGGTTATTAAGCCTCAGTTTGTTGGTGTTTTTGACGGTAATGGCAATACAATCTCTGGCCTTACAATCAACCACAACTATGACGCTTACAAGGTTAGCTTCATTGACGAGGATGGTAAGACAGTAGAGAGCTACAACAATAGCGCAGGTCTGTTTGGCGTAGTTGCTAATGGTGGCGTTGTGAAGAATCTTACTGTTGAGGGTACTATTGTTGCAGATATGGCAGACCCAGATGACAACTGGTCATATGTCGGCGGTGTAGTAGCACAGATTAGCGGTGGAACGGTTGAGAACTGTACAAGTAAGGTTAGTTTCACTGCTGGTCCGAACACATCTGGTAAGGTACGCCTTGGTGGTGTTGTTGGTCGCGTATATGCCGCTACAGATGATATTTTGGTTAAGAATTGTAAGAACGAGGGCGATATAAACATCTCTTACGCTACAGGTCTTGATGGACAGAGCGTTGTAGGTGGCGTTATTGCTATTCTCTCTGATGGCTCTGAGGGTTGCACTCCAGTGGTTTCAGATTGTTCTAATAGTGGAGCTATTACCAACTTCAATGGTGGTAAGGATAGCTATGTAGGTGGTGTATTTGGTTATATCACACGCGGCAGTGAGGAGGTGAGCACTATGAGCAACTGTACTAACACTGGTGCTATTTGCGGAGGCTCAACAGCTGCAAGCTGTACTGCAATTCATGTCGGTGGTATTGTTGGTCGTATGAACTGCCACACTCTGTATAACTGTGTTAATGAGGGCGCAGTATGTTTGTCAGAGAATACAACATCTCCACTTACTTGCAATGTTGGTGGTGTTATCGGTCTTGCTTATGGTGGTGCGAACAATGTTGCATATGCAGAGAAGTGCGTAAACAAGGCTCCTGTGACTGTTAAGGGTGCAAATACTCTTGCAAGTGGTCTTTGTGCAGGTGGTTTTGTAGGTTTTGCTCGTTACCGCGCGAAGTTTACAGATTGCCAGAACTACGGAGAGGTAAGTACTAATGCTGGTGACTCTAATACCCAGACATTTGCAGGTGCATTTGCTGGTAAGTTGGGTGTCTCTGGCTATGGTTACGACAAGGGCGTTTGGTTAGACGGTTGCGTAAATCATGGTAATATTAAGCTCTATGGCTCAACTACAAGCACTGGCTGGTCATATGGCGGTGGAATCGCTGGTGCTTGCTATGGCGGAACAGATATCACTGCAGACGGCGTTTATGGTGTTCACTTGACAAATTGCGAGAATAAGGGTACTGTATCTGTTCTTGGCGGTGCAAAGTTCCGTGCAGGTGGTGTTGCAGGTCTTAATAATTGCTCTGCGTTCTACAACTGTACTCACTCTGGCATTGTTGCTATGGAGCGTAAGTGCGTTGCGGCTGAGTATCTTGGTGCTATTGCAGGTCAGATGGAGAATCAGTACTCTATTATTGACGGCTGTGTAAACTCTGGTACTGTATGTACACTCTTTAAGACAGCTCGTGAGGTTGGCGATACAACAAGCAATATCTATGTTCTTCTTGGCGGTATTATCGGTAACGGTGGTGGCGCAAAGTGCGTTATCTCTAACTGCGAGAGTCGCGGTAAGCTTCTGGCTGCCCACGACACAACACTTCAGTATGATGATACAAATAAGAACTGGGTTATTGACCAGAATGCAACTGTAGAGTATCGTGCAACTATCGCAGGTAACTGTAATAAGAGTCTGGTTGTTAAGGATTGTAAGATTGGCGGTTATGTGGGCGTTGTAACTGGTGGCGACGGCGAGAATAAGTACGAGGCATCAGTGCTGCATAAGCTCAATAATACCGAGGGCGATACATACTACTACTATCGTTGGTTGCACGGTTATAATGTAATTCCAAAGTACTCTGGAATGTCATTTATTGATGTAGAGTAATCTATATAACATACCTTTCAGTAACAAAGATTTGCAATTTCTGCAAATCTTTGTTACTTTTGTGTGTTGGCATAGTAAACAATCCTAAACTTATCAATATGGCAGTACTTGAGAGTGGACAGAGAGTAGATGGATACTTGGTCCAAAGTCTTATAAAAGCAAATGTTTATACAGAGACCTACCGCGTTGAGGATGAGTCGCACCAGCCCTTCTTTATGAAGGTCTATATTATGAAGTTGGTGCCAAGCAAGCTCATAAATCCGCAGACGGGGGTTATTCTGGAGATTGAGTATTGCCAGAAGATTCAGAGCCGCAATGTGGTGAGCTTTATCAGTTCGGGAAGACTCTCAGCAGCGCAGAGCGACTGCCAGTACTACACAACAAACTACTTCAGTGGCGAGCTGCTTGCTGAAAAACTATATCGTGAGCATAAACTCTCGGAGCAGGAGGCTGTGCGCATCTTTGCAGGTATGCTTGAGGGTCTTAAGCATATGCACAGTCAGGGCATCTATCACAACGATATCACTCCGCGCAATGTTATGCTGAGTGCAACTACGGCAGGAACGCCAGAGATTATTGACTTGGGACACACCTCGCAGCGTTGTAGTGGAGATGTGCCATTTGATACTTCGGATATTGAGGTGATATACTCGGCAAATGAGACCTTTGCGGGTATCTACGACGAGCGTAGTGATATCTTTGCTGCAACGGCAGTCTTCTATACGATGCTTACGGGACGAGTGCCTTGGGGTGTAGATTTTGAGAAGGATGCCAGCTACTTCCGCCGAGCTATGCTTGTGAAGGCTGTGCGCAAGGAGCGAAAATTAGACTACAGCGCGCTAAATATTGACGATAGGCTGAAAGTGGTGCTTTCAAAGGGTCTTGCACTGTCGTTTACGGAGCGATATCACTCTGTAGACCAGTTGCTTGCTGACCTTGATGCGCAGAGCTTTATGGCCGCTCAAAGTACAGAGGAGCAGAAGCCAAAATCTGAGCCAAAGGATAATAAGCCATCAAAGCACGAAGATAGCGACTCTCGTCGCCCTTGTAAGGATGATGACTACAACCCGCAGGACCCAAATCGTGTCAACTTTGATATTAAGAGCGGTGGCGGAAATGGTTTTGCCGATATTGCGGGTATGGCAGAGCTGAAGAGCTACCTTGAGCAGCGCGTACTCTTTGTGCTTCGTAATAAGGAGAAGGCGGCGCAGTATCGTGTGACTATCCCAAATGGAATGCTGCTCTATGGCCCTCCAGGATGTGGAAAGACATTTATCTCGGAGAAGTTTGCCGAGGAGTCAAAGTTCAACTTTGTTCTTGTAAAGTCCTCAGACCTTGCCAGTTCTTTTGTGCATGGTGGTCAGGAGAAGATAGGCAAACTCTTTAAGATGGCCGAGCGCCATGCGCCTATAGTTATCTGCTTTGACGAGTTTGACGCTTTAGTGCCAGACCGCTCTTCTCGCGCGGCAGAGTACTCTTCGGGCGAGGTTAATGAGTTCCTCACGCAGCTCAATAACTGCTCTAAGCGCGGTATTTTTGTCATTGGAACGACAAACCGTCCAGATAAGATTGACCCTGCCGTTCTGCGCACGGGTCGTATGGATAAGCAGGTATATGTGCCACTGCCAGATAGCGAGGCTCGCCGAGAGATGTTTGCTATCCACCTTAAGGACCGCCCTTGTGCTGAGGATATTGATACCCAGCGCCTTGCAGAGCTTACTGAGGGCTTTATCGCCAGCGATATTGCCTATGTTGTAAACGATGCGGCGATGATTTCGGCATATACCGACACGCTTATTTCTCAGCAGATTCTTGAGACCACTGTGGGTAATACCCACCCATCGCTAAGGCCAGATACGCTGAAGGTATTTGAAGAGATTCGCCGTAAGATGGAGGGTATTGAGCGCGAAAATATTGTACGCAAAATCGGATATAACGTATAGTCTATGATGTGCGACTTGAGCAGAGAGCTAACCGATATCCAGAAGCAAGCACTCTTTAAGATTGCGGTGGATTTGGTTAAGGCGGATAAGCAGATACACCGCGATGAGGTGGCGCTGCTTGACCGTCTGCAACGCACTTGTGGTATGAGTGTGGGCGATCTTGAGTTTATACACTACATCTCTCTTCAGCAGGCTGTCTCAACTTTTAAGATGGCCTCTGAGCAGTGCAAGAGGGCTGTGCTTGATGTGCTTGAGTCTATCGTAGGCATTGATAACGATATTGATAGCAGAGAGAATCTGCTCCTGGCAGCTATCCGCATGTGCCTTGAAAATTCGTCATGCGGGTGGTGTACTATTGTCTCAACGTCTGATATTGAGGCAGAGTGCCTCTCTGAGCAGATTGTCTACCTTGAGCAGAGTGAGCAGAGTGAGGTGGCAGCTGTGCTTAATGATAAGTACGACTACCTGTTGCTCTCAAAGGCTCTGGAGGATGTTGGCTTGCAGCTATTCTACCTGCCTAATGTTATCAGTGAACTCAAAGACCAATGGAGCGGATTGGATGTGCAGGGTGAGGGCTTTGACCTTCTTAGACGCTCTATGGAATTTATTGTGCCAGTTGGTGACCGTGAGCGACTCTCTGACTTGAGCAATACCCTTGAGCGTATGGATGTTAAGACCTTCTATAAGGTTATCTGCTCAAGGTATAACATAGAGATTGACCGCATCCCTTATAGTGGATTTTTGATGGTTAAAGTTGAGGATAACTACCTGCTTGAGGATGATGGACGATTAGTAAAGAGTGTGGACTTCCTCTGTATTGATATTTCACACTCTGTCAAGCAGCGTATACTTCATTTTGTGGCTCTGCTGGAGCGCGCGGTAAACCTTATCAGCTATCAGGGTTACTACCGCCTGCTGTATGACTACTTAAGCTCGGAGGCGAAGATTCTCAGCTCTGTAGCTATTGACCACCGAGGCGACTTCCGCCTTGTGGACCTTGATAATGAACTGCTGCGCTTTGAGTCGGCACCGCAGGCAAAGAGTCTCTATTTGCTTCTGCTCCGTTATGGCCGTACAGGTGTTAGCCAAGAGTGTTTTGAGAAGGCTCTGGGCTATCTGAATAATGTTGAGGTGGTCAGTGTTATGCACTCCGAGCAGTTTAGCGTTGAACAGTTTAAGCAGCGACTTGTTGAACTTAATAGTGACTGGTCAAAGCTCATCTATAACCTTATTGCAATCTACGAACAGCTCTCTACGAAGGATAGTGGCAAGGGCTCATTCCTAAGCTATATATCCAAGATTATCCAGCACCGTAGCGCGCTGAAAAACTATGTTAATACTGGCTTTGCAGAGGTACACCACCTTGCAAATGCAGAGCAGTACCACATAAAGTTTGATAAGACCCTTAAAACCTACTATGTAGACCTATCTCCAGCCCTTGTCTTTATCCAGAATGCCGACGGCGTGATAACTCCTATCACAAAGCACGACCAGTGGAATAGACTTATTGTGTAGATATGAAATATTTTGCTGGAGCGTAATTATCAGAATATTATCATTTTATGTTCTAAAACACATACCCAAAATCCAAACGTTTGGATTTTGGGCTTTTTTCTTGTTTGGAGGTGTTATTTTTGTGGCGAAGTTGTAAAAAATAGCTATGAAACGTAAACAATCTATACTCTCAAATTGCTTGGCACAAGGCTCTGATGAGGTTCAAGAGGGCTTGGGGCGCAATATTATCACACCGCCAGAGAAGGAGTCGCTGTGGCGTCAATATTTTGAGAAGTTCAAGGACCCGATTATCATCGTACTGCTTGTAGTCTTTGCGCTATCTGTCGGAATCTCCCTCTACGAGATTATCTGGATGGGCAAAGGGGCATCTATGTTGTTAGAGCCTGTGGGCGTGCTTGTAGCGTTACTGCTTGCTACGGGTATCGCCTTTGTTTTTGAGGTAAAGGCAAATAAGGAGTTTGAGATTCTTAATAAGGTAAAGGATGATCGCCCGATAGTTGTCTACCGCTCGGTGCAGCTGAGCAAGGAGGATGAGCAGGCTGTCCCACTTGACGACCTGCCTACAGAGAGCGTGAAGGTTGATGTAATACCAGACAAGGAGCGGGATATTCTCAATGAGGGACTTGATGTCGCCGATGTGGAGCCAAACCCTGCACCAGTGAGCGATGCTATTGCCGATAAGGTGGACTTTGATTATCAGCGTGACTCTCTTGAGGGGGATAATGTCTTCTGTGAGAAGAGTGTTGAGGCAGATGTGGTGGATAAGAAGTCTGATGAGAATCAGCAGGTCGCTGTAGAGGTTAAGTCCGTAGAGAACCCAGAGCCAGAGCAGGAGTCTCAGGTAGAGGAGCATAAGAGTGCTGTAGTGCTTATTGCCCGTCCATACAGAATTAAGAAGCAGGATGTTGTTGTGGGCGATGTGGTCTACCTTGAGAGTGGCGATGAGGTGCCTGCCGATGGATATCTTATCCTGTCAAACTCGCTCAAGGTTGACGAGTCAAAGTTTACTGGAGAGCTATATGCCAATAAGGGCGTGGGCGAGGAGTATAACAATCCGAATGCTACATATCCGACCGACTTTTTGCTTCGCGGTGCGATGATTATTGAGGGTAACTGTTACTATAAGGTTACCGCCGTAGGCGATGATACTGAGGAGGGTAAGGGTGTGGCTCTGACTCGCGAGGGTAGCGATGTTCAGACCCCGCTCAATATGCAGCTTGACCAACTCGGTGGCTGGATATCAAAGGCCAGCTTTATTATTGCAGCTCTGATAGTTATAGGCCGAACAATGCTATTCTTCCTCTCGGAGAATACCACTGTAGATGGCAGTTTTGACTGGCTTCATTTTGCTGAGTTTATGCTCTCGTCTATAATGATTGCTGTGACGCTGATTGTTGTGGCTGTGCCAGAGGGATTGCCTATGAGTGTGACAGTGAGCCTTGCGCTCAGTATGCGTAAGATGCTTAAGGCCAATAACTTGGTGCGTAAGCTCCACGCCTGCGAGACTATGGGCGCGACAACAGTAATCTGTACAGACAAGACTGGTACGCTGACAAAGAATCAGATGGTCGTTATGGCGACAGACTTTTATGGCGTTAATAATGAGAAAATTATAGAGCTTAACATTGCAGTGAATTCTACAGCAGAGCTTGCTGTTGAGGCTGACGATGAGGTGCGTGTAATTGGTAACCCTACAGAGGGTGCGCTGCTCAAGTGGCTCAGGGAGTCGGGTAAGGATTATGAGAACTATCGCCGCAATGTAACAATAGTAAGCCAGCAACCATTCTCAACGGAGAAAAAGTATATGGAGACCACTGTCCAGATGGCTGATGGGCGAGAGTTCCGCCTTGTCAAGGGTGCGCCAGAGATTGTGCTGTCAATGTGTAACTCTATCGCTGGCTCAAAAAGTGAGAAACATATACATAAAACCCTTGCTCAGTACCAGAATAAGGCTATGCGTACCTTGGGATTTGCATATCAAGAGGTGCTGAAGGATAGACAAACTTCGCTCGTCTTTGTTGGCGTTGTGGGCATTGCAGACCCAGTGCGAGAGGATGTTATTGAGGCTATAGATACCTGCCGCAATCATGCAGGTGTGCGCGTGATTATCGTTACGGGAGATACCCCAGGAACGGCAAACGAGATTGGTCGTCAGATTGGTCTGCTCGCACCAAATGAGCCTCCACAGACGGTTACAGGCCCAGAGTTTGCGGCAATGTCTGATGAGCAGGCACTTGAGCTTATTGAGAAAGATAGCTTCAAGATTATCTCTCGTGCGCGACCAGATGATAAGGCTCGCCTTGTTACTCTGCTTCAGCAACTTAATCACGTTGTGGCTGTTACGGGCGATGGAACAAACGATGCTCCAGCGCTGAGCAAGGCGCAGGTGGGTCTGAGTATGGGTGACGGCACTGCACGAGCTAAGGAGGCGAGTGATATCACAATTATTGACAACTCATTCTCAAGCATCAACAAGGCGATAATGTGGGGTCGCTCGCTATATCTCAATATCCGCCGATTTATCATCTTCCAGATGACAATCAACCTCTGCGCGTGCCTTATCGTGCTTTTAGGTGCATTTTTGGGTCTTGAGTCGCCACTGACTGTTACGCAGATGCTCTGGGTAAACCTTATTATGGATACTTTTGCAGCTATGGCACTCTCTTCACTGCCACCTGATAAGAGCGTGCTTAATGAGCGCCCTCGTGACCCTAAGAGTCACATTATCAATAAGTCTATGCTCAAGCGTATCTGCGGTGCGGGTCTGTTCTTCTTCGTTTTCCTTGCTGCATTTTGGCAACTGCTTGGACATATTGATGTAGATACGGTTGCAGAGTTGTTTAAGCCAGAATCTCTGAGGAGCTTCTTTATGGATGTTCTGCAGCCTACAAAGTCTCATATGTCCGGCCACGATAAGGGAGTCTTCTTTACAATGTTTGTACTGCTTCAGTTCTGGAACATCTTCAATGCTAAGTACTACAATACAAATCGTAGTTTGATGGGTGACTTTATTGACCTTTTCCGCAATCGTAAGGCTGTAGTAGAGTCAAATAGTGCAGGCTTCTGGATTATTGCAGCGGTTATTTTGGTCGGTCAGGTGCTGATTGTAAACTTTGCAGGTAGCTTCTTTAATGTTACGGCTCTGAGCCTGCAGGATTGGTTGTTGCTGCTGCTCTTTACATCACCAGTGCTGATTATTCCAGATGTTGTTAGAACAATTAAGAGGTAAAGGGTTGATATATTTTCAGCTCTACACCCTCTATTGTATAAAGCACTGCAACTATGGATAATAATATCACTGAGCGCGGCCTGGAACTTATCATTGGCCACCTGCAAAACCGAATAAAGGGTATCTCTTTTACCGAAGAGGTGTCGCATAACTATTTCTCTGTTCCGCCTACATACTCAATGTATGACATTCAGACACTTGCAGAGAAGATTGCAGTGCATATGGTACTTGTGGGCTATGCGCCAGTAATTCAGCTGGATAACCTGCCTCACAATGTGGCTGGACAGATAAACCTCAACGACTCTCGCTATGTCTACATTAAGTTGGATAAGCGCCGCTTTGAGTGCCGAGATTATGCCCCAGTAGAGCTTGTCGCCGTTATCGCTCATGAGATGTCACATAAGTTTTTGTGGGTACACGGCTTTAAGGATACCTCGCGTAAGATTGAGTATATGACAGATGCCTGTGCTGTCTATGCTGGTTTTGGAGATTTTCTGCAAGAGGCAGCCGAAAGAACATCAAGGCAGTATATCAATGGTGTTGAACATGTTGTTGTGCATAGATTGGGCTACCTTGAGCGTTGGCAGATTCTCTATTTGAGAAACGTATTTTTTAACCTCTGCACTCCTTATGATAGGTTTAAGAGGCCGAAAGATGCAAATGGTAAACCGATAGTAACGACCGAGGAGGAGACAAGTTACTGGGAGCGATTTGCTATAATGGCCGCAGTGGTGATTGTCGTAGTGCTCTCTATAGCTTATATCCTTGGAAGATAGTATGGAGCGGTTGAATTGTGGATAAATTCTCTCCGATTTTTAGGGAAAATAGATATATATTGATGAATTTAAAGCGCGCAAGATTGTAAATTGAAAAAATTTAATTATCTTTGCGTGCTTTTGTGTATAGTAACGAAACTAAAAACAAATAATTTTAATTTTTAACTCAAATGCAAAGTAAAGGTTTTATCAAATTGATTGCAATCTTGCTTGCGCTGGCGTGTGTATACCAGCTTACCTTCTCGCTCAAGACTCGTAGCGTAGAGAAGGATGCAGTAGAGTATGCAGCAACTTTCCCAGCAGAGGAGCAGATTGCAAAGGAGCAGTACTACCTTGATTCAATCCAGAACAAGGTTGTTTACGACATCGCAATTGCACAGTTTACTTACAAGCAGTGCAAGGAGAAGGAGATTAACTTGGGTCTTGACCTGAAGGGCGGTATGAACGTTATGCTTGAGATTCAGGTTGAGGATGTTGTTAAGTCACTGGCAGGACATAGCAAGGATGATCCAGCATTTGTAGCAGCTATGGAGAAGGCTGCTCAGGCTCTTAAGGAGGGTACAGGCGACTATATCGGTACCTTCGCAGAGGCTTATGCTGAGGGTAGCAACGGCGGCAAGCTCGTTGATATTTTCCTTAGCCCAGACCGTAAGGATATCCAGCCAGGAATGTCAGATGCTGAGGTTGTAAAGATTCTTCGTCAGGAGACTGAGGATGCTATCTCTGCATCATTTAACATCATCCGTAGCCGTATTGACCACTTCGGTGTAATGCAGCCAAATATCCAGCGCCTTCCAAACTCAAACCGTATCTTGGTTGAGCTTCCAGGTGTTAAGGAGCCAGAGCGTGTTCGTAAGCTCCTTCAGGGTACTGCATCACTTGAGTTCTGGACAACTTACAACGGTGCAGAGCTTGTGCCTGCCCTTGTTCGTGCAGATGCTGTTATCAAGTCTCTTAACCTCAATCAGAATGAGGATAAGGCTGTAGAGGGTACAGATCTTACAGCTGAGGTTGCTCAGGCTGCTGAGGGTGAGGCTGTTAGCCGCTTTACTCGTGAGCAGAATCCACTTTTGGCACTCCTTAGCCCAGACTATGCTGGTGGCGCAGTTATTGGTGCTGCTGTTGCGGCAGATGTTGCAACTATCAACAGCTACCTCGCTCTTCCAGAGGTTCGTGACTGCTTCCCTGCAGACGTTGCCTTCAAGTGGGGTATCAAGGGTGAGCCTATGTTTGACAACCGTCTCTGCCTCTATGCAATTAAGGTTGAGCGCGCTGATGGTAAGGCTCCACTGGATGGTGGTGTAATCTCTGACGCTCGTGCAACATATGCTCAGACAGGTGCTGATGCTGAGGTTTCAATGTCAATGAACTCAAACGGTATTACTGAGTGGGCTCAGCTTACTGCTGATAACATTGGCAAGTGCATTGCAATCGTTCTTGATGGTTATGTTTACTCTGCTCCTGTTGTTCGCAACAAGATTGAGGGTGGTAACTCATCTATCACTGGTAACTTTACAATTCAGGAGGCTCAGGACCTTGCAAACGTTCTTAAGTCTGGTAAGGTTCCAGCTCCAGCACGCATTATTCAGGATACTGTAGTTGGTCCATCACTTGGTCAGGAGTCTATCAACGCTGGTTTGATGTCATTCGTAATCGCGTTTATCCTTGTACTGCTCTATATGGGTCTGTTCTACAAGACTGCAGGTTGGATGGCAGCTGTTGCTCTGGTAACTAACGTATTCCTGCTCATAGGTTTTCTGGTATCATTTGGTGCAGTATTGACCCTCCCAGGTATCGCAGGTATCGTGCTTACTATGGGTATGGCAGTGGACTCTAACGTAATTATCTTTGAGCGTATCAAGGAGGAGCTTCGCGCAGGTAAGGGTATCTCAGCCGCTATTAAGGATGGTTTTGCTAACGCATACTCAGCAATTATTGACGGTAACCTTACTACCATTATCACAGGTATTGTTCTCTATATCTTTGGTAACGGTCCAGTACAGGGCTTCGCAACAACTCTGATTATCGGTATCATCACTTCACTCTTCTGCTCAATCTTTATCACTCGTCTGCTTATCGAGTGGATTGCAGGTTGGAAGGGTAATGTATCATTCTCACGCAGCTGGTCAGAGAATTGGCTTACAAACTTCAAGTTTGACTTTATCGGCAAGCGTAAGATGTCTTACATTATCTCTAGTGTTGTAATCCTTGTTTCTGTAGTATCACTCTTTGTTCAGGGTCTGAACCTTGGTGTTGAGTTTACAGGTGGTCGTACATTTGTTGTACGCTTTGACAAGGAGGTTACTGCAGAGCAGGTACGCGCACAGCTTACTGAGGCATTTGCTGATGCTGAGGATGCTGCAAACGCTTCATTTGAGGTTAAGCAGTATGGCGAGAAGAACCAGATGAGAATTGTTACACAGTACAAGCACGATGATACTTCAGAGGCTACAACAGAGGAGGTTGAGTCACTGATTTACAATGCGCTCAAGCCTCTCTATGGCTATGAGATTACTCTTGATGGCTTTAGAAATACACAGGAGGATGTAAATGGTATCGTATCTGCAGATAAGATTGGTCCTGCTATTGCAAAGGATATGACTACAGGTGCATCATTCGCAATTCTCTTCTCGCTTATCGCAATCGGTCTCTACATTACCCTGCGATTCAAGAAGTGGCAGTGGGCTACTGGTGCTACTGCCGCCCTTGTACACGATGCGTTTATCGTTATCGGTCTGTTCTCACTCTGCTACGCATTTATGCCATTCAACCTTGAGATTGATCAGGCATTTATCGCGGCAATCCTTACCATTATCGGTTACTCAATCAACGATACAGTGGTAATCTTTGACCGTATCCGTGAGTACAACGTACTCTATCCAAAGCGTACTGTTCGCGACAATATCAACAACGCACTCTGCTCAACACTGGCTCGTACCATCAATACATCAGGTACAACCCTTGTAACACTGCTTGCAATCTTCGTATTCGGTGGTGCTACTATTCGTGGCTTTGTCTTCGCGCTGCTTATTGGTGTTATCGTAGGTACATACTCTTCACTCTTCATTGCAACTCCGCTTGCATACGATATGCTTCCAGCGAAGGATAAGAAGTAGTAGATAGTAATATCTGTTAAAGGGGGTGTGGAAACACCCCTTTTTTGTTTAATTTGTTGGTAGTGTCAATAAAAATCCATAACTTTGAAACAAATAATCTTAAAACCTATATTTATGATGAAAACAAGTCGTGTTGGAGTCTATATAGCTCCAGTATTAAAAGACCTTAAGGTCTATGTAGAGCAGGGATTTGCAATCTCTGATAATTTTGAGCAGCCTGAGTATGGCGGTGAGGATAACCTTTAATATGTTTGTGCTATGAAAAGGTTATACATTATTATTGTGGCTATTGCTGCAGTTTTGGGACTAAATTCTTGTAATAAGGATGTTATTGAGGAGAGTAATCTTGTCTCTAAGCAGTTGAACTTCTATGTAGATTTGGACGAGGATACTCGTATTCTCTTTAAGGATGGTCTGTACTCTTGGCAGGGCAATGGCGAGGAGCTGCTGGGTGTTTATATTGACTCTACACTGCCGACTGTAAATGCCGAGGCTGTTGTAGCCTTGCAGGATGGTCGCGGTTTTTGCTCAACAACGACAAAAGACTTTGTTGCGGGCGACAAGATGTTTGTCTACTTCCCACATAGTGGCGCAAATGATGCTAAGAGCATAAAGGATGTTGTGCTGACCATTCCTCAGGCACAGAGCCAAACAGAGGCGGCACTCTTCAATGTGACTAATATGCCTATGATTGGCTATCCAGTGGCTTTAGCTACAGAGCTTACCGCGACTGTAACTATGCGCCCTATGGCATCTTTGCTGCAGGCAAAGGTATATGCTACGGGTGCTTATGCAGGTGAGAAGGTGCTCTCTGTAAGCTATAATACCACAGGAACTGTTGCCGGTGAGTTTGCTGCTGACCTTGCAAATGGCGGTGCTGACGCAGGTCTGACACTTACTGGTGGCGACTGTGGTAGCGTAACTACTACTCTGGGTACTCCGTATGCTGTTGGCTCAGTTAAGGCTGATGCAAAGGCTATCTATATGGTGCTTGCTCCAGGCAACTATCAGGGAACAGTTGAGGTTACAACCGATAGGGCTATCTATACCTATACTTATAATAAGCAGGTTGCTCGTAACACCTATTACGACCTCTATATTGACCTCAACAAAGCTGCATCTCGCCGTGCGATTGCTGGCCAGTGGGGTGGCGGTGATGGCTCGGTTGCAAATCCATATCTGATTAGCACAGCGGCTGACTTGCAGTTGCTCACTATACAAGTTGGTGATGCATCTGCACCATATGCTGATAAGCACTACCGTCAGGTGGCAAATATTGATGTGACTGGCGTGGAAGTCGGTCCTATCGGTGTCTATATGTATGATGAATCAACTGGAATTAATAGCTCATCGCTGCCATTTAAGGGTGTTTATGATGGTGGCAACTACACTATTTCGGGTCTTACTATTAACAATACATCCCCTGTGGCGTGTGGTCTATTTGGCTATACAGAGGGTGCAACGCTGAAGAATATCAATATTAAGGATAGTAATATTACCTCTTCATATATTAACGTTGGTGCGCTTGTGGGTGTGGCATTTAACACAACATTTGAGAATATCAATGTAGATGCTACTGTAAATGGTACTGCAGCCGTGAAGTTCATTGAGCCTGCAGATAGTAAGGACTATGTAGGTAGTTATGTCGGCGGTGTTGCAGGTTATGTGAACGGCTGTACAATGGATGGCGTAACATTTAGCGGTGCTGCGAAATCAACTTCTCAGCTTTGCGGTGGTATTGTGGCGTATGCAGCTGGTACAAAGTTTAATAAGTGTACCCTTGCAAAGGGTGCTACTGTTGATGCTGGTAGCCACTTCTGCGGTGGTATCGCTGCACGAGCAAGATTTGTTACGACATTTGACAACTGCGTTGTGGATGGTTGTGTCTCTAACTATACAGATAACTATACGGGTGGTATTACAGCTCACTTGACATCTGGATATGCAAAGAACTGTCTTATTTCACAGTTGGCTTGTATCTCATCTCGTGGAGACCATACAGGTGGTATTGTGGGTGCTCTGCAGCCATTTGAGACTCTTAATGCAGAGGGTACAAACGGTACTGCACACGTTATTGACTGTATCAACTACGCATTTATCCCTGGTGAGGATAATGTCGGCGGTATTGTCGGCTATCAGGGTAATAGTACTGCTGACCGTGCTTGTAATATAATCAATTGTGTATCTTATGGCGATGTTCATAGCTATGTAACTTGTGCTGGTGGTATCGTCGGTATAATCTCAAGCTATGGTACTGCTAATATTATTGATTGTAAGTCTTACGGAAATGTTACCTGCTCGCAGTATAATGTAGGCGGTATTGTCGGCTCTGCAACTGTAAAGGTTGAGACTACTATTGACAACTGTATTGCATACGGAAATCTGGTAGGCCAGTACTCTGTTGGAGGTATTGCGGGTTATCTAAAGGTAAACGATGCAGCTTGTAAGTTTAACATTATCAACTCTGTATACGCAGGTCGTCGTATTGAGGCTCGCGGTAATAATGGAAACAATGGTTACACCCTTGCAGCAGGTATTGCAGGTTGGGCACAGATAGCCGCAGGTACTCTCAATATCCTAAACTGTGCATCACGCGTAGAGGAGATTCATACAGTTAGCGTAGCTACTGATGGCTATGCCTCTAAGAATAACGTTATGGCGGGTATTATCGGTTTCCAGAATGGTACTACAGCTTCGATAAAGGGCGCTACAATCCACGGCGTATACTCTACTATTAAGTGGGATGGCTTCCATACTGACGGCATTAGCTACGATACATACTCAAATCCATCTACTCTGGCAGCTGGTATCGGCTCTAGAATCTATCACGCAAGTGTAGACTACGCTTACTATGATGAGTCGGCGCGTAGCTTTAATCCAAATGCGGCAAATAATAAGCCTGTACAGGGCGAGCATATCGCAGCTATCACTACAACAGACGAGCTGCTGACAAATATGAATGCCGCTGTTGCAGCATATAACGGTAGCTGTAGCTATCCGCTCAAGAGTTGGGTTAAGGATGCTGATGGTTATCCTGTAATTGAGGGTATGGCGACAAATCTGGCAACGCCATCTACCCAGAAGCGTATTAGCGTTATTGGAGATAGCATCTCTACCTTTAGAGGTATTGTGCCTAACGGTTATGGATGTCACTATCCAACTGCAGATGGCGATTTGACCTCTATGTCTCAGACCTATTGGTGGATTTTGGCTAACGAGCTGATGCTTGATGCAAAAATTGAGCGTAATATCTCATATTCAGGTACTTGCGTGGCTAACTCTTCTGCTACAGTAGATACATACTATGCAAAGCGATTTATAGATAATCAGGGTGTTGGTGAGGCAGATATCGTTATTATCCACGGCGGAACAAACGACTGGAGTAAGAACCACGCACCACTCTATGGCTCTGTAGAGCTCAAGGCAACCGCAGGTCCAAGTGATGCCGACCTGAAGCCATATTTTGATGCAGCTGATGCAGCTATAACTCGTGCTGAGGTTGAGGCTCTGAATGATACTACATTCTGCGAGGCATACATTAAGCTCATTGAGCTTATTTTAGAGCGTAGAGCAGATACAAAGATTGTCTGCATCGTGGGCGACTATACTGGCGTAGGTGTTCAGCAGTCAATTCATAAGATTGCAGCTCACTATGGCGACAATGCAAAGGTTGTTGACCTGCTCGCTGTAAATGGCTTCAACGACCAGACCTATATGCCAAAGCACGACTATAACCCAGAGACTGGCAAGGGTTGTCACCCATCTGCAAAGGCTATGGTATTTATGGCGAATAAGATTTACGACGACCTTGGTGCTTGGCTTGAGGAGTAACCTTTTAGCTATTGGCTTTTGGCCATTAGCCATTGGCTTATGGTAATTAAAAAATATCCACTTCGGTGGATATTTTTTTGTAGGTAGGTGGCCAATAGCCAAAGGTGGTAATAATTTGCTGTTTCGCAAATTATTACTACCTTTGTAATTATGAAACGAATTTGGGAGTATATAAAGAGGCTCGGACAGACGGCGAAAAAGTATATTTCGCCAGTGTTCATAATGCTATTTGTGGCGTCGTTTACGCTATGGTATATTGCAAAGTTGAACTACAACTATACAACAGACCTTGATGTGAAGATTCGCATTGGTAATCAGCGATTTGAGGTGCCTTGTGTGGTTGAGGGTAAGGGAACAAATCTATTTGGATATGTTATCTCTACAAACCGACTCAATATCCCACTTTCGGAGTTGGAGTATACTGTTATGCGAGAGGTTACACAGATTGGTGTGGCTCCGAGTGACAAGGTAAGGCTTCATCTTAAGCCAGAGTCTCTGAAAAATGCCATCTCGGTAAGGCTTAGCGATATTAACATCCGCTCTATAGGAGATGTGCCAGATATAGAGGCTCCAAAAGATTTTGAAAAATGATAAAAGTTGGTCTGTGTGGCACTATTGGCAGTGGTAAGAGCACTGTCTGTCGGATGTTTGAGCAGTTAGGTGTTGCTACTTATATTGCCGATGATAGGGCAAAAGAGCTGATGAACTGCGACAAAGCACTGATTGAGAGTATCGTTGCAGCATTTGGTAGTGAGTGCTATCTCAATGGCGAGCTTAATCGCAAGTATCTCGCCTCACAGATTTTTACGGATGATAGTAAACGATTGCAACTCAACTCTTTAGTCCACCCAGTAGTATGTCGCCATTTTTGTGAGTGGGCAGATGCTCAGAGTGGCGATTATGTTATTGTAGAGTCGGCAATACTCTTTGAGTCGGGGCTTAAAGATGTTGTAGACTATACGGTGGCAGTTGTAGCGCCTGCGGATGTTGCTATAGAGCGCGCTATGGCTCGTGATGGGGCAACAAGAGAGGCTGTGCTGTCGCGTATGGCGGTGCAGATGAGTGCCGAGCAGTTACAGTCAAGGGCAGACTTTACCATTGAGAATATCTCGCTTCAGAGTACAAAGGCTCAGGTGGCGGATTTTGATAGAGCGTTAAGAGATGAAATTTCCTGATTTCCATACTCTACAGGTGATGGCCATTGTTAATGTTACTGCCGACTCGTTCTATGATATCTCGCGGGTGACAGATACTCAGGCCGTTGAGCATCGTATAGCAGAGGCGGTGGTGGCAGGTGCAACGATAGTAGATATCGGAGGCTACTCATCACGCCCAGGTGCTGATGATATCTCGCTTGAAGATGAGTGGGCGAGGGTAGATATGGGCGTAGGTGCTGCTCGCAGGGTTGCGCCAGAGGTGGCTCTATCTGTTGATACCTTCCGTGCGGAGATTGTCCGCCGAACTGTAGAGAAGTATGGCGCTGTGATTGTGAACGACATTACTGCGGGCGAGGGGGATGATAGAATGTTTGACACTGTGGCAGAACTTGGCGTGCCATATGTGGCGATGCATATGAGAGGTACGCCGCAGACAATGCAGAGCAAGACGGAGTATAAGGATGTTGTGACGGAGGTGGTAGATTATCTCTCTTCTCGCGCGACGGAGCTACAGCGCAGGGGAGTGAAGAGGGGGAATATAATCCTTGACCCAGGTTTTGGCTTTGCAAAGAGCGTTGAGCAGAACTATCAGCTGCTTGCTGGACTTGATAGGCTTTGTGCTTTGGGCTATGCAGTGCTTGTAGGGTTATCGCGCAAGTCAATGATATACAAGGTGTTGGATACAACTCCACAGAATGCCCTTGCTGGAACAACAGCCCTAAATTGGGAGGCGATTAATCGCGGCGCAACAATTTTGCGTGTGCATGATGTAGAGCCGGCAGTGCAGATTGTAAAGATTTTTAGAGAGTATACAGATGATAAAGGCTTCGGAGATTTATAAACGATTTGTGACCGTTGAGGCGCTTCGTGGTGTGAGCCTTGAGGTTGCTCAGGGCGAGGTTGTGGCTATTGTTGGCGCAAGTGGCGCTGGCAAGAGTACCCTGCTGCATATTTTGGGAACGCTGATGGCGGCCGATAGCGGTAGGGTAGAGATTGCGGGCAAGGATTGCACAGTTATGGGCGAGAAGGAGCTTGCAGCGTTTCGTAACCAGCACATAGGTTTCGTCTTCCAGTTCCATCACCTACTGCCAGAGTTTACGGCTCTTGAGAATGTCGCTATGCCAGCACTTATAGGTGGTGCGGAGCGCAAGGATGCCTTCTCTCGTGCAGCGGAACTTATTGATATGGTGGGGCTTAGGGATAGGGGCTCGCATAAGCCAGTTGAGCTGTCGGGTGGCGAGCAACAAAGGGTAGCTATCGCTCGTGCGCTAATTAACAGACCCTCTGTGGTGCTTGCAGATGAGCCAACGGGAAATCTTGATACAGCCTCGCGCGACCAGATACACTCGCTGCTTATGGATGTAAGGCGCGAGTTTAACCAGACCATTGTTATGGTTACGCACGATATGAGCCTTGCCGATTCTGTGGACCGAAAAATTGTTATGAGCGATGGACGCATACTCTGATTTTAGTGCCGAGCAGATGTATGAAATGCTGGAGGCTCTGCACGATAAGTATAACAATACAGATTTTATTGAGGCCGACCCAATCTCTGTTCCCCATAGTTTTACGGATGATAGAGACAAGGAGATTGCGGGCTTTTTGGCATCTACAATCGCTTGGGGAAACCGTAAGGCTATAGTACGCTCGGCTCGCCGAATGATGGAGTATATGGACTTTGCACCATATAGTTTTGTTATGGGGGCGGAACAGAGTGATTTTAACTCTCTTACGAGCTATGTCCACCGCACATTTAATGGCCATGATTTTGTTGATTTTGTCCGTGCGCTGCAGTCTATCTGTCACAAGTATGGCACTGTGGGTTCTCTGTTTGAGAGTAGTTACTTGAAGCATCAAGATATGGCAGCGGTGCTGTCAGAGGTGCGCCGCGAGTTCTTCTCGGCGGAGCATAACGCGCGCTGTGAGAAGCACTTTTCCTCTATAGACAAGGGGGCGGCATGTAAGCGACTAAATATGTATCTTCGTTGGTTTGTTAGGTGTGATAATCGCGGTGTGGACTTTGGCCTATGGCGTAAAATCCCTGCATCGGCGCTCTACCTGCCACTTGATGTGCATAGCGGAAATATGGGTCGCGCACTTGGACTTCTGTCGCGCAAGCAGAATGACTGGAAGGCTACAGTTGAGATTACACAGAGCCTCCGTAGGTTCTGCGCCGAGGACCCCGTGAAGTATGATTATGCGCTTTTTGGAGCGGGCATAGATGGATTTTTGCGATGAGAAGTAGCCGTTTTACCTTTAAGCAGTTTGCGATAGAGCAGTCTGGTGCGGCGATGAAAATCGGCACTGATGGTGTGCTGCTGGGTGCTTGGGTAGATGTCGTGGATGCAAATCGGGTGCTTGATATAGGTACGGGTACTGGCGTTATTGCGCTGATGATGGCACAAAGAGGTGGCGCGCAAAGGATTGTGGGTGTAGATATAGAAAATGGAGCAGTAGAGTGCGCGACAAACAACTTTCTTAATTCGCCTTGGGCAAAACGGCTGATGGCAGTACAAAGTTCTGTGCAGGATTTTGAGAGCGAAAAGTTTGACCTTATTCTCTCAAATCCTCCATATTTTACAGACTCGCTCCTCTGTCCAGATTCTCTGCGCACGATGGCACGCCATACTACAAGTCTTACCCTTGAGCAGTTGGATGCCTCTGTATCTCGTCTGCTTGAAAAATCGGGTCGCTTTGCGCTTATACTACCTACGGAGCAGATGGAGCGATACTTGGCACTTACGCAACTTAATCTTGTTCGCCGGTGTGATGTTCGCTCTCGGTCGGGTAGTGAGACAATTCGCACAATGGCAGAGCTGTCGTTTGATAGTCACAAGAGTGTGGCGTATGAGAGCCTTACCATATACGAGGATGAGGGGCAGCAGTATACTGCACAGTATCGCGAGCTGACAAAGGATTTTTATCTTAAATTTTGATTATTAAGTGAAAAGAAGTAACTTTGTGTTATGAAACATATTTTTGCATTTATACTTTCGCTCGTTTGCGTTACATCATTGTCAGCGCAGGGTGTTGTCCGCAGTGGACTCTATACAAAGAATGGGGAGGTTGTCTACTCAGATCCACAGAGTAGCGTTGCTGTATCTGTAGTGGTCAAAACAGTGCACTTTGAGCCTGGAGAGTTTGCTCGCTATGCGCAGAAGATGCTCGGTGTGCGCGCATCCCTTGCCGAGAAGCGACAGACAGAGATTCTCTCTGCTACGATTTGCGATAAAGCCCCTCAGAGTGTTGTGACGGAGGTGAAAGAGTGCGAGGAGGTGGTTTTGCCCGTTTATAAGAGCGACAATCGCGCGCAGAGTATTGAGCAGCAGGCTGCCGCAGCGGCAGAGATGATATTCTCACTGCGTCGTAGCCGTAAGGAACTTATTACTGGTGATGCAGGCGAGAATGTATTTGGTGCGGGTCTTCAGGCCGCCCTTGCAAAGATTGATGCAATGGAGCGTCAGTGCCTTGATATGTTCTACGGCACTACGACCACAACTGTTGATACTTTCAACTATACAATCACCCCTACCGCCGCAGAGAAGAATTATATCCTTGCGCGCTATCGTGAGGGTGTGGGTATTGTGCCAGTAGCAGATTTGTCGGGCGACCCGATAATGCTCTGTTTTGCACCAGAGGCGGTTGATACAACGGCTCTGCCAGTGGCTACAGAGAAGGATAAAAACAAGGGACAGTTTGCTGTGCCTGCTCTGTGTAAGATTCAGCTACTGCTTGGCACACAGACTCTTGCAACAGCCGAAAGGGAGATTTATCAGTATGGACAGAGTGTTACTTTAGCTCTTCCGTCATCTAAATAGTATGCAGAACAATACGTCAAAGATGGTCACTCTGCTCGGTAAAATCCGTAAGCAGATGAATGGTGCTGTGCTTGATACTTTCCGCTACTACGGCGCTAAGTATGGTATGAACTACGGCGTGGCTATACACTCAATCCGTCAGATGGCATCCGAGGTAGGTACTGACCACGACCTTGCAAAATTCCTCTATCGTCAGCAGGTGCGAGAGTTGCAGATTATTGCTCTCTGGATTGCAGATGCAAATCTTGTGGTGGGCAGTGAACTTGACTTCTGGCGTGAGGGTATTGTAAATTCTGAACTTGCCGAGCAGGCGGCACAGGGTCTGCTGTGTAATGTGGCGGATATGAGTTTTGTGGCAAACTGGTGCAGTGGTGACAATAGCCTTGTTGCCTATGCCGCACTCCTTGCTGCTTCGCGTAGTAAGAATATCTCCGAGCAGATAATTCAAAACGCTGTAATAGAGGCTGTTACGCTTAATACGGACAATCACCTTGTGGCGCAGGGCGCAGTGGCTCTGCTCTCCTCTGTAATTGCAGATAGAGAGTCGCTTATAGTCTCAATTTTGGAGCAGTTGCCCGAAAATCGCACTGCGCAGCTCGTTGCGGAGGAGATAAAATGGCGACTTGAATTTGGTTGTTAGATACTTTATTTCTCAAATAGACGTTTAAATCAAAAATAAGTTTGTATCTTTGTACAAATATGTGTCTATATGAGGCTATTTGAGAAAATTTCACTTTGGTGGCATAATATATTTCGTAAGCGCAAGCTTGTCATCGTAGAGCCAGAGAGCGGAACGGAGAGGTGGTATGCCCATCTGTCGCCTGTGGCTATGGTGATGAGTTGTGTTGCGCTTGTGACTATTGTTTTTGCACTGCTACTCGCCCTTGTGGCATACACGCCACTGCTGGATATGCTTCCGGGTTATAGAACGGATGCTTCGCGCTCGCGTCAGACCCTTATCCGTACCCTTATTCGCGTTGATTCGTTAGAACGCAAGATGAATCAGATGCTTGTCTACAATGAGAATCGTATCCTTGTTGTGGATGGTAAGATGCCAACAATGAGCTCTGTCAGAAGTGACTCGGTGGCATTTGATAAGAGCATTGTTCCGCCGTCGGGTGCCGACTCGCTCTTCCGCCGTCAGATGGAGAACGACCGCCTCTATACAATTAGTAGCGGTGGTAAAAATCAGAGCCATACCAAGATTAATGCCGTCAAGCCTATGGAGGGAATTATCGCCGAGCGATTTAATGCCAAGGTGGGACTTTTTGGTATCCGTATGGCAGCGGCAGCCGAGCAGCAGATTGTCGCTGTTACTGACGGTACGGTGGTGGCTGTGGATTGGTTGCCAGAGAGCGGAAATAGCATTATAGTACAGCACGATAACGGCATAGCCTCTATCTATCGCAACCTTTCGGGCGCTATTGTTACGAAGGGACAGAGAGTGGCTACAAACGAGGTTATCGGCTACTCGGCCGCTGAGAGCGATGTGGAGAAGATGTTTGAGTTTGAGATGTGGATGGGTGGCAAACCGCTCAATCCTGAGTCATATATAATATTCTAATGATGGAGAAACAACGTATAGCACTGCTTGGATCTACAGGCTCTATAGGAGTGCAGACACTTGATATTGTTCGTGAGAACAGCAACCTTTTTGAGATTACAACCCTTACGGCTCATCGTAACTGGCAACAGCTGGCAAAGCAGGCCGTTGAGTTTAATGCCGATAGCGTGGTTATTGCCGACGCTTCACTCTATGAGCCACTCTGTCAGGCTCTTGCTGCCTATCCGATAAAGGTATATGCGGGCGAGCAGGCAGTAGCGCAAGTGGCGGCTGATGATAATGTAGATGTGGTTGTCAATGCCCTTGTCGGTTATGCGGGTCTGATGCCGACAGTATCTGCAATCAAAAAGTCAAAGAAGATTGCCCTTGCAAATAAGGAGACCCTTGTTGTTGCTGGTGAGCTTGTGATGCGCCTTGCCGAGCAGTACCGCGCACCGATACTTCCGATAGATTCGGAGCACTCAGCAATTTTCCAGTGCCTTATTGGTGAGCGTGCTCCACTGCGCCGACTCATTATCACTTGTAGCGGTGGCTCACTGCGCGACCTTCCGATAGAGGCACTTAAGGATGTAACGCCAGAGCAGGCGCTCAAGCATCCGCAGTGGACAATGGGTGCGAAGATTACTATAGACTCGTCTACGCTTGTCAATAAGGGCTTTGAGGTTATTGAGGCGGCTTGGCTCTTTGGCCTTGATGCAGATAAAATCTCTGTGCTTATCCACCCGCAGTCGGTCATCCACTCTATGGTTGAGTTTGAGGATGGTGCTATCAAAGCACAGCTTGGTACACCAGATATGCATATGCCGATATCCTTTGCTCTTATGTATCCACAGCGCGCACAGCGAGATGAGCACTTCAGCTTTGCTGATAACCCAACACTGACCTTTGCAGAGGTTGATAGGGTAAAGTATCCGGCACTTGATATTGCATATCACTGCCTGCGTAGTGGCGGTACGGCAGCCTGCACGATGAATGGAGCAAATGAGGTTGCTGTGGCGGCGTTCCTTGCCCATAAGTGCGGCTATTTAGATATTGTCCGCACCATTGAGTACGCCCTTGATAGAGCGGAAAATATCAAGAAACCTACGCTTGAGGATTATGCGGCAGCCGACCTTGAGTCTCGCCGTTTGGCTCGCGTGTTTTTGAAGATTAAGGAGTAAAAAAGATAACTGTATATGGAGACTGTAATTAGAATTATTCAATTTTTTCTCAGCTTGACACTGCTTGTGACAGTGCATGAGTTTGGACACTTTATTATGGCGCGACTCTTTAAGATTCGCGTTGATAAGTTCTATATCTTCTTTGATTGGGGATTTTCACTCTTTAAGTTTAAGCGTGGAGATACGGAGTATGGTATGGGTTGGCTTCCATTAGGTGGATATTGCCAGATTGCCGGTATGATTGACGAAAATCAGGGTAGTAAAGACCTTGCTTCAGAGCCTCAGCCTTGGGAGTTCCGCTCAAAGCCAGCTTGGCAGCGCTTCTGCGTGCTTGTGGCGGGTGTTACGATGAATGTTATACTGGCGTTTTTTATCTACTGCGGTATAAGCTATGCTTGGGGCGAGCAGTATCTTGCAAATGAGGATGTTACAAATGGTTATGGATATAGCTTCAATGCCGATGGCGAGGCTTTAGGATTTAGAGATGGCGACGGCATTATTACCATTAACGACGAGCAGGTTGTAAACAGCGCGGCGGTGCTTTCGCGCGTGATTCTTGCCGATGGCGACCTTAATGTTATAGTGCTGCGTAATGGTATGCCTACGGGTGTTGTTGTACCATATGAGAAGATTAATGTGTTGCGCCAGAAGGAGGATTTTGGTAGCTTTTGTACTATACATCACCCATTTATTATTGACTCGCTTGTCTCTCAGACGGCTATTGAGTCTGGTCTGCAGGTGGGCGATAAGGTTGTTGGCGTGGATGGTATTGATGAGGTTGATTTTGCTGCCTACGCTCCATTGCTCTCTCAGCGCGCAGATAAGAGCGCAGAGCTTACTGTTGAGCGTGGGGGTGAGAGGCTCAAAATCCTTGTGCCAGTAAATAGCGAGGGTAAGATTGGCGTTACTGTGGCAGGATTGCCTTATACACTGAGAACAAAGAGCTATACCCTCTGGGAGTCTATCCCTGCGGGTGCACGCCTTACGGGTAGAACGATTGAGAACTACTGGAATCAGCTCAAGCTGATTGTAAAGCCAGATACTGGACTCTATAAGCAGGTGGGCGGTTTTATCGCCATTGGAAAAATCTTCCCTGGTACTTGGGATTGGCATGCCTTCTGGTCAATGACGGCGTTTTTGTCAATTATCCTTGCCATTATGAACATCATCCCAATTCCGGGTCTTGATGGCGGACATACGCTCTTTACACTTTGGGAGATGATTACTCGCCGAAAGGTTAGCGAGCGAGTGCTTGAGATTGCACAGTACATAGGACTGTTCCTGCTACTTGCACTTATGCTCTTTGCAAACGGAAACGACATCTATAGACTCTTTAAGTAATGGCAAAGGTAAAGAAGGCATATTTCTGTCGTGAGTGTGGCTACGACACGAGCAAGTGGTTGGGTAAGTGCCCCTCTTGCGGTGCGTGGAACTCCTTTGCAGAGGAGGTTGTAGCCGCGACTAACAGTGTGCCAGCCCTTGTAGCATCTCGCGCTGTTGAGCCTGCTGTGCCGCAGAAGGTGCAGGATATAGAGTGCGGAAAGACCGTGCGCCTTGACACGGGAAATAGTGAGGTAAATCGCGTGTTGGGTGGTGGCGTTGTACCAGGGTCGCTGATTCTTCTGGGTGGCGAGCCAGGTATTGGTAAATCTACACTCTCGCTGCAACTTGCCCTTACGGACAACAGTATGACTACGCTCTATGTGTCGGGCGAGGAGAGCGCGGAGCAGATACGCCTTCGTGCCGATAGAATAGGCATCCATAATCAGAACTGCACGGTTTATACAGAGACTCTGCTTGAGAATGTCGTTGCGCAGATAGAGACGCTACGCCCAGATATAGTGGTTATAGACTCAATACAGACTATGGCCTCGTCGCTGCTTGACTCCTCTCCAGGAAGCATCTCGCAGGTGAGAGAGTGTGCAGCAACACTTCTGAAGTATGCCAAGAGTACTGGTACGGCTATTTTTATTATCGGCCACATTACAAAGGAGGGAACTATCGCGGGCCCGAAGGTGCTGGAACATATTGTAGATGTCGTGCTTCAGTTTGAGGGCGACAATAACAATATCTACCGAATACTTCGCGGTATAAAGAACCGCTTTGGAGCAACGTTTGAGATTGGCGTCTTTGAGATGACCGCTACGGGGCTAAAGTGTGTAGATAACCCATCAGAGATTCTTCTTACCCACTATGCCGAGCCGCTGAGTGGTGTGGCTGTGGGTGCATCGGTAGATGGTGTGCGCCCATATCTTATTGAGGTGCAGGCGCTTGTCAGTCAGGCGGCTTATGGTACTCCGCAGCGAAATACCACAGGCTTTGATTCGCGACGAATGAATATGCTCATTGCCGTAATAGAGAAGAAGGTGGGGCTGAAGATGTTCCAGAAGGATGTGTTCCTCAATTTTGCGGGCGGCTTCCGCGTGGCAGATACGGGGCTTGACCTTGCTGTTATTGCGGCTGTGATATCATCATACTACGACACCCCACTGCTTGATAATATCTGTTTTGCGGGCGAGATTGGTCTATCGGGAGAGGTGCGCCCCGCTCCGCGTACAGAGCAGCGCATTGCTGAGGCTGCACGATTGGGTTTTAAGCAGATAGTTATCTCTGGCTATGCTCCAAAGTTGCAGAAAAAAGTTGAGGGTATAGAGGTTATTAGGATTCATAGTGTGGGCGAACTTGCGCGCCACATCTTTAACAATCAGGTGGAGGAACAAGATTGATTGCATTGTTAAACAGATATAAAGAGGATTACAAGGCAAATATGCGACTGGCACTGCCCGTAGCTCTGTCGCAGTTGGGATATATCGTTGTTCAGTTTGCTGACAACGCTATGGTAGGGGCATATGGTGGGCAGAATCCACTGCCACTCTCGGCGGTATCATTTGGTGTGATGATTAGTTTTGTGATGTTCAGCCTCAGTCTGGGCATCACGCTCGGTATTACGCCTATTATTGGCGAACACTTTGCTCGTGGAGAGTATCGCCGTACGGCACATTATTTACAGAGCTCGCTGGTAACTTTTCCGATTATCGGAGTGCTCTTTATGGCGCTGCAACTGCTCTCTGTGCCACTGCTCTATAAGATGGGACAACCTGTTGAGGTGGTAGATATGGCTGTGCCTTACTACCGACTGATGGCATATAGTCTTCCGGCGATAATGCTCTACGGCTGTTTTAAGCAGTTCCTTGAGGGTATGGGTGACACGACAACGCCGATGGTTATCGCTATTGTCACTAACCTTGTCAATGTGGTGCTAAACTGGGTGTTTATCTATGGACACTGGGGCTTTGAGGCTATGGGCGTCTATGGAGCAGGTCTTGCAACGCTTGTTGCTCGCTATCTCTCGCCAGTGCTTATTTTTGCCTACTTTGTCGTTAAGGGCGAGTGTAGAGATTACTTGCGACTCTTCTCGCGGGGCGTAAACTACTTAAAGGATACATACAAACTACTCAAAATAGGTGTGCCAACAGCGGGTCAGATGCTTCTTGAGGGTGCGGCCTTTGTTGTGACAAGTGTTATGATGGGGTGGTTTGGCGCTGAGGCTATTGCGGCAAATCAGGTGGCGATGACATATGGTAATGCCGCCTTTATGCTTACGGTGGCGCTGGGTAGCGCGGCAACTATCCGCACCTCGCACTGCTATGGACTGAAAGATAAGGAGCAGATGAGACGAAGCATTATTTCGTCACTCCATCTTGGTGCGCTGTGGGGAGTGTGTGTGCTGGTGGTATTTATACTCTTTAGAAAAGTGCTTCCTATGGCATTTACGCCGAGCAGAGAGATTATTGCCCTCGCCGCTCCAATGCTTGTGCTTGTGGCTCTGTATCAGGTCTCTGATGCTATTCAAGGTACGCTTATCGGAGTGCTTAGAGGTGTGCAGGATGTGAAGATTATCGCCTATCTATCCTTTGTGGCCTATGTGCTGCTTAATATACCAGTCGGTTATCTATGTGCATTTACTTTCGGGTTTGGAAGTGTCGGATTGTTAGTAGGATACATCGTGGGGCTTACCACAGCGGCTGTTGGATATGGTATTAGGGTATATAGGCGACTGAAAAGTGAAAAAATAGTGGCAGGGTAGTGTTTTTTTTCGCAATTTATTGTACCTTTGTTAATTAAAGTATAGATGATAATATGGACAGTAAGAAATATATGACTCCAGAGGTGGGGCGTGGATGCGCTTTTGGCTACGATGAGCAGGGCGAGGTTACAGCTCAGATGGCGGAGGGTTGCTTTAAACTTCACGAAACACCTTGGCTGGCGGAGTATCCAGACCATGAGCAGTGCGATATATTTGAGGTCAGATTTAAGAATACCCGCCGCTCATTCTATCAGAATGTCAATAATCTTGACCTTCAGGTGGGCGATATTGTCGCTGTTGAGGCGTCGCCAGGACACGATATAGGTATTATTTCGCTTACGGGCGATATGGTTGCCAAGCAGATGCGCCGCGTGGGATTTAATCCTTTTAACGGCGAGTTTAAGAAGATTTACCGTAAGGCAAAGCCGTACGATATTGAGCGCTGGCAGGAGGCTATTGCACTGGAGCACGAGACGATGATTCGCTCGCGACAGATTGCTGCCGAGATGGGGTTAGATATGAAGATTGGCGATGTGGAGTATCAGGGCGATAAGATTAAGGCTATTTTCTACTATATTGCTGATGGTCGTGTAGATTTCCGCGAACTTATCAAGGTATTTGCGGAGCAGTTCCATATCCGCATTGAGATGAAGCAGATTGGCGCTCGTCAGGAGGCTGGCCGTATTGGCGGTATTGGTGCTTGTGGTCGTGAGCTGTGCTGCGCATCGTGGATATCAAGTTTTTCGTCGGTAACTACAGGTGCTGCGCGTGTGCAGGATTTGTCGCTCAATCCACTCAAGCTCGCTGGTCAGTGTTCAAAGCTCAAGTGCTGTCTGATGTATGAGTACGACCTCTATATGGATGCTCGCAAGGCTATACCTCGCATTAAGGAGCCACTGCAGGCTATTGATGGAGAGTACTTCCTTGTAAAGACCGACATTCTTGCCAAGACAATGACATTTAGTAGCAGCAAGGAGATGATGTCAAATGTTGTTACTATTCCAGTTTGGCGAGTACGCGAGATTTTAGCCGCTAACCGTAATGGCGAGAAGGTTGAGAGCATTGTGGGCGATAGCGCACCAACAAAGAGTGACGAGCCTACATATCGCACCGAGGAGGATAGCATCACCCGCTTTGATAAGTCTAAGAAGCGTAAGAAAAAGCGTAATAATAAGTCTCAGAGCCGCGAGGAGGTAGCCCCTCAGGACAACATGGAGGTGCAGGCTGATAGCGAAGCTCCGCAGGCAGATGCCCAGCAGGGTGGTCAAGCAGCAGACCGTCGTCAGCACCATCGTGGACGCAATAATCGCTTCCGCAACAACCGTAAGCCACATCATGGTGGTCAGGGTGCGGAGCATAAATCAGAGGGTAAGGAGTAGTATGCGAGCAGCAGTTGTGTTGTTAGTGACTATGCTATGTATGGGCTGTGGTCGTAGAGGTGAGGTGCATACTGATATGCTACCTGTGGATGTCTACGGCTGGCAGGAGCCTGTTAGTATAGTCTATGAGAATAGCGACACCACTTCGCTGTGTGATATAGCTGTGGCACTCAGGTATAACGATAGTTTTATGAGCGATACGCTCTCGGTGGTTATCCATACCTCGCTACCTGATGCTCATCAGACGCGTGAGAGGGTAGTGCTTGGCCTTGATAGAAGTTATCGGGCTACGGCGCTTACTGCCTCGCAGAGTGTGGGATATAGAGAGAGGTGCCAGTTGAGCCAGCGTGGCTGTTATATATTTACAATAACCCCTTGCCGAACTGTTCGTGGCATTGAGGCTGTGGGTGTAGAGATAGTAAAGTAATGGGAAAGGATAAACTGAAGAGATTTGCAGAGAATAAGAGTTTTGCATGCTTCGTAGAGCCAGAGTTTGAGCAGATGTTCCGCACAGACCACCCGCTCAAGGGGCGTTGGCATGCAGACTTCTTTCATAATGATAACCCGATAGTGCTTGAGCTTGGATGCGGTAAGGGCGAGTATACTGTAGCTCTTGCTGCTCGCAATCCAGATAAGAACTTTATCGGCGTAGATATCAAAGGGGCACGAATGTGGCGCGGAGCAAAGACGGCGACAGAGAGAGGTATGACCAATGTGGGATTTTTGCGTGCGCGCATTGAGTTTATCACTTCGCTATTTGCTGAGGGTGAGGTGTCGGAGATTTGGATTACCTTCCCCGACCCGCAACTCAAGAGTCGTAGGGCTAAGAAGCGCCTTACCTCGCCAATATTTTTAGAGTACTACGCACAGCTGCTCGCTACTGACGGCTGGATAAACCTCAAGACCGATTCGCAACACCTATATAATTATACGCAGGCGGTAATCTCGCAATTTGGCTTGCGATGTGAGGTGGCAAATAATGATATCTATGGTAGTGGATATGCTGACGAGGTGCTCTCTGTAAAGACTGCTTATGAGACTGTATATCTTCAGCGCGGACTGCCGATAACATACACCCGCTTTAGCTTGGGAGAGAATAAGAGTTTCCCAATGTTTGACTGGGAGGGCGACGATGTGCTTGAAAAAGATAGCGAGGAGGCAAGAAAGCACTAAAAGGAAAGTAAAAAGATAGTCAAAAGGAAAGAAATTTGTGTAAAAACTTTCCTTTTCTCATTTTTTGTTGTTACTTTTGCAAAAAAATTTGGAGAGTATGTTAGAGAAACTAAAACAGGAAGTTTGTGAGGCAAACCTTGACCTTGTGCATCATGGCCTTGTGATTCTCACTTGGGGTAATGTCTCGGCTATAGACCGCGAGACAAATCTTGTCGTTATCAAGCCCAGTGGTGTGAGCTACGATAATATGACAGCCGAGGATATGGTGGTTGTAGACCTTGAGGGTAATGTTGTTGAGGGAACACTGCGCCCTTCGTCTGATACTCCAACACATCTTGTTATCTACAAGTCGTTCCCAGAGGTGGGTGCGGTTGTGCATACTCACTCTACATATGCTACAGCTTGGGCGCAGGCGTGTCTGCCTATTCCAAATCTGGGAACAACACACAGTGATACATTCCACTGCGATATCCCTTGCACCACTAATATGACTGCCGAGCAGATTACCCGCGCATATGAGGCTGAGACAGGTACTGTTATTGCCGACGCCTTTAAGGATATGGAGCCTATGCACACCCCTGCAGTTCTTGTGGCGCATCATGGGCCTTTCACTTGGGGTAAGAGTGCAAAGGAGGCTGTTCAGAACTCAGTAATCCTTGAGCAGGTGGCTCGCATGGCATCTATAACCCTCGCCCTTAACCCTAAGGTTGAGATGGATAAGAATATGATAGAGAAGCACTACGACCGCAAGCATGGTGCAAATGCATACTACGGACAAATCAAAAAATAATATACGACTATGAGCATGGAAAAAGTAGAGCGTGCCCTTGAGCGCACGACTGACACCAAGGACCTTATTATCGGTGCCGGTGTGGTATCTCGCACAGCCGAGATGTTTGCAAAATTATTCCCAGGATGCAAGGCTATTATTGTTGCAGACCTCAATACTTGGGAGGTGGCAGGTAAGGCTGTCTACGCTTCACTTCTTGAGGCTGGTATTGAGCAGGAGGAGCCTTTTATCTACACAGATAAGGAGCTTTATGCTGAGTGGAAGCACGTAGAGTCACTCAAGGCTCGCCTTGAGACTACCGAGGCTATCGCTATTGCCGTTGGCTCTGGCGTTATGAACGATACTACAAAGTATGTGTCACACCTTGTTGGTCGTAAGTATATGTGCGTAGGTACAGCAGCCTCTATGGATGGTTATACAGCTTACGGCGCATCAATTACAAAGGATGGTAACAAGCAGACCTTTGATTGCCCAGCTCCTTATGGCTTTGTTATGGACCCAGTTATCGCTGCTGCTGCTCCAAAGGAGCTTGCCGCTTCTGGCTATGCAGATCTTATTGCAAAGATTCCTGCTGCGGCAGATTGGATGCTTGCCGATGTTACTGGTAATGAGAAGATTGACGAGTTTGCACTTGGTCTTGTTCAGGATGGTCTTCGTGAGTCACTCTCTGCGCCAGCTGCTGTTCACGAGGGCGATTTGGAGATGACCGAGAAGCTGAGCGAGGGTCTTCTGATGAGCGGTTTTGCTATGCAGGCTATTCAGTCTTCACGCCCTGCTTCAGGTACAGAGCACCAGTTCTCACACTGCTGGGATATGGAGGATTTGTGCTATGAGGGTAAGCATGTCTCTCACGGCTTTAAGGTAGGTATCGGCACGCTCGCCTCTACAGCATCTCTTGAGTTCCTCCTTGAGCAGGATATTGAGAATCTTGATGTAGATAAGTGCGTAGATGCTTGGAAGAGCTGGGAGGAGCAGGAGGCAGAGATTCGCGCTGTCTTTGATGGTATGCCAGGCCATACTGCTCGTGGTCTTAAGGAGGCACGTGGTAAGTATACCGATAAGGAGGGTCTTCGCGCACAGCTTGAGGCTCTTAAGGCTGCTTGGCCAACACTCAAGACTCAGATTGCCGAGCAGATTATCCCATTTGCTCAGGTGCGCGAGAATCTTCGTCTTGTAGGTGCTCCATATGAGCCAGAGCATATCGGTGTGAGCCGTGAGCGCTTCCGCAAGACATTCTCATATATCCCTTATATGCGTAGCCGATACACAAATATCGACGTTATCTACCGCCTCGGCCTAATGGATGCACTTCTTGAGCATCTGTTCGGTAAAGGTGGCGTCTGGGAGTGCTAACCAGTCTCACTTGTAACGATATTTAGGGTGGGTGCCGTGAGACACCCACTCTTTGTAAAAACCTAAAACCTAAAAACTAAAATAATGAACAACACTTCAACTCGCTCGTTTAACAATTGGCAGCTGCGCACCATCATCTACACTATGGTGGGTTACGCGCTGTTCTACTTTGTGCGTAAAAACTTCTCTATCGCAATGCCAGGCCTTACAGCCGAGTTTGGTATCTCAAAGGTGGAGCTTGGTCTCTTCCTTACTCTGCACGGCATTATCTATGGTCTTTCTCGCTTTGTGAATGGTATTATTGCTGACCGAGGCAGTGCTAAGGTCGTTGCATCAGTGGGTCTAATGCTCTGCGCCGTTGCAAATATCATCTTCGGCGTTAGTGACTTTGTGGCAAACTGGATTGTCGTTCTGGCTGCAAAGATGGGTACTACGCTCACTTTCTCTACGGTGCTTATCTACTGTATGGGTATTGTGTGGGTTATCAACGGATACCTGCAGGGTATGGGTGTGCCTCCGTTTACAAAGATTATGACACAGTGGATTCACCCTGACCAGTTGGCAACAAAGATGTCTGTTTGGAATATGTCGCACTCTATCGGTGCGGGCCTTGTATTTGGTCTGTGTGGCTGGTTTATTATGCCACATCTGGGACTTGATATGAGCGCAAATCCGGAGGTCGTTCAGACTATTACTACCAACTTGGGTGCAAGTGCTTCGCAGGCAGAAATTCTGAACTTCTCACAGCACTTTGGCGCTTGGCGTCTCTGCTTCCTTATCCCTGCAGCATTCGCTCTGCTCGGCTCTTTAGGTATCTTTACCCTTGTTAAGAACTCCCCATCAGAGGTGGGTCTGCCAGAGGTTATTGAGAAGAAGAATAAAGATGTTCTTACAGCAGAGCAGAAGGCTGAGTATAACGCCTTTGTACGCCGTAAGGTATTTGGTAACCGCCTTATCTGGACTCTGGGTCTTGCAAACTTCTTTGTATATGTTGTCCGCTTTGCAGCCCTTGACTGGGGTCCAACAATGCTTACAGAGTCAAAGGGACTCTCGCTTGCTATGGCAACAACACTCTGTATTGTCTTTGAGTTTGTCGGCGGTAATGTCGGTATGGTCTTCTGGGGCTGGCTCACAGATAAGTTCTTTAACAGCAAGGCTCACCGCACCTGCGTACTCTGTATGGTCGGCGCTGCTGCTACGGTTGCTGTTTTCTGGGCAATCCCTGAGGGTAGCGCTTGGTGGATTCAGATTCTGCCATTTACCCTTCTGGGCTTCTTTGTCTATGGTCCGCAGGCTCTGCTCGGTATCTCGGCTGCAAATCAGGCTACAAACCGCGCTGCCGCTACAGCAAATGGTATCCTCGGTATCTTCGGCTACGCCTCTACCCTTATCTCTGGCGTAGGCTTCGGCTTCGTTGCTCAGCACTACGGCTGGAATGGCGCATACCTAACTATCCTTATTATGGCTATCTTGGGTGCGCTTACGTTGATGACGATGTGGAGTGCGAAGGCTAACGGTTACGACGAGTAATTTTGTTGTGAAAATGGGTATTTACTTCCGCTAACGAGAAAAAATGTCTTGGCTGTACTATTTTGGTACTATCCTGCGCCAATTTTTCTCGCCGAGCGTGGTAAATCCTCCATTTTGACAACAAAAAGGCTTTTAGCTATTGGCCATTAGCCATTGGCTCACCTTCGGTGACCCTTCACCGCTCCGCCTTGGCAATTCAAACAAGTTTGATTGCTCTCGGCTCAATCGCGGCGTTAGCTTTAACAAGGTGTCCGCGCTGCGGATGTATATAAGTCGGCTTTGCCGACACCTCTATAAGGCCAATGGCTAACGGCTAACAGCCAATAGCCAAAAAAATCTTGCACCCGCAAGATTTTTTTATTACCTTTGCATATTATGAAGAAAATCCTTGCAATACTGCTGACTGTTTTTCTCTGCGCAACAGCTACTGCGCAGGTAGAAAACTCTATCGTTATTGATACCAAATCGTTCCGCGCGGTGCAGACTGATGCGCTTACGGGCGTGAACATAGACCCGATTGGCCTTGACCACTCCCGTCAGGCGTGTGCGCGCATAAAAATCAAGTTTGACCGAATGAACAAGGCGCAGATTGATGCCCTTGAGGTCAAAATGCGCTCTAATACCGACCTTACAAAACAAAAAGTTGCGGACTATTACGACAATGTCCTAATCCTTGAGATGACAGCCAAGCCGAACACTCGTTTTTATTTCTACAGTCCAGAGTTTGGCGAGAGTAACGAGGTAACGCTCAACCTTGAGGACAACCGCGAGTATGAGATGTTGGCCAGTCTAAATCAGACCTTTAGCATTATTGTGAATAGCAATGTAGCCAATGCCGATGTCTATATTGACGGGGTGTTTAAGGGCAAGACCGACAGCTCTAACAGCCTTACTATCAAGGAGGTGATGATTGGCGGGCATAAGTTGAAAGTTCAGTATGGCAAGGTAAGCAGTGAGCAGGATATAGAGGTCAATGACGGCAGTATATCTTTCCGTCAGAGTGTAAATACGGCGGCTAATGAGCCACAATTTGTGGTCTTTACCGTAGAGCCACAGAGCGCGGTTGTGACTATTGATGGCAAGCACTACACACTTACAGAGGGTGCTATGCGCGCAGTGCTTGATGGCGGAACATATAACTATACGGTCTCTGCTGTCGGCTACCACAGCCAGAGCGGTACTTTTACTGTTGCGGGCAGTAAGGTTACGAAAAATATTACCCTTTCGGCTGATGCAGCTACTGTGACCCTTGCTGTGGCAGATAATGCCGAGATTTGGGTCAATGGCGAGAGGGTTGGTGCGGGTCGTTGGAGCGGAAAGCTTAACTCTGGCGCCTATATCTTTGAGGCTCGTAAAGCGGGGCATAGGACCACAACAACCTCAAAACATATCACATCTGCACAGCCTGTTCAGAGTTATACGCTTGAGACTCCAACGCCAATAGTCGGCTCAATAATGGTTGACGGTACGCCAATTAACGCCGATGTTGCGCTTGACGGTAAGGCTGTGGGTCAAATGCCTCTTAAACTTAGCAATCTGCTTGTCGGAGAGCATAAAGTTACAGTCTCAAAATCTGGCTATCAGCCTTATACCACGACCATTACCATTGCCGAGGGTAGGACGGCAACCGTTAGCGCTACCCTAAAAAAACAGGTAGCTCAAACACCAAGCTCGGCTCTACAAACAGTTTCAAACCGCAAAACCTCTGCACCATATAGGGTAGGCGACTACTATAACGACGGAGTGAAAGAGGGCGTAGTCTATGAGGTTAGTGCCGACGGTCGCCACGGCAAGATTGTCAGTATGAAGCAGTCTTCAGAGAGATTGCAATGGGCATCTGATAGCACAGAGCAAAAGCGCCGTATTGGTGCTTATAGTAAGACAGACGGTGCATATAATATGGCAAAAGTCAAGGCTATACCTGATTGGGAAACCAAATACCCCGCCTTTAAGTGGTGCGCAGACCTTGGCGAGGGTTGGTACCTGCCGTCAATAGAGGAGTTGAAGGTCTTTACGCTAAACACCGCTATTCACGATGCCGTTAATCGTACTCTCATAGCAAGAGGTGGT
>JAGBAX010000006.1 GCA_017938765.1 Alistipes sp. | reverse complement strand
ATAGCTCATAGTCATCATCTGCCACAAGAGCTAAGGTGATATTACCTCCGCCGTTGATTGCTGCAATGTCATTAAGTTTGAGTGTAAGTCTTACAGCTGCGCCTTTGTCGCCTTGTGCTTGAGGCTTGAGGTAGATGCGATTTACTGCAGCAAGGTATTTTGGCACATCGTACTCTAATACCTCACTAACACTTCCCTCCTCTTTTGCCTTGATGATATGGCCTGCTGGTACTGTCATTGCAACACCCTGAACAATGTGTAGACTGCCAAAATCTGTAGTAATATCGTAAGGCCTATCTATAACACATGATGCACCAGTGATATCAAACGATGGATACTCGGTAGAGAAGGTTGTGATAGTCTTATTGATTTCATACTTGTTGTCTATGCCATCAATAGAGATTTGGCCTCTATCTCCATTAAAGGCAAGTGAGTAGTTTCCATCAGCATCTATATTTAGGCCTTCAAGAGTGTCAAGGTCAATTATATCGCCTAACTTCTGCTTCTCTAAATAGCCTAACGGTAGAGTGGTTACATCGCCACCTATAGCCACCTCGGTAGATACTTTGTCAATCTGAAAATCCTTGTCAACACAAGATGTTGCCGCAGCTATTAACGCAATTGCCGCAACTAAAGATTTTAGTTTCATAACGTTTATGTTTGGTTTAGTGTTACAAATATAAGCAATATTTTTTAGAAATGTAACAATTATAAAAAAAATATCGACGAACTGCAAAACTGTTCGTCGATATTTATAGTTTAATGTAGGGCTGTTACTCCTCTGTCTGCTCCTCTGCCTCATCTGGAAGGCGGAACTCGGTCATACCTGCAGCAACAAGGAGGTTGAACCAGTTTACTGCCTTCTTGATATCAGACACGTGTACGCGCTCGCGGTCGTAGTCAGTGATAACTGCTCCGAAGAACTCCTTCAGGGCCTCGTTTGACTCCTTGTGAGACAGAGCCTGCTTACCCTCTGTGTATGCGTACATCTTTGTAAATACCTCTGCAAGTGGAATATCCTCACCCTCAGTATACATTGAAATCTCTGAAAGTGCGCTAACCTTTGAAGATGCTGTAGCATTGCTGCGCTTGCCGTCAAGCAGTGACTCTACGATAAAACCATTGCGAGACTGTGCTAAGTAGCGAAATAGACCAGGCTGGCCCGAAATCGCCAAAATGTCCTTTAATTCCATACTATTATATCAATTAATTTTGTTTAATGTGAACGTCCATTTGTGGATATGCAAAGTGGATTCCCTTTTGTGGTAGTTCTTTGTATATGCGCTCATTGATGTCCCAGAGTAGATCCCAGTAGTCTGCATTCGCAGCCCATGCACGAACAGAGAGTACTACAGCGCTGTTTCCAAGCTCTGCAATTACTACCATAGGAGCTGGGTCGTTTAATACGCGCTTATCTGCAGTAAGCATTGCAAGAATCTCTTTGCGAGCAACATCAAAGTCATCGCCATAAGCGATAGATACTTTCCAATCTACGCGACGAGTAGCTGGCTGAGAGTAGTTGTCAACAATAGATGTTGAAATAGCACTATTTGGAACGTAGATTATTCGGTTGTCGGGAGTGCTGAGCTGTGTAGAGAAGAGTCCAATAGACTTAACTGTGCCAGATTGACCTTGCGCTGTAATGTAGTCGCCGATGCGATATGGACGCAGTAAAAGTAGGATAACACCACCTGCAAAGTTCTGCAATGTTCCACTAAGTGCCATACCTACAGCAAGACCTGCAGAGGCGAATATTGCAAGGAACGAGGATGTATTTACGCCCAGAGTCTGAATTGCTGCAAGGATAACCAGAATGGTCATAACCACCTTTACCATACTACGCAAGAAGTTGCGCAGTGAAAGGTCTACATTTCTGCGTTCAAATGAGCGGTCCAAAATGCGGACAATCCAACGGGTAACCCATTTTCCGACATAGTATATCGCAAGGGCAAGAATGATTTTAAGGCCAATCCACAGAGCCTGTTCAATGATACTATTAGTCAGAGCTGTGTAATCGGTATTAAAAATTTTTGTCACAGTCTCTGCAAGTTGAGCCTTCTGGACACTATCTGGAAGCATCAGATTCTCAACGATTTTAGTCGTCTCTTCAGTTTGTAGTAGAAAATTCATATCTATAATTGTTTGTTTTTTCGGGGTGCTAAATTACTAATTTTTTCAATATGGAATGCTAAATTGGAAAATTATTACTAATTTTGTTTGTTGAAGATTATATGTATAACCTAAAAATAGATTTATGAAAAGACTGCTATTATCGCTCTCTGCTGTTCTCGTTTCAGCAGTTGTTCTTGCTCAGCCTGTGATGAGCTTTGAGGAGGCGGAAGCAAAGGCGAATGAGATTATTAAAACTCTTACTCTTGAAGAGAAGCTCTCAATGACTCAGGGTCACAACCGTTTCTTCTTCCCTGGTGTGCCTGAGAAGGGGCTACCTTACATCTACACTACCGATGCCTCTATGGGTGTGAAAAATAAGCAGCATATGCACGATGCGAGCGAGATTATGCTTGCCGAGCGTACAACGCAGTTCCCTGCGTTTATTATGCTTGCAGCTACATTCAATCCAGAGCTTGCACACGCTTATGGTCAAGCTGTTGGTGAAGAGGCTCGTATGGCAGGTGCTGGTGTTATCCTCGGCCCAGGTATGAACATTTACCGCAATGCGCAGTGTGGTCGTAACTTTGAGTATCTTGGCGAGGACCCATATCTTGCAGCTTCAATCATCTATGACTATGTCTCTGGTATGCAGAGCACTGGAACTCTTGCCTGTGCAAAACACTTCCTCTGCAATCAGACAGAGTTTTATCGTCGTCGCTCAAACTCTATTGTTGACGAGCGCGCGATTATGGAGATTTATACACCTGCTTTCAAGGCAGCTATTGATGCGGGCGTGGCAACTGTGATGACAGCATACAATCAGCTCAATGGCGAGTGGACTGGTCAGAGTAAGTATGTAATTACAGACCTTCTGCGTGGTACTCTAGGCTTTAAGGGTATGGTAATGTCTGACTGGAACTCAATTTACGACTGGAAGGATGTAATTCTCTCTGGTCAAAACCTTGATATGCCTGGCGAGGATGCCTTCTATATCAAGAAGAAGCCGGCAGACCTTGTTGCTGAGGGTGTTGTTACAGAGAAGGATATTGAGAATATGATTCGCCCAACTATCGCCACTTGTATCCGTTGGGGGCTCTATGACCGCTACAATAGTGGTAAGCAGTATGATAAGAGCCTTGAGGCTAAGCTGCCCGCACATCTTGAGGTTAGCTACCAGACTGCTGCCGAGGGAGCAGTTTTGCTTAAAAATAACGGTATTCTGCCTCTTGCAACAACAGCAAAGGTGCTTGTTGTAGGTAAATGGCTTGATGCTGTACCTCACGGTGGTGGTGCTGCTCGCGTAACAGGGTATGACCATATTACACTTAAGGATGTACTTACAGAGAGTTTTGGTAACAACGTTAAGTTTGTTGAGAAGCCAACTGCGGGTCAGCTTAAGGCTGCCGATGTTGTGCTTTGCGTAACTGGTACTTTTGACTCTGAGTCTACAGAGCGTCCGTTTGCTATGGATAAGAAAGACGAGGCATTTGTTCGCCTTGCTGTGGAGAATAATCCAAAGACGATTGTGCTTGTACACTCTGGTTCGGCTATTGATATGACTGCTTGGGCTGATAAGAGCGCGGCTATTCTCTATGGTTGGTATCCTGGTCAGAATGGTCAGAAGGCTATCCGAGATATTATCATCGGTAAGGTAAATCCATCTGGTAAACTGCCAATGACTATTGAGCGCAGCTTCAAGGACTCTCCTGCTGTAAATTCTGTACCTGTCGGCTTTAACCTTGCAAAGGCAAAGGGTAATCCAAACGAGAAGGCTTTCCACCCTTGGACCTATGATGTTCACTACGACGAGTCTGTGCTTGTTGGCTACCGTTGGTACGAGAAGAAGGGTATAGAGCCGCTCTTCCCATTTGGCTATGGACTAAGCTATACAACATTCTCTCTTGATAAGGCAAAGATACTGAGCAAGGGTAAGGTAAAGACTCTTACAGATGAGAGGCCTCTAAAGGTTGCTGTTGAGCTTACAAATACAGGTACAGTTGCTGGTGCAGAGGTAGTTCAGCTATATATTGCCGAGAAGAATCCAACTGTTCTTCGTCCACTTAAGGAGCTTAAGGCTACAAAGAAGGTTGTTGTTGAGCCAGGTAAGAAGGCTGTTGTTACCTTTGAGGTTGATAAGAAGATGTGCTCATTCTGGTGCGACAAGAGTCACTCTTGGTATGCCAATGCAGGCGAGTACGAAATTCTTATTGGTAATAGTTCTGCTAATATCTCTGCTACACTTCCGTTTGTTGTAGAGTAGATGATATATACGAATATGTTGGGCGCATGTCGGAAACGGTATGCGCCTAATATATTTATTGTCAAAAGCATCCATTTTTTTGGAATATTGAAATCAATTGCTATCTTTGTATTTCTAAAACCTATTTTGATGAAGAAAGTTCTATCATTTTCGTTGATGCTTATTGTGGGACTTATCCTTTCTCAACTCCTTCCTGGTTTTTTAGGAGATGGATATGCAACCCTTAAAGTGACTGTAAATATTTTGTTAGGCACATGTCTTGCGTTCATTATGATTAATGTAGGACGTGAGTTTGAGCTTGATAAGAGTAATGTAGGTAGTTATGTAAAAGACTACTGCGTTGCAATGCTTGCCGCTGCGGCTCCATGGATTCTTATAGCTGTGTACTATATCTTCTTCTTGTTGCCTTCAGAACTTTGGACAAGTGGCGATGCGTGGAAGGAGTCTCTGCTTCTGAGTCGTTTTGCTGCTCCTACCTCTGCTGGTATCCTATTCTCTATGCTCGCCGCGTTAGGCTTGCAGCAGAGGTGGATTTATCGTAAGATTCAGGTGCTGGCAATCTTTGATGACCTTGATACAATCCTGCTGATGATTCCACTGCAGATTGCAATGATTGGCCTGCATTGGCAGATGGGTGTGATACTATTTGTTGTCGTTGGTCTGCTTTACTTTGGTTGGAAAAAGATGTCTGCGTACAAAATGCGTCAAGAGTGGTGGGCAATAATGATTTATGCGATTATTGTCTTTGGTCTTACGCATATTATCTACGTAACTACCAATCACTTCTTTGGCGAAGACGATGCACTGCATATTGAGGTGTTGCTTCCCGCTTTTGTGCTTGGTATGGTTATCAAACGAGAACATTGTGAGTCAAAGAGTGACGAGACGATAACAACAGCAATCTCACTGCTCTTTATGCTACTTGTTGGAATGAGTATGCCACAGATTAGTGCGAGTGTAAATAGTGTGGGCAATAGTATTATGGCTTCACAAGCAATGCCTTCGTGGGGGATTATAGCACTTCATGTTCTTGCTGTAACACTTCTATCTAACATAGGAAAATTAGTCCCAATGCTCTTCTATCGCAACCACTCAATTAAAGAGCGATTGGCTCTCTCTATAGGAATGTTTACTCGTGGAGAGGTTGGCGCTGGAGTAATATTTATTGCTCTTGGATATAATATTGGTGGCGCGGCATTGCTTATCTCTGTTCTGACACTTGTTTTGAACCTCGTGTTGACGGGAGGGTTTGTCCTTATTGTTAAGCGATTGGCTATCAATACCTATCGTGATTAATAGAACGTTGTTTGAGAAAAAGGTGGCATTTTTTAGAAAAATGTCACTTTTTTTGTTTAAAATGTTGTGAAATCCATAAAATTTCCTATCTTTGTTATTTGATTAACATCGTAAGCGAATATTAACATAACTAATAAAACCTAAAATTATGGCTAAAGTATTAAAAATTAGGGATTTGACTTTGCGAGATGGACAACAGTCATCTTTCGCAACTCGAATGACACAGGCTCAGGTAGAGCGTTGCTTGCCATTCTACAAGGATGCTCAGTTCTTTGCTATGGAGGTATGGGGCGGTGCTGTTCCAGACTCTGTAATGCGTTATCTGAGCGAGAATCCTTGGACTCGTCTGGAGAGTATCAAGGCAGCAGTTGGCGACGTGTCAAAGCTTACTGCCCTCTCTCGTGGTCGTAACCTCTTTGGTTATGCCCCTTATACAGACGAGATTATTGAGGGTTTCTGTCGTAACTCTATTGAGAGCGGACTGGGTATTATGCGTATCTTTGACTGTTTGAACGACGTTGACAATGTCAAGTCTACTATCAAATATGTAAAGAAGTATGGCGGTATTGCAGACTGCGCAGTTTGCTATACTGTAGATCCAAAGTATCCGAAGCTCAGCTTCTGGGATAAACTTCGTGGTAAGAAGAATCCTGCTCTTGTATTTACTGATGATTACTTCGTTGGTAAGGCAAAGGAACTTGCTGCTCTGGGTGCAGATATGATTACTATTAAGGATATGTCTGGTCTTATTCCACCACAGCGAGTTAGTGCGCTGATTAAGAAGCTTAAGGCTGCCGTATCTATTCCTATTGACTTCCACACTCACTGTACCCCAGGTTATGGCCTTGCATCGGTTTATGCGGCTATTGCAGCTGGTGTTGATGTTGTTGATACGAACTGCTGGTGGTTTGGTGGCGGTACTGGTGCTCCAGCCCTTGAGCTTGTATACCTCTTCTGCCAGAAGATGGGTGTTGAGCTTGGCGTAAATATGGAGGCTGTGGCAAAGATTAATGCTGAGCTGCAGAGCATCCGCTCAGAGCTTAATGTATCAGTATTTGGTAAGGATAAGCCAGCTCCAAAGGCATTCAATCCACTTACAGACGCTGTTCCTGCAGAGGTGGAGGCGGAGTTAAACCGCGCAGTTAAGGCTGCACAGAGCGAGGATTTCGCTACTCTGCTTGCTGCAGCTCAAGCTATTGAGGCTTACTTTGGCTTCCCTGCTCCAAATAAGCTCGTTCAGGAGGCTGAGATTCCTGGCGGTATGTACTCAAATATGGTTGCACAGCTTCAGGCTCTAAAGGCAGAGGATATCCTTCCACGCGCTATGGAGCTTATTCCTACTGTTCGCCTTTCAGCAGGTCTTCCACCGCTCGTAACTCCTACATCGCAGATTGTCGGTGCGCAGGCAGTAAACTGCGCCCTTGATGAGAAGGCGGGTCGTGCAATGTATACTACAAAGAACAATCAGTTTGTAAACCTTGTTAAGGGTGAGTATGGTAAGACTCCAGTGGCTATTGACCCAGAGTTCCGTTTCCAGATTTGCGGTGTTCGCGAGGAGACAGCATACGATATCTCTAAGTATCAGCGTCAGCCAAATCCACAGCTTGCTGAGGCGGGTGGTGTATTGCTTGCTGAGAATGAGAAGGAGGAGTTGCTGCTTGAGCTCTTCCCATTGGTTGCGAAGCCATATCTTACAAATGTTAAGAAGAAGGCTTATGAGGCAACTGTTGCAGCTTCAGCACCAGCAGAGCAGGAGGCTCCAGCTGCTGTAGATGTTAAGCAGCCTATTACTGGCAAGACCGTTGTGGCTCCGCTGCCAGGTAAGGTTATTGATATCAAGGTAAAGGTTGGCGATACTGTTGTTCCGGGTCAGGAGGTTGTTCTTCTTGAGGCGATGAAGATGGAGAACTCTATCACAGCAGACTTCGGCGGTGTTGTAAAGCAGATTCTTGTTGCAGTTGGTGACAATGTTGCAACAGACGCTATTATCCTTGAGATTGGAGATGCTGCTCCAGTAGCTAAGCCTGCTGCTCCAGTTGCCGCTGTAACTGGTAATAAGGTTGTAGCTCCGCTTCCAGGTCGTGTTATCTCACTGAAAGTAAAGGTGGGTGACGCAGTTTCTGCAGGCGATGAGGTTGCTCTTCTTGAGGCAATGAAGATGGAGAACTCTATTACATCTGACTACTCTGGTACAGTACAGCAGATTTGTGTTGCCGAGGGTGAGAATATCGCTACAGATGCAGTGATTATGATTATCGGATAGTTTAACAATTTAATAACCAAACATTATGGGATTTTTGAAGGAATTTAAGGCATTTGCCCTCAAAGGTAATGTGATGGATATGGCTGTCGGTGTTATCATCGGTGGTGCATTCGGTAAGATTGTAACCTCTTTGGTTAATGATGTTATTATGCCGCCTATCGGACTTGTTGTTGGTGGTGTAGACTTTAGTGACCTTAAGTTGGTTATCAAGAAGGCAGTTATTGAGGGTGGCGCGGAAATTGCACCAGCTGTAACTTGGAACTACGGAGCTTTTATTCAGCAGGTTGTAGACTTTACCATCCTTGCGTTCTGCGTATTTATGATGGTAAAGATTATGAATAAGATGATGAAGAAGGAGGAGGCAAAACCAGCTCCTGCACCAGCTCCACCAGCTCCATCTAAGGAGGAGGTTCTGCTTACAGAGATTCGCGATCTTCTTAAGGAGCAGAAGAAATAATTTTATTTCAAAACGTTTCGGCACCTCTCACTTTTGGGAGGTGCTTTATATTGTGATATTATGCTTAAAGTTGGAGACAAAATGCCTCATTTTGAGGTTGTTAATCAGAGCGGAGAGGTTGTTACTTCTGAGCAACTTCTTGGCCGCAAGACTATTATCTACTTCTATCCCAAGGATAATACAAGTGGATGTACTGCCGAGGCTTGTAGCTTGAGAGATAACTATGCAGAACTTACAGAGCGTGGTTATAACGTTGTGGGTGTAAGCAAGGATAGTGTAGTTTCGCACCGCAAGTTTATTGACAAATATCAGTTGCCTTTTACACTTCTTGCAGATACAACTACACAGATGCTTCAAGATTTCGGTGCTTGGGGTGAGAAGTCTATGTACGGTAAGAAGTATATGGGCGTTCTGCGTCGTACCTTTATCTTTGACGAGCAGGGTATACTGACTGATATCATTGAGAAGGTTGATACTAAAAATCACGCCTCTCAAATACTTGCCTTGTAATCTTTATACCTTCAGATATACACCCTTACGGTCAAGGAAGTAGAGGAGTAACCAGCAGGCGGTAATGTAACCAACGGAAATAAGCACAGCGCCCCAACCATCAGGTAGATGGGTAGCAAGTCCGGCGGTAAAGTAACGAGATATGTCACCAAAATTGATAAATCTCTGGGCAAGGTATATCGTTATTGAATTTACACCCACAACCTTGAAAAAGTAACACCAACGTCTATAACCTTGTACATCAATGATGTAGTAGAATAGGGTAAACATTATAAGGGAGTAGGCACCTGCTGCAAGCACAAATGCACTTGACCATAGAGTTTTGTTTATCGGTTGGAAATAGTTCCATATAAGGGCTGTAACTAACAGGATAACAGCACTAATAGCCATAGTGGCGGCCTTGTGCTTGCCGCTATGTCTGCTGTATAGTAGGTACTCTCCAGTAAATATTCCAAGCATAGCCGTAACCACTGCTGGCAGATTGCTTAATAACCCCTCTGGGTCCATCACTCCGCGCCAGAGAATATGATTTGGCATCAGGACTCTGTCAATATAACCTGCGATATTTCCCTGCTTTGTCCAAACATCAACATCCATAGCATCGGGAGCAGGAATTGTTAGTAGTAGAGAGTAGCCGATAAGGATTATAGTGCAGATAATCGCTCTTGCTTTAGGTTTGAGGTATAGAGTAAGCAGTACTGCTCCAGCCCAAGCAATACCTATTCTGCCAAGAACACTCGGAAAGCGTAGAGTCTCAAACTGCATCTTGAAAAAGCCATTGTAGAGTACTCCGAGGAGGATAAGAATAGCGGCTCGCCGTAAAATTTTTGTCACTATCTCTCTGTTACTTAGTCCCACCTCTCTCTGTTTGCTAAGCGAAAACGGAAAGCTTACACCAGCAATGAAGAGAAATAGTGGGAAAATTGTGTCATGGTGTGCAAAACCATCCCACGCCACGTGCTTCATCTGACTTGCAATCCATTCAGCGAATGCGCAGTCAGGAAGTAGGGCGGATAGGTTGACAATCAAGCCCGACATACCCATGATAAAGAGCATATCAAAACCTCGCAAAGCATCAAGCGAGAGTAATCTTTTGTTTTTGTTGTTATTGTCCATAGGACAAAAGTAGTAAAAATCGGAAATATTAACTACCTTTGTGCCGAAAAATTAGTAGATTATGGAATCATTAGGATTTATACAGTGGTGTTTAGAGAATCTAAACTATTGGACAATTACACTTTTGATGGCGATTGAGAGCTCGTTTATTCCCTTTCCAAGTGAGGTTGTAGTGCCCCCAGCAGCATATAAGGCTGCTGCTACAGGCGAGCTAAATGTGTGGCTTGTTATCTTTTTTGCAACAGTGGGTGCAGAGATTGGAGCTTTAATAAATTACTTTTTGGCACTCTGGCTCGGCAAGCCTATTGTCTATAAGTTTGCTAATAGCCGCATAGGTCATATGTGTCTGCTTGATGAGCAGAAGGTTGTAAAGGCAGAGCAGTTCTTTGTTCGCTATGGTGTAGCAGCAACGCTCGTTGGTCGTCTTGTGCCTGCAGTGCGTCAGCTTGTGTCTATCCCTGCTGGACTTGCAAAGATGAACATTGCCAAGTTCGCACTCTACACAGCCGTCGGTGCAGGATTGTGGAATAGCGTGCTTGCTGCGCTGGGATACTATCTTGAGTCTGTAGTACCAGAAGAACTGCTTATTGAGACAGTTACAAAGTATAGCCATGAGATTGGATATTGCATTATCGCTGTGGTTGTTTTGGCACTCGCTTTCATAATTTACAAGGGCGTTAAAAAGCATTAATCAACTTAATATACATCGCAAATAAAATTTTACCATTATGAATATTGATAATTACATTTCAGAATTAGTACTCGCTATTGCACAGCAACTTTATGGTGATAATGTCACCGCACAGCATATTCAGATTCAGAAGACCCGCAAGGAGTTTGAGGGTGATTATACTTTGGTAACCTTCCCTCTTCTTAAGCTCTCTCGTAAGGCTCCAGAGGCTACTGCTAATGAGATTGGTGAAAAACTTGTTGAGTCTTGCGCAGAGGTTGGCGGTTATAATGTTATCAAGGGCTTTTTGAACATCTCTCTGAAGGCTGATTTCTGGAAAAACCGCTTTGACCAGATTGCCTCTACCGAGAATTATGGTCAGGCAGAGCCTACAGGAAAGAGTATTATGGTTGAGTACTCATCACCAAATACCAACAAACCACTTCACCTTGGACACATTCGTAACAATCTACTCGGCTACTCCGTTTCGCAGATTCTTGCAGCAAGTGGACATAAAGTTATCAAGGCAAACCTTGTCAACGATCGTGGTATTCACATTTGCAAATCTATGGTTGCTTGGCAGCGTTATGGTAATGGCGCTACACCAGAGAGTACTGGTATTAAGGGAGACCACCTTGTGGGCGATTACTATGTAGAGTTTGATAAGCACTATAAGGCTGAAGTTAATGAACTTGTTGCTGGTGGTATGAGCCTTGAGGAGGCAAAGAAGTCTGCTCCAATCCTTCTTGAGGCGCAGGATATGCTGCGTAAGTGGGAGGCAAAAGATGAGTCTGTACGCGCACTTTGGGAGATGATGAACGGCTGGGTTTACGAGGGCTTTGATGTCACATATAAGACTCTGGGTGTTGATTTTGACAAGGTTTACTATGAGAGTCAGACATATCTTCTCGGTAAGAGCATTGTTGCCGAGGGTCTTGAGAAGGGTATATTCTTCCGCAAGGAGGATGGCTCAGTTTGGATTGACCTTACAGCGGACGGTCTTGACCAGAAGCTTCTGCTTCGTGGCGATGGTACATCGGTCTATATGACACAGGATTTGGGTACAGCCCTTCAGCGTTTTGAGCAGAATAACCTTGACGGTATTACATATGTTGTCGGTAACGAGCAGAACTACCACTTCCAGGTTCTCAAGCTTGTGCTTAAGAAGCTCGGATATGAGTGGAGCGACGATATCTACCACCTCTCTTATGGTATGGTGGAGCTTCCAGAGGGTAAGATGAAGTCTCGCGAGGGAACTGTAGTAGATGCAGATGACCTTGTAGAGAAGATGGTCGCTACAGCGCGCGAGATGTCGGCAGAGCTTGGTAAGCTTGATGGCTGCACTGACGAGGAGGCAGATAAGATTTGCAGTATGATTGGCCTTGGCGCGCTCAAGTACTTTATCCTTAAGGTAGACCCAAAGAAGACTATGCTCTTTGACCCACGCGAGAGTATAGACTTTAACGGTAATACTGGACCATTTATCCAGTATACCCACGCGCGTATATGTTCTGTACTCCGTAAAGCTGAGGAACAAGGCATAGACTACTCTGCAGCGGTTGAAAATGCAACATTGCTACCTGAGGAGATTGAGATTATCAAGACTCTGTGCGACTATCCACAGACAGTCAAAGCCGCTGCCGAGGCATTTGCTCCGTCAGTTATTGCGGCATACACATATGAGCTCTGTAAACTCTTTAATGGCTACTACCACGACCACTCAATCCTTCGTGAGCAGTGTGAGACTACAAAGCGTATGCGCCTAAAGTTGGCTCAACAGGTAGCTCGCACCATCCGCACAGCTATGTTGTTACTCGGCATTGAGGTGCCACAAAGAATGTAATTATGGCAGGTTCAAATTTTGTAGATTATGTAAAGATATTTGCTCGCTCTGGTCACGGAGGAGCGGGCTCGGCACACTTCCGCCGAGAAAAGTTCGTAGCCTTCGGTGGTCCCGATGGTGGCGATGGTGGTAAGGGTGGTAGCATCATTCTTAAGGGAGAGCGCCAGTATTGGACCCTTATCCACCTTAAGTATCAGCGCCACCAGTTTGCTGAGGATGGTCAGTGTGGCTCTGGTGCGCGCTCAAGCGGCAAGGATGCAAAGGATATCGTTATCCCTGTGCCACTGGGTACAGTTGCTCGCCGCGTTGTTGAGACTGAGGATGGCGAGACCGAGCTGCAGTATGTGGGTGAGGTAACTGAGGATGGCGAGGAGTTAGTTCTTCTTAAGGGCGGTAGAGGTGGTCTTGGAAACTGGCACTTTAAGACTGCGACAAACCAAGCTCCGCGCTACGCACAGCCTGGCGAGGAGGGCGACGAAGGGGCTTTTATCCTTGAGCTGAAGGTGCTTGCCGATGTGGGCCTTGTGGGCTTCCCAAATGCGGGTAAGAGTACACTGCTGTCCGTTGTCTCGGCTGCTAAACCAAAGATTGCAAACTACGCCTTTACAACCCTTGAGCCAAATCTGGGTATTGTGGAGGTTAGAGATGGCCACTCCTTTGTTATGGCAGATATCCCTGGAATTATTGAGGGTGCACACGAGGGTAAGGGTATCGGAACACGATTCTTGAGACATATTGAGCGAAACTCTGTGCTGCTGTTTATGATTGCAGCCGATAGCGATAATATCCGCGAGGACTATAAGGTGCTTCTGGGCGAACTTACGCAGTATAACCCCGAACTGCTTGATAAACAGCGTATTCTTGCCATTACCAAGTGCGATATGCTTGACGATGAGCTTATTGAGCAGATGAAGGCAGAACTTCCAGAGGATATAGAGTGCCTCTTTATCTCCTCTGTCTCTGGTCTGGGCATCCAACAACTGAAGGATAAGCTCTGGCAGATACTACAATAATTAAGGTCGGGCAACCGACCTATTGCTGTTGATATGAAGAAAATCTTTGCAATACTACTGACTCTGTTTCTCTGCGCTACAGCTACGGCGCAGGTGGAAAATTCTATCGTTATTGATACAAAGTCGTTCCGTGCTGTGCAACAAGATGCGCTTACGGGTGCAAATGTTGACCCAATAGGTGTGGACCACTCTCGTCGTGCGTGTGCACGACTGAAAATCTTTTTCCACAAGATGACGCGCGAGCAGCTTGCCGAGTTGGATGCTATTTTCCCGTCTGGCACTATTGAGAAGACAAAAATCAAGGTTGCCGACTACGAGAATGTATTAATTCTTGAGATGACTGCCAAACCGCAAGTGGCGTTCTACCTTAAGCATCCTACTTTCGGCACTTCAAACGAGGTTACATTGAGCCTTGAGGGTAACAAGGAGTACCAACTTGAAGCAACACTAAATCAAACCTATAGCATTGTCGTTGAGAGCAATGTCGTTGGCGCGGATGTCTATATTGACGGAGTGTTCAAGGGACAGACGGGCGATAATAAGAAATGTACAATTTCGGATGTGATGATTGGCGAGCATAGGCTGAAGGTTGTCTATGGCTCTGCATCTGGCCAGAGAGTGATTGATGTCAACAAAAATGCTATATCATTTACGCAGAATGTGGATATTGCTGCCAGTGAGCCTCAGTACGTTGTCTTTGCTGTAGAGCCTAAAACGGCGGCTGTGATAATTGACGGTAAACAGCTGACTCCTGATACGGGTGGCGTTGTGACTACTGTACTGCAGGCGGGTACATACGACTACTCTGTCTCGGTAAAGATGTACCACAGCCAGAGCGGCACTTTTACCGTTGCGGGCGCAAAGGTGCAAAAGAGTGTTACCCTTGCCCCTGCCTTTGGATATCTCTCTGTTGATGGCAGTGTGGTTAATGGTGCTACGGTGTTTGTTGACGATGAGAATATCGGAATAGCACCAGTTAAGAGTGATAAACTTGCAAGCGGAGAGCATAGTGTGCGCATTGTTAAGGATAAGTATAAGCCATACTCTACAACAGTCACTGTTCGGGATAGTGAGACCACGACCCTTGCCCCTACACTCTCGGCGGATTTTGCCACTGTTACTCTTACCACAGCAAGCGGTGCGACAATCTGGGTCAATGGTGTAGAGAAGGGTAGTGGCAGTTGGAGCGGAGAACTCTCTACAGGAACATATATCTTTGAGGCTCGCCAGAGTGGACACCGCTCTGCGCAGATATCAAAGACTATCGCTGCAACACCCTCTCGCCAGAGCTATGCTATCCCCGCACCAACACCTATCATGGGTAGCGTGGATATCACCTCCTCGCCCGCTATGGCAGATATTACCCTTGATGGCAAAGCGGTTGGAACAACTCCTGTGAAGCTAAACAATATCCTTGTTGGAGAGCATAAAATCACTGTCTCAAAATCTGGCTATCAGCCTTATACCACGACTGTTACCGTTGCCGAGGGTAATACTGCGACAGTAAACGCGACCCTTACAAAGCAGGTAACTCAAACGCCACGCTCGGCTCTACAAACCGTTTCAAACCGCAAAACCTATGCACCATATAGGGTAGGCGACTACTATAACGACGGAGTGAAAGAGGGTGTTGTCTTTGAAGTTAGTGTTGATGGTCGTAGTGGTAAGATTGTCAGTATGAAGCAAGCCGATTTGCAGTGGTCATCTGATAGTGCAGAGCAAAAACGGCTAATAGGTGCTATTAGTAAAACAGACGGTGCGGCAAATATGGCAAAAGTCAAGGCGAGACCAGATTGGCAGAGTAAATATCCCGCCTTTAAGTGGTGCGCAGACCTTGGCGAGGGTTGGTATCTGCCGTCAATAGAGGAGTTGAAGGTCTTTACGCTAAACACCGCTGTTCACGATGCTGTTAATCGCACTCTCATAGCAAGAGGTGGTATAAAGTTGTATAGTAGAGGCGAATGGGAGTGGTACTGGTCGTCAACGGAATTAGATAAGCAATATGGCGGCAATTTTTGCGCGTGGAATGTCGGTATGTACAATGGCGACACCAGATACAGCAGTAAGAGCGGCAACTTCTATGTGCGCGCCGTGTCCGCTTTTGGAGACTCTTCAAAAACATTATCTGCTGTGACAACAGTTTCAAACAGTAAAACCACTGCACCATACAAGGTGGGCGACTACTATGATGAGAATGGCAAGCAGGGCGTTGTCTTTGAGGTTAGTGCCGATGGTAGTCATGGTAAGATTGTTAGTATGAAGCAGTCCGCAGAGATATTGCAATGGTCATCAGATAGTGCAGAACAAAAACGCCTAATAGGCGCTGATAGTAAGACAGACGGTGCAGCAAATATGGCAAAAGTCAAGGCGAGACGATATTGGCAGAGTAAATATCCTGCCTTTAAGTGGTGCGCAGATCTTGGCGAGGGTTGGTATCTGCCGTCAATAGAGGAACTTAAGACCTTAACTCTTAACGATGCTGTTCATGATGCTGTCAATCGTACTCTCATAGCAAGAGGTGGTACAAAGTTGTATGATAAAGGTGAAATATCTTGTTGGTATTGGTCGTCAACGGAGGATGATTATCAATGGTCATCTGGTGAGTTTTGCGCGTGGCGTGTCAGTATGTACTATGGCAACACCGCCTACTACGATAAGCACAACGACTACTATGTGCGCGCTGTCTCCGCTTTTTAGGAGCGAAGCGACTATTTAGGCTTTTTAATTTAAGTCTTTAGAATTTTAGTTATCCGCTTTGCGGATGAATATTTGTCGGCTTTGCCGACACCGCTTATAGCTAATGGCCAATGGCTAACAGCTAATAGTTAAAAAATAAATTACTAACAATATGTTATCAAGAGGTTTAGGGGCGATTGCGCTTCTGGTTTGTTCAAATCTATTTATGACACTTGCGTGGTATGGGCAGGTGATGTTTAAGAGCCGATTTGAGAGGTTTGGAATTATGGCGGTGATTGGCATTAGCTGGTTAGTCGCGCTATTTGAGTACTGCTTTATGGTGCCGGCAAATCGTCTGGGCAGTGCCGAGTATGGCGGTCCATTCTCAATTTGGGAGCTTAAGGTTATTCAGGAGGTGGTGTCGCTGACTGTCTTTACGGTTATTGTCCTGCTTGTGATGAAGAACGAGGCACTCAAGTGGAATCATCTTGTGGGTTTTTTCTGCCTTGTTGCGGCGGTATACTTTATATTTAAGAAGTGATGCGCTACACACTAATTACAGGCGCAAGTTCGGGCATTGGCGAGCAGTTTGCCCGTCAGAGTGCCGAGCGTGGTGAGAATCTGATTCTTGTGAGCAATCAGCTGCAAGCCCTGCAGAGCGTCTCAAGTAGCATTGCAGAGCAGTATGGCGTAGATGTTAGAATTTTAGACATAGACCTCTCGGTAGCCGATGCGGCAGAGCGCGTTTATGCCTTTGCACAGACCGTTGGCGAGGTTGATACCCTTATCTCCAACGCAGGCGTGTTGCACTTTGGTAAATTCCTGAATACTACAGAGAGCTACATAGACTTTATCACTGCGCTCCACTACACTACGCCGATGAAGCTCTGTAGACTCTTTGCCCACGATATGGTATCTCGCCGTAGTGGTAGAATACTTATCGTCAGCTCAATGACCGCATGGACCCCATATCCGACAATGTCGCTTTATGGCTCTACAAAGGTGGCTCTCAAGAGTTTTGCACAGTCGCTGTGGTATGAGCTACGCGAGCATAATGTCACTGTTACAACGATTTTCCCCGGAGCAGTAGATACGCCGCTGTACAACTTGAGTGACCGCGCTCGCAAGTATCTTCGTGCCTTTGGCGTTATGACATCGCCCGAAAAGATTGCCCGCAAAGGCCTACGCGCTATGCGTCGTGGCCGTAGAAGGCTCATTCCGGGACTCTTTACAAAGATTGCCGTAACGGCCTGCAAAATCCTTCCCGCAGTGGTTATTCTGGCTGTGATGAAGATACCTGCAGTGAGAAGGTTGTTAAGGTAGGTTCTATAAATGGTAATGATGCCAAAAGCGGCGCTTGACTAAAAATGTAATTGCCTATAAATTTGGATATTACAGCGATATTTTAGAGATTAGTAGAAACCGTTTTCTACTAATCTCTATTTTTTATGGTAAAAAAGCGCAAACTTCGTTGT
>JAGBAX010000005.1 GCA_017938765.1 Alistipes sp. | reverse complement strand
AGCTATTAGCCTTGTATAGGAGTCGGTAAACCGACAGATATATAAAGGGCGCTAATAAGAAAAGAATTTGAATATTGAAAAGTGGTTGTTGGAAGCCAAAGGCCAACGGCCAATAGCCAAAAGCCAAAAGCTATTTGCTATTAGCCTTGTATAGGAGTCGGTAAACCGACAGATATATAAAGGGCGCTAATAAGAAAAGAATTTGAATATTGAAAAGTGGTTGTTGGAAGCCAAAGGCCAACGGCCAATAGCCAAAAGCTATTTGCTATTAGCCTTGTATAGGAAGATATATAAAGGGTGCTAATAAGAAGGGAATTTGAATATTAAAAAAGTGGTTGTTGGAAGCCAAAGGCCAACGGCCAATAGCCAAAAGCTAAATATGTTAAAGATAGAGAATTTACACGCCACTGTGGGCGATAAAGAGATACTTCGAGGAATAAACCTTGAGGTTAAGGCTGGCGAGGTACACGCCATAATGGGACCTAATGGCTCAGGTAAGAGTACTCTTGCATCAGTGCTTGCGGGAAATGAGAAGTTTACAGTAACTGAGGGTCAAGTAACCTTTATGGGCACAAATCTTCTTGAGGTGCCTATTGAGCAGCGCGCCCGTATGGGTCTTTTCCTCGGCTTCCAGTATCCTGTTGAGATTCCAGGAGTTACGATGGCGAATTTTATGAAGATTGCCGTTAATGAGAAGCGTAAGCATGAGGGTCTTGAGCCTCTTACTGCATCGGAGTTTCTGAAGCTGATGCGAGAGAAGAGCGCTATCGTAGAGCTTGATAGTAAGCTTACGGCGCGCGCTGTAAACGAGGGCTTCTCTGGTGGAGAGAAGAAGAAGAACGAGATTTTCCAGATGGCTATGCTTGAGCCGAAGCTCGCTATTCTTGATGAGACCGACTCTGGCCTTGACATTGATGCACTGCGCATTGTGGCTACGGGAGTTACACGACTTAAGAGTCCAGAGAATGCGACTGTCGTAATTACACACTACCAGCGACTGCTTGACTACATTGTGCCAGACTATGTTCATGTGCTGTATAAGGGTAGAATTATCTACTCAGGCGATAAGAGCCTTGCTCTCAAGCTTGAGAAGGAGGGTTACGATTGGCTTATAAACGATTACCGAGAGTAGTATGACCATTGCTGAGTATATATCTTCGGGAACTTTTACACCTTTTAAGGGTGGAACTGTTGAGTGCAGTACTGAGCGCTCAACGCCACTGCTGTCGCTTAACCCCAAACATCTTGAGGTTGCGGTGGCAAAGGGTGTTAAGGCGCACCTTATTCTTCTCTGCACAGAGTCAGTAACGGCCTCTGTTGAGGTAAGGCTGGCTGAGGAGGCGGAGTTGGATATGGTGGAACTATACCTTAAGGATAGCCACGTGGCTGTGTCGGTGCATCAGAGCGAGAACTCGAAACTTAGATCTTTTTCGGCACTGCTGAGCAGTAGTAATGTAGGCTACACATACGCCCTTGAGGGTGCTGGGGCAAGCAATAGTCTGAATAGCCTATATATTGCTACTGGCAGTGACCATGCAACGATAAACCTCAATACACGCCACAATGTTGGTCAGTGTACAAGCCGCTCACTGATAAAGGGCATTGCGGCAGGAAGGGCAACGGGCGAGTTTCGCGGACTGGTCTATGTTGCACCCGATGCACAGCAGACCGATGCACAGCAGCAGAATCGTAATATAGAGCTTGACAATGCACATATTGTCGCTCTGCCACAGCTTGAGATTTATGCAGACGATGTGCGCTGCTCTCACGGTTCTACGGTGGGCTATGAGGATAAGGATGCGCTCTTCTATATGCGCCAGAGGGGTATTGATGAGGCTACAGCTCGTAGACTACAGATAGAGGGCTTTGTGCAGGATGTTGTTATGCACTGCTCGCTTGAGCCAGTATGCTCTCTTGTGCACGATGCTGTAAGTGAAAGACTAACAACCATTTAACTATGGATATTGAGAGACTTGTAGAGGATTTTCGCAGTAACTTTCCTATTCTGCAGAGTAGTGTCTACCGCAAGCCACTTGTCTATCTTGACAGCGCGGCTACGGCTCAGAAGCCGCTACAGGTGCTGGAGTATGAAAAGAGCCTTTACACTACATATAATGCCAATATTCATCGCGGAGTGCACTATCTCTCCGAGCAGATGACATCTATCTATGAGCAGGCGCGAAAAACTGTTGCGCGGTTTATAGGTGCTAAGGAGGAGGCGGAGGTTATCTTTACTGCTGGTGCTACTGCCTCGCTAAATCTTGTGGCATATAGCTGGTCGGAGGCCTTCCTTCGCGCGGGCGATGTAGTGCTTGTTAGCCAGATGGAACACCACTCCAATATCGTGCCTTGGCAACTCGCGGCTGAACGCCGAGGAGCTGTTGTTCGTGCCATACCTATCACAGATAGCGGCGAGATTGATATGATATCCTACGAGCGTATGCTGCAGTATGGTGTTAAGATGGTCGCTATTACCCAGGCTTCTAATACCTTAGGTACGCGCCCAGACCTTAAGGCAATGATTGCTCTTGCGCATCGTCACGGTGCAAAAGTTACTGTTGATGGCTGTCAGGGAGTTGTTCACGGTGGGGTAGATGTTCTGGATTTGGACTGCGACTTCTACGCCTTTTCAGGTCATAAACTCTATGCCCCTACGGGTATTGGTGTGCTATATGGTAAGCGTGAGCTGCTTGATGCTATGCCTCCATATATGGGTGGAGGAGATATGGTTGATAAGGTCACTTTTGAGGGTACGACATACGCTCCACTGCCGCTAAAGTTTGAGGCAGGAACGGCAAATTTTGTTGGTGCAGCAACGCTTGCTAAGGCTATTGACTTCTTGGCCGGATACAGAGATTTAATAGAGTATGAGGATACTCTGTTGCGCTATGCTACAGAGAGACTGTTGAGTATTGAGGGACTAAAGATTTACGGAACAGCAGAGGATAAGAGTCCTATTGTGTGCTTTAATGTTGAGGGGTGCAACCACTACGATATAGGTATGATACTGGACAAGATGGGCATTGCCATTCGTACTGGTCACCACTGCGCAGAGCCTGTTATGGATAGATTCTCTGTTACGGGAATGTGTCGCGCATCGTTTGCAATGTATAATACAAAGTCCGAGATTGACACACTTGTCAGTGGTGTTGATAGGGCGGTTAAAATGTTAAGGTAAGATATGTTTATTGTTCTGGAGGGTTTAGACGGTGCTGGTAAGAGTACCCAGATTAAACAGCTTCGCGCATTGCTTCAGTCGCGAGGTATAGAGAGCTGTTATGTTCACTTTCCGCGCTTTGAGTCGCCAGTTTATGGGGAGCTCATCGCTCGTTTTTTGCGTGGCGAGCTGGGTAGTGTAGAGAGTGTAGACCCATATATCGTTGCACTGCTTTTTGCGGGCGATAGGGCAGATATGGCTCCGCAGATTCGCCAGTGGGAGGCTGAGGGTAAGGTTGTTATCGTAGACCGCTATGTATACTCAAATATCGGTTACCAGTGCGCTAAGATAGCCGATGCTGAGGGTCGTGAGAGACTTAAGCACTGGATTCTTGAGACCGAGTATGGGTATTATAACATTCCACGACCAGATTTGTCTATCTTCCTTGATGTGCCATTCTCTTTTACTGCAAAGTCGCTGACAGAGCAGCGTACAGGTGATGATAGAGCATATCTTAATGGTCAGAGCGATATCCACGAGTCGTCGCTTGACCTTCAGCAGCAGGTGCGCCAAGTCTACCTTGATGCGGCACAGACAGATGAAAGGCTAAAGGTTGTTGATTGTAGTAATAGTGAGGGTGGTATGGATAGCCCAGAGGGTATTTTTGCCCGTATAGAGGCACTGGTGCTACCTCTTATTAATAAGTAGAGACAATGAGTAGGCAAGTTCCATTGAGGCAGCGTCGTTCATTTCGCTTCCTAACCCACTTTTGTAGAGTTATTGTTGCCCTGACCTTTATCTTCAGTGGCGCAGTAAAGTCTATTGACCCTTGGGGTACGGCACTCAATGTGAACAACTATCTTGTGGCATATAACCTTGAGTGGCTTGAACCACTTGTAATGATATTCTCCATCTGGCTCTGCGGTGCAGAGTTGATGATGGGATGTATGTTGCTCTTTAAGGTCAGAATCAGGATGTGTTCTACCTTTGCAACGATATCTATGATATTCTTTACTGTGCTGACCTTCCTCAGTGCAACATTTATTCCTGTTGAGGATTGTGGATGCTTTGGCGAGGTGATAAAGCTCACGCCTTGGCAGACCTTTATAAAGAATCTTGTGTTGCTGCCGATGATCGTTATCGTTTGGTGGCGATATCGTCCCGATAGAATGTTTGCCTTCTCGCGATTGGAGTTCTCTCTGGCGTCTCTATTCTTTGTGCTCAGTATGGGCGTGGGTACATACTGCTACTATCATCTACCACCGGTTGATTTATTACCTTATAGCGAGGGTACAAATATTGCTCAGGCTATGGAGGATGCCCGTAACCGCCAGCATGAAAAGGATGTTGTACTTGTCTATCGTAATCGCCGTACGGGAAAGCTTAAGGAGTTTAGAATAGATGATAAGGCTTGGCATAACGAGAAGCGCTGGGAGTGGGTGGAGACTCGCGTAGCGGAGGGAGTCACAGATAGTGTTGAGCCGATGATTCTGGAGTTTTATGTTGCTGATGAGCGCGGGGAGGTTACTGATAGCCTACTCAGTATCAAGGGCAACCTATATATGATATGTGTAACAGACCGCGATAAGGTCTCACAAAGGTGTGAGCAAAATCTTGCGAAGGTCGTAGAGCAAGCGGCAGCGGAGCAGGCAGCAGTCGTCTGCCTTACTCCACAGCCTATCACTCGCCCTACATACCATTCGTTTGCCGGCAGTGAGATAGTCCGCTGTTATAACATCGATTCCAAGACTATGAAGACTATGCTTCGCGCGAATACGGGCATTGTTGTTCTCACTGACGGCATAGTGACCAGAAAGGCTAACTGTCGCGATATCTAATCTACTCTGTGCTCACGATGCTTACCTCCTGCGAGAGGGGTGCTATGCGGCGTAACATCTGCAATGTTCCGCAGTACTTCTCGGTTGTTAGATTTACAGCACGACCAATCTTTGTATGCTCTGTAGCGCTGCTGCACTCTATGCGGTAGATAATGTTGAATGCACGGTATATGCTTTTTGCTGTAACAGTCTCAGTGTCAAGCTCTCCCGATATCTCAATCTCTAATTGTTTCGGCACGATATGCTCCTTGTCTAAAATACCCTTTAGCGTCAGCGCAGCACAGTATGCCGCCGAGTAGAGCAGTAGCTCTTTGGGGTTCATATCCTCTACCTTTTTGGATAGTGGACAAACCTCTCCCTTGTTGTTAATCTCAATAGTAATTTTCACTCTCATAACATTAAATTTTACTTTAGCTGTTGCAATATCTGTTCCAGAGTTGCAATATTTTTCAGAAAGATAACTCTATAAAAGAAAAGTGAATATGGAACGGGTATATCAAATTGGGGATTAGTACGACAACGGTGTAAAGCAGGGTGTAGTTATTGAGGTTAGTGCAGATGGCCTTCATGGTAAGATTTTGAGCCTTCAGCAGCACCATTGCTGTTGGGCAGACGAGCTTGAGGCTATACGCTCTGAAATAAGGGCTTATAATAAGCGCGATGGGGCGATAAATCAAGCCGTTGCTATGCAGCAAGAGAACTGGCAGGAACGCTATCCAGCATTTGCTTTTTGCGCCTCTCTTGGAGAGGGGTGGTATCTACCCGCAATGGAAGAATTAGAGACTTTTCTGCGCGATGATGAATATGTGATAAATGCTGTCAATCAGCGTCTTGAACAGTTGGGCGTACCTATTGTAAAAGGATGGTACTGGTCGTCTACCGAGTGTGGGTATTTTGCCTACGATGATGAGTATTTAGTGGCTAGGGTGCATGTTAAAGATTTTAAATACCCTTGGAATCATGGGGTTAAAGAGGAAGATAAGAGTCGGGCGGGTGATGTGCGTGCGATGGCACGTTTTTAGACTTCAGAACAACTGAATTACTGTTCAACGGCTGTTGGACAGTTTTTTTTGTGCGTGTTGAGTTGATTTTCCTACGGAAAATTAGGAGGTCTTGTTGGAAATTGTTATTTTTGCAACAAATTGTGTAGATATGTTTAGACGAGTAAAGATACTATTTGTGATGTTGCTTGCCACGCTTATGTGTGGGCAGGCGGTAGCTGGTAATAGTGAGCAGGTGCTCTTTGCAAGGGCAAAGAGTCTGCTTGAGCACGGTCGTTATGCCGATGCAAGACACGCCTACTTGCGCCTGAAAGATATGGTGGCTTCAGATGATGTGGCGGCGGTACACAGTGTGGAGTACGGACTTACGGTCTGTGCGGCTATGTTGGATGATAATATCGCAGAGCAGCGTATGAGGGCGTTTCTGATGAACTATCCAGGCTCGGTACACGCGGCAGATGTTCGCTTTCTGCTGGCTATGCACTATTGTGAGACAGAGGAGTTCGGCCTTGCCAAGGAGCAGTTTGAGGGTGTGAACTACAACTCGCTCAGTCGTTACGACCGTCAGCGATATGATATCCGTATGGGATACATTGAGTTCAACGATGGTAATATGGATAAGGCACGGGAGTACTTCAACCGCATATCTCCGCTCTCGGAGGTTGCCGACCATGCGACATACTACAAGGCCTATATCGCTTATAGCCGAGGAGAGCTTGATACGGCATATAACGGTTTTAAGTCGCTTGAGAGTAGTGAGGCGTACTCAAAACTCATCCCGTTCTATCTGCTTCAGTTAGAGTTTGATAGGGGTAACTATCAGTATGTAACTCGCCACTGTGACTCTCTTCTACAGTCGGCGCAGGGTCAGGAGCGTACTTCTGTTATGCGTCTTGCTGCCGAGTCTTGGTTCCGCCTTGATGGCTATAATAAGGCTCTGCAGTATATTACAGCTTATGCCAAGAGTAGTGACAAGATGAGCCGTGAGGATAACTACCTGCTTGGTTATACAGCTTACCGTACAGCAGACTATGCCAGTGCCATAGAGCCACTCAAGGCTGCTTGTAATGGAACGGACAACCTTGCGCAAAACGCCTCATACCACCTTGCAGATTGCTACATCCGTTTGGGGGATAAGAAAAATGCCATCCGTGCCTTTGCTATGGCGGCAGATGATAGGTATAATAACGAGATTGCCGAGGATGCACTCTTTAACTACGGAAAACTGCTCTTTGATACGGGCGGTGGTACTTTTAACGAGTCTATAAATGTCCTTGCGCGATATCTAAACCGCTATCCAAATACTGAGCGTACGGCCGAGGCAAAAGAGCTTCTTATTGCAGCATACTATAACTCAAAGGATTACGATATGGCGTACGATGCTATTCGTGCCTTCCCAAATCCTGACGGAAGTATGAAGACTGCACTGCAGAAGATTGCCTACTTTAAGGGTGTTGAGGCCTTTGAGGCTGGCGACTTTGCCCTTGCAAAGCAGTCTCTTGAGGAGTCGCTTGCAGTGGGTGTTAGTCCAAAGTATAACGCTCTGTGTGCCTTCTGGCTTGGCGAGGTGGCATATCAGAGTGGCGATATGGAGCAGGCGGTGTCACAGTATAACTACTACCTCAAACGTGCGCCTCGCTCAGCGGCGGAGTATAAACTGGCTCTGTATAATCTGGGCTATGCAAATATTGCTCGTGGAGACCATAGTGCGGCACAGAGAGCTTTGGAGGGATTTATTTGGCTCTATAAGCAGCGAGATGAGCTGCGCGCTGACGGATATAACCGCCTTGCAGATGTACACTTCCTGCAGCGAGATTATCAGAAGGCGGTGCAGAATTATGAGGGTGCAATAGCCCTTGCTCAGCCTCAGAGTCACTATGCAAAATATCGCAGAGCTATCTCGCTCGGACTACTTGGCAAGGAGCAACCGAAGATTTCGGCTCTGCAGGGTATTGTCAAAGCAAATGAGGGCGACTATGTAGATGATGCATCGTATGAGTTAGGTCGTTCACTTCTTACTGCGGGAAGATATAGTGATGGAGCGAAGGTATTTGAGACTCTGTTGGATAGCTTCCCAACAACTCCATATCAGACAGTGGCGATGCTTGACCTTGGCCTTGCCTATTTCAACCTTGGAGACTCTGATAAATCGTTGGAGTGCTACGATAAGATTATCTCAGCCTCTCCGCAGTCGCAGGCGGCACGTGACGCAATCAATAGCGTAAGAGAGATTTATGTTGCCAAGGGTGATGTGGCCTCATACTTTGCCTATGCAGAGCGTACGGGCGTAGAGTGCGACTTAAGCGTTGTTACGCGCGACTCACTGAGCTATCGTAGTGCCGAGAAGGTCTATCTTGCAGGTAAGACAGATGAGTCTATCGCCCACTTTAAGAGCTATATTGCATCCTATCCAAAGGGATACTATATGGACGATGCTCTCTTCTGCCTGAGTGATAGCTATCTGAAGTGCGACTCGCTTGACCGCGCACTGGAGAGTATGAAACTGCTCTCTGACCGTCCGAAGAATAACTATACTGTACCAGTTTTGGAGAAGTTAGCAAATGTCACTTATGAGCATAAACTCTATACAGAGTCTGCGTTGGCATTCCGCCGTCTGTACGATGCTGTGGAGGATGACGAGGCGCGTCGTAAGGCCTCAAGGATGTATGTAGAGGCTACAATACTTGATGCCGAGGATAATTTGACACTTGCTATGGCAGATGATGTAGAGACGATGGAAGATGTGGAGAGTGCGGTAGTGCGCAAGGCTCGTTACTCTCGTGCTAAGGTCTATACAACGCAGGGACGTAGAGATGAGGCGCTTGAGATATATCGTGACCTGAGTGGTGATAAGAGTGATGCTGTGGGTGCAGAGTCTGCATATCATATTATCCGCTACCACTTTGATGCAGGGGAGCACGATACTGCCGAGAAGCTGGTCTATGCCCTTGCTGATAGTAAAACCCAGCATAGCTACTACCTTGGTCGTGCCTTTATTATCCTTGGAGATATCTACGCGGCTAAGGGCGATAGTTTCCAGGCACGCGCGACATATCAGAGTATTGTAGATGGTTACTCTCCAGCGGACGATGGAGTTGTAGATGAGGCTAAACAGAGAATAGAGAAGTTATGAGAAAGATAATTCTTACAATAGCTGCGTTGTGTGTGGCTCTTACGGCATTGGCGCAGGTTGAGCGAGAGGTTGAGGTGACAAAGCAGTATGTGCCAAAACTACCACCTGCTCGCAAGATGGATATGACTCCAGATAGGGTAGATACTGTTTCAATTCGCCCAGAGATAGACTATACTATAGCCCCAAAGTCGTTTGCTTCGGCGCTTACGTCCGAAAAGTTCCGCGCTGCGAAGGTTACCTACTGGGAGTATAAGCGTCAGTATCCGTTCTATATCAAGGCGGGTGTGGGCTATCCTCTTGTTAGTGAGGTAGATGCCTATGCCTCAACGAATCGTGCCGATGTGGGATATTTTAGTGCCTACGTAAACCATCTTGGTAGCTATTCAGATATTAAGACCGCCAACCCAATCTCTGGCGAGGAGTTTAAGAGTAATTCACAGCAGATGACTAACCGCGTGGGTATAAATGGCGGTAAGTATTTTGGTCGCTACACCTTTAATGGCGATTTGTACTACCACTCGGATATCTTCCACCGTTATGCACAACCAGAGAGCGAGGATGCTGTTGATGAGATAAACTATGAGGATATTGCTCTTACGATGAGCTTCGGTGATTCGTTTGCCGATATGAGTAAACTGAACTTCGGTATCTACGCATTAGCGGACTACTATAACGATAAGTCAGAGCAGTTGCCTGTTGTTGGTGTTGAGCGCAAGATGCAACAGTTTAATGTAGCGGCAGGTGTGAAGATGGGGCGTAATGTGGGTACAAGGGGCTGTCTGTACGCAACTTTTGACTATAAGGGATACTATGGCCTTAAGTATATGAAGGGTTATAGCAATACTCTGTTTAGTGGCGCTGTGAAGTTTGACTATAACCTCAAGTCACTGCTTGATATAAAGGCAGAACTTAAGTATACAAACGACAAAATCGCAGGACAAAAGAGTCGCCACCGCATTCTTCCAAATCTCTATGTGGGATTTAATGTGGGTAAGAGGGGCGTCTTTGTTCCGTATGTAGAGGTTGATAGCTACATTGAGAACAACTCTTACCAGTCGTTGCAGGGTGTAAATCCATATATTCTGCTTCGCGATTTGGAGTATATGTCAGTGCCAAATACGGCTGTGTATAATCTGCGTGCAGGTTTTACGGGACACACTGTGAACAACAAGTTTAGCTACCGCCTCTATGCAAATGTGGCATCTATGTCCGATGCGCTATATTGGGTTAATGTTGATAATATCGGCTTTGATGTTATCACTGATAGTCAGAACATTATCTCGCTCAACGCATCGGTAGAGTATAAGCCATTCTCGTCACTACTTCTCGGTGCGGGATTTAAGGGTATGTACTACGACAATGGTGCCGATGTTGAGAGTGGCAAGCCTGCATTTTTGGCAGACTTCGCCGTACGATACACTCACCGCAAGTTCGCTATTGGTGCTACGGCAGAGGCTATGGGTAGCAGAAGTTGGACATTTATAGATACTACAGCGGCTAATGGCGAGGGTATTAGTAGCCATAAGTACCCTGCCTGTGTGGATTTGGGACTTACTTTTGACTGGTTTGTGGCAAAGCAGTGTACAGTATATGTTGAGGGTCGTAACCTTGCAAATGCAAAGATTTACGATTGGGCACTCTACCGCAGATTGGGTGCAGGTGCAGTTGTGGGAATAAAAGTTCAATTCTAATGGTTCGTGAGAGGGTATATACGCTTCCTTTTGTATGGAGTAAAACAGTGTGGGCATTTACTCTGATATTTTTTGCCGGCTCGGTAATTTATATTGGTATGCTTGTATATCTGATTTTCAATGGTACTACCGTAGCGGCTGTGGCGGGACTTGTTGTGGCATTGCCTGTACTTGTAGGTATTATGATATTTTGCGAGGGCTACTCGCCACAACGTCTTGAGATCTCTCAGTCTAAGATAACCGTTTTGCGTAGATATGAGAGCATAACAATACCCCGCTCTATGATAGTGTCCATAGTGCAGTTAGAACCTAAAGATATGAAAAGGGTATATACTGACGGTGGTTGTGCAGGATTGTTTGGCTACTTTGGAGGGTTTAGAAGTAAGCAGTTGGGACGCTTCAAGATGTATGCTACATCAATGGATAATCTCTATCTTATTACTCTATCTGATGGTAGAAAGATAGTCATTGGATGTACAGAGCCAAAATTATTGCTTTAATCGTTTGCCTTTTTTGAATTTTTTATAACTTTGTGCCATTAAATATAGTAAAATGAGAGCATTTTCTACCGTGTCAGAGTTGCGAGAGGCACTGCTTCCGCTTCGTGATAAGACAATAGGCTTTGTGCCTACTATGGGTGCGCTGCATCAGGGTCACATCTCTCTTGTTGAGCGCGCACGCCGTGAGTGCGATACTGTTGTGGTATCCGTCTTTGTAAATCCAACACAGTTTAATGATAAAAACGACCTGAAACACTACCCTCGTACCCCAGAGGCTGATGCTGCTATGTTAGAGGCTGCGGGTGTGGACTATGTGCTCTTCCCAAGCGTTGAGGAGATCTATCCAGAGCCAGATACACGCGTTTTTGACTTTGGCCAGATAGATAAGGTTATGGAGGGAGCGACTCGCCCAGGACATTTCAATGGCGTGGCGCAGGTTGTTAGCCGACTCTTTAATATCGTTGAGCCTACAAAGGCATACTTTGGCGAGAAGGACTTTCAGCAGATTGCTGTTGTTCGTGCTATGGTTGCTCAGTTGGGTCTTAATGTTGAGATTGTAGATTGTCCTATTATTCGCGACACAGACGGCCTTGCTCGCTCATCGCGAAATACGCTGCTTACAGCAGAGCATCGCGCTGCAGCGCCTCATATCTACGAAGTTCTCTCAGCGGCAGTAACAAAAGTTGGAGAGATGAGCCCAGAGGCTCTGACTGCTTGGGTTACTGCAGAGGTGGAGAAGAATCCACTGCTCAAGGTTATCTACTTTCAGGCTGTGGATGCCCTTACAATGCAGAGCGTTACGAGTTGGGATGAGTGCAGTCGTATTCAGGGTTGCATAGCAGTTCAGGCGGGCGAAATTCGCCTTATTGACAATATAAAATTGAAGTAAGATGACTATTGAAGTACTCAAATCCAAGATTCATCGCGTGACAGTCACACAGGCAAATGTGGACTATGTGGGTAGTATTACTATTGACAGCGAGCTTCTTGAGGCTGCAAACATTATTCGTGGCGAGAAGGTACAGGTGGTAAATGTTACAAACGGCGAGCGATTAGAGACCTATGCCATTCCAGGGGAGGCTGGTAGCGGCGTAATTTGTCTCAATGGTGCAGCCGCACATAAGGCATCAGTGGGTGATGTGGTAATAATTATCTCCTACGCATCTATGGATTTTGAAGAGGCTAAGAGTTTTAAGCCTTGGGTTATTTTCCCTCAGACGGCTACTAATAAATTGGTTAAATAATGGACATTTTCCTCTCTATATCAGCTATTCTGCTTGTCATAATAGGTATAATAGGCTGTATTGTGCCAGCACTTCCGGGTCAGTTCCTTTCGTATGGAGCGCTACTGTGTTGCTACTTCTGTTCATACTCTGATATATCAACTTCAACACTTTGGATATACCTTGCTCTTACGATTGTTGTCTCTATTATTGATTTTTTGCTGCCAGCATACTTTGCAAAGCTCTTTGGTGGTAGTAAGGCAGGCGAGCGAGGTGCAACAGCGGGTCTTATTGTGGGTATGCTCCTTGGAAGTGTCATTGGAGCAATTATCGGCCCATTTATCGGAGCTATTGTGGGCGAGCTTATCAAGGATAACTCTGATGTAGGTCGTGCTGTTAAGGTGGGTATTGGCTCATTTCTGTCGTTTCTTGTCGGCACGGGCTTTAAGGTAATACTCAGCTTGGTAATTCTGATAAAGATTTTTTCAGAGCTCTTTCCAGCTATAGGAGATTGGTTTTCAAATATATTTTAGATATGAAACATTTGAGATTGCTTTTGATGGCAGTTGCACTTTTTGCTCTGTCATCTTGTTCTAAGTATAGTTACGAGAAGGTCAGCTCTGACCCGATGAATGTGCGTATCTATACGCTTGATAATGGACTGAAGGTCTACCTTTCAGTTAATAAGGAGCAGCCACGCATCCAGACAATGATTGCAGTGCGCGTAGGTGCAAAGAACGACCCAACGGAGACTACTGGCCTTGCTCACTACTTTGAGCACCTGATGTTTAAGGGTACAGAGAAGTATGGAACAAGTAACTACGAGGCAGAGAAGCCTGTGCTTGACCAGATAGAGGCGATGTTTGAGGTTTATCGCAAGAGTGAGGATGAGGCGGAGCGCAAGGCTCTCTATGCAAAGATTGATAGTCTGTCACAGGAGGCTGCTAAATATGCTATTCCAAATGAGTACGACAAACTTGTGCAGAGCATAGGAGGCGATGGCTGTAACGCTTGGACATCTTACGACGAGACAAGCTATATGTCTGTCATACCATCAAATCAGATTGAGAATTGGGCGAAGATAGAGTCTGATAGATTTAAGAACGCCGTTATTCGTGGCTTCCATACAGAGCTTGAGACTGTCTACGAGGAGTATAATATGAGCCTTACACGCGACTCTCGTAAGATGTTTGAAAAGTTTCTTGGCCTGATGGTGCCAAATCATCCATACGGTCAGCACTCTGTGCTTGGTAAGCAGGAGCATCTGAAAAATCCCTCTATTACCAATATCAAGAACTACTACAAGACCTACTATGTGCCAAATAATATGGCTATATGTATGTCTGGCGACTTTGACCCAGATGAGGTAATTAAGATTATCGATGCATACTTTGGCGATATGACGCCCAATGAGAATCTGCCTAAGGGTGTAGAGGGTAGCATTACTGCTGTCACTGAGCCTCGCCGTGCAGAGGTCTATGGCCTTGAGAGCGAGATGCTATATGCAGGTTGGCTCACTGGCTCGGCAACAAGCGATGATGCTCTGATGCTTGAGATTGTTCCTCAGATTCTTAGCAACGCTTATTGCGGAATTATTGACCAGAATCTTATTCAGGAGCAGAAGGTGCTCTATGCAGGAGCTTCGGGAGACCAACTCTCTGATGCGGGATTTATAACGCTTATGGGTATGCCAAAGGATGGCCAGACCCTTGAGCAGGTAGAGGCGCTACTTCTTGAGCAAGTTGCAAAGTTGAAGAGTGGCGAGTTTGATGAGAGCATTCTTAATGCCATTATTGCAAACTACAAGCGCGAGCTTACAACCTCTTATGAGGATAATTTTGAGCGTTGCTACTCTATGGTGCTCTCGTTTATCAATGGACAGAGCTGGGAGAGTGTCGTAACTACTCTTGACCGTGTTGGAAAGATTACTAAGGCCGATGTTGTTGCTTGGGTAAATGAGAAACTTACTGACGATACTCTTGTAACTGTCTACAAGCGTCAGGGCGAGGATAAGAATCAGAAGAAGATTTCTAAGCCTCAGATTACACCTATTCCGAGCAACCGTAATGCGCAATCGGAGTTTTTGGCTCAGATTGCAAACAGTGAGGTTGAGCCAATTGCTCCGCGATTTACAGACTACAAGCGCGATATGGATATCGTGGCTATGGATAATGGGCTGGAGCTGCTCTATAAGCGCAATGAGCTGAATGACCGCTTTGAGCTTGTGTATCTCTACAACTTTGGTGCCGAGTCAGACCCTGCGCTATCATATGTGGGTAGGTATATGTCTATGCTCGGCACAGAGAATAAGAGCCTAAAGCAGATGCAACTTGAGCAGTATAACCTCGCTTGCGATATCTCTCTGTCGGCGTCAAAGACAAATCTATATGTGACAATCTCTGGCCTTGCAGAGAATGCGGATAAGGCTCTGGCCCTTGCCGAGGAGTATCTGTCAAATATTAAGGGCGACGAAGATGTGCTTGCCGAGATTAAGCGCGATATTGTTCAGGAGCGTAAGAACGATAAGAGCAGTCAGCGTGCAAACTACTCGGCTCTCCAGCGTTACGCAACCTTTGGTGGCGACTATGTTGAGCGCACAACGCTCTCAAACGCAGAACTTGAGGCTCTTACCTCGGATGACCTTATTGAGAAGATTAAGGGTCTGAAGAACTATCAGCACCGCGTACTCTACTATGGACCGCAGAGTAAAAAGAGCCTTGTTGATATGCTCAATAAAAATCACGCTGTGGCAGAGAATCTGATACCAGTAGAGTATAAGAGTACTCCAAATATCCCTGTTACTGAGCCAAAGGTTATCTTTGCGCAGTACGATGCAAAGCAGATTTACTATATGCAGTACACTTGCGGAGACGATATGTTTGATGTGACTCTTGACCCTGTTGTGCGCCTCTATAATGAGTACTTCAGTGGAGGTATGAATGCTATTGTCTTTCAGGAGATGCGCGAGTCTCGTGGTCTTGCATACTCATCATACGCATATCTGGGACAGGGAAACACCTGCAAGGAGCCTTACCACTTCTACGCCTTTATCGCTACACAAAACGATAAGATGCAGCAGGCTATTGAGGCTTTTGATGAGATTATTGAGAATATGCCACAGTCAGAGGCAGCCTTTGAACTTACTCGTCAGGGTATTATCACAAATATGGGTACTGGAAGAACTACAAAGATGGATGTGCTGTGGAAGTATGTTGGCGACAACCGCTTTGGTATTACCGACTTTAACCGTACAGAGGCTATCTACAATGCTATTCAGACAATGACCCTTGAGGATGTTGTAGCTTTCCAGCAGAGCCATATTAAGGGTCGCAACTACCTCTACTGCATCCTTGGCGACCGACGTGATGTTGATATGAAGTATCTGAAAACATTAGGAGATATAGAGTTTGTTACCCAAGAGCAGATTTTTGGCTATTAATCTGCTGTTTGTTGTTTGGCAAAAGTTTGCTAACTTTGCGGTGAATTAGAATAGTATGGTAGTAGATATAATTAACGAATACTTAAAGAGCAATCGTAGGCTTGTAATCCCCTCTTTTGGAGCGTTTGTGACAAAGGAGGATGGGCAGATTATATTCTCAGAACTGCTAAAGAAGGATGACGGTGTGCTTAGAGGATTGCTCGTAGCAAATGGTATGCGAGAGATTGAGGCCGCTGGAAAGATTGACCGCTTTATTTTTGAAATTCGCCACGCCCTTATGCAGAGCGGTGTGTGCCCAGTAGCAGACTTAGGTACATTCTATCGCTCGGAGGACGGGGTTATTACCTTTGACCCGACAAAGCCTGCCGCAGTGGCTATTCCTGCCGCAGCAGTTGCCGAGCCAGCTACTCCAGTTGCTCCCGTTACACCAGTTACGCCAATACCTGTAAATCCAGTAGCTCCTGTGCGCAAAAAGCCGAGAGCAACTCGTGGTGGAGGCTTTGTGATGTGGTTTGCGGCTATTGTTATTGCTGGTGCACTGTTTGCCTTGGCATATGGCCTCTATACAATGGCTACTGCTCCAGATGAAGATTTGGATATGCAGATGGAGGCGCAGCGAATACCGTTGATTGAGATTCCAAAAAAAGGGGGAGAGTAGCATATGGCAGATTTAGTCTCTATAAAACAGCGATTTGGGATTATCGGTAACTCCGAGCTGATAAATCGTGCGCTTGAAATAGCGCTTCGTGTAGCTCCGACAGACCTTACCGTGCTCATTACTGGAGAGAGTGGTGTGGGTAAGGAGTTCTTCCCGCAGGTTATCCACTCCGCATCGGCTCGTAAGCACGGAAAGTATGTTGCTGTGAACTGTGGTGCTATTCCAGAGGGTACTATAGACTCTGAGCTTTTTGGACATGAGAAGGGCGCCTTTACAGGTGCTGTAGATTCACGCAAGGGATATTTTGAAGAGGCTGATGGTGGAACAATCTTCCTTGATGAGGTGGGCGAGCTTCCACTCTCTACTCAGGTGCGTCTGCTGCGTGTGCTTCAGACGGGAGAGTTTATCCGTGTAGGCTCTGCGCGTGTGCAGAAGACCAATGTGCGTGTTGTGGCGGCTACAAATAACAACCTGCTTCGCGCCATTAGCGAGGGTCGCTTCCGTGAGGATTTGTACTACCGATTAGCCACTGTGCCAATCTCAGTGCCAGCCCTCAGAGAGCGTCCAGAGGATATATATCTGCTCTTCCGTAAGTTTGCCTCTGATGTGGCAGTAAGATACCGTATGCCTGCGATAACTCTTGATGCGGCAGCGAGAAATATGCTTGAGCACTACTCATGGCCTGGTAATGTTCGCCAACTGAAGAATGTTGCCGAGCAGATATCTGCTATTGAAGCTGAGCGTGATATTACAGCGCCTATTCTGGAGCGATACCTCACGCCAGACCATAAGAGTGGAGCACCATCTGTTTCAGGTGCAGCATCGTTTGATGATATGAACACCGAGCGCGAGATTCTCTACAAGATTCTCTTTGATATGCGCGCAGATATCAACGAGTTGAAGCAGATGCTCTATCGTATGGGAGGCTATGGAGCTATGCAGCCAATTACGCCTGAGCCGCCGAGACAGGAGGTTACAGCTCTGCTGCCAAAGCCTGTATCTCAGCAGGTTGAGTATGCAGAGGAGATTATTGATGAGAATCCAATCCCTGCAACAAAGGCAGATATGCAGCGTGAGCAGATTGTCCGCGCATTGCGCCGAAATGGGGGTTCCCGTCGTGCCGCTGCGGCAGAGCTATTTATGTCCGAGCGTACGCTCTATCGCCGTATAAAGGAGTTGGGTATTGAGGAGTAAAATGATTGTTATGAAGAGAATATTATTATCACTAATAGTTGCCTTTACGCTGTTTGCAACGGCTTGTACAGTGAAGTATTCGCTTTCGGGTGCCTCTATTCCACCCGATGCCAAGACCTTCAGTGTTGCCTATTTCCCAAATAATGCACCGATGGTTGCGCCAATTCTGAGCGCTACGCTTACCGACGAGCTTACACAGCGCTTTGCCAGCCGAACATCGCTTGTGCAGGTAGAGGAGGGTGGCGACTTTGCCTTTGAGGGTGAGATTGTGGGTTATAGCTCTACTACTTCTTCTGTCTCAAGTGGCGACTATGCGCTGCAGAACCGACTGACCATCTCTATAAAGGTTAAGTTTACAAATGCTATTGACGACAAGATGTCGTTCAATCGAAACTTCTCGGCCTATGCAGACTACGACTCTACAAAGCTTCTTACAGAGGTTGAGGGTGAGCTTATTCCTCAGATTGTAGAGCAACTTGTGACAGATGTTTTCCAAGCAGCAGCATCTAACTGGTAGAGTATGGAGAGTGTAAAGAGTATACTTGATAGCTATCCTGTGTCATCTTACCCTTGGTGCACAGTGTTACGCGCTATAGAGGATAACCATACTCCGATGCAGAGCCTGCTCTCTACAGCGCGAAGTGTCAGTTCCCTTGAGTTGTGCCAGATAGATATTCAGAGCCTCTCGGCAGTAACAAGCAGTCAGCTTATTGACCGTTTTTTGAAGGTGGGCGAGTATCGTGTTGTGGCTCAAGCAGGCGAGTGTGACGATGATGAACAGATAACCACAGAGGCTACTTTTGATGAGGAAGATGACCTTGTAAGCGAAGAACTTGCAGAAATTTACGCTCAGCAGGGGTTAAAAAGGCAGGCAATTGAAATATATCGCAAATTAAGTTTGCTAAATCCGAAAAAAAGTGCTTACTTTGCAGACCAAATAGAAAAATTGAGAAATTTATAAATTTAAGTTAATAGTATGTATACACTTTGTATTGTATTAGTTCTTATCGCAAGCGTTCTTATGGTGCTTGCAGTACTTGTTCAGAATCCTAAGAGCGGTATGGCATCTAACTTCGGTGCTTCTAACCAGGTTATGGGTGTTCGTCAGACCGCAGACTTCCTTGAGAAGGCAACTTGGGGTCTTGCAGTTGCAATCTTTGCACTTAGCCTCTTTGCAACAATGGCTATGGATACAAAGCCAGCTCAGAGCCCTGCAGCAGCTGAGGCTTCAGCACTTGTTGAGGATATTAATGCAACAGCTGAGGGCGAGGTTGTAGTACCACAGGCAGCTGTTCCTGCAGAGGAGGCTCAGCCAGAGGCTCCTACTCAGAACTAATTAGGTATTCAGCTTTTTGATATTAGTCGGGTATTGCTACCCGACTTTATCTGTTTATTCGGATTTAGGAGTATGTCAGCATCGTTGTTTAATAGGTATATTTGGCTTGTTAATATCATCTCGCGACGAGGAAAGATTTCGTTGGAAGAGATTAACGAGTGTTGGCGAATTTCGCCATATAATGAGTCGCACGATACTATCCCTGAGCGTACGTTTCATCGCCATAAGGAGGCTATTAAGACTCTTTTTGATGTTGATATTAAGTGTGACCGCAGTGATTCAAATCGCTACTATATTGCCAATGAAGAGGAGCTGGAGAATAACTATATGCGCAAGTGGCTGCTCGGTACCTTTGCCGTTGACCAGTTGTCGCGTGAGGCTAAACATCTGAAGGGTAGAATACTCTTTGAGGATATACCCTCTGGACAGCAATACTTGGAGCAGATTATTGAGGCTATGCGCGACAATCGCACTCTGAGGTTGCACTATCGCACCTTTGGCGACTCGTTTAGCAATACTGAGGTAGAGCCGTACTGTGTTAAGGTGTATGCCCGTCGTTGGTATATGCTCTCCAGAAGTCTCTCTGACCGTAAGTTGAGAATATATGCCCTTGACCGCATTGTGGAGCTTCAGATTTCTGAAAACTCATTTGTTCTTCCGCGAGATTTTGACGCAGAGACATACTTTGCTGGTAGCTTTGGAGTAATTGTCAACAATGGATGCAAGAGAGAGATTATACGCATCAGTGTCGATAAAAACCAGCGAAACTACCTGCGTACTCTACCGCTACATAGTAGTCAGAAGGAGATTCAGACAGATGAAGAGTATTCTGTTTTTGAGTACTTCCTCAGCCCTACGATAGATTTCTGTCAAGCTCTGTTAAGCCTCGGAGATTCTGCTCAAGTGCTTAGTCCCAACCATCTTCGTGAGCAGATGCGCGCAGTTATTGAACGTATGGGCACTCTGTATAAGTAGACAAAAAACACCGCACTAAATTAGTGCGGTGTTTTAACTCTGTAAGAGTCTCTACAGTAAGAATCTTAGCAGGAAGATTATTGCCAGAACAATCATACCGGTCGTTACTCTCTTATGGTTTCCAGAGCAGAGGTTGATTGCTACAAATGCAAGGTGTCCAAAGAGAATGCCATTTGAGATGCTGTAAGAGAGTGGCATAAAGATGATGCAGATAAATGCTGGTACTGCATCGGCGAAGTTTGTAAAGTCAATCTTCGTTACAGAGCCCATCATCATCACACCCACAAGGATAAGCACTGGTGCAGTGGCTGCACTTGGAATTGAGAGGAAGAGCGGTGCAAAGACGAGTGCTACAAGGAAACACATCGCCGTTACAAATGCCGTTAGTCCGCTTCGTCCACCCTCGCTGACACCAGTAGCACTCTCGGCAAATGTCGTGACGGTACTTGTACCCATAACAGCGCCGAGGGTTGTTGCAAGAGCATCTACCAAAAAGGCCTGCTTGAGGCGTGGAATCTTACCGTCAGGGGTGTAGATGTTCGCTTTGTTACATACGCCGATAAGTGTTCCCATAGTGTCAAAAAGGTCGAGGAAGAGCAGTGTACATACAACCAGCAGCATATCGGTTGTAAAGATATTGCTCCACTCTATCTTGCAGAAAATTGGCTCAATAGATGGCGGAGTACTAATTACACCCTGCATTGTGGTAATACCACAAGGGATGCCAATGATAGTGATGAGTAGGATGCCGATGAGCAACGCTCCCTTGATGTTTTTAACAAGCAGTACTGCTGTGATAATTGTTCCAGCAATAGCCAATATAGGTGTTGCTGCGCCTATATCTCCCAGAGTTACCTGTGTGGCGTTGTTGCCAACGATAATGCCTGCATTCTGAAGGCCGATGTAGGCGATAAACATACCTATACCCACGCTAATAGCATTCTTTATACTGTCACTAAGACAGTAGACTATCATTTCTCGTAAGTTTGTTACAGTCAGCAGTATAAAGATTACGCCCTCAAGAAATACTGCCGTAAGGGCAAACTGCCAAGAGTACCCCATTGCCAGGCAGATTGTGTAGGCAAAAAAGGCATTCAGACCCATTCCTGGAGCAAGGGCAAAAGGTAGCTTTGCAATAACAGCCATTAGTAGCGTAGCTATAGCAGAAATAAGAGCAGTTGTTGTAAAAAGCGCACCCTTGTCCATACCCACATCGCTCAAAATTGCGGGGTTTACGGCAAGGATGTAAGCCATAGTAAGGAAGGTTGTCAGACCAGCGATAATCTCAGTGCGAACAGTCGTATTTTTGGGGTCAAAACCGAAAAGTTTGGTTAGCATAGTTATGTTATTTTTCTATATTGCTTCTTGACAGCAAAAAGTGTCAATAATTTCTACCACAAAAAAAGTGAGGTCGCGTTGTTGTGCAACCTCATCAATTGATAAAGAAGAGACTACTTTAGAATCTTGAAAATCATCTTCTTAATCTTTCCTGTGCCAAGCATAGGCGCGTGAGCATCCTCTGGATAGAGGATAGAGAACTGACCTTCGCGCATAGTGTAGAATACCTGTGGCTCGTCAGTGTAGAACTGTACATCCTTCTCGGTGTTAAACTCCCCCTTAGCCTTCTTACAGTCTTTACGCTCTGACCATCCAAACTCCTCCTTTGTAGCGCCGCCGATAATTACCTGAATATCAATGTATTTATCGTGCACCTCAAGAAGAGCCTCGTAGCGTGGCTTAAGGTCTACCTCCATAACGTTTACAAAGACTTCATCTCCGATAATATCATGTCGGCCGACAGAGATAGTCTTAGGATTGCACTGTGCAAGGAAGTCAAATGCTGCCTTGAAGCGTGGGTTGAGAGCGTAGTAGAGCTCTGCATTCTTGATAGAATCTAAAATCATAGTAGTATCGTTTTGTTAATTATTTCTCTAATTTATCTAATTTCAGTCGTGTAATTACTGGATAGTGGTCAGATAGTTCATTCTTATAGTCCACCTCGTATGAGAGAACAGCAACATTGTCACTGACAAGAATATGGTCTATAGCCAACAGCTTGAAAAATCCGTCAAAGGTGTATCTATATCCTGAGCCAGCAGCCTTGTAAGTATCTGTAAGACCCTTGGCAATAGTCTTATAGGTATACGAGAGAGGAACATCGTTAAAATCACCGCAAACGACCATCTTCATTGGGCGAGACTGCTCAATAAACTGCGCAACCTTACGAGCCTGAGCGCTACGGTAGATATTGTTCTCTACTAATCGGTCTGCAATGCTTTTAATTTTAGAGTTGCGAGCGCTATCCATAACATACTGATGACCCTCAACAAACTCTATATCTTGGGCTGTAATAGTCGTAGACTGAAGGTGTAGGTTGATAACGCGCAGTGTGTCTTTGTTGCACAAAATATCAGCCCAAATAGCATTATAACGAGGTAGAGAGTCAATCAGTCCAGTGCGGATAATACGCTGATTAGTAAATATCTCGCACGAGAAGTCTACACCCTCCTTTACCGTAGAGTTAATCTTTCGGCTGTACTTTGATTTATGGCGTTTGCCCACACTATTCCACGCCTCGCCACCCTCTGACTTGTACTCCTGCAAGCAGAGAATATTTGGACGCAGTGAAGCAATGCTATCCACAATATCTTCTGAGTGGTTGTTGCAGATGTTGTAGCTAATCAGCTTTATATGTGTAGGGTAGGAGGCTGTAGCCTGCTGCTTGAAGTATATCTGGTAGTATCCTCCGATAGAGAACGCTCCGACAATAACAAATACAAGGGTAGTGACAACAAGGCCCCACTTCCAGCGCAGCACCCAATAGAAGAGGGTGCAGAACAGTACTATATATATAATAGGAGCACCGAGAACTACTGTTGACACTATTCCCAGACTCTCAGGCTCAACGTTTGGTGTTATAGTGCAGATGATAGTTGCAGCAGCAGCGAGAAGCATTACTGCTGTCATTATAACATCAACTATAAATAGAAGCAGAGAGACACTAAAGCGCCTCTTCTTTCCGCCACTCTTGCCTTTGCGATAGTCTCTATATATGTATCCGTTTGTGCGAGCCATCGTTAGAAGTATATTTTGCGGTTATTCTTCCAGTAGTATAGCAATGCCCATCCCCAGAGCATACCGCCCACGTGAGCAAAGTGCGCAACACCATCATTTACGCCCCAGCCCTGGAAAAGCTCAAGAACGATATATCCAATAACAAACCACTTTGCCTTAATAGGCATAGGGAAAGGAAAGATGAATATCTGATTGTTTGGATGCATCACGCCGAATGCCATCAGTAGACCCATCGTTGCGCCTGAGGCACCGAGCATTGTAAAGCCAGTCTCGCCAAATGCCCAAGCAACAAGCATCTGGAATATTGCTGCACCAACACCGCAGACAAAGTAGTATATCAAAAAGCGCTTTGTACCCAACTCATACTCCAGCGTGCGGCCAAACATCCAGAGCGCAAACATATTGAAAAATAGGTGGCTGAAGCTACCATGTAGGAACATATAGCTCACAAACTGGTAGAAGTGGAAGTATGGCGAGCCGACCCAGAATAGCTGTCCGTAGGTTGCAAGGAAGCTGTTTGCCTGAGGAATGAGGTATGTTGCCAAGAAGAATAGGCAGTTGGCAATAATAAGGTTTTTGACTGCTGGTGGGGTCTTAAAGTATGGATTCATTTTCTCTATTTTTTTGTCGTTATGATAATTTCTGTTGTATCTCATCAAGGGTGATGAAAGTTATAATACTCTTACCAGTAGGGGAGTAGTTGTACTCTTTGCACTCAACAAGTTGGCTCATGATAGCCTCAGCATCCGCTTGAGTATACTGCACTCGGCCTGCCGCGCCACTCTGGGCAAGGGTAAGAGCCATCTGCTCACGACGCATAGTCTCTACCTGATGAGGCAGAGCAAGAGTCTGGAGCAGTTGGTAGATAGTTGTGTCTACACTCTCGGCGCTGACCTCTGACGGAATGCCATTGACATCAATAACGCCACCAGTGTGCGTAGTAATATCAAATCCCAATGCCGCAAAGTCTACCATCCACTCCTCAAGCAGTGAAAACTCCGCCTCCGAGAGGGTTAGAGTCTGCGGGAAGAGTAGCTGCTGCGAGATGCTCTTGCCACCATCAAGGGTGGCCATGTAGCGGTCGTAGAGGATACGCTCGCGCGCTCTTGTAAGGTCTACGACGCACAAAACACCGCCCAGCATCAACGATGCGTAACGACGGCCGATGTAGTGAACGGCGCTGATGCTATTGCTGGCGCTTGACTCCAGCTCCATATACAGCTCCGTCTGCTCCGAGTCAATATACTCAAACTCTGGAGCAGCTGTCATAGGAATATTAAAGTCCTGACCGACAGTACGGCTGTCAAAGTCCTGCACGATGTCGTACAAAAGGCTTTTAGATGGCTTGCTATTTGGCTGGGCAACATCAGATGCAAACGGATTGTAGTTGTCGCAGGTTGTAGCCTTCGGCATCTGGTAGCTTACGCCCGTAGTTGCAACGGGAATATCAATCAAATCCTCAGCATCAAAGTCCATCATCGGCACTGAACCCGTCTTGGCAAGTGTCTCTCGCACGGCGGCGTTGATAATCTGCCAGATGGCATCTGTATCGGCAAAGCGCACCTCAATCTTCTGCGCGTGTACATTCACATCTACGCGCTCTGGGTCTACGGTAAGGTAGATGAAGAATGAGGGCTGTGAGCCATTTGGTATAAGGTGTTCGTATGCCTTTGTAACAGCCTTGTTAAGATATGGAGACTTGAAGTAACGACCATTGACAAACATATACTGGTCTGGACGCACCTTGGCAGCCGAAGCTCGGCAGACATATCCCTCAATCTTAGCAATAGAGGTCTCTACGCCCACCTCAAGCAGATTCTTCTTTGCCGACTGACCAATAATGCTGATTATACGCTCAAGGAGTGTACTACTCTGAAGCGAGTATACTGGCGAGCGGTCAGACATCAGCTCCATAGCCACCTCTGGATGACAGAGCGCAACGCGGCGGAACTCTGTCTTAATCATATTTGGCAGCTGCGTGTGCCTCTCGTCAATAAACTTACGGCGACCAGGTGTGTTGTAGAATATGTTTCTGACAACAAACTGCGAGCCTATAGGGGCTGCTACAGGAGTCTGAGAAACAAACTCTCCACCCGACATAACCACCTTTGTGCCAATCTCGGCATCTGCCTGACGCGTTGTAAGCTCTACTTGTGAGATTGCGGCAATAGAGGCAAGTGCCTCACCACGAAAACCAAAGGTCTGAAGAGTGTAGATGTCGTCAAACTCCTTGATTTTACTTGTTGCGTGGCACTCAAAGGCCATTCGGGCATCACTTGGCGACATGCCGCAGCCATTGTCAATAATCTGTATAAGGTCACGACCGCCATTGACAAAGTTTACCGTAACTTTTGTAGCTCCGGCGTCAATAGCGTTCTCCATCATCTCCTTGATTGCAGACGAAGGGTACTCAACAACCTCTCCCGCCTTAATCTGGTTAGAGATAATCTCTGGAAGCAATCTTATACAATCTGCCATATCTGTTTACTCCTCCGTGTAGTCGTTTGGTACAATGGTAATAGGCGTATATGGGTTGAAGGCCTCGGTCTCCAACTCCGCCTGACGAACCTCTGGGTTGGTCTTCTGACCTGCAAGGGTAATAATGTTCACAATTCGTGGCACAAGCATATAGAGAATAACAACGGCAATAGCAATACCAAAGGCGATGACAGCCCTTGGTGTGCCGTTAGACTGCTTCTGCTGCGCTTTACGCTCGGCACGTGCCTCTCGGACGGTGCGGATATACTTGCCAGGGGTGTACTCCGTAGTATCATTGCTACTCTCTCCGCGTAACTCACGACGACGAGCCTCCCTGCGCTCCTTCTCTGGATCGAAGTAGCGAGGAATGTAGTTAAACTGATTTGGTCGCTTCTTTGGAGGTGAGAATAGTCCCATAACTATTGTTATTGCTTAATCTTAATAACTAATTAAAAAAGTCCTTCATTCGCTCAAAGATGTTCTGCTTGCTTGTCTTCTCTGGATTGCGGAAGTGAGGCTGCTGTGCAAGTTTTGAGACTAACTCCTTCTCCTCGCTATTGAGTGAAGATGGTATTGCGATATCAACCACCACAAGCAAATCTCCCGTGCCGCTGTAGTTGCCATAGCTGTTTATTGATGGCAGACCCTTACCACGCAGGCGAAGCACCTTTCCAGCCTGTGTGCCCGGAGCGATGTTAATCTTTGCCTTGCTTGAGATAGTCGGTACCTCAACCTCGCCACCAATAAGTGCGGTTGTGACTGGAATAGTAAGGTTGTGGATAAGGTTTGCTCCATCGCGGATAAAGCGCGGGTCGGCCTGCTCCTCAATAACAACAAGCAAATCTCCATTTACGCCACCCTGACGAGCCGCATTACCCTTGCCAGATACGGTTATCATCATACCCTCGGCAACACCAGCAGGGATGTTGAACTCTACAACCTCGCTGCCCTTAACATATCCCTCGCCAGAGCACTTGCTACACTTGTCTTTGATAACAGTGCCCTGACCGCCGCAGACAGGACAGACGGTCTGTGACTGCATACGACCAAAGATGGTGTTCTGCACCTGCGTAACCACTCCCTGACCGTTACAGTGTGAGCAAGTTGTGCGTGAAGATGCATCTTTAGCACCGCTACCGCCACAAGCATCGCAGACGATATTCTTGTTGAGCTTGAGCTTCTTAGTCACGCCATTTGCAATCTCCTCAAGTGTAAGACTCACGCGAACACGTATGTCCGAGCCGCGATTGGTTCTCTGGCGTGCTCTGCTGCCACTGCCACCACCAAAACCGCCACCGAAGATGTCGCCAAACTGTGCGAAGATATCCTCCATAGAGAATCCGCCGAAGCCTCCGCCAAATCCGCCGAAGCCACCGCCTGCAGCACCGCCATCCATACCTGCATGACCAAACTGGTCGTAGCGGGCGCGCTTATCTGGGTTAGACAGCACATCGTATGCCTCAGCTGCCTCCTTGAACTTCTCCTCAGCCTCCTTATTGTCTGGGTTGCGGTCTGGGTGGTACTTGAGGGCAGTCTTACGATATGCCTTCTTTATCTCTTCAGCACTTGCGTCCTTCTCAACGCCAAGCACCTCGTAATAATCTCTCTTTGCCATAATTGAAAATCATTTTACTCTCCAACAACAACCTTTGCAAAACGCAACACCTTCTCGCCGAGCATATATCCACGCTCAATAACATCTATAACCTTACCCTTCTTATCCTCTCCAGCGGCAAAACGGGCTACGGCTTCGTGTAGGTTCTCGTCAAATGGGGCATCAAGGGCCTCAATCTCAACGACGCGCAACTGACGAAGTGTGTCAATAAACTTTTGCACTACAAGACGCTCGCCCTCACGCAATGCGGCAATGTCGTCGCTCTTCTCTGATGCGGCTGTGGCGCGCTGCATATCGTCAAGAATCGGAAGGATAGACTTTAGCACGTCACTACCACCACTCTGCACAAGCTCCATCTTCTCGCGAAGAGTGCGTTTGCGGAAGTTGTCAAACTCGGCCTGCAGACGAAGATACTGGTCTCGCCAATCAATCTGCTCCTCGGCGGGTTTCTCTTCTGCCATATTGTCAGCCTGGGTGTTATCCTGCTCTGACACATTGTCAGTTGTGTTATTGTTCGCCTCGGTGTTTGTAGCCTCTGTCTGGTCTTTAATCTCTTGATTTTCAGTGTTTTCTTTTTTCATATTCTGTAATTTTTTTGTCTTTAACTATATGAGGGCAAAAGGTGTACCGAATGTCGTTCCGTTAGAAGAGGTTGTCGTACATCGTCTGGCTCTTGTCGTACTTTAGGTCGGCAAGAGATGCTGCCTTAACTCCAATATTAAAGCTCCAACTTCGGTGCGTGCCGAATGGAATCCATACAAACGACATCTGCCAACAGTGTAAATCTCTGGTAATGGATATAGATGTGGTTGTCAGTTTCTTATTCTGTATGTCAAAACCACTGGTAAATGTGATACCCGTCTTTTCACCGAGGTTGACACTACCATTGAAGCCGATAGTCTGGTTTACGTTTTTACGGTATCCCGTCGTTCCATTGTTTGTATACTGCGCACTATAACTAATAACGTAGTTAAAACCGATGTTCCAAGGTATTGAGAAGTCATAATACGCCTGTGCCATATACTGCCTTCGCAGTACTGGGTCCATCAGTCCATAAGGGTCGGAGAATGGGTTGAAGTACTCTGGCGGTATGGTGTTGATATCATTCATAGCCGCCTGCGACTTGTCGTTACGCGACTTGAAGGTGTATCCGAAGCTCCAGCCAGTACTCATAATTCGGCCAGGCAGACCCTTCGCCCACATAAGTTTGTTTATTCTCACACCCTGCGGCGTAACTTGATAAGGGTCAAGGGTTGCCGAGAGGTTAATTCCGAAGTTGCCGTAGATAGTTGTACGGAGCGACATGCTGATATTGGACAGACCGAGCGAGTCTGCAAGGAAGTTGTACGAGCCACTGAGAGATAGGTCGTCTATAATCTTAATCTTCTTCACACCAGATGTATCGCGCTTGCTGAGCACCTTCATCTCAAGGCTCTGCTTGAGTGAGAAGTTGATAGATGCTGCTGCACCCTTGCCTGGAACACCATACGCATTATCAGAATATGGAGAGTAGAGCGTATGTCCACCCAATGAGTCGGACTGCACGATGCGATAGAAGCCGTACTTCTGATTTCCGAAGTCAGGCATATACGAGCCGCCGACAGATGGTGTGATTGTGTGACGCACTGCCTGCACCTTAGCCGTCTTTTTCTTCATCTGCCACATTCCATAGATTGTGGTGTTGAGAGATACTGAGGCGTTGTAGTTGTAGATGCGGTAGAAGCCATACTCTGGGTCGAGCTTGTCTATCTGGTTTGTCTGAGGGTTCCACTCCTGCATCTGACGCTTAAAGTACCAACGCTCAGTATAGTTGAATGAAGGAGTGAGGTTGATATACTTAAACAGTGTAAAACTTGATGATACAGGAATAGAGTGCTCCACGCCATTTTTCATATCACGGAGAGTCTTTGCCGTAAATATCTCGCTCTCTTGTGCTGAAGCCGAGTTTGTTAGCTTACCGGTGTATGTAAACGAAATCTTCTCGTACCAGCGCTGCTTGCCAACGGCCTCCTTGCGCTTGAATGGGTATACACGCGCCACGTTGAAGACCATATTCGGGAAGGTTATAGATAGGGCTCTTGTCTGCGAGTTCTGAGAGATAGCCATATTCATTGAGAATGAGAATGGAGTACCTGCCCAGCTCTTAGAGTAGGAGATAGATGAGTTGGTCTGCGTAGCAAGGATGTCGTTTAGCGTATTTGCCGAGTACTTGCTATATCCACTTGTTGCAAGGTTTACCGATGCAGAGAATGTAGAGCCAGGGTTAGCCTTTGGGTCCTGCGAGTGGGTCCAAGTGAACTTAAAGTTGTTCTGCTTGATGTAGTCTGGCTCACCCTTGTCGCCCGTCTTGATGCTTGAGAAGTCAAAGTTTACATTACCCGTATACTTATAGCGTTTCACGTAGCGCGAAGAGGCGTTTACCTCCCATGAGCCGAGAGTATAGAAGCCACCCGTAAGCGCTAAGTCCATATGTGGGCTGATGATGAAGTAGTAACCCATACCACGCAGGAAGAAGCCTCGCGCACCATCCTCGCCATATGTTGGCATCAGTAGACCCGACTTGGCGCCTGAACTTACTGGGAAGAAACCCTCTGGAATACAGAGAGGGTAGATAGGCACATCCTCCATAACAAGGTATGCCGGACCAGTGATAATCTTCTTTCCAGGGATAACCTTTGCTTTGGTCATAGCAAGGTAGAAGTGCGGGTGGTCTGTATGCTCACAAGTGGTGTACTTACCCTGCTGGATGTTGATAGAGTTGTCTGGCTGCTTCTTAATACGGCCACCAACGAGCCAACCGTCACCCTGTTGTGTTGCCACGCCACGAATAAGAGCCTTCTCAGAGTCAAAGTTGTATGTAATGGTGTCCATTGTGTAGCTGCCACCACCATCAGCAAACACTGGCTGAGTCTTTGTTGCCTTGCCATCTACAGTATCGGGCTTGCCGTATGCGTATATCTCCTTGGTGTTCATATCAATACGCATATAGTCAGCCTTTAGTGACTTATCCTCATACTTTATATCGCCTTGATTGTATATATATACCTTGCGATTTACAACATCGTAGTAGAGAGAGTCTGTGTTCTTACCCTCAACAACCTGATCAAGGCCGCTGCTACGCTTGCGGCGAGTAGTGTCTGCCTTAGGTAGCGCAGGAGCTGGCTGAGTAACAGTTGCGGAACTGTCACTTTTTAATACTCTGTTGCGGCGGGCAGAGCGAGCCTGCCTTGCTGTAGGCACAGAGTCCTTGGTTGGGGCTTGAGGAGTAATAGAGTCGCTCGCCAGAACAGGTGTGTTGGCGAGAATATCACTACCTATACGCTTGTCTTGCGCAAATCCGAACATAGATTGCACCATAAAGAGCGTAACGAGTGACGCAATAAGATATTTTAGCCTAAAATGTTTCAAAAATTCAATAATTTTTAGTACCTTTGCCGGCAAGCCGGCAAAAACGCAAAATAACGCTGTTGTGCGTGTGTGTACGCGTTTTTTCAGCGCGTAAAGGTAGTGAAAAAAACTGTAGAAACCAAAGTTATGAATAGACTTTTAGCAATTATGTTACTTTTCTGTCTGTCTCTGCATATTACCGATGCAAAGGCAGAGAGTAGTAATCAAGGTGTAAAGGTGATTGTTATTGACGCAGGTCACGGAGGATACTTCCCAGGTGCCCGTTATGGAGGCTATGCGGAGAAGAACATCAATTTGCAGATGGCTCTCAAGCTCGGTGCGATGATAGAGAAGAATATGCCAAATATCAAGGTGGTCTATACCCGCAAGAGTGAGAAGCACTTCTCTACAAACCTGCGTGCCGATTTGCAGGCCAGAGCAGATATCGCAAATAATGCTGGGGGCGATCTGTTTATCTCTATTCACGCCAATGCACATCGCAATACGGGTATTCGTGGCGTTGAGACCCTTATTATGGGAGAGAGTGAGTTGGAGACCAGTGAGAATGAGGCAATCCTTTTTGCCAATAATAAGGAGGAGTTTCTGGATATGTCCGACCAGGGAACAGCTGCTATTGTTCGCGCTCACATTCAGAATTTGCAGTTTACATATGGCGAGTATAGCGAGGTGATGGCTCGTCTGGTGCAGAAGCATTATGCATCTATTGGACGTGCTAATCGTGGAATACGTAAGCAACCGCTGCGTGTGCTTTACGCCACAGATATGCCGAGTATTCTTACAGAGATTGGCTTTATGTCAAACTCTGCCGAGCTGAAGTATATCACTTCGGAGAGGGGACAGACCGAGCTTGTAACGGCTCTCTATAAGGCTGTTAAGGAGTATGTTGATTATGTCCGCAAGAGTGTTCTTGTAGATGTAGATGCTACGGAGCAAGCACAGACGCAGGAAAAACCTGCTGTGCAGCCAAAACCACAACCAAAACCAGAGGTTAAGCCTCAACCAAAGCCTCAACCAAAGCCTCAACCAAAACCTCAGCCAAAACCTGCGGTGGATAAGAGTAAGTCTACGGTGCGTTATACTGTGCAGGTTATGGCAAGCAAGAGTGCTGTATCAACAAAGGACTCTCGCTTTGGCTCATATAGAGGCAAGGTGCGTCAGGTGAGGGCAGATGGAGCCTTCTCCTACAAATATTGTGTTGGCGACTATGCAGACCGCAAGAGTGCTCAGGCAGCAGTAGCTTCTGTGCGCAAGTCATTCCCGCAGGCATTTGTAATTGCTGTTAAGGATGGTAAAGTTGTAACGAATAAATAGAAAAAGATATGAAAAAAGAGGTTAAAATTGGAATTTATGCGCTTTTGATTTTTCTCGGCTCGTGGGCTGGTATCCGTTTTTTGAGCGGTGCCGACATCTTTGGCCGTAGTGACGTCTACTATGCGTACTACGAGGATGCAAGCGGACTCCAGACTGCTTCGTCAATTGTTATCAGAGGTGTCAAGGTGGGTCAAGTCTCAGAGATTGCTATCTCACCAGAGGACCCTACTAAGGTTAAGGTAGCGCTCGCTATATCAAAGGATTATCAGATTCCGTCAGATTCAAAGGCTGAAATATTTAGTGCAGGCCTTATGGGTGGTCAGGCTGTTGAGATTGTTCTTGGTAGCTCGCAGACATATCTTGAGCCAGGTGCAACAATTACAGCAGCTGTAGAGATGGGAATGTTTGATGCTATAGGTGCTCAGTTCGGCGATATTAAGGAGAAGCTGGTTGTGATGGTTGATAATATCAACACCACTCTTGTTACACTTAACTCTCTTGTTGATAGCAATAATGCAAATATCTCATCTGCGATTGCAAACCTTAATGGTATTCTTGCAGAGCTTGAGAAGTCTCAGATAGTGGCAAATATTGACTCATTTACTGGCACACTTAAGAACAATGGAGAGAAGATTGACAGTATTGTTACGAGTGTGAACAACCTTACAACCACACTTGACGAGCAGCAGATGGGTGCTAAACTCACAGAGGCGGTTGAGAATCTTAGCACTCTACTGGCTAAGTTAAACACTGCGGATGGTACTGTAGGTAGTCTTATGAACGATAAGGAGCTCTATGCAAATCTTACTCAGGCGTCAGAGAATCTCTCTGCTCTGCTCGGTGATTTAAAGCAGAATCCTAAGCGTTATGTACACTTCTCGCTCTTTGGTAGTGAGGATGCTAAGGCTGAGAAGAAGGCCTCTAAGGCTGAGAAGAAGGCCGCTAAGGCAGTTCAGAAGGCTGAGTAGTGAGATGTTAAATGCCCGACCAATGGCTGTAGTGTGCTGTGTGGTCGGGTAGTTTGTAGATAGTATGGTATATCCAGAAAATTTTGAGAGTAAGATAGGATTTGATATCATCCGTAATCAGTGCCGCGAGCTGTGTACAATGCGCCGCTCTGTGGAACTGTTGGATTGCGAGACATTCTCTACTTCTGCCCGCCAGATTGCTACTCGTCAGGCTCTTGCGGCCGAGATGGGTACGTTGCTTACTATGAACTGCGGTGTGCTGAAGGATGAGTTTTACGATATTGATACCCTTGTTGAGACTGTGCGTGTTCAGGGAACATTCCTTGACTGCGAGCAGGTTATGCGCTTGGGTATTACCCTTTCGGCTGCTGCAGCGGTGGTGGATATTATTCGCGGTGGCGAGCAGTTTAAGGCTCTCAACCGTCTCTCTGTTGGTATAGCGCCACTCTCACATATAATAAAAGAGATAGACCGTATTATAGACGAGCGTGGAAATATGCGCGATAGCGCCTCGCCAGAGCTTGCGGCTGTGCGCCGCGAGATTCGTCAGTCGGAGGGTCAAGTCTCAAAGCGTCTGCAGGCGGTGCTTCAGAGCGCTAAGAGTGCGGGTATTGTAGATGCAGATGCGGCAATATCTATCCGTGAGGGTCGTGCAGTGATTCCTGTGGCGGCGGCAAATAAGCGAAAACTTCAGGGATTTATCCACGATGAGTCGGCTACGGGAAAGACCTTCTATGTAGAGCCTGTAGAGGTTGTAGAGCTGAATAATCGCCTTAAGGAACTTGAGTATACCGAGCGCCGCGAGATTGTCAAGGTGCTTACAGCCTTTGCAGATATTCTTCGTGATGATATAGAGGCAGTTGCTCGTGCTGGCGAGTATGTGGCAACTATAGATATGATTCGTGCCAAGGCTCGTTGGGCAGCCGAGAATGATGCTGTGCAGCCTATAGTAAGTGATGGCGAACTGTGGCTTGTAAAGGCGCGTCACCCGCTGCTTGCACAGACACTTAAGCGTAATGGCAGAGAACTTGTGCCTCTTGATGCGCGACTTGATAGTAAGAGTAGAATACTTGTAATTTCGGGCCCTAATGCAGGTGGTAAGTCGGTCTGCCTTAAGACTTTTGGAATTTTGCAGTATATGTTCCAGTGCGGTTTTCCAGTTACCGTTGCGCAGAGTACAGAACTGCCAGTGTTTAACAAACTCTTTATTGATATTGGCGACCAACAGTCTATTGAGAATGACCTGTCAACATACTCTTCACATCTTATAAATATGAAGGCTATGCTTGCAGGTGCAGATAGCCGCTCGCTGGTGCTTATAGATGAGTTTGGTACTGGTACAGAGCCAGTTATTGGTGCGGCTATTGCCGAGGCTGTGCTTGAGAAACTTGTTGATAGTAACTGCTTTGGAGTTATTACTACCCACTACTCAAATATCAAGTACTACGCATCGTCAACAGATGGAGTTATCAATGGTGCGATGATGTTTGATGTGCAGAATATCCGCCCGCTCTTCCGCCTTGAGACTGGTAAGCCGGGTAGCTCTTTTGCTATTGAGATTGCCCGTAAGATTGGTCTTCCAGAGGCTATCATCGCCTCGGCACGTGAGAAGGTCGGCTCGGAACATATAGATATTGAGAAACAGTTGCGCGAGATTGCTCGCGATAAGCGCTACTGGGAGCAGAAGCGCGAGAAGATTCGCCTGACAGACCGTAAGGTAGAGGAGCTTGAGCAGAGTTACCACGAACACCTTGCTGCAATCCGTGAGGAGCGCCGTGCGATTCTTCATGAGGCGAAAACACGCGCTAAGGAGCTTATTGCCGAGGCAAATCGCCAGATTGAGGGTACAATTCGTGCTATCCGCGAGGCGCAGGCAGAGAAGGAGCAGACTCGTAGCCTCCGCCAGTCATTTAATGAGTTTAAGGATAGCGTTGAGGAGGTTGACTCTGCCGAGAATAACGAGCAGATAGAGCGCGAGATGGAGCGCATTGCTCGTCGTCGTCAGCGCCGCGAGGAGCGCAAGGCCAATAAGAGTGAGCAGAGCCAGCAGACGGAGGTTGAGAAGAAGAGACTTCCTATTGAAGTAGGCTCAAAGGTGCGCCTTGTGGGTCATGAGGGTGTTGGCGTAGTCCAGTCTATACGTGGCAAGAAGGCTCAAGTGGCTTTTGGACAGATGCTTACGACTGTAGATACTGTTCGCCTTGAGGCTATCTCATCGGCGGAGTATCATCGCGCTACGCGACCACAGATTCCGCGAACAGTTATCGGCACGGAGATATCACAGCGTAGATTAGATTTTAAGGGCACGATTGACGTGCGTGGCGAGAGGGTTGTAGATGCTCTGGACCGCGTGCGTGATTTTATAGACGATGCGCTGATGGTTGGCGTTGGGTCGGTGACAATCCTGCACGGTAAGGGTACAGGTGCGCTGAAGGAGGAGATTCGTCGCTTCTTACGCACAGTGCCAGCTGTTCAGAGTGCCGTAGATGACCATCCAGATCATGGTGGATCGGGAATTACTATTGTTACATTTTCATTGTAGATTATATGCAGTTTACACTCTCACAGATAGCCCAGATATGTTCTGGAAAGCTCTATGGAGCAGATAGTTCTGTAGACTCCTTTGTTACAGATAGTCGCAGCACACTGCCCGCAGGCAATGCTCTGTTTGTAGCTATGCGCGGTGTTAATCATGATGCGCATATGTTTGTTGGCGATATGGTTGAGCGTGGAGTTTCTGCATATATCGTTGAGAGGGAGGTTGAGCTACCAGATGGTTGTGGTGCTGTGGTTGTTGATAACGCCCTAAAGGCACTACAACAGCTTGCTGCTTTCCGCCGTCAGCACTTTGACGGTCATGTAGTGGCTATCGCTGGCTCAAATGGTAAGACTACGGTCAAGGAGTGGATTGCCCAGAGCGTGGGTCAAAGTGTGAGGTTATACCGCTCGCCACGCAGCTATAACTCGCAGCTTGGTGTGGCACTGTCACTGCTGATGATGCCAGATGATGCGCAGATAGCACTTATTGAGGCGGGAATATCGCAGGTTGGGGAGATGGCAGGCCTTGAGCAGATGATTGCACCACAGACGGTAATTTTTACCAATATTGGCGATGCTCACCAGTCTAATTTCTGTAGTTTAGAGCAGAAAATTAACGAGAAGATTTACCTCGCTAAGTCTGCCAAGAGAATTATCTATAACTCTGAATATAAGCAGCTTGCAGCAGCTATAGAGGATAAATACTTCGGCTGTGAATTGATTGATTGCGCAATGGAAAACGTAGGAAATCTGCCAGATGGTATTTGGTCTGGTAATGCGCGCATAGTCTCGGCATTTTGTCGCACCTTTGGCTTTGATGCGCCCGATTTCTCACAACTCCAACCACTTGCTATGCGCCTTGAGGTTAAGCAGGGTGTTAGGGATGCTGTGATTGTTGATGATAGTTATAGCTGTGATATAGACTCGCTTACAATCGCCCTTGACTACCTTAACTCTGTTGCCCAGTCACGCCGTAAGGTGGTTATCCTCTCTGATATTTTGCAGAGTGAGATGAGTGAGGCGGAACTCTATGAACTTGTGGCGCAGAAGATTGACAAGAGTGGTGTAGAACTTTTTGTGGGTGTGGGGGAGAAGATTTCTACCTACGCTTCGGTGTTTAGTGTTCCTACACGATTTTATGGCAGTACAGAGGAGTTGCTGGCAGATATTGACAATGTAGATATAGCCTCCTCGGCTGTGCTTATCAAGGGAAATAGACTCTCGCGCACAGAGCGCATCTCGCATGCCTTTGAGTTGCAGAGCCATACAACCGTTTTGGAGGTCAATCTAAGGGCTGTAGAGCGTAATATCAACTACTTCCGCTCAAAGATGTCGCCTACGACAAAACTCGTGGCAATGGTTAAGGCTTCAAGTTATGGTGCGGGAGATACAGAGGTGGCGCAGATGCTTGTAAAGCAGGGTGTTAGTTACCTTGCCGTAGCCTTTGCCGATGAGGGAGCGGAGCTTCGCGCTGGTGGTATTACAGCCCCTATTGTGGTGCTTAATGCCGACGACAATAGCTTTGATACTATGGTAGCCTCGCACCTTGAGCCAGAGATTTACTCACTTCGGTCGTTAGATGCCTTTGCCTTTGCTGCTCGCGCAGAGCAGGGCTATCCAGTTCATATTAAGTTGGATACGGGGATGCACCGTCTGGGCTTTTGTGAGGCGGATATTGAGGCACTTCTTGAGCGACTTGACCGCTACAGCTCTACGCTCCGAGTGGCATCTATATTTACCCATCTATGTGTGGCAGATGACCCTTCGCAGGATGAGTTTACAAGGGGTCAAATTGCGCTTTATGATAGATTGAGTCGCCGTATAGCAGACCATGTCGGCTACCCTGTGCTTCGCCATGCGGCAGCCTCGGCAGCTATTGTTCGTTTTCCGGAGGCACACTTTGATATGTGCCGCTTGGGTCTGGGAATGTATGGCTATGGATATGAGCATAATGAGTCACTGGAGCCTGCCTCTACACTGCGCACACGTATTGTGCAAGTGCGAACTGTTGAGGCTGGACAGACTGTTGGCTACGGTAGGGCAGGTGTGCTTGAGCGTCAGAGATGTATAGCTACTATCCCAGTCGGTTATGCTGATGGCCTTGATAGACACTTGGGTTGTGGCCGCTGGAGTATGATTGTTGGTGGACAGAGCGCACCTACAGTGGGTAGAATCTGTATGGATAGCTGTATGATTGATGTTACAGATATCCCAGATGTCAAGGAGGGCGATAGTGTTACTATCTTCTCGGCCCATAGTGGAAATAGTGCGGAGGATATGGCTGCGGTTCTTGATACTATCCCATATGAGATTTTAACCTCTGTATCTAAGCGTGTTAAACGAATTTATATATACGAGTAACCTATGAGTGCGACACTATATCTTATTCCTTGCCCAATATCAGACGATACGGCAGTCGCGGATGTTACCCCTGCAGCAAACCAAGCAATAATTGATAGCCTGGACTACTTTATAGTGGAGAATACCCGCTCGGCGCGTCGCTTTCTGTCAAAGAGTGGCTATGCAAAGGCTATTGACGAGGCTACTTTTGTCGAGCTTAACGAGCATACAACCTCCCCAACAGAGATTGCCCGAATGATAGAGCCACTCAAGGCAGGTCGTAGTGCGGGCGTTATCTCCGAGGCTGGTGTACCTGCAGTGGCCGACCCTGGACAGGCTGTTGTTGAGCTGTGCCATAAGCATAATATCCGCGTTGTTCCACTTGTAGGCCCTTCGTCAATACTTATGGCCGTTATGGCATCGGGACTGAGCGGTCAATCGTTTGCCTTTAATGGATACCTGCCAATTAAAGAGCCAGAGCGTAGTAAGACAATCAAACGCCTTGAGTCTCGTGCCCGAACAGAACATCAGTCGCAACTATTTATTGAGGCGCCTTATCGCAATGTTAAACTACTTGAGCAGATGCTCAAGAGCCTAAACCCTGATACCCGACTCTGTGTCGCTTGCGATATTACCTCCAAGAGCGAGTATATCCGCACTCAAACCGTCGCTCAGTGGTGCAAAAGTACAATGCCAGATATACAAAAGCGCCCTACGATTTTTATTATCGGCTAAAGCCTATCTGTAAACAAAATATGGGATGACTATTTGAAAGATAGCCATCCCATACTTTTTATTATCCTATTTAGGTTATAGGAAACGCTCTGATACGGCACGCGTAGCTGATGTTTGTGTTGTAGGTGAACTCTGAGGCAGCTCCTCAGGAAGCTCTACGCGACTATACACCGAAATGTCTGTGGCATCTGTAGTATCTGTCCATGTCATAGAGTCGCCATCTATCGTTACGTTATACGACGCTCGCCACTCAACGCCGTCGCTATAGATGCCTGAGATTACACCGCTCTCTATGGTCGCCTCACTCTGATAACGCTCCCACTCGCGGCTGGTGATGCGCTGCCACATAGTGACGTTATTATTCTGGTCAATCTGCATGTAGACCTCAAATGAAGGCTTAACACCACGCCACTCGGTTAGCTTCCAGCTACCTGAGAGGTCTAAGGTAGGCTCAAGAGTAACTCTGAAGGTTGCAATATCTCCACGCTTAAAATCAAGAGTTCGGCTGGTCAAATCTACGCTCTTTGTGTAGGAGTGTTTATCTGTAACTACGGTTACGGTAAAGTCTGTGCCGCTAAGGTTTGTAGGTACGGTGGTCATCCATACCACATCTTCGCCTGTTGCTACCCAATTTTCGCGTGTAATTTCTATATCCTCATACTCATTATACCACACAGCGTTCTCTACTGTTGCCGCCTCGTGTACCTTAAACTCTACACTACCAGCAGGTTTTGCTGATGATGAGAAGATTACCTTCTCAATAATCTCGCCTGCGCCAATGCCCTTAAGGGTCATCTTGGCAAAGGCAACCATACGCGAAAGGCTAACCTTTATACCCTCAACATCCCCCTCAATTACTATAGGCTCTCTGGATACAAGAATGTCACTCGTTGGGTCGTAGCTCTCTGCTGTAGGACTTTGTGCTTGTGGAATGGTCAGCACCACGCTTGAACTCTGAGCAACGTGCTGGTAGGGGTAGAAGGCGCCGAGAGTATGGCTTGCAACACCCTCAACAGTCATAATATCCGCAGAGAATATAATGCGACCATCACTCTCTATTGTATAGTCTGCATGCGTAGGTGTTTGACTAAGCTCCGAAGAGTTGTTGTCAGAGTAGTATATAATATTGAGTTGTTCGCCACTCTCAGCCCAATGAATCTTGTTGTCGTCTGTTATATAGGTGCGCGTATCGCCAATCTCGGTAACAATTCTGATGGTACTCTTTGTGAGCTTTGACATGCTATCAACACTCTCTGTGTTACAGCCCTGCAAAGCAAGAGCTGCAAATAGAACGATATAAAGTATCTTCTTCATAATCTTTATGCCTAATTAAAAATCCCCATAATCATTCGTTGTTGGATTCTTGCCTGGAAGTCCCCAATCTTGATCTGATGAGACCAAAAAACCTCTCTCTGCTGCCATATAGATTATCTCTATTGAAGGCTCTATGTATAATCTCTGTTTCATTGTTTATCTGTTTTAATATGATTATAACCAGCCGCCGTTACTTGCTACCGAACCGCGAACTACTAACTCAAACTCTCGCTCTACGACCATGCCGCCCATTTTGTCGCCACCGCCAACCTCGTTGCCTCCAATAATGGCGCTAACCTTGATTCGTCCTAAGCCTGGCTTGTTGCACTTAATTGATAGCTTGCCATCCTCTATGCAAGGCTCACCCTCAATGCCAAGGTCGCTGCGTACAGAGTCTGTTACCTCGCAACCCTGATATGTAAGCGACTTTGAGCCGCTGCCAAAATACTCATCAAGCGATAGTAATGCTGCCACACCGCTCTTAAAGTATAGACAAGGTGTTGAGTCGAGCTGCATAAGTAGCAGGTGTGCATCAATATACCCTGAGCCGAGTTTGTTTGCAAACAAATCAAGCTCCATCGTATAATATTCTCCAAGATCATAATCAAAAATCCACCTCGACCCTGTCTGGTAAGGATTTATATCGTGTACCGAGGTCTGAATAAGTGTACGCAGGTAGTCGGGCGACAGTGTGTAGCCCTGTTTAAGTGCATACGAGAGAGCCAAAGCAGCACAGCCCGTAACGTGAGATGCCGCCATTGCCGTACCATGCTGATACTCATAGCCGTCGCGGTTATCATTCGCTGATGTTGATGATATGCCGAAAACAGTATACATATAATCACCACCTGGGGCTACAACATTACATCCTGGACCATAGTTGGTGTATGGTGCTGCAGTAAAGTCGGGTGACATAGCTGTAACGCTAATATACTCGTGGTAAGCCCCCGGATAACAGGCTGCGGGATATGTTTCATCGCCTGCTGCGAAGATTGCAACACCGCCCTCCATAACGCCATCTAAGCGAGCTTTTGTCTGGAAGTAGTCAATAGCATCCTTAATAGCTGAATCACTCAGTTCAAAATGTTCATCAAATGCAAAAGCCCCCGCATCATAGCTCCATGAACTGCAGATAAGCACCGCGCCATTGTCGGCGGCATACGCGAAACCTTGCGCTATATAGTATGAGTATGTGTTGGAGGAGGGGGAGGAAATTTGGATTGGCATAATGCGTACACCGTCGTCATTGCCTGTACCACCAGCAATGCCGCAACCACAGTAATTGTTGTTATTCACTGCCGAGATGGTACCGGCGATATGTGTTCCATGATCTCCTGCTGTTATTTTGCCATTACCTTGCACAAAGTTATAGCCGTTAATATCATCAACATAGCCGTTCATATCGTCATCTATACCTAATTGCCCATTCAGCTCTGCCTCATTAACCCAGATATTAGCCTTAAGATCTTTGTGATTCACATTAACACCGTCATCCATTACCGCTACAATAACGCGACGATCTCCAGTAGTATATTTCCAAGCATTAAAGAGGTTAATATCAGCACCAGCCAAACACTTGTTTGGGTCATCTACCTCACTGCTTAACCAGCCATCGTTGTAGTAGTGCCACTGATAAGGCAACTCAGGGTCATTGAAAGGCATGCTTTGAGAGCGGGTGGGCTCAGGGCGTGATGTCGGGGCTGGAGCCGACTCTGATTTGACGAGCTTGAGTTTGATGTCATACTCAACGCGTTCAACAGTCTCAAGTGCAGCTATCTTCTCTGCAACACTCTTTAGATCAAGAGTCTCATTAAATTGTACCAACATCCAACGACTGAGCTTGTCGCTACCTGTTGTATTAGGAAATAGTGGCTCTACATCAAGGTTGATACCATCAACCGCAATATCCCCCTGAGTATCTACCATTCGCACCATTAGGCGACCAAGCGCCGCCGACTCGTTATAGTTGAAAATCTTATCGCTCGGCACTGTTGGTGTATCAATGTCATACACCTCTTTTGTACACGCCGAGAGCGAGATAATAATGATAGTAAATAATAAAAATCTGTTCATATCTTAATATGTATTAAATTCCACCATAAAGGTATAAACAAAAAACAGAATTTCAATACTTTTGTATAGAAATTCTGTTTTTTTATATTGATTTTATATGTTATTCGGTAAAAAATACCTCAAAATCGGAGAAATCCCTACAATTCGTCGCTATATACCGCCGCTGGAAGGTCGTGCTGGTTGTATTGCGATGCCATTGACATTCCATATGCGCCAGCAGACTTTATTGTCAGCAAATCACCACGCTTTGTCAGTGGCAGAGAGACGTTCTCATCAAAGACATCTGTAGACTCGCAGGCTGTACCTACGATGGTATACTTGAGTCGCTGCTCTGCCTGTGAGGTGATATTCTCAATGTTGTGATAAGAGCCGTAGAGGGCAGGGCGGATAAGCTCTGTCATACTGCCATCAACAATCACAAGACGACGACCAGTAGCTGTGGTCTTATTGTACAACACCTTGGTAATCAGCTCTCCACACTGACCAACGATAGAGCGACCAAACTCAAAGTGAACCTCGCGATTGCCAACCTTTAGGTGCTGCTTGATAATGGCAAATACAGAGGCAAAGTTCGGAATTGGCTCGTTCTCTGGCATATCGTAGTTGATACCCAGACCACCACCAACATCTACAAACTCAATCTCAAAGCCGAGCTTTGTCAGATACTCTACAATAGCATTGACCTTGTTGCACATATTCTCAAAGACATGTAGCTCACGAATCTGCGAGCCGATGTGGATGTGCATACCGATAACGACAATATTTTTAAGCGAGCGGATATCATCAACGCTTGAGAGAATCTCTTCGTATGAGATACCAAACTTACTATCTGCCTGACCAGTGTCAATGCAGTGGTTGGTCTTTGGGTCAATATCGGGGTTTACTCGCAGGGCGATACTCACTACCTTGCCAGCCTCAGCAGCAAGCTCATTTACAAGATGAATCTCCTCTATAGACTCACAGTTAATAGCCAGAATATTCTGCTCAATAGCGTAGTGAATCTCCTTATCGCGCTTACCAACACCAGCGTAGACAATAGTCTTGGGGTCAAATCCCGCCTCAATAGCGCAACGCACCTCGTTACCACTTGCGCAGTCAATGCCAACGCCATACTTGCGAATAATCTGCAACAGACGCGCATCATAGTTAGCCTTTATGGCGTAGTGAATCTTGTAGTTATATTTGTTTGCTATGCTCATAAGACTCTCAAGAGTCTGGCTTAGCAACTCAATGTCATAGAGATAGAATGGGGTTTCGTACTTTGCCAACTTGTCGGCAACCTGTCTGCTCAGCATAAACTAACTAATTTTGTGTTAAAAATATTAGCGCAAAGGTAGTAAAAAGTTTTTAATATTGGTAGCAACCCCCTCAATAAGTACCTTCACAGCCTCATCTGCTGCCCATGCTGTATGTGGCGAGGCGAGTAGTGAGTCTGGGTCTTTAAGGTCGTATAGTGGGGAAGCGGGTAGTGGCTCACTGGAGAATACGTCAAGCGCCGCACCTGCTATTGTGTCGCTGTTTAGCGCATCTGCTAACGCCGCCTCGTCAATAATGCCTCCTCGCGCAACGTTGATAATTATAGATGTCGGTTTCATTGTTTCAAGCTCAGCTTTGCCAATAAGACCCGCTGTCTTGGCGTTTAGTGGCGAGTGTATAGAGACCACATCTGCCCACTGTAACAATTCGTTCAGCTCTTTGCGTGGAAAACGCTCCTCGCGAGCAACTCCAGAAGTGGATGTATATGCAATATTGCAACCAAAAGCCTCGGCGAGATATGCCACTCTGTGACCTATAGTCCCCAGACCGATGATACCCCAATTTTTACCTTTTAATAGCGATATTGGCCGACCAAAGTGGAAGATGTCAGATGTAGCCGCATAACTTCCATTCTTGAAGTAACGGTCGTAGTAGACAGAGTTGCGAAGCAGTGCAAGGGCAGAGCCTAAAGTAGCCTCGGCAACCGAGTCAGTAGAGTAGCCAGATACATTCTTAACCACGATACCAAGTTCATCAGCGGCCTCAATATCGACATTGTTCATTCCTGTTGCAGATATGGCAATCATCTTTAGGTCGGGTAGCTGCTGCATCGTTTCGCGCGAGATGTAGACCTTGTTTGAGATTACAACAGTCGCTCCTTTGCAGCGTTCAAGTACTTGTTCAGCTGTAGTGCGGTCGTAGCCCGTGTACTCGCCTAATGAACTTATTGCACTTAGGTCATAACCACCGAGTGAATACTCGTCTAAAAATACAATCTTTGCCATATTTATTCGTTTTCATTGCTTGTTAAATCCCTGACTACAACAGATGCGCAACCGATGCCAAATAGCGCGGGGAGGTAAGATATTGTGCCGACATTTGACTTCTTGTTTTGCTCTTCACATAGTATCATCGCCCCCTCAACGGGTGGCTCGGCTGAAAAGACGGCCTTAAATCCTCGGCGGATGCCCATTTTGTGTAGTCGCTTGCGGAGCATATGTGCAAGAGGGCAGTGGTGAGTCTTTGAGATATCGCAAATCTCCATCTTTGTTGGGTCAAGTTTAGCACCTGCGCCCATAGAACTTACAAGAGGGATATTGCGGTCAAGCGCACCCTTGATAAGTGCCAACTTTGGCGATAGGGTATCTATAGCATCAACGATGTAGTCAAAACGCTCACTATCTAAAATTTCGTCAGTCTTCTCGTCCTTGATATACTCTGGAACAACACGCAGTTGGAGTTCTGGATTGATGTCCAAAAGTCGCTCTGCGAGTACCTCGGTCTTCTGGCGGCCGACAGTTGAGTGTAGGGCAATAAGTTGGCGATTAATGTTGCTCAGACTTACAGAGTCACTGTCGGCTATAGTCATTCTGCCTACACCTGCGCGAACAAGCATCTCGGCGGCATATGCTCCTACTCCACCAACTCCCACAACAAGAACATTTGACTCTTTAAGTCGTTCAATACCCTCTTTGCCAAGTAGTAGCTCGCTTCGCTCTAACCACATATATGCTTGAAATTTTCGTGTGTTATATACTCCAAAATCTTTACTGGTACAGCAAGCACCTCTGCCGCCTTGCTGTATATCTCCTCAATATCCACGCTACTCTCGTCTGTCTCAAAGAATAGGCGGTCTATGGGTGTGGCTTTCATCGCCTCTATGCTCTTTGGAGAGCGGAAAGTGCGCTCGCCAAAAGAGAGGTAATATCCGCGACTTGTTGCAGACAGAGCCTGCTCTGGCGAGCCTATAAAGCCGTGAAAGATAACAAATTTTAGACGATATTTCTCTAATATCTTCATCGTTGGCTCAAAAGCTCTTACACAATGCAGAACAACACCCTTGCCATATTGTTGGGCAACCTCTAACTGCGCCTTAAAAACTAATTCTTGACTCTCTCTATCCGCCTTGCAGCTGTAGTCAAGCCCTATTTCGCCAATGGCATCAACACTCTGCGCCATTCGCTCAATAGATAGTATAGCATCTGTCGTAGCGACCTCTGCATCGTAGGGGTGAATGCCTAATGTAGAGAGAGTTAGCTCGCCCTGCTTGGGACTATGTGTGTGAATATTGATTTTCATAACGCAAAAATAGCAAAAAAAGTATGAGAAACTTCGTTTAACTGGAAAAAAATTAGTACCTTCGCGGGCGAAAATGTCTATTTAATCACAATTATAACATCAAACATTTAAAACAGTTTTAACAATGTCAAAAACTATTAAGCTGTGCAAAGGTTTGGATATCAAGTTGCAGGGTGCTGCTGAGAAGAAGACAACCGCTGTTGGTTTGGCTTCTACATATGCAGTTTCGCCGCTGGACTTTGAGGGTATCGTTCCTAAGATGCTAGTTAAGGTTGGCGATGCAGTTAAGGCGGGTACACCGTTGTTCTTCAACAAGAATAACGCGTCGGTTGTTTTCACTTCACCAGTAAGCGGTACTGTTGCTGCTGTGGTTCGTGGTGAGAAGCGCCGTATCCTTGCTGTTGAGATTGCTGCTGACCAGACTATCGCATACGAGGAGTTTGAGACCCTTGATGTTGCAAAGGCTACTCGCGACCAGATTGTTGAACTTTTGCTTAAGTCGGGTCTTTGGACACTGCTCGTTCAGCGTCCGTATGGCATTATTGCAAATCCTGCAGATATGCCTAAGTCGATTTTTGTTTCTGCATTTGATTCTGCTCCACTTGCTCCAGATTATGGCTACACTCTGGCTGCTGACAAGCAGGCTCTGCAGAAGGGTTTTGAGGTTCTGGCTCGCCTTACTACTGGTAAGGTACACTTGAGCTACAATGCTCAGGCAGAGGCTCCAGCATTCACAGGTGTTGAGCTTCACGCATTCCAGGGCAAGCACCCAGCAGGTAATGTAGGTGTTCAGATTCATCACATTGACCCAATTAACAAGGGTGAGAAGGTTTGGACTGTTGGTTACGCCGATGTTGCTATCATCGGTCGCCTCTTCCTCACTGGTAAGGTTGATATGACCCGTACTATTGCCGTTACTGGTGCAGAGGTTAACGCTCCTGCATATGTAAAGGTTGTTGCAGGTGCAAAGCTTGACTCTATCCTTAAGGGTCAGATTGCAGATGGTGCAAATGTTCGTTACATCTCTGGTAATGTTCTTACTGGTCGCAATGTTGGCGCAGAGGGCTATCTGGGCTACTATGCAAACCAGATTACAGTTATCCCTGAGGGCGACGACTATGAGCTTCTTGGCTGGGCAATGCCTCGCTTTAGCAAGTTCTCAGTATCTCGCGCATACTTCTCTTGGTTGTTCCCTAACCGTAAGTACAATCTTGATACCAATCTTAATGGTGAGGAGCGTGCTTTCGTTGTTACAGGCCTTTATGAGAAGTATCTGCCAATGGATATCTATCCAATGCACCTGCTCAAGGCTATCCTTGCTGGCGATTTGGATAAGATGGAGGCTCTGGGTATCTATGAGGTTGTTGAGGAGGACTTCGCTCTGTGTGAGTTCGTTGACCCATCTAAGACCGAGATGCAGCAGATTATCCGCAATGGTATTAACTTAATGATTAAGGAGGGTGAGTAATGAAGGCACTTCGTTCAATAGTTGATAAACTCAAGCCTACTTTCTCCAAGGGAGGTAAGTTGGCTTTCCTTGAGTCCACTTTTGATGGATTTGAGACTTTCCTTTTTGTTCCTAACAAGACTACCCAGCACGGTGCGCATGTTCGTGACTGTAACGATATGAAGCGTACTATGATTATGGTTGTCATTGCTCTTATCCCTGCACTGCTCTTCGGTTGCTACAACACCGGTATCCAGGTAGGCCTTGAGGGCTGGACAGCATTCTTCTATGGTCTTGTTCGTATCCTTCCAATGATTGCTACAACTTATATCGTTGGTTTGGGTATTGAGTTTACCGCAGCACAGCTTCGTGGTCACGCCATTAACGAGGGTTTCCTTGTCTCTGGTCTGCTTATTCCACTTGTAATGCCTGTAAGCACCCCACTTTGGATGGTTGCTGTAGGTACTGCATTTGCAGTTATCTTTGGTAAGGAGGTATTCGGTGGTACTGGTATGAATGTATTCAACCCTGCAGTTCTTGCTCGTGCATTCGTATTCTTTGCTTACACTCCGCAGATGTCAGGTGAGAAGGTTTGGTACTCTGACTGGACAATGATGGGCGCGCAGGTTGATGGTGTAACTGGTGCTACTGCTCTTGAGCAGCTCGCAACTACTGGTTCTATGAAGTGGAGCGCACTTGATGCATTCCTCGGCTTTATCCCAGGTTCATTTGGCGAGACATCAACACTTGCAATCCTTATCGGTGCTGCCATTCTGCTCTTCACAGGTATCGCATCTTGGAAGACTATGGTTTCAGTATTTGTCGGTGGTGCTGCTACAGCTTACTTGTTCAGCGCACTTGGTTGCTTTGACTATCCAGCATACTATCACCTTATTGTAGGTGGTTTTGCTTTCGGTGCTGTCTTTATGGCAACTGACCCAGTAACCTCTGCACAGACCTCTACTGGTAAGTACATCGTAGGTTTCATGACAGGTGCTATTGCAATCCTCATCCGTCAGGTAAACCCTGCATATCCGGAGGGTATGATGCTCTCAATCCTGTTTATGAATGCTCTTGCTCCACTTGTAGACTACTTTGTTGTTGAGGCAAACATTCGTCGTCGTGCAAATCGTGTTAAATCTGTAAAGTAGGAGGAGGGGTTATGAAAGTAAATACAAATAGTAATACCTATATTATTATCTACTCGGTAATAATGGTAGTTATCGTTGCCGTTCTGCTTGCTGTAGCAGCTCTTGGTCTTGCACCACGCCAGCAGGAGAATATGCTTAACGAGAAGAAGACACAGATTGTAAAGGCACTGGGCGAGGATCCTGCAACAGTAGCTTACGATAGCGTAATTACAAAGGCAGTTATCCTTGATCAGACTGGCGCAGTAGTTTCAGAGGATGTTAGCGAGGTGTTCGCAGCTCTTAACGACCTTAAGGGTAGTTTTGCGGCTAACCGCTTCCCGCTCTTCGTTGCTACATCAGGCGTTGTTGCACCTCTCTATGGCGCAGGTCTTTGGGGCCCAATCTGGGGCTATATCGCTCTTGATACTGATATGAATACCGTAAAGGGTATCGTTCTTGACCACTCTGGTGAGACTCCAGGTCTTGGTGCAGAGATTACTACTCCAAAGCACCAGGCAATGTATGTTGGCAAGAGTGTTTATGAGAACGACCAGCTCGTAGGTATCACTCTTAAGAAGGGTGGTGCAGAGAAGGGTAACCCTCATCAGGTTGACGCCATTACAGGTGGTACAAAGACCTCTGACGGTGTTTCAGCAATGATTTCTGACTGCCTCAATTATTACAAGCCTTACTTTGATGCTGCTCGCGCTGCTGCGACTGCAGAGGTTGAGGCTGAGTCTAACACTTTAAACGAGTAAAACAATGGCAAGTAAGAGTTTGAAAAATTTGACAGCGCCACTCTCTGGCAATAACCCTGTCATCGTACAGATTCTGGGAATCTGTTCAGCTTTGGCGGTTACCGTACAGCTCAAGCCTGCAATTGTTATGGGCTTGTCAGTGATGGTGGTAACAGCATTCTCTAACCTTGTGATGTCCCTGCTGCGTAACGGTGTGCCTTCTCGCATCCGAATTATCGTTCAGCTTGTGGTTATCGCAGCGTTGGTAATCCTTGTAGACCAGGTGCTTAAGGCATTTGTTTATGATGTCTCAAAGCAGCTCTCTGTCTATGTGGGTCTGATTATTACAAACTGTATCGTTATGGGTCGTGTTGAGGCATTTGCTCTCCAGAACAAGCCTTGGGACTCTTTCCTTGACGGTATTGGCAATGGTCTTGGTTATGCATCTATTTTGGTGATTATCGCATTCTTCCGTGAGCTTCTCGGCTCTGGTACTCTCTTTGGTTTCCGCATTATTCCAGAGAGCTGGTACCTTGCAGAGGGCGGTTTCTACTCAAACTGCGGTCTTATGCTCTTCCCACCAATGGCACTGATTATCGTAGGTTGCATTATCTGGGCTCATCGTTCATTTAATAAGGATTTACAGGAAAAATAGGAGGATAGACAATGGAGACTTTGAATTTATTTATCAGCTCGATTTTTATCGACAACATGGTGTTCGCATTCTTCTTCGGAATGTGCTCCTATATCGCTGTATCTAAGAGTGTAAAGACAGCTCTTGGCCTTGGTCTTGCAGTAACTTTTGTGCAGACAATGACAGTACCACTCAACTATTTGCTTAATGAGTATGTACTTGCTCCAAATGCACTTGTTGAGGGTGTTGATTTGTCGTTCCTCTCATTTATCATCTTTATTGCCGTTATTGCAGCATTCGTGCAGCTGGTAGAGATGGTTGTTGAGAAATTCTCGCCTACACTCTATAACCAGCTTGGTATCTTCTTGCCGCTTATCGCTGTAAACTGCGCAATCATGGGTGGTTCACTCTTTATGCAGCAGATGGTAGGTGCTGGAGAGATTAACAACTTCGGTCAGTCTGTAGTATACGGTCTGGGTTCTGGTATTGGTTGGTGGATTGCTATCGTTATGATGGCTGCTATCCGCGAGCGTTGTACCTACTCAAACATCCCTGCAGCTCTGAAGGGTCCGGGTATCGCCTTCATTATCACAGGTCTGCTCGGTATCGCGTTTATGATCTTCTCTGGTATTCAGTTGTAAACCTTTATAAAGAGTATAACAATGGGAAAAGTAATTTTAGTTGCAATTGTTGCCTTTCTTGCAGTGACACTTCTTCTGGTGGCTCTGCTACTCTTTGCAAAGGCAAAACTTACCACATCTGGTAAGGTTACAATTGATATCAACGACGGTAAGAAGGTCGTTGATGTTGAGGCAGGTGGTAACCTGCTCGCTACTCTTGCTACTGCCAATATCTTCCTTCCATCAGCTTGTGGTGGTAAGGGTGCTTGCGGTCAGTGCAAGTGTCAGGTTCTTGAGGGTGGTGGCGAGGTGCTGCCAACCGAGAAGGGCTTCTTTAACCGCGCACAGATTCGTGACCACTGGCGTCTTGGTTGCCAGGTAAAGGTTAAGGAGAATATGCGTATCGCTGTTCCATCTTCAGTGCTTAGCATCAAAAAGTGGGAGTGCGAGGTTGTCTCTAACCACAATGTGGCTACATTTATCAAGGAGTTTGTCGTTAAGCTTCCAGAGGGTGAGCACCTGAACTTCCGTTCTGGTGGTTATATCCAGATTGATGTGCCAGCAATCACTGTGAACTATAAGGATATTGATGTTGATCCACAGTACGAGGAGGATTGGGTTAAGTTCGGTCTTCGTGACCTTGTGATGGTCAACCCAGAGCCACAGGTTCGTGCATACTCTTGCGCAACTTACCCTGCTGAGGGCGATATTATCCGTCTTAATGTTCGTATCGCAACCCCTCCATTTGGCCCAGATCGTAAGATGCTCCCTGTAAACCCAGGTGTATGTTCTTCTTACATCTACTCACTCAAGCCAGGCGATAAGATTACAATGTCTGGTCCATTTGGTGAGTTCTTCTTGCCAGATAACCTTCCAGATGATCAGGAGCTTATCTTTATCGGTGGTGGTGCAGGTATGGCGCCTATGCGTAGCCACATTATGCACCTGTTTAAGACTGAGAAGACAAAGCGCCCAGTAACATTCTGGTACGGTGCTCGTTCACTTAAGGAGGCATTCTATCTTGAGGATTACGCAGCCATTGAGCGCGACTTCCCTAACTTTAAGTTCAACCTTGCTCTTGACCGCCCAGATCCAGAGGCAGATGCAGCAGGTGTAGACTATAAGGTGGGCTTCGTTCACAATGTTCTGTTTGAGAACTACCTCAAGAACCACGAGGATCCAGAGGGATGTATCTACCTTATGTGTGGACCTCCAATGATGGTTGCTTCAGTAGAGAAGCTTCTTGATTCACTCGGAGTGCCGCCAGAGAATATTTTGTACGATAACTTCGGCGCATAAATCTGATTTTAAGCGGTATTTACTGCGTTACACTGCGATAGCCGAGCTGCTCACATACGCTTTAGTATGCTGCGCGCTCGGCTTCTTGTGTGCCTTGTAAATACTCGCCTAAAATCAGATTTACAACTTGAACTGGACATTTACTTCCGCTAACAAAAAAATTAGCTATGGCTGTACAGCGATGTACTATCCATAGCTAATTTTTTTGCTGAGCGTGGTAACCACCGCCTTAAAATCAATTTTTGTTTTGTCAAGTAGTGAACTTAAGGAGTTTAGTGAGTTTAAGGCATATTGTCGCTAAATTCACTAATTCCCCTAATCTCATTAAATTTTACTGTTGGCTAATGGCTAAAGGCCAACAGCTAATAGCCAAAAAAAAGACCCCGAAGGGTCTTTTTTTACTTATACATAAATCGTTTGATGGAGTTCTTTGGTGTGCGTTCAAAGTCGTCGTCAAGCATCTCTATGTCGTAGACCTGGGCATATGCTGGAAGTTTTTGGTTGAGCATAATGCGGTTTGACTCCATAATGGTCTTGAGCTGTGACTTTGTCAGCGGGTTGCTATCGTCGTTCTCTGTAGCCACGATTGCGATAATGCGGTTTTTGCGGCTGATGATAATTGACTCGCGCACGTGAGGCATTGCATTGAGCAGCTCCTCAATCTCCTCTGGGTAGACATTCTGGCCATTTGCTGTAAGAATCATATTCTTTGAGCGGCCCTTGATATAGATATTTCCGTACTTATCCATAACACCGAGGTCGCCAGTGCGCATATATCCGTCATCGGTAAATGTTGCGGCGGTGATATCTGGCTGCTTATAGTATCCGAGCATAACGTTATCTCCGCACACCTGAATCTCGCCAATGCCACTTGTTGGGTCTGGCGATGCAATGCGCACCTCCATACCGTCTACAGGCTTGCCACATGAGCGGATAGCGAAGTCGTACCAATCCTCATAGCCGATAAGTGGACCGCACTCGGTCATACCGTATCCAACGGTATAAGGGAGTTTAATCTGCTTTAGAAGCACCTCAATAGGGCCGCTAATTGCTGCGCCACCAACGATGATATGCTTCATATTGCCACCAAATGATGCGAGAATCTTCTTGCGTACAGACTTGTAGATGATGTTTCTAAGTCCTGGAACCTTAAGGGACATCTTTAGCATAGGTCTCTCAAGTGTTGGGATAACCTTGTTGCGCATAATTTTCTCAAGCACCAGAGGCACTGTAATGAGCATATAAGGTCTAACATCCTTGAATGCCTGCATCAGCAGGGTAGGGGTTGGCATCTTGCCGAGGAAGTATACTGTAGCGCCAGAGCACACAGGATAGATAAACTCAAAGGCAAGACCGTAGAGGTGCGCCAGTGGCAACATAGATACGATGTTAGAGCCAAGAGGTAGCTTAATGCGGTTTACGCCGAAGGTAATGTTAGACGAAATGTTGTTGTTTGAGAGCATAATGCCCTTTGGCGAAGATGTAGTACCAGAGGTGTAGCTGATAGTATTTAGGTCATCTGGCTCACCAACTTCATACTGTACAAACTTACGCTTCATACCCTGTGGGTACTTTGCTCTAAAGAGCTGCTGGAGATTTGGAATAATGTCACTCAGGACATTATCCTTAGACCACAACTCTGTAAAGTCCTCAATGCAGATAGCACCCTTAAGCTGTGGCATATGCTCAGCAGACATTGTTGCCCACATCTTACGCTCTGTAAACAGAGCTACGCTGTCAGAGTGGTCTACAAGTTTCTGAAGGTTTTCTGCTGAGAAGCCATTCAGAATAGGCACTGCAACTGCGCGGTAGGCGATAATTGCAAGATAAGAGATACCCCAACGAGCTGTGTTGTTAGCGCTGATGGCAATTTTGTCTCCCACCTTTACACCCAACTTCTCAAAAACAATGTGCAGTTTAGCAATGTGTGTTGCTACATCTGCATAGTAGAAAGTCTCACCGTGATAGTCACACACAGCTGGCTTGTGCCAGTTGTTTTGCGCCGACTCGGCAAATCTTTCAATAAAATGTTTCATACACTTTGGTTGTTTATTGGTTAATAATTATCTGTTAGATAATGTGTGTGTCATTTCATTAGCCATTCGGTAATATTCTTAAGGTAGGTCTTTGATATAGGCACATCAAAAACGCCCTCAATGCCGAACTCTATAAATACCCCCTCCTTGTCTCGGCGCAAGATTTTGACCTTGTCCATATTAATCATATAGGAGCGGTGGCAGCGCTGTACAGAGCTATCTTTAAGCTGCTCAACAACGCGCTTCATAGTATTACGAATCATACTCTTCTTTACTTGGTCGTTGTTCATATACCACACGCAGATGTAGTTATCAGCCGACTCAATAAGCAATAAATCCTCGCGCTTGACGCTCAGTCGCATCTCTGAGTGGTCATCATAGAAGAGTATATGTGATTTTTGCGGTGCTGTATCATCCTTGTCCATACTCTCACGCAGAGCCTTAATCTGTGAGGCCTTATCTAAGATGATGATATAGAGCCAACAGAAGAGATATGGTATAAATAGTATACATGTCGTACGACCCAGCACCTTAAAGAATAGGCTCAGTATGCCGATATTCTCTTGATGAAATAGAGCCGACGACCACACTGTAATTCCCAATGCCACGACAACAAACTCCAGCCCACACCAGAGAAGAAAACCTCTGTATGAGAGTTTGTCGCGCACACTCTTGACAAGTATTATGCGTGAGCAAAATACCATCAGTGAGCCCAGAAGCACAACAGATGTCATAGCAAGGTAGAAGGCATCCTCTGGCGAGTCAATAAGGTGAGTAGGTTTCTGTGAAACAAGAAAGTCCAGTGACTCGTATATTCTAAATGGTCTGAAAATAGTGATAAATACGACAGTGGTTACTGCCATGACAAAGACTACCAGCGCCTGCTTTGGTATTGTAAATACAGACTTTGGAATATGTTGATCAAATATATCTCTATTCATTATCTTCTGGTCTGAGCGACACTCGTTCCAAAACCCTCTCCACCATCTCTCTCTCATCGTCGCACGAAATATAGTATTTATCCTCGTATATATCTGTAATCTCTACAAAACCGCTCCACTTTGAGGCGTAGATTTTCACAAAGTCCATCCCCCTCAAGTTAAGGTAGCAGCCGTAGTATCCAAAAAATCCTGCAGCGGCAAAGATGGGAATAGTAAACTTCATCTCACTACTCTCAACTGTGCGCACTGAGGCAATCTCGTTGTAGGCAATATATGTGTAGTCCGATATGCAGCATATATCTATGCCATCCTCGCCAACTACCACCTTACGCGGAATAGATAGTGCCATAAGGGCAAGCACAGCCACAATTATTGAGATAAACCACGCAAGGATATATCCACCCTCAAAGAGTACAAACAGCCCCGTAGCCACACCTGCAAAGATGAGGAAGTGTACCACCGTGCGATACTTTGTCTTGTTGTCAATAGTATATTTGTACTCAAACATTCTCTCTACTCCTTTAATGATTCGGCTATAGCACGGGCTATAACCATATCCTCTGGTGTGGTAATCTTAATGTTACTCCTCTCGCCTTGACATAGTGTCACGCGACAAGGGGTAGTCTGTTCAACTACTGAAGCATCGTCGGTAAACGACGGCTGATACTCTGTATCATATGCCGCACGCAGTAGTGAGGCCTCAAAAATCTGCGGTGTCTGTACAACGCGCAACACTCTGCGGTCTATTGCTTCACTACCAGCCTCTGTCGTTACTCTAAACGAGTCTACAGCTTCAACTACTGGTATTGCAGCACCATTTGCAGCCGCACACTCTGCTACGCGACGAATCATCTCAACACTGGCAAATGGGCGCACTCCATCGTGTACTGCAATAAGGTCTACAGCATCACTAAGAGCCTCAATGCCACGCTTTACAGAGTGAAAGCGCTCCTGCCCACCCTCGGTTATTGAGTGGCGAGCGACAGTAAAACGAGCCGAGTAGTTCTTCCAGAAATCTATCTGTGAGGCAGGAAGCACAACAACAATCTTTGCGCCTGCAAACGCGCGTGCAAAGGTGTTTATCGTCCTTGCAAGTATAGGTAGTCCATCTACCAGTGCAAACTGCTTCGGTAGAGTGCCGCCCATGCGTGTGCCGCTACCACCTGCGACAATAACTACTCCTACTACGCCTTGTTCCATATAAGTTTCTTTCCAAAACCGAGCGTGTTGTCGGTAAGTTTCATAAATGTAGGCTCTACAACCCAAATATTGAGCGGTGCGAGTGCTGCATAGGGAAAACGCTTGATGTAGATGCTCTTGTCCGCCTCATCGCCTCGTCTTGCTGTGCCGCATATCTGAATGCCCTGCACCTTACCCACAATACGAGTCTCAAGATTTATTGCTACGGCAACAGTGCTATTTGCAGCCATCTGTTGTGCGTGAAGTGTTGTCTCGTCAGATGTGAAGATAATAAGATTTCGGCGCTTGTCGTAAGCGTAGAAACAAGCTGCGCAGTAGGGCATACCCTCAGTGGTCGCTGTTGCCAGAGTAAGCACGTGGTGGCGCGCCATAAAATCTACTATCCTCTTATCTAACTCCATATCTCTATTTAATTACTACAGAGTCAATTACTGTAATCTTCATTGAGTCTGGTACCTCGCCCTCAAGCTCGGCAATAATGCGAGATTTTACCCACTCAAACTTCTCACGATTAGCCTCCTTGATAGGCTCGGCAGGCTTCTGTGGTACCTTGAGCGGATTTATTGGCTGACCATTCTTCCAGAGGCGGAAGTCAAGGTGAGGGCCTGTTGAGCGACCTGTGCTACCAACATATCCGATAACCTGACCTTGTGATACGCGTTTGCCTACAGCGATACCCTTAGCATAACCTCGCAAGTGGAGGTATCCAGACTGTAACTTACCTGGGTGCTTGATGTACACCGTATGACCTCCTGCGCCCTTATAACCCTTCAGAGTAACAACTCCATCTGCTACTGCGCGCACTGGAGTTCCTGCTGGAGCAGCGTAATCAACACCTGTATGTGGACGATACTTCTTCAGCACTGGATGGTAGCGCGAATATGAGAACTTAGAAGATATGCGGGTAAACTTTAGCGGTGCTTTAAGCAATTGCTTGCGCAACGAGCCTCCATCTGCCTCCCAATACTGCACCTTGCCATCCTGAGGGAACGGAATGGCGTAGATATCCTTGCCAAGGTGGTTGAACTTAGCGCCCCACACGCGGCCAATACCAACAGAGAGCGTATCAACGAACTTCTCGTCGTAGATAACAGTAAAGCTGTCGCCCTGCTGAATACCGAAGAAGTCAACGGTCCACTGGTAGATATCCTCCATCTCGGCTGCAAGGGCATACGGCATATTCTCCTCCATAATTGTACCCCAAAGGGAACTCTCAATCACACCGCTGCTCTTTGTACGGCGGAGTGTTACGGGCTTTGAGTCCTTGCGAACAGCTACTGTGTCACCCACAAAAGCAAAGACAACATAGTTTACAACATCCTGCTCATAGACAAGATAGTCTAACTTCATACGGGCAGTATCTACTGTATCTCGCTTGGTAAATGTTGTATACTTGTGACCTATGCGAATGGTGCGCAGAGGGCATATCTCCTTTGTAAGAGCATCCAGTCGGTTTACCTTCTGTGTAGTGATGCCATAACTGTCAAGGATGCCTCCCCAAGTGTCACCCTTTACAACCTCATAGTTGTCAACCTGATACCCGTCGGCATCAATGCCGTAGATGATGTTACGGGGCTTCTCCTCCTCGGTAATCTGCTCACTGTTGTGAGAACAGGCTGTTAGGCTGATGCCTGTTATTGCTATAGCTAATAAGTGTACAAATTGTCTCATAATGTGCAAAGGTAATAAAAATGGCTTTATAATCTATAAAAAAAACTTCGTTTTTTATGAAAAATTATATTTAAATCACTTTGAAGGGTTGTAATATGAAATTTTTTGATTAACTTTGAAAGTTGAAAGATATTGTGTATATGAAAATGTTCTTGCAAAAAATAGCGGCTCTATTGTACGGAATGGTTATTCGCGTACGCAATATGCTGTTCGATAAAGATATATTAAAGGGTGTGCAGTACGATATTCCTATCGTCTGCATAGGTAATATTACTGCTGGTGGTACTGGCAAAACTCCAATGGTGGAGCTTATGATAGCTCACTTCTCTAAGACCCATAGTGTTGCTGTTCTCTCGCGTGGTTATAAGCGAAAGACAAAGGGGTATAAGGTTGTTGATGCTTTTGACAGCTATATTGATGTTGGCGATGAACCATTGCAGATTAAGCGCAAGTTTCCGCAGGTTCCTGTTGTTGTGTGTGAGCGTCGTGTAGAGGGTATCAACCGCTTGCGTCAGCAGTTTGAGGATGTCAATCTGATTATTATGGACGATGGCTTCCAGCACCGTTGGGTAAAGCCGTACATCAATATTGTAATGATAGACTATACTCGTCCAGTTGATAAGGATAGTTTTATGCCCCTGGGTCAGTTGCGTGACAGTATGGATTCACTGCATAGAGCAAACATTTTTGTCTTTACAAAGTGTCCACAGAATACTCTTCAGCGCGATATGAGCCTTATGATTGCGGGGCTTAAGAAGAAGCCTTCTCAAGCAACATATTTTACACGACCTACTTGTCGTGATATTCGTTCTCTGGATGGTATTCCAGTGCTGCTACCAATGCATAGCAAGGTTATTGCACTATCTGGTATCGGAAATAACGACTCGTTCTTTGATGGGCTTGCTACTCGCTATCGTGTGTTGCATAAGATAGGTTTTGAGGACCATCATCACTATCTCAATACTGATGTAGAGCTGTTTACAGCAGCCTTTGAGCAGAACCCAGAGGCGTCGTTTATTATTACTACCGAAAAGGATGCCGTAAAACTCGCAAGTTTAGATTCTCTGCCAGAGTCACTGCGTGGCCGAATTTTCTATGAGTGTATTGGCATGGAGTTTATCCCATATAATACTGACGACAGTGCTGCCAAGGTTGAGGATTCACTCTATGAGTTATTGGATAAAGAGATTAAAAGATTTAACGATGGAACGCATATTAGAGGCTGTTAATTTTATTAACGGCACAACTTCAGAGTTTAAGCCCGCTGTGGGCATTATTCTTGGTACGGGCTTAGGTGGCTTTGTAGAGAATATTGATGTTAAGTATTCTATCCCTTACGGTGATATACCAAATATGCCTGTCTCAACTGTTGAGGGACATGCCGGCCGACTGATTTTTGGTACCGTAGGCTCTGTAAATGTTGTGGCTATGCAGGGTCGCTTCCACTACTACGAGGGATATGATATGAAGCAGGTGACCTTCCCAGTGCGTGTGCTTGCGAAATTGGGTATTGATTATCTCTTTGTCTCAAATGCAAGTGGCGGAATAAATACCTCTTTCTGCGTTGGCGACCTTATGGTTATTACAGACCATATCAACCTGCTGCCAAATCCACTTATCGGACCTAATATGGCTGAGTTTGGACCTCGCTTCCCAGATATGCACGACTGCTATTGCAAGGCAGTAAGAGATAAGGCGACAAATATTGCTAATGACCTTAATATTAAGCTTCAGTATGGCGTCTATGTCGGAACTACAGGTCCTACTTTTGAAACTCAGGCAGAGTACCGTTACTTCAAGGCTATTGGCGGCGATGCTGTGGGTATGAGCACCGTTCCTGAGACTATTGTTGCTCGCCACATGGGCGTGCCAGTGTTTGGAATGTCTGTTATTACTAACTGCGGTCTTAGCGACCAGAAGGGCGACCACGAGGATGTTCAGCTTCAGGGTAAACTTGCAGGTGAGCGCATGAGTAAATTGTTTGTAGAGTTAATAAAGCAGTTATATCAATGATAAACAAAGTAATTCTTGTCGGCAATGTAGGTGCCGACCCTGAGGTTAGAAGCCTTGAGAGTGGCGTTAAGACTGCTCGTGTGCGCATTGCAACTACGGAGCGCTTTTATAATCGCCAGACCAATGAGACAACAGAGCAGACAGAGTGGCATACAGTAATCTTCTGGCGCGGTCTTGCTGATGTGGTAGATAAGTATGTCCGTAAGGGTAGCCAGATATATGTTGAGGGCTCTATTCACTACCGTGATTGGCAGGGTAATGATGGCCAGCGCCACTTTGTTACAGAGATTACTGCATCGGAGTTAAAACTCCTTGGCCGTCGCACTGAGTCAAACCAAACTCAGCCACAGCCACAGCAGTATGGACAGCCATCTCAGCCACCACAGTATGTGCGCCAGCCTGAGCCGCAGTACACTGCTCCGCAGTATCCAGCACCTCAGCCAGCACCCGCTCCTGCTCCAGCACCTCAGCCTGCAGCCCCTGCTGAGGACGATGATCTACCATTCTAACGGTTGAACTATGACATAAAAGCAGTGGACAGCTTGTACTGTCCACTGCTTTTTGTCTATCTGCACCTACCATAATTATCGGTTGGTTTTTCTTCCTGGGTAGGCCTCAAGGGCTTTTGAGAGAATGATTAGGGCCTTCTTTAGCTCATCCTTATCTAATACATAGGCGATACGAACCTCGTCGCGACCCAGGTCGTTCTCGGAGTAGAAGCCTGATGCTGGAGCAAGCATCACTGTTGCGCCCTCGTACTCAAAGTCTGTTAGACACCACTCGCAGAAGCGGTCGCTATCATCTATTGGTAGTCGCACAACGGTATAAAATGCACCCATCGGAATAGGGGAGTAGACGCCGTCAATTTTATTAAGTCCATCAATTAAACAGTTACGGCGCTCAATATACTCTTCGTATGTGTGGATTGCATACGAGCGTGGTGCATCTAAAGAGGCTTCAGCTACAATCTGACCCAGAAGTGGTGGGCTGAGGCGCGCCTGACAGAACTTCATCACTGCGTTTCTAAGTGTCTTATTCTTTGTAATAAGTGCTCCGATACGGATTCCACACTCTGAGTAACGCTTTGATACAGAGTCTATTAGTACTACATTTTGCTCAATACCCTCAAGATGACAAGCCGAGATATATGGCGAGCCAGTATAGATAAATTCGCGGTATACCTCATCGGAGAAGAGGAATAAATCATACTTCTTTACAAGGTCGCGAATGCGATTCATCTCCTTGCGGGTATAGAGGTAACCTGTAGGGTTGTTAGGATTGCAGATAAGAATACCTCTGGTGCGCTCGTTGATAAGCTCCTCAAACTTCTCTATTGATGGAAGGGCAAAACCCTCGTCAATGGTAGATGTGATAGGGCGAATAACCGCACCTGCCGATATAGCGAAAGCCATATAGTTCGCATATGCTGGCTCTGGAACGATAATCTCGTCGCCAGGGTTAAGGCAGGACATAAATGCAAATAGCACAGCCTCAGAGCCTCCAGAAGTGATGATTATATCATCTGGAGATAGTTTAATTTGATACTGGTCGTAATAACCGACAAGCTTCTCTCTAAATGAGTAAAAGCCATCACTTGGACTATACTCAAGAATCTTGCGATCTATATGTTTTAGAGCCTCTAATCCCTCCTGCGGCGTCTCAATATCAGGCTGACCAATATTGAGGTGATAGACCTTCGTACCGCGACGTTTTGCAGCCTCCGCAAGAGGCGCTAATCGTCTAATTGGCGAGGCAGGCATAAGCTCTGCTCTCTCTGAAATCTTTGGCATATTTTCTGTTGTTAATCAAGTTTAGCAAAGTCAGAGTTTTGACTCTTGAACTCTGGTACTATTTGCTTCATGAGTTTTACCATCTCTATAATTTGGACGTCATAAGCTAACTCTCGTAGTTTATCAACACCCTCTGCTGCATCGTTGTAGTCGTACTCGCGAACCTTGGCAATGCGAATCTTGGCGTGGTCGGTCTCAATTGTATTCTCGCTATTTGAGAGCACCTCCTCATAGAGTTTCTCTCCAGGACGCAGACCTGTAAATTTAATTTCAATATCCCTGCCAACCTTAAATCCTGCAAGTTCTATCATTCGTTCAGCAAGCTTGACAATCTTTACGCTTTCGCCCATGTCAAAGACGAAAATCTGATTACCACCACTCATCGTTGCCGCCTCCATTACCAAACGACATGCCTCTGGAATGGTCATAAAGAATCGTGTGATCTCTGGATGTGTAACAGTTACAGGACCACCTGCGATAATCTGCTCACGGAAGCGAGGAATTACGGATCCATTGCTACCTAAAACATTACCAAAACGAGTGGTGACAAACTTTGTCTTACCCTCAACCTTGCCATTTGCAAGAGCTGTGCCTAATGACTGGACGTAAATTTCAGCTAAGCGTTTAGTACAACCCATGATGTTTGTAGGATTGACAGCCTTGTCTGTAGAAATCATCACCATCATCTCTGCGCCGTGCTTGATACACATGTCGGCAACATTACGAGAGCCGAATACATTGACAAGAACAGCCTCACAAGGATTCTCCTCCATCAGCGGAACGTGCTTATAAGCTGCAGCGTGGAAAACAATCTGCGGCTTATGCTTAGAGAAGACATACTCAAGGCGATTAGGCTGGCGAACATCTCCGACAATAGGGACGATTGGTAGGTTCTTGTGTTTATCCTCAAGCTCGAGGCGGATATTGTGCATTGGAGTCTCGGCATTGTCAAACATAACCAGCTTGCTGATTCCGAAGCCTGTTAATTGGCGACATAGCTCCGAGCCGATGCTACCTGCAGCACCTGTAACAAGAACAGTCTTGCCAGAGAAGTTGCTAATAATCTCATTCATAGAGATTTTTATCTCTTCACGGCCCAGCAAATCCTCAATCTTTATCTCACGAATAGCAGATTGTGGTATATTTCCATCTATTGCTTCATCAATAGGTGGTGCTACGAGAATCTTGATGTTGTGAGATGTGCAGAATGGGATTAGACGCTCACTTTCATCTTTGAGTGTATCATAGTTTGGGAAGAGCACGTGCTTAACACCTCTGTTAGCAAAGAACTTCTCCAAATCTTCAGTTGAGGAGCCCTTAAAGTGGTAGAGTTTGAGTCCTGATAGGTTTGCGCTAGAAGCCTCATACTGGATAAATCCTACAACTTTATAGTGTGGCGAATTTTCAAGACGCACTTTGAGAGCTGTAGATTTATCTGATGAACCATAGATGAATATGTTGCGGCGCAAGTCGGTTGAAATAAAGTTGTGCTTGATAGTATCATAAACTACAACCATTGCCATTCGCATCAAAACAAAAAAGCAGAATGTGAGTAGCGAGTCAAATATCAGTATTACTACTAAATTTAGCTCATAAAAGTTCAGTAATGTAATGACGCATATAGCAATAAACATCTCTTTGATAAGAGTTGCAATGGCTAATTTCCATATATCACTGATTGTGCTATGACGGATAATTATGCGATGTGTGCGCATTGCCAACACTCCAATAAGTGTAGCAATAATAGCACTGATAACCAACTGGATAGCCGTATGTGTAGATATGCTTATGTTTGATAATATTACTTCTACAACTACAATTGTAAGTATACTTGCAATTGTTGATATGATTATGTCAATCATTGCAATAATACCTGAACTTACGTATCGCTCAATTGCGTATTTTTTGATTAAATCAATAATGTTGTACATAAATATTGAGTTTGGTTGTTTGCGAAAATGTTTTTACGAACAAAGATATAAAATTTTACTGAAAAATACGACTTTTTTAACAAAAAAAACTGCCCATAGGAGCAGTTTTGATGCAAGTTTAATATCTTTAGTACACTAATACTCAACAAAAACGCACTCAATACCGACGCGCTTGAGTAGCTCAAGTCCCTCCTCGCAGCGGTATTTCTCGCCATAGACAACGCGTTTAATGCCCGCCTGAATAATCAGCTTTGCGCACTCAATGCAGGGCGAAGTGGTGATGTATAGCGTTGCTCCGTCGCAATTATTGGCGCTCTTTGCAACCTTTGTAATTGCGTTGGCCTCTGCGTGGAGAACGTATGGTTTTGTCTGTCCCATATCATCCTCGCAGATATTCTCAAAGCCTGATGGAGTGCCATTGTAGCCGTCTGAGATAATCATCTTATCCTTGACAATAAGCGCACCAACCTGGCGGCGAACACAGTAGGAGTTCTCTGCCCAAATTCGTGCCATCTTAAGATAGCGAATATCTAACTGAAGCTGTTTTTGCTCTGCGTATCCCATACTACTACTTACCGTGACAGTGCTTGTACTTCTTACCACTACCGCATGGACAAGGGTCATTGCGGCCAACCTTCTTCTCTACGTGAATTGGTGCAGGTTTGCTCTTATCGCCCTGGCCTGCTGCTGCCGCTGCTGCCATACGAGAAGCCTGGAGCTTGTTTACATCAACCTTAGCCTTCTGCTGACGTGCGCGTTGAATTGCCTCTGGATTCTGCTGCTGAACAGGGATATAAGCCTTATTGAGCACCGCAAGTACATCGCGGTTAATCTTCTCCAGCATCTTTGCAAAGAGGTTGAACGACTCAAACTTGTATATAAGCAGTGGGTCCTTCTGCTCGTATGATGCATTCTGAACACTCTGGCGCAGATCATCCATCTCGCGAAGGTGCTCACGCCAAGCGTCGTCAATCATGGTAAACATAACGACCTTTGTAAAGGCGCGGAAAATCTCGGCTCCATCTGTATCCTTGCACTTCTGAAGGCTTACAGGGATGTTGTAGCCCAAATGTCCGTTTGTCAGAGGGAAGTACATATTGCCCTCAAGGTTATCCTTGCGCTGCTCGTAAATCTGAGTCATCACTGGGCGAACAGTGTCCGCAACAGCCTTTGCACGGCGAGCATAGTGTGCCTGCAAGTCGCTGACAATCATATCTATAATCTCTGCACGCTTAGCCTTCTCATACTGCTCTGCTGTAAACGATGGCTGCATACCCACCTCGCGGATAAGCTCAAAGCTGAAGCTCTCAAAGTCTATACCCTCGTTCTCATTCATAAATGCCTCAGCGAAGTCGCACATAAGGTTGTTGAGGTCAATCTCAATACGCTCGCCATAGAGTGCGTTACGACGACGAGTGTAGATAACTTCACGCTGTGAGTTCATCACGTCATCATACTCAAGCAGACGCTTACGAGTACCGAAGTGGTTCTCCTCAACCTTCTTCTGCGCGCGCTCAACAGCCTTTGACATCATTCCAGACTCAATGGCCTCACCCTCTTGAATACCCATCTTGTCCATCATTGCTGCGATACGGTCAGAGCCGAACAGACGCATCAAATCGTCCTCAAAAGAGACGTAGAAGCGGCTTGAACCTGGATCTCCCTGACGACCGCTTCGTCCACGAAGCTGACGGTCTACACGGCGAGACTCGTGGCGTTCTGTACCGATAATGGCAAGACCACCCGCATCTTTAACTTCCTGTGTAAGCTTAATATCGGTACCACGACCTGCCATATTTGTTGCAATGGTAATCTGACCTGGACGGCCTGCCTCAGCAACAATCTGAGCCTCAAGCTGATGCTGCTTTGCATTAAGCACATTGTGCTTCAGACCGCGAATCTTGAGCATACGACTCAAGAGCTCGGAAATCTCAACAGATGTTGTACCAACAAGCACTGGACGACCCTGCTTTACAAGACTCTCAATCTCTGCGATAACGGCATTGTACTTCTCGCGCTTGGTCTTGTAGATGACATCATCTTGGTCAATACGCTGTACTGGCTTATTTGTCGGAATAACTACAACGTCAAGCTTGTAGATGTTCCAGAACTCTGAAGACTCAGTCTCGGCAGTACCGGTCATACCTGCCAGCTTGTTGTACATACGGAAGTAGTTCTGCAGAGTAATTGTCGCAAAAGTCTGTGTTGCAGCCTCAACCTTAACACGCTCCTTTGCCTCAATAGCCTGATGTAGACCATCTGAGTAGCGACGACCGTCAAGAATACGACCTGTCTGCTCATCTACAATCTTTACCTTGTTGTCCATAACGACATACTCAACATCCTTCTCGAACATTGCGTATGCCTTCAGAAGTTGGTGTACAGTATGTACGCGCTCTGACTTGGTAGAGTACTCGTTGATAATTTCATCCTTCTTCTGAGCCTTCTGTTCAAGGCTAAGCTCGCTGTTGGCCTCAAGCTCTGCAATCTCGGCGCCGATATCTGGAAGTACGAAGAAACCATCCTCCTTGAAGTAACGAGAGAGCACCTCGTGACCCTTATCTGTAAGCTCTACGGTGTTCATCTTCTCGTCAATAACAAAGAATAGCTCATCTGTAATCTCTGGCATACGGCGGTTGTTGTCTGCCATATAGATATTCTCGGTCTTCTGCATCTGCACCTTGATTCCCTGCTCAGAGAGGAACTTAATCAACGCCTTGTACTTTGGAAGACCCTTATATGCACGGTAGGTGAGCAATCCGCACTCCTCCATCTTACCCTCAGCGGCCAGTGAACGAGCCTCAGCAAGCAGTGATGTTACAAAGTCGCGCTGCAAGCCATAGAGGTACTGGATAGATGGGCAGTACTGCTCAAAGAGCTGATCCTCGCCCTTTGGTACTGGACCAGAGATAATAAGCGGAGTACGCGCATCGTCAATAAGCACAGAGTCGACCTCATCCACAATAGCATAGTTGTGCTTGCGCTGCACAAGGTCAGCAGGTGCTGATGCCATATTGTCACGCAGGTAGTCAAAGCCATACTCATTGTTTGTACCGAAAGTGATATCTGCCATGTATGCCTTACGGCGGGCAGCAGAGTTTGGCTGATGAAGGTCAATACAGTCCACTGAAAGACCGTGAAATTGATAGAGAGGTCCCATCCACTCAGCATCTCGGCGAGCCAAGTAGTCGTTCACAGTCACCATATGAACACCCTTGCCCGGAAGAGCATTAAGGAATACTGGGAGTGTCGCTACCAGAGTCTTACCCTCACCAGTTGCCATCTCGGCAATCTTACCGAGGTGCAGAACAACGCCACCAAAGAGCTGAACATCGTAGTGAACCATATCCCACTTGATGTCATTACCACCAGCAGTCCAACGGGTAGAGTAGATAGCTTTGTCATCCTCAATAGTTACAAAATCCTTCTCTGCAGCGAGATTGCGGTCAAAGTCGTTTGCTGTAACAACGACTGTCTCGTTCTCGGCAAAACGACGAGCCGTATCCTTCATAATGGCGAATGCCTCTGGCAGAATCTGCTTGAGAATATCCTGGATTTTATCCTTTACGACAGTCTCGGTATGCTCAATATCCTTAGCAATCTTCTCCTTTTCAGATACTGAAATCTCTGGATTCTCTAACTTAACCTTCTGCTCGGCAATATGAGCCTCGTCAGCAGCAATATACTGGGCAATCTGAAGGCGCAGAGCGGCAGTGCGCTCACGGAGTTCGTCGTTTGTTAGCTCCTTGATTTTAGGATATATCTCCTTGATTTTAAGCAAGTAAGGTTCAACCTCTTTGCGGTCTTTATCGGCTTTGCTGCCGAAGAAAAATTTAATGATACCTGATAAAATATCCATATTCTAAAAGTTTTTACATACACAATGCGCGCAAAGATAGTAAAAATAAATGGAAATTGAAAGCGATTGTACTAATAGCGTAATAAAAAAGTCCAAAGATTTCTCTTTGAACTCTCTATTTGCTTTGTATTTTAATATGTTAAAGTAATCCTAGTTTGCGGCTGTCTGTAAACTCATCTATAAGTATTAATACGTTTCCACAAAATGATACACTCTTATATAGCGCAAAAATCATAATAAAATTTGCATTGAGAACCAAGCACATAGGAATAAGAAAGAGCAATGACGAGCTTGCATTCTTACCAACTCGATATATAAGCCAATCTGTATATGGTTTAGTAGCTTCATCCAGTTTATCTATATTCATTGAGTCGTCATCATACCCTTGAGAAGCAGAGTCAAATACCCTTTCAATATTTAATTCTTTCTTTACTTGTTCTCTATTTTGTCGGTATATTTTTTGTTGAATTTCAGGCTTGTAGAATGCATACAAGAATTTATCAGGTTGACTGATTGCAGACGCCAATATCATATATAAACAGAATATTACACAACCTAGCCATCCAAAGTGAGGTGTTGTGGCGCAAGAAAAGTTGTTCAAAAGGCTATCTGTTAGTATATTAGATATACCGTGCTCTTGCATTGTCCACACTAATTCAAGCCTAGGTACAGAGGTGGTATATAGGCAAACTATTGTCAAAACTATTAATATTTTAAGGGCTAATAACGCTATATTGTGCAAAGCATAAATTGGTTTAACGCCATTCTTCTTTACAAGTTTGCGAGTATATAATTGGTAGATTAGCAACACTGCAATAAATAATAAAATAGCCCACATTGATGAAGAGCCTACAATGTACCCTAAAAAGAGCGCAATGTGTAGAGGAATAGAGAAGATTGCTTTATAAACCCAAGAGTCTTGAGGAATAGTGTATCTAATGATAAAGTCAAAAACATCAAAAATACCATCGGCAACAGCTCCTTTTTTTAAGCCTGATAACTCTTCGTGTTTAGCAATTGAGTTGTTGATGATTCCTAAAACTTGAAGTGCTTGTTTTCCACAACTGCTATTTTTTTGAATCTTTTGACTTTTAAAGTATTGGCTTAGGTATTCAGAGTCAATAATATTTTGTAATGATACGGGAAGTTTTGTTGTTATAAAATCTTTGTCCTTAAAGCAGAATATTACGACACAGTACTGACTATCTGACTGCTTCTTAATCTGACGATACTGTTTACGCATATGCTTGTAAATGTTCTGCCCATCAATAGAGTCAGCTGATACAATAACAACTTGATAACCAGCATGAATGTCGGTTGCTTGTAACTGCTCAATTTCTGAGGCTGAAAGTATTTGCGCCACATCATCAACTTGTACAGCATATTTAACCTCATCTTTATTGCAAGATGATAGGCTTACTACCAACGATAAGGTTGCGAGAATAAAGAGAAATTTTTTCATAGTATTTATAGTTTTTGGTGTTAGATTATTAATTAAACATTACCTTTCAGTAATACTCAGTACTGGACATTCAGTGCAACGACCTTTGTTGCAGTATTCGGTGATAATCTGGATAATGGCTTGGCTCTCAAGCGCATTTTTAGGGAAAATGCCAAGATGGTTCCATTGACGGATATATCGGTTATCCTCGGCGGGTATGGCGTAGAGTAGACTCATGGCACTCTGCTTGAGGTGTTGCTGACCGATATTCTCGGAGTATGCTATTTGCATCGGCACAACAAGGTTAATACCAAGGATGTGGCTCTTTGCTTTGCCGATACGCTTTGGTACGTCTATTGACTCTCTGGCTGGGATAAAGTGTCTCTTCCAGTACTCTGATGCCTCTACACAGAATAGTGTCTCAACGTCTTTGGTTGTGCGACAGCTTACAATTCGATTGACAATAAACTCTCGGTCGTGGAGTAGAGTTGCTAACTGGGCAAGACGTAGCGCTGGATGATTGTATGGTCGCACTCTGGAAAAGTCCCAGTCGGTAGTGCGCATTGGAGAGAGATTATACTTGTTTGCGAGGTGGTTCCATAACTCTTTTAGACTTGCCGTATAATCATCCTCAGGATAGATAAATAGCAGGCCAGAGCCACCTAAAAGTAGAGCCTCTAATGCCTGCAAAGAGCTATGCTCGCGAAGTATATAACGATATGGAATAGTGACAGATAGGCGTTTGTAAGCCTCCTTATTTGCGCCTACATCCATCATTCGGAACAGAATCTGGTAGCATGTCTGATTCCAATCTTTATAGGCGCTCTCATATATCTGGTATACATCACCAACTTTGCGCACTAATCGGGCATGAACTAAGTGCTCATAAAGAGTTTGTAGCTCACTCTCTGAAGCCTTTGAAAGAGTTGTATTACACGCTAACTGCCCCATAACTATTAAAAGAGGTTTAACTCTAATAGAGCCTCCTCGCTCATCATACTCTTGTCCCAAGCGGGCTCAAAGACAAGGATAACATTGACCTTATTAACACCTTTAACTTTTGCCACCTGAATATTCACATCCTCAACGAGCATATCTGCCATAGGACAGTTTGGAGCGGTGAGGGTCATCTGTATTGTAACCTCACCCGAAGGGTTGTAATCAATGTCGTAAATCAGTCCCAAGTCGTAGATATTTACGGGTATTTCTGGGTCGTATATATTCTTGAGAGTCAGGACTATATCCTTCTCAACCTCTAAAATCTCTTCTGGTGTCATATTTACTTTGTTGAGCTAAATGCGAGAGCAAATAGTCGCATCTGCTTGATTGTTGAAACTACGCCATTACCTCGTGTAGGGGAGAGGTTCTCCTGAAGACCGATGGCGTCTATAAAGTAGAGGTCCAGGTCTACAATCTGCTGTGGAGTACGACCCTCCATAGCGCGAATAAGCAGAGCAAGTATACCCTTGACAATTATAGCATCGCTATCGGCCGAGTAGTATACCTTTCCATCCTCAAGTCGCGCGTCTACCCATACGCGAGACTGGCACCCCTCAATGATGTACTGGTCGGTCTTGTGGGCAGAATCTATTACTGGTAGGTTATCGCTCAGAGAGATTAGATAGTCATACTTATCTAACCAATCATCAAACATTGCGAACTCCTCAATTATCTCCTCTTGAACTTTGTCAGTCATATTCTTAACTTTATCTATTTATCAACTCATAAATAACCTCTCCATCGGCGCAATCTGGTTTTTTTATGCCGAGTAGTGAGGCTGTAGTTACAGCAATAGCAGTGTTGCTAACTTTTCGCCCGATATTGCTACTTGGGCACCCTCCGCCGTAGAAAATTAGCGGGATATGGCGGTCGTAGTTATATGGAGAGCCGCTCTGTGCAATCTTGTCGGGGTTATACTCATTATAGTTCGGCTGTAGACAGTAGAGTATGTCGCCTGAGCGACGAGGGTAAAACCCATTCTGCATAAGGCTAAGGGTAAGGTTGCTCATTGCTCCACCCTGTAGTGCTGTGGCTGTAGCAGCATTTGCCATACCTCGGAGCTGGAGGGCAAAGGTCGCAGCCTCGTTTTGTACCTGCGCGATGGATAACTTCTTTGCGTAAACAAGGTCACGGTTGAGGTATATCGCACCATTTTCGCAACTTAGTACCCAACTTCCTTGTCCATACTGAGCACTTAGAAAGGCGTTGAGAATAACCTCGGCTTGGCGTGTGTTAAAGCTATTCTGCCCGCCAGTAAGGTCGCTCTTGCCCATGCCATGATCAGATGTAAGGATGATAAGGTAGTCCTGCTGCTTTGGGAAGCAACTCTCTACAACCTTCATAAAACTCTCAATAGCTCCATCAAGGCGGTAAATCATATCTTCATACTCAATAGAGTCTGTCCCATACTTCTGGGCAATGTTGCGAGAGACATCAAGGCATATGTTGAGCAACTTTACGCCACTGAGCTCCTTGTTGGCAACCATCTGATTTAGAGCCTTTGATGCAAAATCAAATAGCGCATTGTTACCCGCAGGGGTGTTCATAAACTCAGCAACCCAGTCGTTACTATTTTTGCGGTTGTTAGCATTGCGAGATTTATTATAGAGGTCATAAATCTGAATGTCGGTAGAGCGGCTGTTGATATACTTACTCTTTGTCAGTCTGCCGAACCAACTGCCTGAGGTCTGTATGCGGTTAAAGCCTATCTCATTATGGGCATTTATCCAACTTGGGAGTCTCTTTGTGTAGCAGGCAGCACTGCTCCAGTTACCCAAAGAGTCAACCCAGTAGCACTCTCCTCCTCTGCCTGCAAGGTTCATCGCTGAGGTGGCATTGTGGGCTATGGTTACAGTTTGCGACAAGGCCTTCTCAGTGCGCAATGTCTCCGAGAGTGTCGGCGCAAGGAAGTGCTCGGTGGTATACTCTCCATTGCTATTTTTGCAGAGATGTACCCTGCTGTTGCCACTTGTGCGGTCATACCAGCGCGTAGATGATACTCCGTGTATTGAGGGCAATGCGCCGGTGGCTATCGTAGCAAGGGATATCTGCTCTGATGTAGGTACGAAGTTGGTGTAGCACTCTGTAAAGTTTGCCCCGCCACTCTTGAGGCGTAGCAGTCCATTAGATGATAGGTTACTGCTGTAGCGGTCAATATCTGTGGCAGAGAGTCCGCCAACAACGATGTTGACGACCAACTTGGGCTGAGCTGATGCTCCAAAAATAGCCGATAGAGCGAGTATTGTGACTAAAAATTTGCGCATAACAATCATTTAAGGTGCAAATGTACTAACTTTTATTAGAATATTGCCTAAAAATCGCACATTCCTCGCTAAAATCTACTTCAGAAATAGATTGCGCCTCTTGCAGATATCGCTCACAGAAGAGTCTATACTGCTCACTGTGTGGGTTTGCTGGACGATGCGCAGCTGCATCAACAACCTTTTTTACTCGTGGCACAAGCTCCTGTGCCATAGGTGTTAGGGCAGATGTGACAAAGTGCTCCCAGATGTACTCAACAGCCTGCGCCGATGGATGTACAAGGTCGTCTGCGTAGAAACGATAATCTCGCAAGTCGTCTGTAACTATCTCATATGCAGGGAAATAGTCTACATTGTCGTACTGCTCACATAGCTCTGCAATGGCAAGACGAAGGGTGGCTTTGCTTAGCGAATTTTCAGCAAGTCCATCGGCTATATGCCTTACAGGACTGAGTGTAAAAATCACATTTTTATTGCGCAAGATACCCTCCAGTAGAGGCTTGAACGTCCCAACAATCTCTGCTACCGAGAGGCGGCGGCGTGTAAACTCGCTCTGCGGAAGTTTATGGCAGTTTGCCACAACAGCGCCTGTTGCTTTATGCTCGTAGACCCATGCAGTGCCGAAGGTTATAATGACGCACTGAGCATCTGAAAGTTGCTTATGCCCAATGCTGTAGGCATGATTTACCGCATCTACAGCACTATCAAAACTATCTTCAGCAAGGTCTGAGTGCACATCAAGGCTAACGAAACTATCTCCACGAGTAACTACTCGCGCGCTGTTGGCTGTTTGCTGAACAGCAAATGCGTTTAGAGCCGAGGCGATAGATGCGGGGTTGAAGAGTATGCCAGTAGGGCAGAAATCAATCTTAAACTTCGCCTTAAATAGTCTTTTGGCTATGTTTTGTGCAAAACAACTACCTACGGCAAAGATTTTTGTGCTATAGTCAATCTTTGTCGTAAGTGATAAGCTTTCAATCTCTGTGCGAAACTTCACAGTGGGGTTACTTTACTGCAATTTTTGCAATTCTGCGCTCGTGGCGACCACCAGTCTCAAATGGGGTAACAAGCCACTGCTCAAGAATGGCTATTGCGGTGTCGTTATCAATAAATCGTGCAGGCAGAACAAGCACATTGCAGTCGTTGTGCTGACGAGTAATCTGTGCAATCTCTGGTAGCCAGCAGATTGATGCGCGCACCTTCTGGTGCTTGTTAAGAGTTATAGCCATACCCTCACCACTGCCACAGATGCCTATTGCACGGTCAAACTCGCCACTCTCCAGAGCCTCTGCCATAGGATGGGCATAGTCTGCATAGTCACAACTCTCCTCAGAGTTACAACCGAAATCCAAAATCTCAAAACCCTTTGCCGAGAGATAGCCTGTCAGCAACTCCTTCATCTGATAGCCTGCGTGGTCACAAGCAATACCTATTTTGTTGTTCATAGCCTATTTGATGTATTCTATGGTTATTAATGCTACAAAGTTATGTAAAATTCTTTTAATTTAATACCTTTGCGGCGTGAAAATAATATTGATAATACTCGGAGGTATCTCTTTTTCGCTTGCTGTGGCTGGAATCTTCCTGCCACTGCTGCCAACAACGCCCCTTTTGCTACTGGCTGCGGCACTATGGATTCGTTCGTCGGATAGACTCTATAACTGGCTGATAAACCACCGCGTCTTTGGCGAGTATATACAAAACTTCCAGAAACACCGCGCAATACCGCTCAAGGTCAAAATCTATGCCGTCTCGCTCGTCTGGATAACTATCGGCTACTGCATCTTTGCCGTCGTTAATGAATACCTCTGGGCGCAAATCCTTATGGCACTCCTCGCCACAGCAATTAGCTGGCATATATTGAGTTATAAGACATTAAAAAAGTAGATGAAGCCTCATCTACTTTTTTAGCTATTAGCTGTTGGTCATTAGCCATTGGCTGATTCGTCTTTGAAATTACCAAACAAGGTAATGATGCCAAAAGCGGCGCTTGACTAAAAATGTAATTGCCTATAAATTTGGATATTACAGCGATATTTTAGAGATTAGTAGAAACCGTTTTCTACTAATCTCTATTTTTTATGGTAAAAAAGCGCAAACTTCGTTGT
>JAGBAX010000027.1 GCA_017938765.1 Alistipes sp. | reverse complement strand
TGGCAGATGATGACTATGAGCTATATGACAAAGATGGCAACTCTCTACAAGAGATTGACCACCAAGGACATACAACAACATATCAAATTACCAATAAGCAGGCATTTGCAGCAGGTACAAATCAGATTGATTTCACAGTCTTCCTCGCCAGCGTTGCCAATAAGGAGAGCGTTGTAAACAATAAGCTCACTATACCAATTAATTTTGGTTATCACATCTCCTTTGACATCACATCACGTGCCAATACGCTAACGGTAAACACACTACCAGAACTTCATATTGACACTACCCTGCAATATCACGATGCAGATATAGTACTTAACGAAGTATCACTGCTTGAGCACGGTTCTGTTGCCGAAAACGCATCTTCAATTACTATCAACAACCTACCAGAGCAGATTAAGAGCATTCGTCGTGTTAATTTCTCTGACCACTCGCCTATCCACCTACTTGCTGAGGGTCTTGACTGGTTAGACGACACTATGGCTGAGCATATAGTTATTGAGGCGCAACTGCCAGATTATCTGACCCTGCACAATGAGCAGCAGAGTGGATACGATGCAGCAACTCATACGCTTAGAACAAATCTCAATAACCTTCGTCACAAGATTGACATCAACCTTGACTCTCTTGACTTTGCAGGAGATGGATTAGTACCTCAAAATGGAGCGATATCAATAGATTTTCTGCCAGACATTGCGGCATATATTGAGGCTGGCACAGAGGTAAAATTATCTACAATATTGCACGAAAAACAGATTCAGTTTTCAGCAGGTTTTGACAATTCAACACTTGAGCTTGTCTCTATTGAAGGTCTTGTAGAGTATAAACATAAGGAGCAAACAACAATAGAGCTTGGCGATCTTGATGAGGATATATCCTTAACGATTAGCAACGCTGGTCTACAGCCAGTTATCACACTCAATGTTGAGAATCCTCTTACATTAGCAGCAAAATTATCAGCGAAGCTAACCCCTATTGCCAATGGAGTAGCTAATCTTGACAACATAGTCTCAATAAACGATGTAGAGATAACTGCTGCCACTGTGGAAAATGGTGTTGTAAAGAGCGCTCCAACAACGCTCATTCTGGCAGAAGAGTCGCTGCGCTCAAACTACACAGATAGTAAGTACACCTTTGTAGCGTGTGACCTAACAAAATTATTCACAGGTCAGTTCCCAGACAAGATTGACTTTGACTTTGAAGTAGCCACTGACCAGAATAGCACTCAAACAATTTTTGTCACAGAGAGTTACACCCTTGTTTACGACTACAATGTGCACATTCCTCTGGCATTTAACAACAACCTTGACCTTACAATAGAGAAGTTGGCCACAAATCTTCAAAGCACATTTGAGGATGTTGCCGACTGGGATATTACACTTAGCGATGTAACGGTTATTGCAGATGTTGTAAATACAATACCATTAGACTTTGAAGCGGAAGCAGAAGCTCTAAATGCAGAGGGCAAGCCTGCTGATATCTCTCTAATTTGTGTTGCACCTAACAACACTCTCAAAGGCTCTGCAGATGGTGTAAGCGAAGCCAAATCAGAACTCCGACTAACACTAAAGTTTGGCAAAAATGGAAATATCAACAAGTTAGCCGAAGTGGATGCTATCCGTTTTAAACTCAGAGCAAAACGTTCACAGTCTGGCTCTGTGGCACTAAATACAGAGCAGTATATAGCCCTAAAACTCAAACTTGAGGTTAAAGGACAGATTAACGCTGATTTAGGTAACTTCTAAAAAATCGGATTATGAAAAAGATAATAGTACTCTTAGTAACAGCGACTCTGGTAGCTATAAATGCTTCGGCACAGTTGCGCACATCATACTTTATGGAGGGAAGTTACTTCCGCAATGAACTAAACCCAGCACTGACTCCAACGCGTGGCTATATAGCTATACCAGCTTTGAGTGGTGTTGGTGCAAATCTTAACAGCAATATCCTCTCTGTTGACAACTTCTTATATAAGCACAATGGCGAGGTTGTCACTGCCCTACACAGCTCTGTTGATGCAGACAAATTTCTTGGGCGCCTTCCACAAATAGGATTTGTCGGTGTAAATCTTAACACCAACATCCTCGGTGCTGGCTTCTATACAAAGAATTCATTCTGGAATTTTGGCATCAATCTGCGTAGTAGCAACGACATAACCTTATCAAAGGATGTTTTCAGGGTACTAAAAACCCTCAGCAATGGACACTACGACCTTAACAACACATCGCTTAGTAGTACCTCTTATTTAGAGCTATATGTTGGTAATACACGCAAAGTTGCCGACTTTAGTTTCGGAACACTTACAGCGGGTGCAAAGGTCAAGATTCTTGCAGGTCTTCTCAACGCCTCAAGTCAGATGGACCAGATGTATGCAGATATATCATCAGAGAGCGTTAAGGGCGAGCTACAGGGTACACTTCGTGCTAGTGGTGTAATTTTTGACCCTACAAAGGGTGTTGCAGGTCAAGAGATTACAGAGGATGTTCTGTGCTATGATGTCAACCAGATTTTCGGCAACCTAAAGAATTTCGGTGCTGCAATTGACTTAGGTGCAGAATTAACACTTCTTGACGACCATCTCCGCCTATCTGCCGCTGTTACCGACTTGGGATTTATTAAGTGGTCTAAAAGTACTTATATTGAAGCTGAGACAGTTTGTAATTTCTACTACAACGGTATAAACCTAAACAGTGGCGAGGCTGATAGCGACGGTAGTGCTAAACTATATATGGCTGATGTCAAAAAGTCAGGCTACACTACACGACTCAACTGCTCGCTCAACTTTGGCGCCGAGTACAACATTCTGAACAACCATATTGGTTTTGGTGTACTCTCACACACTGAGTTCCGCCAGAAGAAGAGCCTATCAGAGCTCACTCTGTCTGTCAATTTCCGCCCTACAGATTGGATTTCAGCGACTTTAAGCCACACCCTACTCTCCCGCAATAAGTTGGGTATTTTAGGCTTCGCTCTAAATGTTCATCCAAAGGGTGTAAATCTCTTTGTGGGTGCAGACTATCTGCCAATGAAGTATGTTAAGTATGAAAATGCCCCTATTCCATACAATGCAAAATCAATAAACATCTACTTTGGTTTAGGATTCAACCTCGGCAAAGCCAAAGAGAGTTAAAAAAACAAGAGCCAGTCTTTAAGGCTGTGCTAAGAAACAAAACCGCGCTAATGTTTGCATAGTGCGGTTTTTTTGTTAAATTTGTGGTCAGAAAATTTATATATCATACTGTTATGAACATTTTTGAACGCACTGGACTACCAAAGAGCCTATTTTGGGGATTTCTTGGAGTACTCATCTTTATGATGGGCGACGGTATTGAGCAGACTTGGCTCAGCAAGTACATTGAGTCACAAGGACTTGACAATGAGATGCTTTTTACAGTTTACGGCATCGCTATTGCTATTTCGTCTTGGCTCTCTGGTGTGATTGCTGAGACTATTGGTGTCAGAAAGACCATGTGGCTCGGCTTTGCAATATATCTTGTTGGAATGGCGGGTTTTGCTGGTCTCGGAATGACTGGGCTTAACTACCCTACTCTGCTTGTCACATACGCCATCAAGGGGTTTGCCTACCCGCTCTTTGCGTACACCTTCATTGTTTGGATAACATATCGTGTAGGTAAGGATAGTCTCAGTTCTGCGCAAGGTTGGTTCTGGTTTGTATTTACTGGTGGACTCAATGTGCTGGGTGCATACTATGGTGCCTTTACAAAGGAGGCTATCGGCATTGTACCAACACTATGGACATCACTAATCTTTGTCACTATTGGTGCTATCTTTGCCCTTGTTATCAACAAGTGTCCAGATACCAATCTCTTTGCCGACAACACTCCAAAATCAAGTAGTAATAAGTTTAAGGAGCTTATTCACGGTCTGGGTATTATGAAGCGTGAGCCAAAAGTGCTTATGGGCGGTATTGTTAGAGTAATAAACTCTATTTCGCAGTTTGCCTTTGTGGTCTTTATGCCACTCTACTTTGCCAGTCATGGTATGAGCGATACCGACTGGGGACTTATCTGGGGTTCTGTATTCATCTTCAATATTGTTTTCAACCTTATATTCGGCATCGTAGGAGACAAGTTAGGTTGGAGTCAAACAATTATCTGGTTTGGAGGTGTTGGCTGTGCAGTGGGTGTACTGCTATTCTACTATGCTCCAGAGATTTGGAATAACTTCTGGTTTATACTTGCATGTGGTGGACTATGGTGCGTAATGCTTGCAGGATATGTTCCACTCAGTGCCCTTGTACCATCACTTGTTGACAAGGATAAAGGTGCTGCCGTATCAGTGCTTAACCTTGGCGCAGGTCTTGCGACATTTATCGGTCCTCTGCTTGTTAAACTTCTTGAAAAGCCGATTGGATATACTGGTATTGTATGGGTTATTGCAGCGCTATATATTGTAAGCTCTATTTTAACCTACTACATTGCCAAACCAATTAAGTAAACACAACTAAAATAAACACACTGCTCTGGCTAACACCTGAGCAGTATTTATGTATGGACTACTATCAAGCTATATCAGCAGAGCATCGCGGTCTGATTATTGTTGCTATAGATCAATCAGGCTCCATGCTTGCACCATTTAAGAATGTATCAATGATTACCACCAAGAGTGAAATAGCCTCTATGGTAGCATCGGGAATTATTGATGAGTTTGTAATACGGTCTCAGCAGCAATTTAGGCTCTCAGACCCTTGTCCATATTGTGATATAGCTGTTATTGGATACTCTCGAAACAGGGTTGAATCGCTTATACACGATAGCACATATGTACTACCAATTACTGCCCTTGATCCAAAGAAGAGGCCAATGCGCCACCGCGTGATAGAGTATGTAACACACGACCAGCACCTAAACCTTGTCCACGAAAGTTGGCGCGAGTGGGTAGTTCCAAAAGCAGAAGGCATAACACCGATGAGGGATATGCTACTTCTGGTACTTACACTTGTAACCGAGTGGTGTTATAACAAAGCAAATCAAAATAGTTTTCCGCCAATAATTTTCAATATTACCGATGGACTGGATGACTACGAATTTACTGGAGCACACGCAAAATTGTGCAACGCTATAAAGCAAACCGGCACAAACTGTGGCAATACCCTAATATTCAATTCACTTATAGACTCTTGCCCAAACAGCGAGAGGCTACAGTTCCCAAATAAAAAAGATATACCAGATTCGCACCCTATTTCGCTACTGGCAAGTATGTCAAGCGAATTGCCACCTATCTTTTTCCCGCTTGGTAAGAGATACAGTAAATCTAATCATCCTCCATACACAGGAGTATGTTACAACGCTACGATACTACAAGTAATCAATCTCCTAAATATTGATGTAAAATGGAATAGTTGGAAGTATTCTCCTATTTTCAAATAGAGGCTGTCAGATATTCAGTTTATTGGAGGAATTGGCTACTGTGCGTCATCACCGAGGGAGTGCCGCAGTCGTGCTCGCACGGTGCGGAAATACACGACCGAGGTAACCCCTAAACTGTGAGAATCCCCGACTGTAGCTCTCGTGACAACAGCGTGAAGCGCTGTTTTTTTATTGGTAGTAGGTGGGAGTTTACTCACAGACCTACTACCAATAAAAAAACAACCGACATTCAATGTCGGTTGTTGCGAGAGCGGAAAGGAGGGGATTCGAACCCCTGAAACGCTTTTGACGTTTACTCGCTTTCCAGGCGGGCCAGTTCAACCACTCCTGCACCTTTCCTTTTTTTGGGTTTGCAAATATAGAATACATTTTTGATAATTACAACTTTTTGATATTTTTCAATCTCCATTACTCAAAAATTACTACCTTTGCTACCTCAATTTGGTAGTTATGTTAAAGCAAAGTTCTATACTGGGGCATATTGCCTGTTTTACTGCATATCTTATCTTTGGGCTCAACATTGTTGTCTGCAAAGACCTAACAAGTAGTGGCGCTATATCCCCTATTGCGCTATTTACCTTGCGTTCACTAGGTGCTGGCGCTCTATTTTGGATTATATCCCTATTTCAACCAACACAGAGTGTTGAAAAGGGAGATTACATAAAGATTTTTGCTGCGTCTGTCTTAGGTTTTTTCCTTACACAAATGTTTTTCCTGCTGGCAATATCGCACATTACGCCAATGGATTGCTCAATAATTACCTCCCTCTCGCCAGTATATACGATGTTCATAGCAGCATACGCACTCAAAGAGCCACTATCAGCACAGAAAATCGGAGGCGTAGCACTTAGCCTTTGTGGAATAACATACCTAATTCTCAATAGTGTAACAGCTTCAGGAACAGCTGAGACAACACCACTTGGCGTAGTACTTATGATTGGCAACTCACTTAGCTTCTCACTCTACTTGGGAATCTTCAAGCCGATAATATCAAAGTACTCTGTCGTGACTTTTATGAAGTGGATATTTCTCTTTGCCACGCTTCTCGCACTGCCATTTTCAGCAAAAGAGATTGTTTCACTAAACTTCGTAGCTCTTCCAGTAGAGTATCTTGCAGAGCTTGCCTTTCTGATTATCTGTGCTACATTTATTACATACTTCCTCATCCCAGTAGGTCAAAAAACTCTTCGCCCTACACTCGTGAGTATGTACTCTTATGTGCAGCCTATTGTTGCTATAGTTGTCAGCATTTATGTAGGTATGGACACACTTAGCTGGCAGAAAGTTGTAGCTGCTATTACCGTATTTGCAGGCGTGGCTATTGTCTCCTACAGCCGAAGCAAATTAAAAGACAACTCTCAGGCCTAACTGCATACTCCAGCGAGATAGCAAATCATTCTTAGATATCTCTCCGCCAACAAAGCGATAGCTTGGGGTCTTATTACCCTTGCCGTCGTCCGTTAGCGCAGTAACCTCTACTGGAGATAGTTTCCAGTCGTCAAGGAAGTAGACTGCACCCCAGTTTCTATTCAGTGCGTTTGTCAAATTCATCACATCAAGAGTAATCTGCACTTTGCGGGAATTATGCTTACTGAAGTAGAAATCCTGCGCGAAATGGAGGTCTACGTGGTGCTCAAACGGAGCTACGAGGCAGTTACGCTCAGCATACTTGCCACGATTTTCTCTCAGTGCGCGGTGTTGCATAATATAGTCATTAAAGGCAACTCGTTGGTCGGCACTCTCAAAGGTCATTGCAGCAAGTTCAGTCTCAGTAGGAACATAGATTGTCGTATTTCCGCGATATGTATCGCCATTGACATCTACACCATTTTTATAGTATGTCGGTGTATATCTCATACCCGAATATCCCTGATAGATAAGCGAAACAGTTGTACCAAACACTCCCCCATAACGCTTTGAATAACTCAACTGTACGGTGAGCTTATGAGGCACCTCAAAGACGGAGTGAGTGAGTGGTTTGCTATTTGAAACCGTTGCGTAGCTCTTGCCCCAAATACTTGGAGCAGAAGAAGATACACCATCGTTTACGGTAAAACTCTGCGAGAAGGTATAAGAGGCTGCAAGCTGCAGACCAAAGAGAAAATTTTTCTCAACCATTGCCGAGAGGTTGTATGAATATCCGCGATGCTCGTTCTCAAGTAGATAGATTGACGAAAAACTCTTCTTTGCACTTGAGTCATAGTAAGGCGTGGTATTATTTTCGTTTGCTAAACTACCGCCAACAGCATATAGTTTTGAGCCGTTATCAGCAGCAATGATATTTCGGATAGAGATGTCGTTTATACTCTTGGCATAGATACCCTCAAGAGCCACTTTCCAACCTCTAACAGTTGTCTCAAGGGCAAGATTTGCCTTGAAAGTTTGCGGCATACGGAACTTACGGTCAGCAACATAGATAACTGGGTTTGCGCTCGTTCCGGCTGTTCCACTTGGGCTGACACCAAAAGCTGGGATATTATTCCCATAAAGAGTATAGCCTGTTTGTGTCATACCCGTATTTGAGTAGCAGTTAGTAATCCACACAAAAGGTATTCTACCAGTAAAAATTCCCGCACCGCCACGCAGAGTCAGAGATGCATTGCTGCCCTTGAGTGCATACCACTTAAAGCCCACACGCGGAGAGAGCAGTATATGGCTCTTCGGCTTACTATTTGTCTGTACGCCATATTTCTGCGCAATCTCGTGGCTATTGAAAGCACTATTCTCGCGTGGAGTATTGAAAATCACTGGAATATCTGCGCGCAAACCGTATGTCAACTGTAGAGAGTTAATCCACACCTCATCCTGCGCAAAGAGTCCAAACTGGGCAGTATTTATGCGAGTAGAGGCATCGCCAATAGGAATTGTCTGCTGGAACATTGACGGCTTGGAGTTAAGGAAATCATCCATCGTACTATAAGTGTACGAGCCATTAGCATTAGAGACAAAGAGCACCTTTGCTGTAAAAATCTCATTGTGAGTACCAACAGTGATATTATGGCTACCTTTGTTAATTGACAGATAGTCCGAAAGAGTTATACTATTCTGCATAAGTGAGTTGCTACACGCCATACCGTCTGTACCAATTTTTACGGCGGTCTTCTCCCCCTCACGGATGTGGTCAATAGTTACAAATGGAGTCTTTGTATCTGTATCTCTGCCATCACTTACGCGAGTATAACCCACGCGCAGAGAGTTAAACACAGATGGAGAGATTCTCGAATCAAGCTCCGCCATTACAGAGTGTGTTGTACTTACAGATGTATAGCCAGAGCCGTGAAAGAGCAACGTAGAGGCAGAGTTTACATACTCATCCTTGCCTGCATCAAGGAAGTTGTACCTTACAGCAAGGTTGTGCTTGTCCGAGATATTCCAATCTATACGCGCCAAAATAGATGTACTGCGACGCTCAATATTACGACTACCATATCCGCCACCATCGTAGCCTGTAAGACTCTTGTAGTGCTCGGCAATAGTTATTGCATCCTTTTCGGCAACCTTACAATTCGGGTCGCCTATGTGATAAGCCGATGGGGAGAGGTTTGTAGAGTTCTCGGCATTGACAAAGTAGAAGAGTTTATTCTTTACAAACGCGCCACCCAAAGATGCTCCATAGGTAAATGTATTCTGCTTTGACAGTGGAGTATTATTTGAGCCCTTACCATAGAAGTTGTTATCCGAATAATAGGCATAAGCCGTTGCAGTAGATCTATTTGTACCCGATTTTGTCACTGCATTAATACCTCCACCAGTAAAACCACTCTGACGAACATCAAACGGCGCAGTCACAATCTGCACCTGCTCCAGTGCATCCAGCGGAATTGGATTTGCGCTGGCAAGACCACCATTTGTTCCGCTTGCAGTAAGGCCGTACATATCATTATTTACAATACCGTCAATATAGAAGCTATTGTAGCGGCTATTTGCTCCACCAATAGCCACACCACCCTCCTGCTGAGTTGCTGCATAAGGTGACAGGCGGGCGATGTCGTATATAGAGCGAGAGACTGTCGGCATTGCCTCAATGTCTTGTGATGAGAAGTTGCTATATGGCTTATAGTCTCCTACAACTACCACACTATCTATTGACGGCTGATCTTTCAGAGTAGTATTAAGTTCTACTGTCTGACCCAAAGCGGGGTAAATCTTATCTATTGCACTTGTAATGTATCCCACGCACGAGAATGTCACAACATACTCACCACCTACCTTAAGGCCATCAAGATGGTATTTTCCATCAACATTAGCACTTGTTCCATAAGTCACGCCCGTAGCTCTATTTACCGCCACAACTGTAGCTCCGACAATAGCTGTATTATTACTATCTGTTACTGTGCCTGCTATTGAGGCTGTTGTCACCTGCGCAAAAACTGCAAGTGGAAGAATTGTTAAAAAAAGTGTTACAAATAACTTTCGCATAGCGCAAAAAATAAAAAAATCCGACATCTGTTAAGATATCGGGGCTACATCATACCACATAGCAAGACACAGCGTGTCCCACTTTGCAACTTGATTTCTACCATCCGGACTATACCGTCGGTATCGGAATTTCACCGATTCAGTCCCTAAAATAGGGAGTCGCGGACTATCACCGCCGGTGGGGAATTACACCCCGCCCCGAAATCGACCACAAATATAGACAATAAAATTGAAAAAATAAAACTTTTTACTATCTTTGTCACTATGGAAGGCAAAGATGTGAACAATATGACATTTTTTGAGCATCTGGACGCACTACGTCCAGGGCTTATTCGCACAGTTGTGGTTACTATTGTGGCTATGATTGTGGCCTTTCTGTTCAAAGAGCCTATAATGAATGCGGTTATGGGACCAAAGTCGCCAGACTTTGTCACGAACCGAGTTATGTACGACCTTGCCGAACAGATGGATAGCGAGGTACTCAAAATCAACCAAGAACCAGTAACACTGATAAACACCACTATGGCAGGTCAGTTCAATATGCACATGTTGATGGCCTTCTACGTGGCTCTTATCGTCGCCATACCCTATCTGCTCTTTGAGTTATGGCTCTTTGTGCGGCCAGCACTAACGAGTAGAGAACGACGTAGCAGCACGCTCTTTATATTATATATAGTAGTATGTATGGCTCTGGGTATTACTTTTGGATACTACATTCTCTCGCCGCTATCGGTCAATTTTCTTACGACATATCGCGTAAGTGCAGATATTACAAATATGATTGATGTCGGCTCATATATATCGCTTGTGGCAAATATGGTGCTTGTCTGCGCACTAATCTTTGAACTGCCCGTAGCGGTACATTTTCTTTCAAAGACTGGACTTATCACAGCCTCATTTATGAAAAAATATCGCCGTCATGCGGTTGTCGTTCTTGCCATTGGTGCAGCTATTATCACACCGCCAGATATCATAAGTATGATTCTTGTGATTATACCGCTCTATCTACTCTACGAGATGAGTATCTGGATCGCCCGAAAATAACCTTTCTAATTTAACTTTCATCAGCAAGGAGCCTCTATTACTAAAAATTGTGTAATGAAGAGGTCTCTACTTATTGTATTATATACAGCCATAAGCATTGCGGCTATGGCCCGTCAAACACTTTGTGATGATAATTGCAAGGTTGAATTTACTGGCTCTGACACTACAGAGCCTCGCTTTGCTGTTGTCTCGCCCGTAGGAATGCCTACTGTAGAGAAGATTACTCAAGCTCCGCGCCTAACGACTTTAGATGGCAAGACAATCGCCATTGTTGGGCAGAGTTTTATGACAGAGATTATCCACCCAGAGATTGAACGTCTTATTACTGAGCACTACCCTACAGCCAAGGTCGTAACGGTCAAGCAAGTGGGTATGGCAGGCGTATACCCTGCCCCAGGTATTCAGCGTAGGAGTAAAGATGAATTTCAAGCAAAACTAAAAGAGTATGGCGTAGATGCAGTGATAACTGGCAACTGCGGTTGTGGACTATGTACTCAGAAGGAGTGCGGCTCAGCTATTGCTGCCGAGTACATCGGCATTCCTGCTGTTGCTATTGCTGCGACAACCTTTGTAGAGCAAGTTTACTACACAGCAACAAACAACGGCATTGCCGCGCCTCGCGTAGCTGAGTATCCAGGAGCATTTGCACTACACTCGACCGAGGAGCTGATAGAAAACACTCGTAATGTCCTCTGGGAAAGGATTGTATCTGCCCTAACCACGCCAATAACAGACGCTGAGCTGAACCTCCACAAAGCAGATACAAGCAGAGGTATTACAGACGATATCTACTACGGCACAACTGAGCAGATTACAGCTCACTTCCAAGAGATGAAGTGGACAGACGGTCTACCATTTAATCTTCCGACTTACGAGCGTGTAATGCGCTTTATGGAGCACACTAATATACCCGCAGAGCAGACCGTAGCAGTGCTACCGATAGCGCACCGCAACACAACAGCTTGGCACGTAGCGGTAAATGGTGTTATGGCGGGTTGTAAGCCAGAGTATATGCCACTACTGATTGCTATTACCGAGGCTTTAGGTGCACCTGATTTCCGCCGCACCCTTGCAAGCACACACGGCTGGACACCATACTGTTGGATAAATGGGCCGATAGTAGAAAAGCTCGGTATTGCAACAGGTCAAGGAGGCATAAACAGCAGTGCCAATATGGCTATAGCGCGCTTTATAAACCTTGCGCTGATAAATCTGTCGGGATACTATGTTGGTGACAACCGTATGGGTACTTTTGGCTACCCTATGCCTTGGGTTTTGGCCGAGGATGAGGAGAGCTGCGAGAAGATTGGTTGGCAGCCATACCATGTAAGAGCAGGTTTTGATAAGAATCAGAACGTTGTTACACTCTGTTCTGCCCTAACTTGGGGAGGTAATATGGCTCCTGCAACAACTGATGCGCAGAAGATTATGGAGCTGATGGCGTGGGATATAACAGAGCGCGGACAGTTCGCACTTGGCAGTGGCAAGCAGTATACACACCGCACAATACTTCTCACCCCCTCTGTAGCCGCTACGCTTGCTACAAAATACTCTACACCAGAGCAGTTGGAGTCCGACCTAATTAAGACCGCTCGCCGCCCAACATCGGAGCGCGTTTTTGCCAACTACTACGCCAACCCTGGCAGCAACCCAGAGCAGCGACGCACAATAAATCAGTGGCAGTGGCACATAACAAATAGCGAAACAAGCCAACTAACCCCGCCACCCGTATGGCACGCAACTTCAGATAGTAAAATTGCGACCATACCTACAATGAAAAGAGGTATGACCGCAATTCTAATCACGGGTGACGAATCGCGCAACAAGGTGCAGATAATGCCCGGCGGTGGATTTGTAAGTAGAGCTGTCCGATAAGAGAGCTCTACATTTTTTTAGTTTCCTGCAACGACGATGATGCTCAGGCCGATGATAAAGAGGGCGAACATCAGCGCAAGGAGGTAGCCAGTTTTGCGGTCGGCGCCCTTGAACTCGTGCCAGATAAATACGCCCCAGAAGGCTGCAATCATCGGTGCGCCCTGACCAAGAGCATAAGAGACTGCCGCGCCAGCCTTACCTGCTGCGATATAGCTAAATGCCGTACCGAGGCACCAGATAGCACCGCCTAAAACACCTACAAGGTGTGTAGAGAGGCTACCCTTGAAGTACTCCGAGTAGCTTACAGGAGTGCCGACAAATGGGCGTTTCATAACGTAGGTATTAAATACCAAATTAGAGACAAGCACGCCAAGTGAGAAGATAAAGATTGCCGAATATGGTGTCAGCATACCCGCTGCAGGCTGCTCAAAGTTATTGATATCCATACCCTTAACAACAAAGCGGTAGAATGTAGACATCAGCAGACCCGCAACAATAGCAAGGATAATACCCTTACGGCTATTTGCATTCTTCTCACCCTGCTTTGACACGCGACCAGCCGCTGCGCCATTACAAACAATAGCCACAACGACAAACAGCACGCCCAGAGCCAGAAGCCATGGATTGCCCTTTGCCTGCTCAAGGTAGTTGTTAATAACACCCAGCACAAGTGCAAGACCACAACCAAGTGGGAATGCGACAGACATACCCGCAAGTGATGTAGAGGCAGAGAGTAGGATATTAGAGGCGTTAAAGATAACACCACCAAGAATTACCCAGCCAATGCTTGCAAGGTTTGCCTGTGAAAGGTCTGCAACAAAGCTACGACCCTCATCGCCAATACTACCCATAGTAAAGCCGAGCAATAGTGTAAAGAGTACCATACCGATGACATAATCCCAGTAGAAGAGTTCATAGCGCCAAGTTTTGCCAGCCAGTTTCTGAGTATTTCCCCAAGAGCCCCAGCAGAGCATTGTAATAAAGCAGAATACAACTGCCAAAGTGTAACTACCAATGATAAACATAATATAAAGAATTTTAGGTTAGAAATTATCAACTTCCTCACGCGTTGGCACAGAAGGCTGAGCACCTACGCGAGTAACAGATATTGCAGAAGCCTTTGTGGCAAACTTCAGAGCATCCTGCAGGCTCTGCCCCTCGGCAAGCGCTGCACACAGTGCACCGTTATATACATCGCCCGCAGCAGTAGTATCTACTGCCGAGACTTTGCAGGCAGGGATTAGTACACCTTTACCCTCCTCATACAGATATGCACCAGCACTGCCCATAGTAATTACTACGCGCTCCACACCGTGAGAGACAAGCACTTGCGCAGCGAGCTGTGCCGTAGCCTCGTCAGTTACATCAACACCAGTAAGAGTCTGCGCCTCAGTCTGATTTGGAGTTATAAGATAGAGCTTTGACAGCGTATGCTCGCTAACAACAGCCGCAGGCGCAGGATTTAGCACAACGCGAGCACCCTTGGCAGCCGCAACTGCCACACAAGCATCAACAGTCTCCATAGGAATCTCCAGTTGCAGCAGAACAATATCGCCACTCTCTACCTGCTCAAGGGCAGGCATAACATCTTCAACAGTAAGGGTATTATTTGCTCCCAAAGCCACAGAGATAGAGTTCTGACCCGCAGCATCAACCATAATCAGCGCAACACCTGATGGAGTATCTTTACGCGCAATATATGTGGTATCAATACCAAAACGCTTATATGCAGCTACAGCAGCATCGCCAAACATATCATTTCCTACAGCCGCAGCAAATAGAACCCTGTGTCCCATACGGGCAACAGCAACAGCCTGATTAGCACCCTTGCCACCACCGGCCATCATAAATCCGCCACCAATAACGCTCTCCCCAGAACGAGGAAGGCGCTCCGAGCGGACAACCATATCGGTATTAGAACTACCTATTACAACGATTTTGTTCATAATTAAGAGTTTAGTTTGTCAAATATACTAAAATTTTCGCTACATTTGCGCCATTAAACAAAAATTATACAAATTATGTCTACTGAAAGCAAAGTTAGAGCCGTAACCACAACGCGACTCAAGCAGATGAAGGAGAGTGGCGAGAAAATATCTATGATCACCTCCTACGACTACACTATGGCCTCTATTGCCGATGGTGCGGGCATTGATATTATACTTGTTGGCGACTCGGCTGCCAATGTTATGGCGGGTCATAAGACTACCCTACCAATTACCCTTGACCAGATGATTTATCACTCATCGTCTGTTGTTCGTGGTGTAGAGCGCGCATTTGTTGTGTGCGATATGCCTTTTGGAACATATCAGGGCGACCCGCAGACTGCACTACACTCGGCAATTCGTATTATGAAGGAGAGCGGTGCTGATGGCGTTAAGCTTGAGGGTGGAGAGGAGATTCTTGACTCTGTAAAGAAAATCCTTACTGCAGGTATCCCAGTTATGGCGCACCTTGGACTCACCCCACAGTCTATACACAAATTTGGTGGCTATGGTCTTCGCGCGAAGGAGGAGGCTGAGGCAGAGAAGCTAATTGCTGATGCTAAACTTCTTGAGGAGGCTGGTTGCTTTGCACTTGTGCTTGAGAAGATTCCTGCGGCTCTTGCAAAGCGCGTAACAGAGACTCTTACTATACCTACAATAGGCATTGGCGCAGGTGGCAATACAGACGGTCAGGTGCTTGTTATCCACGATATGCTTGGTATGAACAAGGGCTTCTCTCCAAAGTTCTTACGCCGCTATGCCGACCTACATACTGTGATGACAGATGCCATTTCACACTATGTAGATGATGTCAAGAGCGGAGACTTTCCAAACGAGAACGAGCAGTACTAAACAACGGAGCCTACCATGTGGTAGGCTCTGCTATTCTACTTCTCATCCTTCTGGCGGTCATACTCCTCAACAAGGCTACGACCAAAGTTCACTGCCGCAGTTTCAACCGCCTTATAAGCCCCAACAGCACTATTCTCAACCGCTTTATAGCCACTTACTACTCCATTCTCTATTGCCTGATAACCTCCGACAACTGCCTCTTCAATACCTTTATAGGTCTTTACCAATTTTTTCTTCATAATTTTGATTATTAATTTCCGAGTGCAAAGGTAGAGGCTACATTAAGGGCAAAAAAGGTCTATTGCACTTATTGATTGGAGTATTTTTCGCACAGTATTGAAAGTTTGTTCCAAAAGTTCTATATTTGTGGAACAAAAGGCGTTTTTATGAGCAATACACTATCCTCAACACTCCAAAAATATATAGACCACTTTCCCGAAAGTAGGACATACAGCATTGATGACAAGCTGACAATTATTGACAGTCCACAGTTTGCCGTTCTACCGAACCACCCCTATCGCTGTCCGCTATCGGTGGCAGTCTACTGCACACAAGGAAAAGGTATTGGCAGAATAAACACAAACACCTTTTCGCTCACTGCGGGCGGTTTTATGATTGTACTTCCAAATCAGATTACAGAGTTAGTAGATGTTAGCGACGATTTTCGGGCTACCTATGTTCTGATGACAGACTCATTTACCGAGCAGTTGGGCATTGGCAACACCTTTGGTCTGCACACGACAATCTCGCAGCATCCGCATACCAATCTTATTGGGCGAGCCAAAGATGCCCTTGAGGGCTATCTATCAATGTGTAAGAGCATTATCCCAGAGCAGAGTAATCCAAATAGGCTTGAGATTGTAACACTTTTAACAAGGGCATTTTTCCTCGGTTTAGGTTACTTTTTACACCAAACTGAGAGTACAGAGAGTAACCGACAGAGTGAGATTACCTCAGAGTTTATTCGTCTTGTAGACCAGAACTATATCAATCACCGCGACCTCAAATTCTATGCAGAGCAACTATCCCTTACTCCAAAACACATCTCTCTGGTAGTCAAGCAGTCAAGTGGTAAGAGCGCAACGGAGTGGATTGAGAAGTATGTCACCCTCGATGCCATTTCACAGCTCACATCAACAGACAAGAGCATTAAAGCGATAGCCTACGACCTTGGATTTCCTTCTCAATCCTTTTTTGGAAAGTATTTCTGTCGCGTTGTAGGCATTTCGCCAGCCGAGTATCGCAAGGCGCATAAAAAATAGTGGACTATGCCAGGCATAGTCCACTAACCTATTGAAAGAGATAATCTTACTTAAGACCAGCAACCTCAGAAAGCTTCTCAAACAACTCACCGTAAGCAGAGTTAATCTCCTGACGGAGCGCTGCATAGTGCTTGCGAACAAGTGATGGGTTGTGAGGCTCTGCAGGATTGTTAGCCTTTACAAAGAGTGAATTGCGAAGCTCTACACCCTGCTGCATAATTGCGAAAATCTCCTTATCCTTTGATGGCTGGTAGTAGATAGCCATATCACAATCAAATACCAACTCCTCAAGACAGTAGTCAATCTCCTTCTTCAGATTTCTTAAATTTGCCATAGTAAAAATTATTATTTGTAAAACACATTTCCTCAATTATACAGCAAAGATAAGAAAACATTGCGAAACGACAAAAGTTTTAACGATTTTTTCTTCTGTGGTGGCGTTCTTTCTGAGGTACTTCTACAATTATACCAGTCTCATCAGTCTCAACAATCGCCACTGGATATGGTTTTTCCTTGGTTTCAGGCTTAGCCTCTGCAACAGGTTGAGGGGCTGGTTTTGGTGCAGGCTGAGGCGGTTTTACAACATAGCTTTTTTCAACAACACTATCCTTGGTATAGGCTATCGTAAGCTTTGAATTTCGCATTGTTGGCAAAATTTTGTTCTTAAAAATCATCCACACCTGTGGCATCTTCATAAGCTCCGCCTGCTTCTCTGTTTCGCTGTGACTCTTACTTGCCAAAATTGCCAAAACCTCATCCTTCTCATCCATTGTCATGCCCTCTACCGTTGGTATACAGTCCGACCAAAGATACGCGTGCGAGGATGTTGTAACCTTGCTATCTTTACAATGGCTTGTAACATAGTCTGCCGTAGCCTTTGCTCTTGCAGCAGCAAGTGCTTTATTTTTTGTCTCCTGCCCATCTGGAGAGGCATATCCCACAACCTCCATTGATGTTATGTGCATAGTGGTATCAGCAGCCGATTTTGTAAAGCTGTTCAACGCCGCAATAGCATCAGCATTATCGGCAAAGGCACTCTGTAGAGTGGAGTTGTTAATTGGAAACATCATCTCAAACTGTGTAACACCACTCTCAGCATTACGAACAAGATAGCGTTCTACAACCTTATCTCCACTCTGAGTACTCGAAAGCAGTAGCGAATCTCTCTTCGCCCCGACAGCTACCATCGGCACGGCCAAAAGTAGCGTCATAATAGAAATTGTAAACTTTTTCACGATGATAATTATTTTTGGTTTTCGCTAATAAACAACCAAAAACCGTGCAATAGATTGCAATTTTTGCAAATCTTAACTATCTTTGTGGCATTATGGAAGAGATTATTGATAATATCCCTGAACAGCAAACATACGATGTCATCGTCATCGGTGCAGGTGCTGCAGGAATGATGGCAGCAGGTACAGCTGCGCGTAATGGTGCAAAGGTGCTTCTTCTTGAGAAGATGGAGAAACCTGCGCGTAAAGTTCGCATCACTGGAAAAGGTCGTTGTAACCTTACAAACGAGCGTGGCGAAGAGGAATTTGCAGCTAATATTCGCACTAACTACGACTTTCTCAAGGTTGCCTACTCCGAGTTTAACAACCGTGCCACAATGCGATTCTTTCAGCGTATGGGCGTCAAGCTGGTTACTGAGCGAGGAGACCGCGTCTTTCCAGAGAGCGGCAAGGCTGCCGATATTGCTAATGCACTGGAGTTCTATTGTAGAGATTACGATGTAGAGATTCGCTGCCATACTCGCGTATCGGGCATTATCACTCTGGGCAATAAGGTTATGGGTGTCAAGTACTTTAACAAACGCGGTTTTGAACGCAGAATTGAGGCTCCTAATGTAATTATTGCCACAGGCGGTATCTCCTACCCTCGTACAGGTTCAACAGGCGACGGTTATATTTTTGCTGATGCACTGGGACATACTATTGAGGATGTACGCCCATCGCTTACAGCCCTTGTAACATCACACCCGCAGGCGCAATATATCCGTGATGTAATCCTGCGAAACACGACAGTTCGCCTTGTTATCAACGGAGAGGTTGTTGGTGAGGAGTTTGGCGAAGTTACATTCTCTGACCGAGGTATTGAGGGCGCAGCAACGCTACGACTGAGTCGCGATGCGGTGGATGGCCTTACAGAGGAGAAGAGTGTAAAGCTTGAACTTGACCTCAAGCCTGCTCTTGACGAACAGACGCTTCGCAACCGTATTCAGCGTGAGATTGCCGAGATGGGTCCTGAAGAGTTCTTTGCAGAGCTTGTCCGTCGACTCGTTCCAAAGCCACTCGTTGTACCAATTTGCAAGGAGATTGATGTCCATTCACGCCTCTATATCAGCAAAGTTACAGACAAAGAGTTTGAGCGACTTATTAAGGTTCTAAAGAGTTGGAGTTTTCCTATTTCAGACTACGCATCATTTGACTACGCCATTGTTACAGCTGGTGGAGTTAAGTGTAGCGAAGTAAACGAGTATACTATGGAGTCTAAACTTGTCAAGGGACTCTACTTTGCGGGCGAGGTGCTTGATTTGGACGCTAATACGGGAGGTTATAACCTTCAGATTGCATTCTCTACCGGCCACCTTGCTGGTCTACTGAAAAAGTGATAGTATGAAACACAGTGGCAGAAATATCAAGCAGCGACTCTACGGTCTAACCCTTATAGGTAACCGTCTATCGCGCATACGCCACTTTCGCGGACACGGGGTACACTCCCCTTTTGTCTACTCTCTTGTGCGTAAAGTCTTTATGCGCAGAACGTTTATTGACAACGCAACAACCGAGCTATATGATACCCTCATTACTCTTGAGCTTCCTCAAAAACGAGCAGTTGAATTGCAGAATGTAATGAGTATTTTGGGTTATACTACATACAGCATTGATGATATACAATGCCCTGCAGAGTTTAACATTCTCTCGCCTGCTCTATCCATTGCAGATACCACGCAGGCATTAAATAGGGCTATAGAGAGTGGTGGAACTGTGGCTATTATAATGCCATACATAAGCAAGGAACGAGATTTGATGTGCAGAGAGTTTGTAGCAGCACACCGCTCTACAAGCATTGACAACCGAGGCTACATACTATTTTTTAACAACCATCTTCCAAAACAACACTACCGTTTATGAAACTATACACCAAAGGTGGCGATAAAGGCAAAACATCACTTATTGGCGGACAGCGCGTTGCCAAGAATGATATTCGCGTAGAGGCATACGGCACTGTAGATGAACTTACAGCGCACATCGCACTGTTTGCAGATAGACTTACCGCCCGCTGTAGCGATATCGCAGAGCAGATTATCCCCGACATCAAGCGCATAAACTCTGCGCTTATGACCGTTGAGGCGCATCTTGCTGTTGGTCAAGGAGGCAAGGATAAGGTCGCTCCACTGCCAGACGAGGTTATTGCGTGGATTGAGAGCCGCATAGATGCTCTGCAGGCAGAGTTAAAGCCAATTACTTGCTTTACAATCCCTGGTGGATGCGAGATGACATCACTCTGCCACATCTGCCGCACAGTATGCCGCCGCGCCGAGCGTCGTGCTGTTGATGTCGCAGAGAGCTATGGGGTTGATAAAAATAGTATGCTTTTGCTTAACCGACTATCTGACTACTTCTACGCTCTTGGACGAGCTCTGTGTGACAAACTGGGCGAACAAGAGTTTTTGTGGGAACAATAATTTATATAGAGGTCAAATTGGCCTCTTTGTTTATATTTTCACCCTCTACCATATAATTATCTGCAAAATATATTGGAAGTTCCGATTTTTTTATATTTTTGCACTCTGTATAATAAGAATAGAGAAGATTCGTTATAGTATAAACCTAAAAAAATAGATAGTTATGTATTGGACACTTGAGCTTGCATCAAAATTGGAGGATGCACCATGGCCAGCAACCAAAGAGGAGCTTATTGATTACGCAAACCGCTCTGGCGCACCACTTGAGGTACTTGAGAACCTTGAGGCCATTGAGGACGACGGCGACATCTACGAGAGCATCGAGGAGATTTGGCCCGACTACCCTTCAAAAGAGGACTTCTTCTTTGACGAGGAGGAGTATTAATTGAGAATTAAAACTATGAGACCGACCAAAGTAATTTTTGGTCGGTCTCATTTGTTAGAAATCAAGGCCTACGCTTATCTGAACAGCGTTATTTAGTGGTGTATTGCGTTTACCAAAGAGGTAAGCTACATCAAACTGCAGGTGGAAGAATCGTACTCCCGCGCCGATAGTTCCGTAGCCTATTGTAGAGCCTAAATTCTCATACATCAATCGCGACACATTTCCGCCCGCACGAACATAAAGAAGTCGCATAAGCGAGTACTCAGCGCCAATTTTTGCCGAGAAGATATCCTCGCGCGAAGATGCTCCATATCTTAGCTCTGTAGTCACATCCAGTTTATGTCCATCGGTAAATGGTAGCGACAGCCCCGCGCCAACGGATGGAGCAATGCCGTATCTATCATACTCTGGGCAGACTGGTGCATCAAAAGCGAGTTTTGCGCCCAAATTAACCTTTGCACCCTCCATAAAGGAGAGTGGCAACTGCGAGTAGACGGCTATATCCGCTCCGCCACCATTGTAGTTATTATTATCAAAGAGGTGTCCATATGTACGGCGATAGCGAGCCGTAGCGGCAACAGCTACCCTATCCGAAACCTTATATCCGTAACCCAAATCAAAGCGTTGAGCACCTGGTCGTCTATCCAGTGCCTCTATGCGTGGCTCCATATTAAACTGCAATCCCACAACAAGCGTGTGTCGCTGTGCAAAGCGGATATAGCCTCCACCTGAAAGCATTCGGTTTTTACGATACACCTCTCCCGAAAAATCTGTATAAGCAAATGCTACTTGCACAGTTTTATACTCCATAGCAGCCGATGCAGCATTACCAAAAGCTGCAAAAGCATCCGCCGACGTAGCCACAGAGGCTCCACCCATAGCCGCAATTCGCGCATTTGGGGTGTGGTCATAAAGCTCTTGCGCCCACACTTGGGTTGTGAGCAGAGCGAAAAGTACAAGTAGACAATTTCTCATAACAGAAGCTTACATATTCATACCGCCGCAGCAGTGGATAACCTGACCAGAGACATAGCTTGACAAATCAGAGGCTAGGAATAGAGCCACATTTGCCACATCCTCAGGAGTACCTCCACGACGAAGTGGAATAGCTTTTGCCCACTGCTCGCGTACCTCCTCAGACAGCTGACCAGTCATCTCAGTAATAATAAATCCTGGAGCGATGCAGTTTGCGCGAATACCGCGAGAGCCCATCTCCTTGGCAATAGACTTTGCAAGGCCAATCATACCCGCCTTTGAAGCGGAGTAGTTACACTGACCTGCATTGCCGCTAACACCGACGACAGAAGACATATTAATAATAGAGCCACCTCTCTGGCGAGACATCACTGGCACAACGGCGTGTACAAAGTTGAATGCAGACTTAAGATTGACATTAATTACAGCATCCCACTGCGCCTCGGTCATACGAAGCATAAGTCCATCTTTAGTAATACCAGCATTATTTACAAGGATATCTATACGGCCAAAATCATCCATAATCTGCTTTACAACAGCGTGGCTCTGCTCAAAATCGGCAGCATTAGAGGCGTACGCCATAACGCGAACACCAAGCTGCTCAAGCTCACTCTTTGTGGCAAGAACTGTCTCCGTAAGTTCCAAATCAGTAAAGGCAATGTCTGCTCCCTGCTCCGCAAATCTCATAGCAACGGCCTTGCCGATGCCCCTTCCCGCACCTGTAATAAGGGCGACTTTTCCTTCAAGTAATTTCATATTCAAACAAATTGTTAGTAAAAACTGCTCAAAGATACGAAATTTATTTGGAAAATATACCTATCTTTGGGAGTTCAAAATAAGAATTAAGATTTAACACAACAAAAATAAGAATTTTAGACTATGAAAGATTCACAGATTTTTGACCTTATCGCCGATGAGCGTAGTCGTCAAATGCGCGGTATTGAGCTGATTGCATCCGAGAACTTTGTTAGCGACAATGTTATGGCTGCTATGGGCTCTGTCCTTACAAATAAGTATGCCGAGGGCTACCCTGCTGCACGATACTACGGTGGTTGTGAGGTTGTAGACAAGGTAGAGAGTCTTGCTATTGAGCGTATATGCCGTCTCTACGGTGCAAAGTATGCTAATGTACAGCCACACTCTGGCGCACAGGCAAATATGGCTGTATTCTTTGCTGTTCTCAAGCCAGGAGACACCTTCCTCGGCCTTAACCTTTCGCACGGTGGTCACCTCTCACACGGCTCTGCTGTAAATATGTCGGGTATGTACTTCAACGCTGTAAGCTACTCTGTAAAGGAGTGCGATGGTCGTGTAGACTACGACGAGATGGAGGCAAAGGCGCTTGAGTGTAAGCCAAAACTTATCGTTGGTGGTGCATCGGCATACTCTCGCGAGTGGGATTATGCTCGTATGCGTGCTATTGCGGACAAGGTTGGTGCACTGCTGATGATTGATATGGCACACACCGCAGGACTTATCGCTGCTGGTCTTCTTGAAAACCCTGTAAAGTACGCTCACATCGTAACCTCTACAACACATAAGACACTGCGTGGTCCTCGTGGTGGTATTATCCTTATGGGTGAGGACTTTGATAATCCTTGGGGTCTGACAACTCCAAAGGGTGTTGTGAAGAAGATGTCACAGATTCTCAACTCGGCTGTATTCCCAGGTATTCAGGGTGGTCCACTTGAGCATGTTATCGCAGCAAAGGCTGTTGCCTTTGGCGAGGCTCTGGAGCCATCATTTGTTGAGTATCAGACACAGGTTGTAAAGAATGCAAAGGCTCTTGCTGAGGCATTCACTTCTCGCGGATACAAGATTATCTCTGGAGGTACTGACAACCACCTTATCCTTGTAGACCTTCGCACCAAGTTCCCAGAGCTTACAGGTAAGGTTGCAGAGAAGGCTCTCGTAGCAGCAGATATTACCACTAATAAGAATATGGTACCTTTTGACTCTCGCTCTGCATTCCAGACCTCTGGTCTGCGTTTTGGAACACCTGCAATCACTACTCGTGGCGTGAAGGAGGAGCAGATGGAGGTAATCGTAGCTCTTATTGACCGCGTGCTTTCAGACCCAGAGAACGAGACTAATATTGCTGCTGTACGCGCAGAAGTTAATGCTATGATGGAGAAATACCCTCTCTTCGCATGGTAGAGTATCTGAATTTTCTCGCTCAGCTTAGCGAAAATAACAACCGCGAGTGGTTTACGGCACACAAGGAGCAGTACAAGGCTTGCGACAGACGGTTGAAGGAGTTTGCGGCGAAGCTAATAAATGGCATCGCCGCCTTTGACCCCTCTGTTGCAGGACTCACTGTTGCCGACTGCACCTATCGCATCTACCGCGATATACGATTTAGCCACGACAAGAGTCCGTACAAAACTTGGTCGGGCGTATATGTCGCTCCACACGGCAAGAAGGCGGGCTATGCGGGCTACTATGTACACTTTGAGCCGTCGGGATGCTTTATATATGCCGGCTCACACTGTCCAGAGCCAGTTGTACTAAAGAGCATCCGCGAGGAGATTCTTGATAATGGAGACAGTATGCTTGCAGCTATTGAGGCGAGCAACGGCTTTACACTCTACAAAGGCAACAGTCTCAAGCGCACACCCAAGGATTTCCCTACGGGACACAAGCACGACGAGCTGCTCCGCTTAAAGGATTTCGGTGTTGAGAAGCCGTTAGACACAGCTCTGCTTGAAGACGACAATGCACTTCTGGAGTCGGTGCTTCGCGACCTTAAGTCCACCTACCCCCTCGTTGAAATTCTTAACCGCGCAATAAATTACGCCTACGAGGAGATGATGTAAAAGCAAGAGGAGAGTAAAAACTCTCCTCTATTTTTTCAGCAACTCTCTAATCTGATTACAACTCTGTTCTGGGTTTTTGCGGTCAAAGTGGAATGGGGTAATTCCCAACTCGGCAGCAGCAAGAACATTCTCCTCGCGGTCATCTATAAACATTGTCTGTGCAGGGTCAAGGTTAAAGCGTTCAAGGAGAAGTGAGTAAATCTCGCGCTCAGGTTTTATAAGTCCCACATCGCAAGAGACAACATCCGCCTCAAAATATTGATAGACAGGCATTTTACGCAGGTAATCTATATACTCCTTTGACATATTTGACAGCACAAAGAGTCTATAGCCCGATTTCTTTAGTTCAGCAATAAGATTAGCCGTCGGTACCACTTGGTCTTGGTATGTGATTGCTGTAGACATCATACGGCTGGCGGTCTGAATATCAGAGCCTCTGAACTCAGCCAGACACTGTGCGACATTATCAAAGCTGCGTGTACCTCGGTCGTAGTCGTTCCAGAAATCGGGCATAGGATTTCCAGAATTTATAAAGTAGAAGTAGTCCATCAGCTCCTGCGGGCAACGCGCCTCGTTACGCGCAAAGACTACTCCAGCAAGGTCAAAAACAATATTTTTCATACTAAAAAGACAACTTCTTACTCAACATATAGGACCAATCCCTTAAGGTACTCTCCCTCAGGGTGGTAGATATTAATTGGGTGGTCTGTAGGCTGTGTTAGCTGATGCAGAATGCGCACCTTGCGGCCCGCTATAGCTGCAGCAGTAAAGACTGTTGTACGGAACAGCTCCTTGGAGACTGCCTGCGAGCAGGAGAAGGTAAAGAGAATACCTCCACTCTTAATCTGCGACAAGGCTCTGGCATTGAGTCGCTTATAGCCCTGCATAGCATTTCCGAGCACCTTATGATGCTTGGCAAAAGCAGGTGGGTCAAGGATTATCATATCATACTTATCGCCAATATTCTTTAGATACTCCACCGCATCACAAGCCAATGAACTATGAGGTGCATCATCGCCAAAATTAAGTTTTATATTCTCATCAACAAGGCGAATAGCCCTCTCTGAAGCATCTATAGAGCATACCTCCTTCGCTCCACCCGCAAGAGCATAGACCGAGAAGCCACCCGTATAGCAGAATGTATTTAGCACCGTTCTACCTGCGGCATAACGCTTAACAAGCTCGCGGTTAAATCGCTGGTCAATAAAAAAGCCTGTCTTCTGACCCTCCTCCCAGTTTACAAGGAACTTATTGCCATTCTCAAGTACAACATTATCCTTCGCTGCCGAACCATAGAGATATCCATCAATAGGATTAAGATTTGCCTTATATGGCACAGTCTGCGCGCTCTTATCATAGATAGCAGTAATCTTGCTGCCAAAGACCGCAACAATAGCATCAGCAATCTGCTGTCGCGAGCGATACATACCCACAGAGTGGCACTGAACAACAGCCACACTGCCGTAAATATCCACAACAAGACCTGGAAGATTATCGCCCTCTCCATGCACAAGGCGGTAGCAGGTAGTATGCTCTGACTCTGTAAGGGCAAGGGTGCGACGGACATCGTAAGCACTAGCAATGCGTTCTATCCACCACTTATCGTCAATATCCTGCTGCTCAAATGTAAGCACACGCACAGCGATAGAGCCAATCTGATAGTGTCCACGCGCAAGAAAATCGCCCTTTGATGAGTATAGGTCAACAATCTGACCCTCAACAAGTTCCTGCTCAGAATCAACGCTATATATAGCACCAGAAAAAATCCAGGGATGACGTCGTAGCAAAGACTCCTCCTTTCCGCGACGCAAAAATATCTTTGGGATAGCCATAGTTCGTTTCTCTTAATCTGCCACAAAGGTACAATTTTTTGTCGGGATTGACAAATTGCCAAATTATTTATACTTTTGTGCTATAATATTTACGACAGAGAGATGAAGAGACTATTTTCTATACTTGCAACTTTTGCTATTGTTACTGTTGGTGTTATCTTCGCAGATAGCCCATCAATACAGTTTGAGAAGTGGATAAAGAAGGGTATTAAGGAGGTTATAAAAACAGTTGAAGAAGGGTATAAAAAGCAAGGACAAGATAACACCAAAACCACCCCTGACCACAAGGACCCAGCTTCTATTCCTGGTACATCAAACATCAAGCACAACGACCGCCAGTTAAACCCAACATGGGCAGAGCTACCTGAGATTGTAAAGGGCGAGAACCTTGTACACAAGACATATTTTACAACACTCAACGATGGCAAGCGCGTAAGAAATTACTCTATCTGTTACGACAAGAGTAAGATGGTTTCGCTATGGGTCGCCTATCCACTACACAAGATTTACACCACACCCAAAATTGACCGCACAGACGCATGGTCGTTTGACGATGCGGTAACTACATATGGAGAAGGCGGTTACGACATTATACGATATGAGTACACCGAGCCTCAAATTCCTCAGAACTTACAACCACAAGTTAAGAAAGGTGGTTTTAATGACGGCGAGAATCGCCAGCTTGACCGAGGCCATATGCTACCATCAGCATCGCGCTACAACTCTTGGACAACAAATTCCCAGACATTTTACGCGACCAATATCTTCCCTCAAAATGCGCGCCTTAACCAACAGAATTGGGCTACCGTTGAGGAGCGCACACGCGCAAGTATGTGTTCGGATACACTCTATGTTGTTGTGGGTACGCTCTTTGAAAATTCCACATCTTTTGTCAGCCGTGGCCGACACATCACTCGCCCATCACACTGCTACAAGCTACTCCTGCGCACACGCAACGGAAACACAGGCAAAAGCATATCTGAAATTACAGATGCAGATGAGCTTATAGCAATAGGTTTTCTGTTTGAGAACTCATCAGAGGGCAATGTAGATCCAAAGCAGGCGGTTGTATCAATTGCCGAAGTGGAGAGTCGTTGTGGTATAAAATTTTTCCCAAATATCAACCCAGCTATTGAAAAAGCTGTCAAACAGCAGAAAAATATCGCCAATTGGAGTGCTTTCCGATAGAAAAAGATTTGCTGTTACGCAACTTTTTACTACCTTTGCGCACTGATTTGTAAATATTAGATAGTCCGTTCTTATGTTAAGTAGAAGAATATTGCGAGTAAAAGTTGTTAAGGCTGTATATGCGCACCTGCAGACCGAGTCTGACAACATTCCTGCTACAGAGAAAAACCTTGTTTCATCTATAGATAAGGCTTATGACCTATATTTTCATATCCTAAGCCTGCTTCCAGAGTTAGTTAAGTATGCCGAGGCTCGTCAGGAGATTGCTCGTAACAAAATGCTCCCTACAGAGGAGGATCTAAACCCTAATCGCAAATTTGTAGAGAATCGCGCCATTGAGCGCATAGCTTCATGCCAGGCCATTAATGACTACTGCGCAAAGAGGGGAATGAAGTGGAGCGAGAATAGCGACCTTATCAAGAATTTGTATAATATCCTTACCGAGCAATCTTTCTACAAGAGCTATATGAACAACAGTTCTCGCTCATTCAAGGAGGATACGGAGCTTGCAGCAAATATTCTACTCAACATTTTGGAGCTAAACGAGCAGCTTGAGGGTGTACTGGAGGACCAGTCTATATTCTGGGTAGATGACTTGGGATATGTTCTTACTATGGCAGCCCGCACTGTGACCTCTATGCGTGAGAGCCACGAGCAGATTAAACTGCTTCCAAAGTTCAAGAGTGAGGAGGATTTAGACTTTACGAAGCAACTGTTGCGCGAGTCTATAATCCACTTTAATGAGTACCGCAAACTTATTGACAGCCACACAAACAATTGGGATATTGAGCGACTGGCGCTTATGGACAACGTTATTCTTGCCGTTGCCATTGCCGAGGCAAAGAACTTCGCATCAATCCCCGTTAAGGTCACAATGAATGAGTATATTGATATTGCTAAGTACTACTCTACCCCAGCAAGTAGTACGTTTATCAACGGTGTGCTTGACAAGATTATCACTCGCGGAGTGGAAGAGGGTTGGATATTCAAAACGGGCAAAGGTCTGCTCTAAAGAGAGCAATATTTGCACAATTGAAATATAATAGGTATTTTTACTGAAATTTTTAAACCATTAAAACGAATAATTGACTATGTTTACAATGTTACAGGCAGCTGCTCAGCAGCCACAGGGCGCAGGTTGGTCTTTCTGGATTATGATTGCTGCAATGATTCTTATTATGTGGCTCTTTATGTGGCGTCCAGAGTCTAAGCGCAGAAAGCAGATGCAGGAGTTTTTGGCAAACCTAAAGAAGGGCGATAAGGTTATCACTGCTGGCGGTATTCACGCTGTAGTTAAGGAGGTTAAGGAGACAACTCTTCTCATTGAGGTTGATAGCAACGTAACTCTTCGTGTTGAGAAGAATATGGTTGTTGCAGACCCTTCTACTCAGCAGGCTGACGAGAAGAAATAATGGCTACTAAGAGTAATATTTACTACCCACAGGGCACTTGCTCGCAGGCAATCCTTACAGAGATTGATGGGGATACTATTGTGCGTGTTCAGTTTGTCGGTGGTTGTAGTGGCAACACCCAAGGCATCGCTGCTCTTGTAGCAGGGATGAAGATTAACGAGGCTATTTCAAGGCTTGAGGGTATTGATTGTGCAGGTCGCGGAACCTCTTGTCCAGACCAACTTGCTAGGGCGTTGCGAAAAATTGCTAATGAGTAGCAAAACTCACAGAAAAGGCTGCAACTGCAGCTTTTTCTGTTTTAACACCTACCCCATTGTTGTGAAACTGATAGTTGTAATACTCTCTCTACTAATGGTCGGATGCTACAATAAAGTATCTGCACCTGAACCTGCACCAGAGGTAATTACGACCAATGCTACTATCGCACAACTCAAAAGAATATGTAGTAGCGGTGTTATTACATTCACACCCAACCTACCTGTTGTAATTACAGGCACAGTAATATCCTCTGACAAAGAGAGTTACATTAATGGTGCCATATACATTGACGATGGCACAGCGACAGCTAAGTTACTCGTCGGCATATATGACTCATTCTCAATATATCCAGAGGGCTCTCAAATCTCTATCTCTATGACTGGGCTAACAGCTGGCATAGAGGACCACCAGCTCTCAATCGGTCTTGTGTATGAGAACTCAAAAACTCTATACGCAATAAAGAGCAGCGTAATTCTTGACAAACACATAACTTGCAAGAACAGTATCAACAAAATTGAGCCCCAAGTATGTAGCATTAGTGATATAGATACAGACTTATGCGGTAAACTCATAACTATCAACTCATTAAACTACGTGTACACTTGTTATGAGGAGAACTACCGAGGCAAATACTTCCGCTTCTGTGACACTGAGGAGAACTTCATCTATGTGTACATAGACCAATATGCTGCAGGTTTTAAAAATGTTCCTCCACAGGAGCCATCTGATATTACGGGTATTGTAACATACCAGAAAGTCCCTTTTGACACAAAAGAGTGTTTTGTAATTCTTCCACGAGGCAGCAAGGATATCTGGAACTAACTGTTTTTGGCACACCGCTTGCAGATTGTAGCCAAAAACAGAATAATATGAGAGTAAATACTGGAAAGGGAGACATCTCCTTAATCACACTTCTTGCCATCTGGTCAGTATCTGCCGTAACATCGCTACCAGGACTTGCAATTTCACCAATACTTGGCGATATGAACAACATCTTTCCCAAGGCATCAGATCTTGAGATTCAGATGCTTACGTCGCTGCCAAGTCTACTTATAATTCCCTTTGTACTCGTTGCAGGTCGACTCTCTACAAGTCGCGACAAACTGCCTATGCTCTACGCAGGTCTTGCGATTTTTACAATCTGCGGAGTAGCGTGTCTTGTAGCAAAAAGCATGAGCGCGCTCATTATTATCAGTTCTATACTCGGCATTGGAGCAGGTATGATTATTCCACTATCAACAGGCCTTGTTGTTGAGTATTTTACGGGCGATTTACGTGTACGACAACTCGGTTATAGTTCAGCAATAAACAACCTCACACTGGTTGGCGCAACAGCTCTAACAGGTTACGTTGCAGACATAAACTGGCATCTATCATTCTTGGTATACCTACTGCCAGGTATATCACTTCTACTATGCCTTGCACTACGCAAAGAGAGGGCTACACCCGAACCACAGCAGAGCGACCAGTACAAACAGAGTGCTATCAACCGTAGACATCTTATCGTACTGACAATTTTCTACTTTGTCATTACTTATGCAACACTTGTAATAACCTTTGACACTGCCTTTCTGTTTGAAAAGTATCACATCAAGCAAGAGTTGGCTGGAGTAAGTATTTCTCTCTTTTTCCTTGCCATAATGCTACCAGGACTATTTCTGAATAGGATAATCTCCATTACCCGTTCATACACAAACGCCATATGTTCACTTTTACTCACAGTTGGATTAGCTATGCTCGCAATAACGAAGAGTCCAGCTATGCTTATTTTGGGCGTAATTCTCACTGGATTAGGATACGGAGTTATGCAGCCACTGATATATGATAAAGCCGCTATAATTGCTCCGCCGCAACTAGCTACTCAGGCTCTGTCTATTGTTATGGCGGCAAACTACATCGCCATAATCTTATGTCCATTCATAATTGATTTTGCCCGTAAAATTGCACATAACAACTCACACTCATTTGGTTTTGCGCTCAATGCTTTTGTCGCTGCGATTGTAGCATTTGTAGCATTTTTTGGTAGAGAGGATTTTGTTTTAGGTCTTGACAAGTCATACTATTCAGACAAATAACAAAAAAAAGGAGAGTATTTGAAGGGGTGGATATACAATTTCACCCCTTAACTTTGTTAATATTTCGCAAAGATTTTGTATCTTTGCCCAAAATAGTGTACTATGGATATCAAATCTTTAACCCAACCCGTTTTTTCACTCAAGTGGTGGAGTTCTTGGTTATTCATCCTTTTAGGATGTACCCTTCTTGCAGCTGGTTATGTATTCTTTATTAGCCCGTACAACATCGTACCTGGCGGAGTCTATGGAGCAAGTATCGTCTTGCATAATATTTTCCCCAATATTCAGGTAGGTACGTTTGGATATATGTTTGATATTCCGCTGCTTATTCTTGCTTTCTTAATCTTTGGTGGCAAGTTTGGTAGTAGAACTATCGTGGCTGCGCTCTACACGCCAGGCTGTATGAATATCATCACTCGCCTATCCTTTCCTACAGAGGAGGCTATGAAGGCTCTTGACCCAGCACAGATGCTCGGCGGTATTCTTGACCTATCCGACCACCTTATGCTCGCCTCATTTATAGGTTCAGTATTTCTCGGTGTGGGTGTAGGTCTTGTTGTGCGTCAGCAGGCAACGACAGGCGGAACAGATATCGTGGCGATGATGATACAGAAGTACTTCCACATTGGTTTCTCAAATGCTGTGCTTATTGCAGACTCCGTTGTCGTACTCTCTGGTCTGCTTGTTATCGGCTTTGGTATCGGTACGGGCGAGCCTGACCCACAGGGATGGTTACTCTCTCTCTACTCACTAATTACCATCTATGTCACTTCGCGAGTACTGGCATACACTATCAATGGTGCTTCGTACAACAAGTTGATATTTATAATTCTCAACAAGCACAACGATACTCTGAAGGAGTTTATTCTTAAGGACCTTGACCGCTCAGCAACATACATCCAGTCACGCGGCATGTACTCAAACGACGAGAAGGAGATGATTTTCCTTGTTGTACCAAATAAGGATGTTCCACTTGTTCAGAGTACCATTCGCGAGGTAGATCCTACAGCTTTTATCGTCGTTACTGATGCATACGACACCTTTGGCGAGGGATTTAAGCCTCTGCCAACAAAGGATGAGATACAGAACATATAAAAACTATCACATTGGAAATCAATTCACTACGCCCTCTTACAGGCGAGGGCAGAAAACTTTTTATAGAGACCTACGGTTGCCAGATGAATGCAGGAGATAGCGAAATTGTTGTCTCAATAATGCAGGAAAATGGCTACAGATATACAGAGAGCATTGACGAGGCGGATATTATACTTATAAACACCTGCTCAATTCGCGACAATGCCGAGCAGAGAATCTGGGGTAGGCTATCGGCAATGCGTCAGCTCAAGAAGCGCAAGCCAGGCCTTATTGTTGGCATTATCGGCTGTATGGCAGAGCGACTAAAGGAGCAGCTAATTGAGCCACATACTGGCGTAGATATCGTTGCGGGTCCCGACTCATACCGTTCACTACCAGAGCTTGTTCGCACAGCAGAGGGTGGAGACAAGGGCATCAATGTAGAGCTCTCAAAAGAGGAGACATATGCTGAAATTGCACCTGTACGACTTGATAAAAATGGTGTTTCGGCATATATTGCCATCATGCGTGGCTGTAACAACTACTGCGCCTACTGTGTAGTGCCTTATACACGCGGCATTGAGCGTAGCCGTGACCCTCAAACCATTGTTACTGAGGCGCGCACTCTTTTTGAGAATGGCTATCGCGAAGTAACACTGCTTGGTCAGAATGTAAACTCATACAAGTGTGGCGAGGTTGGTTTTCCTGAGCTTATGGAGATGGTAGCACAAGTCTCTCCACTACTTCGTGTTCGTTTTGCCACATCACATCCAAAGGATATTTCAGATAGTCTGCTTGAGGTTATGGCTCGTTACGATAACATCTGCAAGGCTATTCATCTGCCAGCGCAGAGTGGAAGTAACGAGATGCTCAAGAAGATGAACCGCAAATATACACGCGAGTGGTATCTTGAGCGCGTAGCTGCTATTCGTCGTTATATGCCAGATTGTGCAATTACCACAGACCTTATCGCAGGCTTCTGCGGCGAGACTCTGGAGGACCATCAGCAGACCCTCTCACTAATGCAGGAGGTAGGCTATGCTTCGGCCTTTATGTTCAAGTACTCCGAGCGCCCAGGAACATTCTCTGCACGCCACTACCCCGACGATATTGCAGACGAGGAGAAGACGCGCCGTCTGAATGAGATTATCGCACTGCAAAACTCCCTCTCTGTTGTAAGCAACGAGGCGGAGGTGGGACTTGTTCGCGAGATTCTTGTGGAGGGGACATCAAAGCGTAGCGAGGAGCAACTTTGTGGTAGAACATCGCAGAATAAGATGGTAGTCTTTGACCGAGGCGACCATAAGGCTGGCGACTATGTTACGGTAAAAATTACGGGTTGTTCATCAGCCACCCTATTTGGAGAGGAGATTAAATAATTAGAGATTAAATAATTAAAGAGAGAAAATATGGCACTTCAATGTGGAATTGTCGGACTTCCAAATGTCGGCAAATCAACACTTTTTAACTGTCTGTCAAATGCAAAAGCACAGTCAGCAAACTTCCCTTTTTGTACTATTGAACCAAATGTAGGCGTTATTACCGTTCCAGACGAGCGACTTATTCGCCTTGCAGAGATTGATAAGCCAAAGCGCGTAATCCCTACTACCATTGAGATTGTAGATATTGCAGGTCTTGTTAAAGGTGCATCAAAGGGCGAGGGTCTTGGTAATAAGTTCCTTGCAAATATCCGCAACACAAATGCTATTATCCATGTTCTTCGTTGCTTTGAGGATGGAAATATCACCCACGTAGATGGTAGCGTTGACCCAGTTCGCGATAAGGGCGTTATTGATACAGAGCTTCAGCTTAAGGACCTTGAGACTGTAGAGAATCGTATTGCCAAGGTTGCAAAGCAGGCGCAGACGGGTGGCGACAAGAGTGCCAAGCGCCAGTATGAGATTCTTCTCCGCTACAAAGCAGCCCTTGAGCAGGGACTTTCGGCTCGTACCGTTGAGCTTGACAAGGAGGAGCGCAAGATTATGCAGGATCTTAACCTGCTGACAGACAAACCAGTACTCTATCTATGCAATGTAGACGAAAAGAGCGCAGTGACTGGAAATAAGTATACCGAGGCTGTTGCTGAGGCTATCAAGGATGAGAATGCCGAGATGCTTATCGTTGCAGCGGCTACAGAGGCGGACATTGCTGAGCTTGAGAGCTACGAAGAGCGTCAGATGTTCCTTGAGGATATGGGTCTTACAGAGTCTGGTGTCAGCCGTCTTATTAAGGCTGCATATAAACTTCTTAACCTTGAGACCTTCTTTACAACTGGTGCTGACGAATCTCGCGCATGGACTTATGTGCGCGGTGCTAAAGCTCCACAGGCTGCTGGAACAATCCACACCGACTTTGAGAAAGGTTTTATCCGCGCCGAGGTTATCAAGTATGATGACTATGTTGCGTTAGGTTCTGAAAAGGCTTGTCGCGATGTAGGTAAGATTGGCATTGAGGGTAAGGAGTATGTTGTTCAGGATGGCGACATTATGCACTTCCTATTCAATGTATAAAGCGCAATTTAGGATAGAATTATAGCCCAAACAATTATAACTTTGCAGTTATGTTTACGCTTGCAACATACAACACCTTCCTTATCGTTATGGCAGTCGTTGCCGTAGTGGTATTTATTGCTCTATACTTTGTAGATGCAGGCTACGGATACCTCTTTAATCCAAAGTTTGGTTTCCCTATTCCAAACCGCATTGCGTGGGTGATTATGGAGTGTCCCGTATTTATCGTAATGACAATACTCTGGTGGCTGTCAGATGTAAGATTTGAGGCTGCGCCGTTGGTACTGTTTCTTATCTTCCAGACGCACTATTTTCAGCGTTCATTTATCTTTCCGCTACTTATTCGCGGAAATTCAAAGATGCCGTTTGGAATTATGCTCATGGGCGCTGTGTTCAACACCCTTAACGCCTTTATGCAGGGTGGTTGGATATTTTATCTTGCCCCAGAGCAGAACTACTACGATGGCTGGATGTGTAAGCCTTATATCTACATCGGTGCACTGATATGGTTGGCTGGCTTTATTATCAACCTTCACTCAGACTATATTATCCGCAATCTGCGAAAGCCAGGCGATACAAAACATTACATTCCAAAGGGCGGTATGTTCCGCTATGTATCATCAGCAAACTACTTTGGCGAGTTTACCGAGTGGGTCGGCTTCGCTATTGCAAGTTGGTCTTGGGCAGGTGTTGTCTTCGCACTATGGACATTTGCAAACCTTGGCCCTCGTGCGGCATCGCTATACAAGAGATATGAAAGTGAGTTTGGCGAGGAGTTTACATCACTTGGTCGCAAGCGAATAATTCCGTTTATTTACTAAAAAACTAATATATGAAGAATCTTGACGATTCAAAGCTATTTACCCCATATCAAATGGGACCTGTAACTCTTAGAAACCGAGTAATCCGCTCGGCAGCCTTTGAGAGTATGGGTAAGGATTTCGGCCCTACGCAAGATTTGAAGGAGTACCATACAAGCGTTGCTCGCGGTGGTGTAGGTATGACTACTCTTGCCTATGCGTCAATAAACCGTAGCGGTGTATCGTTTAACTCTCAGCTATGGCTACGAGACGAGATTGTACCACAGTTACGCGATATTACAGAGGCCGTACATAACGAGGGTGCTGCAGTAGGCATTCAGATTGGCCACTGCGGAAATATGACCCACTGGTCTACCGCAGGATCATTCCCTGTCTCTGCATCAAACGGTTTTAACCTCTACTCCCCTACCTTCCACCGTCGTATGAGCCACTCTGAGATTGCTCAAACGGCAAAGGACTTCGGCAAGGCAGTTTATACTGCCCACGAGGCGGGGTTTGACTCTGTAGAGGTGCATGCTGGTCACGGATACCTTATCTCGCAGTTTCTCTCTCCTTGGACAAACCGTCGTCGCGACGAGTATGGTGGCTCTCTTGAAAATCGTATGCGCTTTATGAAGATGTGCCTTACAGAGGTTATGGAGGCAGCTGCAAAGTGCAATATGGCTGTGCTTGTAAAGCACAATATGGAGGATGGATTTAAGAGTGGTATTCAAGTACCAGAGAGTATTGAAATTGCAAAGGAGATTGAGAAGTTCGGCGTTCACGGCATTGTTCTCTCATCTGGCTTTGTATCTCGCGCACCTATGGCCGTTATGCGTGGGCGAATACCTACAAAGACTATGGGCTACTATATGGGCTGGAACGAGTGGCTACAAAAGATTGTCGTTAGCCTCTTTGGTCAGTGGATGATTAAGGATTACGACTTTGAGGAGTGCTTCTTTCTTGAGAATGCCAAGAAATTCCGCGCAGAGCTAAAGTGTCCACTTGTATATGTTGGAGGCCTTGTCTCTCGTGAGGGTATTGAGCGTGTTCTTGACGAGGGCTTTGAGATGGTGCAAATGGCACGCGCCCTTATTAACGACCCTGCTTTTATCAACAAGCTCCGCGAGGGAGACTACACGACCCGTGCAGGTTGCGACCACCGCGACTACTGCATCGCCCGAATGTATTCTGATAAAATGATGTGCTGCCACAACTGCACCGAGCATATTCCTGAGCGATTGTGGAGAGAGTTGCGCAAGATTAAGTAGTATGAAGCGTGGATATGTAGAGAAAGGGACGCAGACAGCCCTTGTCACTGGTGCATCATCGGGTATTGGAGAGTGCTATGCCAAGCAACTTGCCGCACGTGGCTATAATCTTATTATCGTTAGCCGCGACAAAGAGCAGTTGGAGGCTGTAGCTAACCAGATTCGCGAAAAGGAGGGGGTAAAAGTTACTGTACTTGCTAAAGACCTTGCTACAACAACCGCCGCCGAGGAACTCTTTGAGTGGACAAAGTCAGAGGGCTATACTATTGATGTAGTGATAAATAACGCAGGAATGTTCTCATTCTGCGATATACTCAATACGCCAATAGAACGTATTAAGCAGGCTATCACACTACACGATATTACAAATACAATTCTCTGCAAGCTTTTTGCCACTGACATGGCAGAGCGCGGTGGCGGACACATACTTAATATGTCGTCTTACTCTATATGGATGCCTTGGCCAGGCCTATCACTCTATAGTGCAAGTAAGGCATACCTTAAATCCTTCTCTGTTTCATTTGCAAAGGAGGTAAAAGAGAAAAAGGTCTATGTTACTGCCGTATGCCCCGCTGGCATTGCTACCGACCTCTATGGATTGAGTAAAAAGTGGCAAAAAATTGGTCTTAACATTCACGCACTATCAACTCCAAAGTTCTGCGCACGACGTGGGCTTAACAGTCTATTTAAACATCGCCGCTGTGTTGTACCAGACTGGTGGATGAGAATACTTATCCCACTGCTTGATAACCTACCGATGTTCATCCTTCGCTGGATGCGCGGTTTTACATATAAATGGCAAAAGTAATACAATAATATGACTACAAGACAACTATTTAGTTTTGTTATTATCTTCACAACCCTGCTCTCTACTGCTTGTGGAGGTGGTGAGGATATTCCTACAAATGGCGACAATAACACTGGCACCGAGGAGCCAGAAAATCCAGTAAAGCCTCAGCCAGAAAGTCCGTTTACAATTGAGGTTTTGGACATCACAGCAACAGCTGCACGTGTTACCGTAGCCGCAAAAAGTAGCAAAGAGCAGTTCTACTTTGACATTCTTCGTGAAGAGTACTTTAACAACTACAACGACCGACTTGGTTTTCAAGCCTTTATCAACAACACCGTTCAGGGTCTTATGACAAGTAATAATATGACCAAAGAGGAGGTACTCTCTCGTATTCTATCCTCTGGAAATGACTCATACGGTTTTACTGGTCTTGAGGCTGGGTCTGTATACTACGCTGTAGCTATGGGCGTAAGTGATACGGGGCTTCTGACGACAGATGTTGCTATTGTAAAGTTTACAACACTCTCTGTTGAGCAGTCTGCAAACATTTTTGACATGAGCGTCGGCAGTGCAACCTATACAGGTACCACATACACCGTTAAACCGTCAATATCAACAGAGCAGTATGTGCTTATAGCTTGGAACAAGAAGGTTGTAGACCAGATGAACGATACTGAGTTCATCAAGCACTGCTTAAAGATGCGTAGCGACATTGACGAATACGTTGTTACAGGTGAGCAGAAGGGTGTTATAGATAGCTGTGTGCCAGGAAGAGACTACTACCTTGTAGCCTTTGGTTATCAGGGTGGTGTGGCAACTACAGGGGTTACTAAAGTACCTTTTACAACAAAATCTGGAGGTAACCCTAATGAGTGTAAATTTACTTTTGAAGTGAGTGACATACAGTATGATAGAGCCTATATGAAGGTCACTCCATCTGCAAAACATACACCATTCTTCTGGAGCGTAGTCGAGAAGAACTATTACAATCAATTATCAGCCAATGTCGGTGAGGTTAATGCTATGAAGAGTGTTCTTGCAGAGTCTATTGCCCCATTTGCACACGATTTTGGCAACATTCACGATGCTCTGGAGATTATCACATCTTACGACGATGTAAGCGTTGAGGGTACAACATATGGATTAGTTCAAGGCACAGAGTATATTCCTTGGGCAGTATGCATTGACAATGACGGCAACGCTGCGGCATCTTTTGTTATGGGTGAGAGCTTTACAACAAAGTCTGACAATATTGCAGAGTGCAAAATAGGTGTTAAGGGTAGTTGGGAGAGTGGTAGTGATGGTAAAGCCGTGCTTATCTCAACAGCTACTCCTGATAGCAACTGCGCTGGATTCTACAACGTAATTTTCATGGGAGATCTCACAGGCGCATCACGTCAAACACTGCTTAACAATATCACCCGTGAGCAGATGTTCCACAACCTAAATCCTTGTGTGTTTGACAAGTGTTCATGGGGTCAAACTGTCACAGCCGCCGCAGTAGGTTACGACAAAGATGGCAACTACGGCGAGATTGCCATAGATGTATTCACGCCAGTAAAAGAGTAAAAGCTCTACATAATAGATACAGAAAGGGTGTGTCCAACAACAGAGGACACACCCTTTTTGGTAATAGTCAATATTACTTCAACTCAACAAGTGAGTGACCAGTCATCTCAGCTGGCTGCTCAACGCCCATAAGGGTAAGCACTGTTGGAGCTACATCGGCAAGGATACCATTCTCAACCTTTGCAACGCGGTCAGAGACAACAACGATTGGGACTGGGTTAAGTGAGTGAGCTGTATTTGGAGTACCGTCAGCATTAATAGCGTTATCAGCATTTCCGTGATCAGCAATCATAACTACCTCATAACCGTTTGCCTTTGCAGCGGTAACAACCTTCTCCACGCAGCTATCAACAGCCTTTACAGCCTTCTCAATAGCCTCATAGACACCAGTGTGACCCACCATATCGCCATTTGCGAAGTTAAGACAGATAAAGTCGTACTTCTGCTCGCCAAGAGCAACAACAAGCTTATCTGCAACCTCATATGCACTCATCTCTGGCTGAAGGTCGTAAGTAGCAACCTTTGGAGATGCAACAAGGATACGGCTCTCGCCATTAAACTCCGCCTCACGACCACCATTGAGGAAGAATGTCACATGGGCATACTTCTCTGTCTCGGCAATACGTAACTGTTTGAGTCCAAGATTTGAGACAACCTCTCCGATAGTGTTATTTACATTCTCCTTATCAAAGAGGATGTGTAGACCAGTGAATGATGCATCATAAGGGGTCATACAGCAGTAGTATAGTGGCATTGTGTGCATACCCTGCTCTGGCATATCCTGCTGTGTAAGGGCAACAGTAATCTCACGAGCACGGTCGTTACGATAGTTAAAGAAGATAACCATATCGTTTGGCTTGATAGTACCAACAGGGTTACCATTCTCATCTACGCGAACAATAGGCTTAACGAACTCGTCAGTGACACCCTCATCATAAGACTTCTGCATTGCTGCAACCATATCTGTAGCCTTCTCGCCAACACCCTCAACAAGCTGATCGTAAGCAACCTTTACGCGCTCCCAACGCTTATCACGGTCCATTGCGTAGTAACGACCGATGATAGAGGCGATAGTACCTGCAGAACTCTTCATATGGTTCTCAAGAGCCTCAATAAAGCCCTTACCGCTCTTTGGATCGGTATCACGACCATCCATAAAGCAGTGAACATATGTATTCTCAATGCCGTAGTGCTTGCTAATATCGCAAAGTTTAAAGAGGTGGTCAAGAGATGAGTGAACGCCACCGTCGGAAGTTAGACCCATGAAGTGAACATTCACACCATTTGCCTTTGCATACTCAAAAGCAGCAACAACCTCTGGATTGTTAAGGATTGAGTTATCACGACAAGCGCGGTTAATCTTCACAAGGTCCTGATATACAACTCTACCAGCACCGATATTGAGGTGACCCACCTCTGAATTACCCATCTGACCCTCAGGCAGACCTACATTCTCGCCATCTGTACGAAGCTGCGCGTGTGGGTATGCAGCTGTAAGGTCGTTAATAAACTGCGGATTGGTTGAGTAGATAGCGTCTGACTTTGTATGGTTACCTATTCCCCATCCGTCAAGAATCATCAATAATACTTTGTTTGCCATATCTTTTTGATTTTACAATTTTTCCTTAATAATCTCAAGAGCCTTATCTATTGCAGCCTGAAGGCCATCAGGATTCTTACCACCAGCAGTAGCGAAGAACTTCTGACCGCCACCGCCGCCATTAATTAGCTTTGCCGCCTCACGAACAACAGCACCAGCATCTACACCCTTTGCAACAACCTTATCGCCAAGCATAATCATCAGCGTAGCCTTCTCGCCAGCATTTGAGCCGAGCACAAGGATAAGATTCTCTCGCTTTGAGCGCAAATTATACGCCAAATCCTTCAAAAACTCTGTTGTGCGTGGAAGCTGACGAGCTACAATCGTGTACTCCTCTGCATCTGGAGCTGTAGCAAGAATACTCTCGGCCAAAGAAGCAACCTGCTCCTTACGAACAGTCTCAAGCTCCTTATTAAGACTCTCGTTACTCTCTACAAGACGACGAACAGCATCAACGAGTTTAGGATTACCAACAACCTCGGCTGCTGCATGGATTGTATCCTCGGCAACATAGAGTAGCTTTTCGGCAGCCTCGCCAGTAACAGCCTCAATACGGCGAACACCAGCTGAAATTGCGCTCTCGCTAACAATCTTCACAAAACCGATATTACCTGTTGCAGAAGTATGAGTACCACCACAAAGCTCTACAGAGCTACCAAAGCGTACCATACGCACCTTATCGCCATACTTCTCACCAAAGAGCATCATAGCACCAGCAGCCTTGGCCTCCTCCTGGGTAGCATCGCGCTTCTCTACAAGAGGGTCGTTTGCTCTAACGGCGCGGTTTACAAGGCGCTCAACCTCACGAATCTGCTCAGCTGTAACCTTCTGGAAGTGTGAGAAGTCAAAGCGCAAAGACTCTGGGCTAACCATAGATCCTTTTTGCTCTACGTGCTCACCAAGTACAGTACGCAATGCCGCGTGAAGAAGGTGGGTTGCGGTGTGGTTATTTGCAGCCTTCTGACGCTTCTCGGCATCAACAACAGCGTGGAAAGTAGCGGTCATATTCTCTGGAAGAGCAGTTGTAATGTGGATGGTAAGGCCATTCTCCTTCTCTGTAGCCACAATAGCAATCTTCTCGTTTGCACTCTCAATATAACCAGTATCGCCAACCTGACCACCAGAGTTACCATAGAAAGGTGTGCGGTCAAATACCATCTGATATGTGGTCTTACCCTTACTCTGCACACGACGCACACGAGCAATCTTAACATCGCACTCAAGGGTGTCGTAGCCGACGAACTCGCTCTGCTTAACCTCTACAAACTCCTGCCAGTCGTCAATATCCTGTGCAGCAGCGTTACGAGAACGCTCCTTCTGGGCCTTAAGTTGCTCCTCAAACTCTGCAAGGTCAACCTCTACGCCCTTCTCCTTTGCAATAAGCTCGGTAAGGTCAATAGGAAATCCGTAAGTATCGTAAAGCACAAAGGCATCCTTACCAGAAATCTTACCACCATCAAGCTTTGAGATAACACCCTCAAGAAGGTTGATACCAGTTGCAAGAGTGCGAAGGAATGAAGCCTCCTCCTCCTCAATAACACGCTCAACAAGTGACTGCTGCGCCTTAAGCTCTGGATACTGGCCACCCATCTGCTCTACAAGAGTTGCAACAAGGCGGCAGATAAATGGAGTGTTAAAGCCGAGGTAAGTATATCCATAACGAACAGCACGGCGAAGGATACGGCGAATAACATATCCCGCCTTAACATTTGATGGTAGCTGACCGTCAGCAATAGAGAATGCGATAGCGCGGAGGTGGTCAGCGATAACTCGCATAGCCACGTCTACCTTCTCATCCTGACCATACTTCTTACCAGACATCTGCGAGATAACGCCGATAGTTGGCTGGAAGACATCGGTATCATAGTTTGACTTCTTGCCCTGCATAATCATACACAGACGCTCAAAGCCCATACCTGTATCAACATGCTTTGCAGGAAGGCTCTCAAGTGAGCCGTTAGCCTTGCGGTTGAACTGCATAAATACGAGGTTCCAAATCTCAATCACCTGTGGATGGCCCATATTTACCATCTCGCGACCAGACTTTACGGCAATCTCAGCCTCATCACGAAGGTCAAAGTGAATCTCACTACATGGACCACAAGGGCCAGTCTCGCCCATCTCCCAGAAGTTATCGTGCTTGTTACCGCGAATAATATGATCCTCTGGCAGATACTGCTTCCAGTAGTCGTAAGCCTCCTGGTCAAAAGGCACACCATCAGCCTCTGAACCCTCAAAGACTGTTGCATACATTCTTGACTTATCAAGGCCGTAAACCTCAGTAAGAAGCTCCCACGCCCAAGAGATAGCCTCCTTCTTAAAGTAGTCACCGAAAGACCAGTTACCCAGCATCTCGAACATTGTGTGGTGATAGGTATCGTGTCCTACCTCCTCAAGGTCGTTGTGCTTACCAGATACACGCAGACACTTCTGCGAGTCAGCAGCACGTGGTGTGCGACGAGGGGCATTTCCGAGGAAGATATCCTTAAACTGGTTCATTCCTGCGTTTGTAAACATCAGTGTTGGGTCGTTCTTCACGACCATAGGTGCAGATGGAACAATCTCGTGCTCTTTAGATGCAAAGAAGTCCAAAAATGCTTGACGAATTTTGTTAGATTCCATACTATAATAAATATTTTTTTCTTGCGTTATTTGGTAGGTGAAAAAGGTTTCACCGATTCAGGTTGCAAAATTAGTGTATTTTTTCTATTTTTGCACCTATATTTATAAGAAATTTAACGAAACGGCTAATATGAGCGTAGATAAAAGCAATTCAGCGGGCAAAGTACGCATAGGGAGGTATCCCCTACTGCGTAAATTGTTGTTGGGTTTTATCGTCATCTCGCTACTAAACCTCATAATCTCATACTGTTTCTACACTCCAAAATTATACTCAATAGACAACCAAAACCGCGAACTTGTACTCAAGTACAACATCCTTCAAGACCGTATCCGCACACTTGAGAGTAAGATTGATGAGATACACCACCGCGACACTTATGTCTACCGAGCACTCTTTTCAACCGATACGCTCTCTATTGACGGAATCTACACGCCATATCCAGAGAGTAAATACGCCACTCTTCAGGGGGATGAATACTCTCCACTGATGACAGAGTCGTGGAAAAGAATGGATGCGTTGGCAAAAAAGACCTATGCAGCATCGCTATCACTTGACCAGTTGCAGATATTGGCGAAAAACAAGGAGCGAATGTCGTTTGCAATCCCTGCCATTTGGCCTATTGACAGAACACAGTTAGAGTGGTTCTACTCCTTTGGTATCAGAGCCCGCCACCCGATATACAAAACACGCAAGATGCACAAGGGTGTAGACCTGTCGTGCAGCCGAGGAGTGCCAGTATACGCTACTGGCGATGCTATTGTGCAGATGACCGACATCGGCAAGCGACGACGCGGATATGGTCAGCAGATACTTCTAAACCACGAGTTTGGATACCAAACACGATATGCACACCTGGACAAGATACTTGTCAAGGAGGGCGACCGCGTTACAAGAGGTCAGCTTATTGGAGAGGTTGGCTCTACAGGCGGCTCTACAGGTCCACATCTGCACTACGAGGTAATATATATGGGTCGCCACGTAAATCCAGTAAACTACTTCAATCGCAACATGACATCAGAAGAGTATAAGATGCTGATGGAGAAGATGAAGCATACCGACCTTGAAACAGAGTAACAATGATGGCACATAAACCAAAGAATAAAATCACAAAATTTATAACAACGCTACTCACATGGGTAGGCGCTGCGGTGGTCTATTTTGCCATATTCTCGCTACTTTTTGACACTCCTGCCGAGTACGAGCTACGCCATTCAACCGACAAGATGAGAGCTGAATACGAGGCTCTGAGCGCAAGGTATGATTCTCTGAATATGGTAGTGAACAATGTCATTGAGCGCGACAGAAATATCTTTGGAATACTCTTTGAATCAACGCCTTACGACTTTAACTCCGACTATGAGCAGCAGCGCGTGGTTCTACACGAGGAGCTACTTGAACAGTCTAAAGGTCGTATGCTCAAAAGCCTCACTATGCAGACAGACAATCTTGAGGCTACACTGTCGCAGTTAGAGAGCACATACTCTAACCTACAATACAAACTTGACTCTCTGGGTAGTAGGAGCAATAACATTCCATCTATTCAGCCAGTAATTAACCACCAGCTCACACTACTGACAGCTGGATATGGTATGCTCATGCACCCATTCTATCGTACGCTACAGTCACACCAAGGTGTTGACTATACTATTCCAGAGGGCGAGAGCATCTTTGCCACAGCTGATGGCGTTGTTAAGGATGTGCTTGGTAAGACTTCTACCTCAGGCATAACTATTGTCATAGACCACGAAAATGGATACACTACATCCTACAGCCACCTACAGAAGGCAAAGGTAAAGCGTCGTCAGAAGGTACGCCGAGGAGATATTATAGCCCTATCTGGCAACTCTGGACTCTCGCTATCTCCACATCTGCACTATGAGGTGCGGTATGAGGGTATGAGAGTTGATCCAACCCATTACTTTTTTATGGAACTTACGCCCGAAGAGTATGAGAAGATACTACGTATAGCTCAGTCGGGTATGCAATCTTTTGACTAATGGAGATAAAACTACTACTGCTTGATTTTGACGGCACAGTGGCAAACACTGGCCGCGCCAATGCTACATCATACATTGAAGCTCTTGCTGAGGAGGGAATATCAATCACAATGGATGAGTATCGCCGTAAATACTTCGGACTGCGCTGTCCTGAGTTTCTTAGTGACATAGGCATTACAGACCCTGTACAAATGAAGCGCATACGACAAAGAAAGGTTGAGATATACCCTACTCACTTTGATATGGTAACACTTAACCGCCCACTTTGGGATTTTGTTCAGCAATTCAGAGCTAATGGTGGCAAGGCGATGATTGTCTCTACAGGGCATATTGACAATATTACCAATGTAATGCGCTATCTTGGTATTGAGAATCAGATAGATGGACTTCTGTCGTCTGATGATGTTTTGCTCTCAAAGCCACATCCAGACTGTTTTCTCAAAGCTATGGAGATGGTTGGTGTGACGGCCGCTGAGACAGTAATTTTTGAGGATTCAGAAATCGGTCTTGAAGCTGCAAAGGCTTCAGGTGCATCATACTTCAAGGTTGAGCTTGAGTTTTAGCAGGTGCATTTTTGTATTTTGAGGGATATTTATTACTTTTGCCAGCAAAGGCATTAAACAGGTATAGTGTTCAAATATGGAGATTATAATTGACTCTCTTTCAGACCTTGATAAGGTAGCAGATGCGGTTTTAAGTTCGCTTAATGGCCGCAATGTAGTTGCTTTTTTTGCCCCTATGGGTGCAGGCAAGACAACCCTTATTAGTGCGATAATGGAGCGCACAGGTTCACAAGATACGGTCACAAGCCCTACTTTCGCTCTTGTAAACCAGTACTACACTGCAGACCAGGAGGTTGTATATCACTTTGATTTCTACCGCATTAACACTGTTGCCGAGGCCTTTGATATGGGTTATGAGGAGTATTTCTACTCTGGCGACCTATGTCTTGTTGAGTGGCCAGAGAAGGTCGAGCAACTACTACCTGACGATACGATGGTTGTGCAAATTGAGATTCTTGACCCTACAACACGAAAGTTTATTATAGACTAAACAATTAGGCATCGCACGAGCGATGCCTATTCTTTTATTCTGGTTGATATCCCGTATCCTCAAAAAGTGTTGCTCCATTTGCCGCTGCTACGGCCAGAGTATCACATCGGTTATTCTCTACAGTCTCCGCGTGACCCTTAACCCAAACAAAGCGCACAGTGTGTTTGCGGTATATATTAAGAAAGCGCATCCAAAGGTCTGGGTTTTTCTTTCCCTTAAAACCCTTCTTAGCCCAGCCAAACACCCAGCGCTGAACAACCGCATCAACAACATACTTTGAATCGGAGTATATTGTAACCTCTGAGCCCTCAAACTTCAGAGCCTCAAGTGCCACACATACCGCCATCAGTTCCATCCGATTATTTGTCGTAAGGCGAAATCCAGCAGATAGCTCCTTGCGGTGTGGGCCACTGATAAGCACAACACCATAGCCTCCCTTTCCAGGATTGCCAAGCGATGAACCATCAGTATATATTGTAATTTGCGGTGCTGCCATTAGCCAAGAACGATATCTATAATCTCTCTAAAGTCATCAACTACCCACTTAGCACCTGCATCATAGAGAGTCTTGCGATCGTGGCTACCATATGTCACACCACAGCAACGACAACCCGCGTTTTTACCCATACCCATATCAAAAGTAGAGTCTCCAACAACCACAGATGTCTCAATAGTCGTTCCTGCACGACGAATAGACTCAAAAGCGATATCTGGTGCAGGTTTACCCTTTGAGACTGTATCAAGGCAGACTATATTATCAAGATATGGAGCCATACCAAGATTTTTTGCTGTATACTCTATAATTGGAGTAACATTATTTGTCGTAATTGCAAACTTTATACCCTCGGCAGTAAGGCGCTTCATAGTCTCAAGCACACCATCAAAGAGCGTAATCATATCAAGTCCCTCGGAGACATATATCTCGCGATAACGAGCCGAAACACGAGTGATAAACTCCTCATCATTACGACCAGTAAGAAAACGGAACGCCTCCTCTGTTGTAAAGCCCATATTCTGCGCAAGCAAATCGCGATCAAGAGCATATCCCTCCTCATTGCAGACCTTCTCTGCGCAATAGAGGATACTTGGAAGAGTATTTGCCGTTGTGCCGTCAAAGTCCAGCATCAATAGTTTTATATCGCTCATAGTTATTGTGAGATATTTACAAGTTGTTCTCGGTAAGCATTAAGGATTCGTGATTTTGAGATAAAGCCTTTAAATCTATTATCTTTATCCACGACAGGCAGCATCCAAGTATGATTTTGCTCAAAGCGCGGAAGCACCTCCTGAATCTGTTCCTTCTCTATAATTTTATCAGGTGGTTGAATCATATATGATGTTATAGGATTACCCCACTTCTCATGCTTGAACATATCTTCGCGCAAATCATCAAGCTGGACAACACCCAGAAGATGTCCGAAGTTATCAATCACAGGGAATATATTTCTGCGAGCAGTAGCAATAATAGAGACCACATCACCCAGCGTTGCAGCCTCGCGCAGGCGTACAAAGTCGGTCTCCATCAGTTCATCAAGCTTGAGGAACACAAGCACCGACTGGTCTTTGTCGTGGGTAAGTAACTCTCCCTTAACTCTCAATCGCTTTGTATAGATAGAGTCTGGGTCAAGGTAGTAACCTACAGCAAAGGCTATACAAGCAACAATCATCAGCGGAATGAATAGTCCATAACCATTTGACAACTCGGCGATAAGGAAGATAGATGTCAACGGAGCGTTCATCACGCCAGCCATAACACCCGCCATACCCACAAGGGTAAATGTAGCAATTGATATCTCCCAGCCAAAGCAGAGCTGACAGAAAAGCGCCAATGAAGCACCAGTAAATGCGCCCACAAAGAGCGAAGGAGCAAATGTTCCACCCACACCACCAGAGGCATTTGTTGTTGCTGTAGCAATCACTTTAAACATCATTGTGGCGATAATATATATCAGCACCACCCAGTCAATATCCTTAAAGGCGTAGAAAAGTGAGTTTTCAAATATAGTCTGCTTATCTCCATGCATAAGTGAAACAAATGCCTCATAACCCTCGCCATAAAGTGGCGGAAAGAGGAAAATGAGCAGACCCAACACGCTACCACCGATAATCCATTTCTTATATTGACTCTGGATTGACCCAATACGCTTTCCGATAGCAGCATTCGCACTTGTAAAGTAGTAGGACATCACTCCACAGATACATCCAAGAAGGATAAAGAGTGGTATCTGCTTAATTTGGAAGGCATCTGCTGTTGAAAGAGTTACAGAGATTATTGGATCCCAGCCACGCAGCACAATAGCAAGAGTTGTGGCCGTAATAGAGGAAATAAGCAGTGGAATAACACTTGCCGAGGTAATATCAAGCATAAGAATCTCCAGCACAAAGACCACGCCAGTAATTGGAGCCTTAAAGATTGATGCCACAGCAGCACCTGCACCACAACAGAGCAGAAGCGTGATATTTCGGTAGTTCAGCTTAGCAAGTTTACCGACATTTGAGCCAATAGCAGCACCCGTAAGCACAATAGGTGCCTCAGGACCTACAGAGCCTCCAAAACCGATTGTCGTTGCACCACCTACGACAGAGGTCCAACAGTTGTGCCCCGCAATGCGCGAGCCTCGGCTTGACATCGCATAGAGTACTCGCGTAACACCCTCCGAGATGTTATCCTTGACGATATACTTTACAAAAAGTGTTGCAAGGACAATACCGATACCGGGATAGATAAGGTAGAGAATATGAAAAGTATCTACATCAAACCAATTGACAAGACAGCTCTTGATAAAGTGCAGCAATACCTCAAACAGATAAGTACCCAAGCCGGCAAGCGCACCCACAATCACAGCGAGAATGGCGAGCATCTGTCGCTCGCTGAGTCGCTTTGTCAGGCGCAAAAACCAGCGGTATATCTTCTCTCGCCCCGCAGGTTTGATATATTTGGACTCTTCAATAATCTCCATTTGCCAACTATTTATGCTCAGCCTTATAGCGTGCTGCCTGCTCAGCTATAAGCTGCTTATCCGCAAAGTAGTTAATCTTCATTGCATCGCGCACATCGTTTAGTGTCGCTGCTGCAACAGCGCGAGCCTCAGCCGATCCCTGCTCAAGGATGCGGTATACCTCCTCAATATTCTGCTCCCAGTATGCTCGGCGCTCACGGAAAGGAGCAAGAAGTTCGTTAAGAATAGCAATCAAGAACTTCTTACACTTAACATCGCCAAGACCTCCACGACGGTAGTGGTCCTTCAGAGCATCAAGATTCTCATACTCTGGCAAGTAGAGTGCAAAGTGCTCTGGGCGACAGAATGCGTCAAGATAGGTAAACACACAGTTACCCTCAACCTGACCAGGGTCCTCAACACGAAGATGGTTAGGGTCGGTATACATACCCATAACCTTCTGCTTAACCTCCTTCTCTGAATCAGAGAGGTAGATACAGTTGCCAAGCGACTTACTCATCTTTGCCTTACCATCTGTTCCAGGTAAACGCATACAAGCGCTATTTGATGGCAGAAGAATCTCTGGAGTGACAAGAGTCTGACCATAGATAGAGTTGAACTTATGCACAATCTCGCGAGTCTGCTCAATCATAGGCTCCTGATCCTCGCCTACAGGCACTGTAGTAGCCTTAAACGCGGTAATATCAGCCGCCTGCGAGATTGGATAGGTAAAGAAGCCTACTGGAATACCCTTCTTCTGCGTTGTATCACCCTCTAAAACATCCTCCGAGAAGCCACGCATCTTAATCTCTGTCTTCACAGTAGGATTTCGCTGCAGACGAGAGACCGTTACAAGGTTCATATAGTAGAAAGCGAGCTCACAAAGCTCGGCTACCTGCGACTGGATAAAGATTGTTGAAATCTTTGGGTCAATACCGCAAGAGAGGTAGTCAAGGGCAACTTCAATAATATTCTGACGCACCTTGTCTGGGTTATCGGCATTATCAGTGAGAGCCTGCGCATCGGCAATCATAATAAAAATCTTCTCAAACTCGCCAGAGTTCTGCAACTCTACACGACGAGAGAGCGAGCCAACAAAGTGACCCAAATGGAGACGACCAGTTGGGCGGTCGCCAGTAAGTATAATCTTTCCCATATCGTATCTATTTAATTAGTCTAATAAACTACAAAGATAAATACAAGAATTGAAAAATGCAAGATAAATAGCAACTAACGCGCCTCTGGACGGCACTGAGATAGACAATACTCTCTGAAATCATCCCAGCGGTAGAATGGATAATTATCCGTTTTTACTGGAATTTTTATATCGCGCTCGCTATGTAACAATCTAACCAACACATCGCCCTTTTTATTACGGTAAAATATAAACTGCACATTTACAGACATAGATGTTACGCGGCTATCGCACCACACCTCTGGCAGTCGCTCAATATTTGCAAACGACACGCGACCATCGCAACCCTCAGCGTGCATAATTGCAAGCAGAGGAATTACAGCCGAGTCGTGTCCAAAACGGAGTGTTGCTGCTTGGTCGGCAGCCTTACCAGAGATAACATCATCAGCGCGCTCAATAATATCACGTAGAAGCAGTTTTCCATCCTCATTGCGAACATCGCCATAGTCTACAGATGGACCATAAGTAAGGTAGCGACGGATATTGAAAAGATGCCACATCTTATATCTCTCTGCCTCGGTAAAGATATCGTGTAGCTCTGGCAAATTGTCAAAGTTTTGGATAATCATAGCCAAGTCGTGCATATTTCCCATAAACAGGTGAGTATCAGTGCTATTATAGACCTTGCAAATCTGCTTAAAGGCGTAGTGGTAGTCATTAAAAATGCGACACACAAACGCCTTATCATCTGTCTGCTGTTGCTGATACTTCTTAGCTATTGCGCGGGCGGTTTTATAGAAGGTATCCATATTCTTCTCTGGGCGAGTGATATGTATGTCGTGAGCCGATGCACTGCGAGTAATATTAAGCTCTGGATAGAGCTCTTTGAGTCGCTCGGTAAAGGCTGCCATACTCATCACACAACGTACAGACGGAGAGGCAAAGCAAGTGACGTTATTACCATTCTTGCCAGAGAAGACCTCTGAGTAGAGTGTTGCCATACGCTCGGCAATACCCCTCTGCTCCCTCTCTCCACGAGCAGAAAGGTCACCGGCACGCATATGAGCATCCTCAGCAATGACCTTTACGCGCTGCATAAGGCTAACGCCAAGCTCAGTAAGCTTACCGTCCTTATAAGCCTGCTCTAAAAGTACGGCTGGCTGATCGTACTTCTCCTGCGCAGTCTGATAACGAGAGCCATGACGGCCATAGTGCGAGATATAGAAGGGCTTGTAACCCTTTGGAGCCTTAACGGGAAGCTGCTCGGTTACCATATATGCCGTATAGATACCACCCGCCAAGTTAGGATTTTGAGCAATCTGCTCGCGCATAGTCTGTGCAAATGCAGAAGATGCAAAAAGGAGTGAAATGATAAGTAAAAATCTCTTCATTGTGTTATTTAGGTTAGTTTTTGATTCTGAATGCAAATTTATGAAAAGTTTTCTGCTTATCAAAGGGTTATACCTAATTCATGACATTTATTGTAAAATAGATACAAAGATTTGCTTGATATCAATTATTTTTATACCTTTGCTCTAAATAATAAGCACACAACTATGACCATTATCCAACTTGAGTACCTTCTTGCCGTAGCCAACTTTGGCAGTTTTTCTATTGCAGCCGACCACTGCTTTGTCACACAACCATCGCTCAGTATGCAGATTAAGGCGTTAGAGAGCGAGCTTGGCGTGATGCTACTTGACCGCTCTAAAAAGCCCGTAGTGCCAACAGAGGCTGGCGAGGTTGTGCTTCAACAGGCGCGAGAGGCTCTAAGGGAGTATAACTCTATTAAGGAGGTAGTTCAGCAATTCAAGGGTGAGATTGCCGGAAGAATCCGTCTGGGTGTAATCCCTACAATCGCACCATATCTACTGCATAAGTTTATCCCCGAATTTCTCTCTCGTTATCCGAAGGTGGAGCTTGAGGTGCGCGAGATGCACACAGAGCAACTTGTAGAGCAGATGAACCGCGACAGAATTGATGTTGCACTTGTGGCGGGTGGTACTTGTGGAGACGAATTTACGGAGTATGAACTGTTTGACGATCGCTTTTATGCTTATGTCTCACCAACGAACTCTCTCTACAAAAAGAGTAACATTCTGCTCTCCGATATAGATATGCGCGAGTTGGTACTATTGAGTCGTGGAAACTGTATGCGAGACCAGGTCCTTGAGCTATGTCAGGCACACAAGAGTTCGCAGTCGCGATACTACTTTGAGTCGGGCTCACTTGACACTCTAATGCGTATTGTAGACTGCACAAACAACATCACAATCATTCCAGAGATGGCTATTGAGTATATCGGCAAGGAGCATTCTCGTCAAGTTAAGTCGCTTATTAAGGGCGCCTACTCGCGAAAGATTGCTCTTGCTGTGCGCCGCACATATGTCAAGCTATCTATCGTTGATGCGCTACAGAAGACTATTATTGACTGCATTAAACACTAACAAGTGACGCATAGACTAAAAAAAAAGACCTCCCAGATTCTGAAAGGTCTTTTTTATTTAGGTATTGACAATTACTTCAGTGCGGCGAGCTGCTCGCGGATAGCGGCAATCTTTGCCTCGGCATCTGCCTGCTTTGCGCGCTCGTTTGCAACTACCTGAGCAGGAGCAGAGTTCACAAAGCGCTCGTTAGAGAGTTTCTTCATCACTGAATTAAGGAAGCCCTCATAGTAAGCAAGATCCTTCTCAAGCTTTGCAATCTCCTCCTCAACATTCACATTATCGCCCATAGGAACGAAATATTGTGTTGTCTTAACAATAAAACCTGCATCTGTAGGATTCTTCTCTGTCACTGCAGTAACTGCCGAGAGGTTACCCATCTTCACAAGCACAGCCTCCAGCTCGCGTGGATAGTTCTCATCAACAACAACCTTAAGCTCCAAAGCCTCCTTCTGTGGCATATTCTTCTGCTTGCGGACATTACGCAGAGCCGATACAGCCTCCTGAACAAGAGCAAAGCGAGCAAGGAGAGTCTCATCAACAGCCTCCGCCTTTGGCATTGGGCTGACCATAATAGACTCGCCCTCAGCGCGTGGCGCAAGGTCTTGCCAAATCTCCTCAGTCACAAAAGGCATAAATGGATGCAGAACAAGCATCAACTGCTCAAAGAACATCTTTGTCTGCTCAACAGTAAGCTTATCAGCTGGAGTTCCATATGCAGGCTTAACAACCTCAAGATACCAGCCGCTAAAGTCATCCCAGAAGAGCTTATAAGCGACCATCAGAGCCTCTGAAATACGGTAGCTCTTGAAGTTCTCCTCAATCTCGGCAAGAGCAGCATTGAGTTTTGCACGGAACCAAGCAACACCAGCAGCATTATTCTCACTCTGCGCAAGAGACTCATCTACATTCCAGCCATTGATAAGGCGGTATGCGTTCCAAATCTTATTTCCGAAGTTACGACCCTGCTCGCAGAGCGCATCATCAAACATCAGGTCGTTACCAGCACTTGAACAGAGCATCATAGCCACGCGGACACCATCAGCTCCGTACTTTGCAATAAGATCCAGTGGGTCTGGAGAGTTTCCGAGCTGCTTACTCATCTTACGACCAATCTTGTCGCGCACAATACCAGTAAAGTATACATTGCGGAATGGCATCTGACCGCGATATTCGTAGCCTGCCATAATCATACGAGCCACCCAGAAGAAGATAATATCTGGACCAGTTACAAGGTCGTTTGTTGGATAGTAGTAGCGAATCTGCTCGTTATCTGGGTTGCGAATACCATCAAAGACAGATATTGGCCAGAGCCAAGAGCTAAACCAAGTATCAAGCACATCCTCATCCTGACGAAGGTCAGCAAGAGTAAGCGAGCTGTCGCCACTCTTCTGCTGTGCAAGAACAAGAGCCTCCTCGGCTGTCTGAGCAACCACATAACCACCCTTTGGAAGGTAATATGCAGGAATGCGCTGACCCCACCATAGCTGGCGACTGATACACCAATCCTTGATATTCTCCATCCAGTGGCGGTAAGTATTTTTGTATTTCTCTGGCACAAAGCGAATTACATCCTCAAGAACAGCCTTTGTTGCAGGTTTAGCAATCTCAGACATAGACATAAACCACTGCATAGAGAGCTTTGGCTCAATAGCAACACCCGTACGCTCTGAATAGCCCACATTGTTTGTATATGTCTCAGTCTTCTCCATAAGACCTGCAGCCTCAAGGTCCTTCTCAATCTGCTTACGGCACTCAAAGCGGTCCATACCTACATAGAGGCCAACCTTATCATTGATAGTACCGTTATCATTGAAGATATCAATAGTCTCAAGACCATACTTCTCGCCCAGCATATAGTCGTTCACATCGTGCGCAGGGGTAACCTTAAGCGCACCTGTACCGAACTCAATATCTACATACTCATCGCGGATAATCGGAATAGAGCGACCAACAAGCGGAACAATAACGCGCGCACCCTCTGGAACATCGGCATAGCGAGGGTCGTTAGGGTTAAGACAGACTGCTGTATCACCCAGAATGGTCTCTGGACGTGTTGTAGCAACGATAATATTGCGATCTGTTCCCTCAAGTTTATAGCGCAGGTAGTAGAGCTTACCCTGCGACTCCTTGTATATTACCTCCTCGTCTGAAAGAGCGGTCTGTGCAGATGGGTCCCAGTGTACCATACGCACACCGCGATAAATCTTACCCTTGTTGTATAGGTCGCAGAAGACCTTGATAACGCCCTCTGTACGAGCATCATCCATAGTAAAGCAGGTGCGGTCCCAGTCACAAGAGGCGCCGAGCTTGCGGAGCTGCTTGAGGATAATACCACCGTGCTTCTCTTTCCACTCCCATGCGTGAGCAAGGAACTGTTCGCGGGTAAGAGAAGACTTGTCAATACCCTCCGCCTTAAGCTTTGCTACAACCTTTGCCTCTGTAGCGATACTTGCATGGTCAGTACCTGGCACCCAGCAAGCATTCTTGCCAAGCATACGAGCACGACGCACCAACACATCCTGTAGAGTGTTATTGAGCATATGGCCCATATGCAGCATACCCGTCACATTTGGTGGCGGAATAACGATTGTATATGGCTCGCGCTCATCTGGCTCAGAATGGAAAAGGTTGTGGTCTACCCAGTAGTCGTACCACTTCTGTTCAATCTCCTGTGGAGTGTACTTGTCTGCTATCTGCATATCTATATCGTTTTTTTTGTATTTTCAGTTCATACAATTATTCAACCTGCAAAGATAGTAACTTTTATCATAAAATAGTGCTTTTTATACAACTATTTATACTTAAAGGATATTTTTTGACGTTTGGGTATTGAAGTACCAATAAAAAGTATTATCTTTGTACGATTATAACTGTACCCATAGAATGGGTAGTAGATTGCAAATAGTATGAAAAAAGAAGATTTCGATAATTTATTTGACGACAAAGGATTGCCTGCAGACCTTGCAGACAGGAAGTTTCAGGCAATTCCGATAGTATCTGGGGACGATGACACTGTTGAGCAGGTCAATCTTCCAGAGATACTTCCGATATTGACCTTAAGAAACTCAGTCCTCTTTCCAGGTGCAATAACACCTATTACCGTAGGTAGAGAGAAGAGTATTGCCCTTGTGCGCGCCGTAAATGCGGGCGATGGACTGCTCGGCGCAGTGCTTCAGCGTAATCCAGAGATTGAGACTCCTACGCCAGACGATATGTATCGTGTAGGTACTGCTGCGCGCATTCTGAAGATTCTTGAGATGCCTAATGGTAATCTGACGGTAATTCTCTCTGGACTTGAGAAGATTGAGGTGGGCGAGTATATCTCTACCGAGCCATTTTTCAAGGCTAAGGTTACTACCCTATTAGATTCTACGCCAGACAAGAACAATCCAGAGTTTAATGCCCTTGTAGAGGCTGTGCGCGACACTGCGTTGCGTATTATCAGCATATCTCCGACAATGCCAAAGGAGGCTTCGTTTGCTATTAAGAATATCGACTCTCATCGTGGCACAATAAACTTTATCTGTTCTAACCTTGAGTTCTCAGATGACGACCGTCAGGCGTTACTTGAGGCTCCAGGTCTACTTGCCCGCTCACGCAAGCTTCTTGAGATTCTTATCCGTGAGCAGCAGCTTCTGGAGCTGAAGCAGGAGATTCAGGAGAAGGTCAAAACAGAGATAGACAAGCAGCAGCGCGACTACTACCTCCAGCAGCAGATGCGAACAATACAGGAGGAGCTTGGCGACGATGTAAATGGCGATGTAGAACGTCTGCGCGAGGCCGCGAAGAAGAAGGTGTGGAAAAAGGAGATTGCTGAGATATTTGAGAAGGAGGTTGCCAAGCTTGAGCGACTTAATCCTGCCATTGCTGAGTACTCAATACAGATGACCTACCTCAACCTTATGCTTGACCTGCCTTGGGATGAGGTTACAAAGGATAACCTTGACCTTAACTGCGCTCGCGAGCAGCTTGATGCAGACCACTTTGGCCTTGAGGAGGTTAAGGACCGTATTCTTGAGCACCTTGCGGTAATAAAGCTCAAGGGCGACCTTAAGTCACCTATCCTTTGCCTCTATGGCCCTCCGGGAGTTGGTAAAACATCGCTCGGCAAGAGTGTTGCAACGGCTCTTGGCCGTAAGTTCGGCAGAATTGCCCTCGGTGGACTGCACGACGAGTCAGAGATTCGCGGTCACCGTCGCACATACATCGGAGCGATGCCTGGTCGTGTAATTGAGACTATAAAGCGTTGTGGCTCTTCAAATCCTGTGATTATCCTTGACGAGGTGGACAAGTTGACCGTCTCTAATCACGGCGACCCATCATCAGCCCTACTTGAGGTGCTTGACCCAGAGCAGAATACAACTTTCCACGACAACTATCTTGACGTGGAGTACGACCTATCAAAGGTACTCTTTATTGCAACTGCAAACGACATCAGCGCTATCAACCCTGCACTGCGCGACCGCATGGAGTTGATAAACATCTCTGGATATATTCTTGAGGATAAGATTCAGATTGCCCAGAAGCACCTTGTTGCAAAGCAGAGCGAGGCTCATGGTCTAAAGGAGGGAGAGATGACCTTTACAAACGAGGTGCTACAGCAGATTATATCCGACTATACTCGCGAGTCGGGTGTGCGCTCACTTGACAAGTGCCTTGCAAAGATTGCTCGTCACCGCGCAAAGAACATCGCCTTTGAGGAGCAGTTTACCCCTGCCATTTCGTCTGAAGACATTGTCCGCATATTAGGCAAGGCTAAATATATCAACGACCAGTATGAGATTAAGGATATGGTCGGTGTGGTTACGGGACTGGCGTGGACAAGCGTTGGAGGAGATATCCTCTACATTGAGTCAATACTTACCCCTGGTAAGGGCAAACTCTCGCTTACGGGTAACCTTGGCGATGTAATGAAGGAGTCTGCAACGATAGCCTTTGAGTGGGTTAAGGCTCACCACAAGGAGCTTAATATCGACCCAGAGATGTTTGAGAAGAACGACCTTAATATCCATGTTCCAGAGGGAGCCACTCCAAAGGATGGTCCAAGCGCGGGTATTACGATGATAACATCTATAGTCTCTACATTTACTGGTCGTAAGGTGCGCGAGCGCATTGCAATGACTGGTGAGACTACGCTTCGTGGTCGTGTGACACCTATTGGTGGCGTAAAGGAGAAGGTGCTTGCCGCAAAGCGCGCAGGAATTAACACAATCCTTATCCCAGAGGAGAACCGCAAGGATGTAGAGGAGATTAAGAGCGAATATTTGGAGGGTATGACGTTCCACTATGTTCGCACAAATGAGCAGGTACTTCAATTAGCACTTGAGTAGTATGAAATTTATAGCAATTATTCCTGCAAGGTATGCCAGCACACGCTTTCCAGCAAAACCCCTTGCAATGCTCGGAGGCAAGCGCGTAATTGAGCGCGTATATGAGCAGGTGGTCGGCACTCTTGATGATGCAGTAGTGGCCACAGACGACGAGCGAATATATGACGCCGTAAAGGCTTTTGGTGGCAAGGTGGAGATGACCTCTACCGCCCACCGCAGTGGTACTGACCGCTGTTGGGAGGCCTACCAGAAGTATGGCGTAGAGGCTGATGTCGTTATAAATGTACAGGGCGATGAGCCTTTATTCAGCCATCGCAACTACTTGCCCTTAAGGCTTGCTTTGACAATCCGAGTACAGATATTGCCACTCTTGTAAAGCCATTCTCAGCAGAGGATGGCCTTGCTGCTTTAGAGAATCCAAACTCCCCTAAAGTAGTGGTAGACAGCACAATGCATGCTCTATATTTTTCCCGTTCTGTAATCCCATATCTGCGAGGAGTAGACAAGGAGCAGTGGCTTACACGTCACACATTCTACAAGCACATCGGCATCTACGGTTTCCGCACAAAGGTGCTTGGCGAGGTTACTGCCCTACCGCAGTCATCGCTTGAGATTGCCGAGTCCTTAGAGCAGTTGCGTTGGTTGGAAAATGGATACAAAATTGGCGTTGGAATCTCTGATGTAGAGACTATCGGTATTGACACGCCAGAGGACCTTGCCCGTGCTGAGGAGTTTTTGAAAAACCTAAAATAACAAATACCTATGAAGAAGAACCTTTTAACACTACTATTAGCTGTAGCTGTAATGACAACAGCAAATGCGGAGTGGAAAATCGCAGGCGACAAAATCAAAACATCGTGGGCAGAGACCGTTGACCCACAGAATGTACTTCCAGAGTACCCTCGTCCACAGCTTGAGCGCACTGAGTGGATGAATCTCAATGGCCTTTGGAGTTACGCCATAACAGCTCTTGCCGATACAAAGCCAAGCAGTTTTGAGGGCGAGATTCTCGTGCCTTTCGCTATTGAGTCAGCACTTTCAGGCGTACAGAAAACCCTTAAACCAACAGATATTCTTTGGTATGAGCGTGCCTTTACAGTACCAGCAAAGTGGGCTTCACAGCGCGTTATGCTCAACTTTGGCGCAGTAGATTGGAGTGCAGATGTATATGTAAACGACATCCTTGTAGGTAGCCACACTGGTGGTTATGCTCCATTCTCTATGGATATTACTGCTGCACTGAAGAAGGGCGAGCAGAAACTAACAGTCCGCGTTTGGGACCCATCTGATACTGTTCATCACCCAGTGGGCAAGCAGCGTCTTAACCCAAGCGGTATTTGGTATACTGCCGTATCTGGTATTTGGCAGACAGTATGGATTGAGCCTGTGTCAAAGGTTAATAATATAAAAGGTATAACAACCGACTGCGACATTGTTCGTGGAGAGATTTATGCAGATGTTGAGTGCGCGAATAACAATGGTGTACTAAACATTGAGGTTAAGGATGGCGACAAAGTTGTCTGCACAACAAAGGTTGTCTGTGGCGCACGTGCAACCCTTCCGATTAAGGATGCAAAGTTCTGGAGTCCAGAGACACCGCACCTCTACGACCTTAACATAACCCTTGAGCAGGGCGGTAAGGTTGTAGACAGTGCAAAGTCATATGCTGCACTGCGTAAGTTCTCTACCGAGCGCGACAATATGGGACACCTGCGTATGACACTCAACGGCAAGCCAATCTTTATGTACGGTCCATTAGATCAGGGTTGGTGGCCAGATGGTCTCTATACTGCTCCTACTGACGAGGCTCTGCTGAGCGATGTAATTCTTACAAAGGAGCTCGGCTTTAACACTATCCGCAAGCATATCAAGGTTGAACCAGCACGCTGGTACTACCACTGCGACCGCGAGGGTATTATCGTATGGCAGGATATGCCTTGTCTTGCTCTCTACAACGGAAATAGCAAGGGCGGTATGTGGGGTCGCAACAACATAGGTGGCGGTAGCGACTCGCCTGTAACTCGCGAGGAGAAGAACACCTACTACAAGGAGTGGAAAGAGATTATGGATGCACTAAGTTTCTTCCCTTCTATTGGCGTATGGGTACCATTTAACGAGGCTTGGGGTCAGTTTGATACAGAGACTGTAGCCGAGTGGACAGCCGCATACGACCCTACAAGACTTATCAATGCAGCCAGCGGTGGAAACCTGCGTCTGTGCGGCGATATTCTTGACATCCACAACTACCCTGCTCCAGCAATGCCATTCCACAGTTCTGACTTTGTTGTAGTTCTTGGCGAGTATGGCGGTATCGGTTATCCTATCAAGGAGCACCTGTGGTGGAACAAGCGCAACTGGGGTTATATTCAGTTTAATAACACCGATGAGGTTACTGCAGAGTATGTTAAGTATGCTGCAAAGCTGAAGGATTTCATCCCACAAGGTATGTCAGCTGCAATCTACACGCAGACAACAGATGTAGAGGGTGAGGTAAACGGATTTGTGACATACGACCGTAAGGTAGTAAAGATGGATAAGGCAAAGGTTAACAAGATTAACACAGAAATTATAAATCTTATCAAATAATGAAACCAATTTTCATTGCGGGTCCTTGTGTTATTGAGAGCGCTGAGGTACTTGACACGGTAGCCGAGCGTATTGTAGATATAAACGAGCGATTGGATACTGAAATTATCTTCAAAGCCTCCTTTGACAAGGCAAACCGCACATCAATATCTTCATATCGCGGCGTAGGCATAGAGCGAGGGCTACAGATGCTTGCCGACATAAAGAACAAGTGGGGGCTAAAGCTTATTACAGACATCCACGAGGCTTGGCAGGCAGATATTGCAGGTCAGGTGGTAGATGTACTTCAGATACCTGCGTTCTTATGCCGTCAGACAGACCTGCTTGTAGCTGCTGCAAAGACGGGTAAAATAGTGAATATCAAGAAGGCGCAGTTCCTATCTGGTGTAGATATGAAGTATCCATATCAGAAGGCCGTAGAGTCTGGCGCAAGTGAAGTTTGGCTTACAGAGCGCGGAAATAGCTTTGGGTATAACAACCTTGTTGTTGATTTCCGAAATATTCCCGATATGCTTGCTATCGCGCCTCGCGTGATTATGGACTGCACACACTCTGTTCAGCGTCCAGGTGCTGCAGGTGGTAAGACAGGTGGAAACAGAGAGTATGTTCCTGCAATGGCATTGGCTGCAAAGGCCTTTGGTGCTACTGGTTACTTCTTTGAGGTACACCCCGACCCAGATAATGCACTGAGCGATGGACCAAATATGCTCTGCCTTGACAATCTTGAGAATGTAATTAAAACGCTTATATAACTATGAACAAAAGACAACTGATACTCGATGTAGCTACAGACGCACTGCAAACAGAGGCTGATGCACTTCTGCGAATAAAGCGCGATCTTGGCGACGAGTTTGTGCGCGCAGTTGAGAGTATTTTAGAGTGCAATGGCAAGGTTATTATGACCGGTATGGGTAAGTCTGGTCTTGTTGCAAAGAAGATTGCAGCAACCCTCGCAAGTACTGGCACACCGAGCTTCTATATGCACCCAGGAGAGGCTTTTCACGGCGATTTGGGTATGATTTCAAAGGGCGATATCGTAATTGCTCTATCATACTCTGGCGAGACTGATGAGGTGCTAAAAATTGTGCCATTTATCCACGACAATGGCAACACGCTTATCTCTATGACAGGCAACAGCAACTCTTCACTGGCAAAGAACTCGGACATACACCTTGATGTAAGGGTTGAGCGCGAGGCTTGCATTCTACACCTTGCACCGACAACATCTACAACAGCACAGCTTGCTATGGGTGACGCTCTGGCTTGCTCACTGATGAAGGTTCGCAACTTTACATCTATGGACTATGCCCGTCTGCACCCAGGAGGAAGCCTTGGTCGCCGACTGCTGATGACCGTAGGTAATGTTATGCACCGCACAGACCTGCCTATAGTAGACGAGAGCTGCTCGGCGACAGAGATGATTCAGAGAATCTCTCAGGGCGGTCTTGGACTGATTGTTATCTGTCGTGATGATGAAATTCTAGGCATTGTAACCGATGGAGATGTTCGCCGCGCTATGGAGAGTAAGCAGGCGGAGTTCTTCAACATCAGACCTATGGATATTGCCAGCACATCCCCAAAGATGATTCATCCAGAGGAGAAACTCATTGAGGCTGAGAAGATGATGACTCACCACAAGATTAACTCCCTGCTTGTTGTAGATAATAGCAAGCATTTGGTCGGCGTAATACAAATTTACGACATTAAACTATAACCTAAAAAACAACTAACTATGGGCTTTCTAACACCTCCAGCAAAAAAGCCATTAATGGCCTCTGACAAGATTGACAAGGAGTACAAGAAGATGAGACTCAAGGTATTTCTTGGTATCTACTTAGGCTATGCAGCCTACTACCTTGTACGAAAAAACCTCTCACTCGCCGCTCCCGGAATGATTGAGGAGGGACTGATTGACAAGGCTGGCGCAGGTCTTGCCATGTCTGGTATCCCTATTGCTTACGCAGTAAGTAAGTTTATTATGGGTAGTATATCCGACCGCTCGGATGCTCGCAAGTTTATGACTGTAGGTCTTATACTCTCATCTCTTGTGATGATTCTGGCAGGTATTCTACCTTATCCTACAGGCGTTGCAGGGAACTACTCTGTAACAGTAGGTCTGATGTTTGTCTTTATGCTCTTTGCGGGTTGGCTCTCTGGTATGGGCTGGCCTCCTTGCGGACGAGTACTTGCACACTGGTTCTCAACAAACGAGCGAAGTTTTAAGATGTCTGTTTGGAACACTGCGCACAATGTCGGCAATGGTACATTAGGACTTCTTATCCCTGCAGGAATTATCATATTTACAACATTAGGCATTACAGAGACTTGGCGTGCAGCGTTTATCGTTCCTGCAGTAGTGGCTCTGCTTTTGGCACTTTTCTGTTGGTGGGCTATACGCGATACACCAGAGTCCTGCGGTCTGCCTGCTATTGAGGAGTATAGAAACGACCACTCTGGTGCTAAGGCTGCAAAGGGCGAGGAGGATAAGATTCCATTCCGCCGTCTGTTTGTAGACTACATTCTCAAGAACAGAATGCTCTGGCTTATTGCCTTTGCAAATGTATTTGTATACCTTATCCGCTATGGTATTGCCGACTGGTCGCCTACATACCTTACTGAGGTTTTCCAGTGGGACAAGGACTCAGCATCTATCGCCTATGCAGTTCGTGAGTATGCAGGTATCCCTGGAACAATCCTCGGCGGTTGGATTTCAACGAAGTTCTTTAATGGCCGTTGTGCGCCTGTAAACGTAATATTCCTTATCGCAGTAACTATCGGTATCCTTGGATATTGGCAGGCTGATGTAGTGGCTGCAGCAACTCATATTCCGATTACTTGGATTATCTACACCTCCCTTGCTATTATCGGTGGTGCAATTTATGCACCTGTGGCTATGATTGGTGTTCAGGGACTGGCCATTGTACCAAAGAATGCAGCAGGTACTGCCGCTGGCTTCTTGGGTCTGTTTGGTTACCTACTTGGAGATGCAGTGCTGTCTAAGATTGTACTGGGTAATGTAGCTCAGAGTTCACTCGGCTGGAATGCTACATTCTGGGTATTTATAGTAGGTGCACTTCTGGCAGCAGTAATATGCGCTATCTCTTGGGGCAAGGAGAAGCGAATGATGGAGGAGCGCATTGCAGCAGCTAATAAGCAGTAGTATGTACAAAAACTTACAAGAATTTATTGCAACACTTCAGAGTGCCGGTGAGTTGATTCGCATCGGCACTCCAGTTTCATCAATTTATGAAATTGCAGAGCTTACAGACCGTCAGGCAAAGAGCGCAGGTGGTGGTAAGGCGCTGCTGTTTGAGAATACGGACACAGGCTTTCCCGTCCTAACAAATATGATGGGCTCTGAGAGGCGCATCTCGCTTGCCTTGGGGGTAGAGAAGAGTGAAGATATCTCTGCTCGTATTGACTCTCTACTCTCTCAAGTGCTCTCGCCTAAAGAGGGGCTAATGGACAAGTTGAAAATGCTACCATTATTGGGCGAGGTTGCTAAGTGGTTTCCGCGCAAATTAAAGGGCAAGGGCGAGTGTCAGCAGGTTATCCTCAAGGGCGAGAAGGCTTCGCTTGACCTGCTCCCTATTCTCAAGAGTTGGGGGTGTGACGGTGGTCGTTTTGTCACACTACCGATGGTAAATACTCTTGACCCATATACTGGTGTTAGAAATGTAGGTATGTACCGTATGCAGGTCTTTGACAGCCACACTACTGGAATGCACTGGCACCGCCATAAGACTGGTGCGCGCCACTATGATGGCTACAAGGCATTAGGCAAGCGTATGCCTGTATCGGTTGCTATAGGCGGAGACCCCGTATACACTTATGCCGCGACAGCACCTATGCCAGATAATATGGATGAGTATCTTTTGGCTGGCTTCTTGCGTCGCAAACCTGTGAAGTTAGTCAAGTGCATCACAAACGACATCTATGTACCGTCGGACTGCGACTTTATAATAGAGGGATATGTTGATACAACTGAGCCACTGGCTGTAGAGGGAGATTTTGGCGACCATACAGGTTTCTATTCGTTGAAAGACCTCTACCCTCGCTTTCACGTCACAGCTATCACACATCGCAGGGATGCAGTCTATCCTGCTACGGTTGTTGGCATTCCACCGCAGGAGGATGCCTACATTTCTATCGCTACGGAGCGGATATTCCTTGCACCAATACGACTTGTTATGCAGCCAGAGATTGTTGATATGACAATGCCTACGGCTGGCACATCGCACAACATCGCAATTTTATCACTTAAGAGCAGATACACGGGTCAAGCGGCAAAAGTTGCACTTGGTATGTGGAGTGCAGGACAGATGATGTTTAATAAGTACCTGCTACTCACGCCAGAGAATACTATTGTAAGAGATAGCGACCATATAGCCACTCTACTTCGCAACTGCAACCCTAATGAGGCTATCATCCGTAGCGAGGGTATCTACGACGTGCTTGACCACGCGACTGCCACCTGTGGGTACGGTGGAAAGATGGCATTAGACCTTACTGACGTGAAGGACAACGGAGTCTGCCCTACTGTTGGCGAAATTACTCTACCAGAGGGGGTTACGATGAGTAAAGCGTTAGTAGATAAGTGGAGCACACTACTACTTTTTGCAGATAATAGTGCCGAAATAGACCTACAAGCATTTGCAAGTCAGAAGGATATTGCCTGCAACTACATAGTTCTCTTTGACACTCGCGCAGAGGGGTTTGATGCAGAGGATTTACTCTGGTTAGCGGCAGCAAATACCGACCCAAACCGAGATATTGCTCTATGCAACAACAAGATTGTTGTTGATGCCCGCGTAAAAATTCCTGGACGTGAGGGCAACCCTACTCGTTTTCCAAATGTTGTGACATCTACACCAGAGGTTATTGAGGCGGTAGACAAGCGCTGGGAGGAGTATGGCATTGGTGAGTTTATCGCTTCGCCATCGCTCAAATACCGCAAATTGACGTTCAACGACAAAGCTGAGTGGTAATGATAGACAAGCAGCAAGCCACAGGCGCAGCAGTATTGATTGTGATGATTCTCTTCATTACGGGAGTTGTCATGATTGCCGATAGAATTAGCATCAAAAAGGCAACAGAACATATCGTAGCAGAGCAGGCTGAGGCAGAGCCTAAGAGAGACTCACTCTTTGTTTTTGACCCTAACACTGTAAGTTATCAAGAGTTGCTTGCGCTGGGTTTTGAGAAGCATACAGCCGTATCGCTCCTCAAGTATCGCGCTCGTGGCAAGGTGTTTGAGATTGCTGAAGAGTTTGCTCTCTGCTATGGGGTAACCGACTCAATGTTCAACGCATTACAACTCTATATCGTTATTGGAGAGCAGTTCAAGGCCAAGCCAATAAAGCGTGATGAGCCAAAAGCAGAGACCCTAAAGCAACTTAGAGAGCAGAGGTGGGAGGAAAAACGCGCCAAGCGAGTTCCACATCCATATGAGCCGTTTAGAATTGACACCGTCGGCATAAGTTATCTGCAGACCATAGGCTTTACCTATCGCCAAGCCGAGGCACTTATTGAGTATCGCGACCAAGGAGAGGAGGGTATTAGAAATATGGCAGAGCTCTCTGACTGTTGGGCTGTATCGCCTGAGATGGCAGACTCGCTTGCGCGCTATGTAATCTTCCCTGAGCCCAAGCCATACGGAGGTAAGGTTGAGATAAATTCTGCCGATAGTGCCACGCTTGTCAAGGTACATGGCATTGGTCCAAAGACTGCTGGACATATAGTCACTTACCGCAAATTATTGGGTGGTTTTGTCTCAATAAACCAACTTTCAGAGCTAAAATGCGTTACAAGTGAAAATTTTGCACGATTTTCTAAAGAAATTTGCTGCGATAGTTGTGTTTTTTCAAAAATTGATATTAACTTTGCACCCGCCTCGGAATTGGAGTATCATCCATATATGACTCGGAAGGCAATAAACAAGATAATACAAATTCGCAAATCGAAAGGAGGCTGGAAGTCGTTTGAAGAGATAGTAAATGACAACATATTTACAGAGGTACAAGCAAAAGCGCTTGAGCCATATCTTCATTTCGGCGAAATTCCTTTAGATTTCTTCAGTAGCGAAAATTAAACAGCCGGCAGACTGGGGGGGGCAGTGACACTAACAGTCCGAACTAATGACCCAAAGTGCGAAAACAATAAACTAAATTAGAACAACAAATTAAAAAAGAGAAAATATTATGATTATCATGCAGGTAAAGGAGGGCGAGAACATTGAGCGCGCTCTTAAGAAGTTTAAGCGTAAGTATGAGCGTACAGGCGTTTTGAAGGAGCTTCGTGCTCGCCAGTACTTCACAAAGCCATCTATCTCAAAGCGCGAGAGAATGGCACACGCTATCTATGTTGAGAAGCTTCACCGTGAGGAGGCTGAGTAGCAAACCCAAGGCTGTCCAATCGGACAGCCTTTTTTAATAAACACTAAACTCTCTTAAACATTAAATAATATGGCAAACCAAAACAACGCTACAGCTAGCACAATATGGGGACTTGTTGTGCTTGCACTTATCGCACTGGGCGTAATTCTCGGACTTATGTTCGGTATTCCTATGTATAACGTATGGCAGCAGGAGATGAGCGGCCGTGCTGAGCTTGCAAAGGCTGAGCAGAATCGCCAGATTAAGATTGAGGAGGCAAAGGCAAACCTTGAGGCTGAGAAACTAAACGCACAGGCAGAAATTGAGCGCGCAAAGGGTGCAGCTGAGGCTATCCGCATTGAGAATGGCTCACTGACTACAACCTACATCCAGTATCTTTGGGTGCGTCAGCAGAATAACATTCCAGACAAGGTTGTATATATCCCTACAGAGGCTAATCTGCCTATCTTAGAGGCGAAAAAATAGTTCTGAACTATACTACACAAGAGGTCATCCAGCGGATGGCCTCTTTTCGTATATTGAATATTATTTACTATCTTTGCTGTATGAAAGGTGTTATAGAGATATTTACTGAGCTTTCAGCACGATTACAGAGCATTCCGCAATCAGTAATTGACCGTGCGCAGCAACAGAATAGTTGGTTTTGTCAAATACGCACTGCCATTGATGCCATCTGCGAGCAGATGTTAGATGCCGACAAACTCCGCGAATGGCTCTCCGGCTACTCTATACCCGCACACACACCTAAAAAGGTTGCAATAATCATGGCGGGAAATATCCCCGCCGTAGGTTTTGCAGACCTTCTCTACGTTATTGCAAGTGGCAACACTGCTGTTATAAAGTACTCCTCAAAGGACCGAGTGCTTATGGAGTATATAGTAGGTCAGCTCACAGACATTGAGCCAGAGCTTAATATTGAGCAGTACAACGGTCAAAGGGTTGATGCTGTGATTGCCACAGGAAGTGACAGTGCTGCGCTTCACTTCAGGGCTATGTTTGGCGACATCCCTGCCCTAATTCGTGGCTCGCGCCACTCTGTAGCTGTGCTTACAGGAAACGAGAGCGAAACAGATATTGACAATCTGTCAAAAGACATCTTTACCTACTCTGGTTTAGGTTGCAGAAATGTATCGCTGATTTTCGCACCAGAGGCTTTAAGTTTTAGTCTCACAGTGCCACAAATGCCCGAAGGATATAACAACAACTACCGCCACGCCAGCGCGCTATTGACACTACAAGGCAAAAATTTCACAGACTGTGGCGGTGCGATAACAGTAGAGGGCGAGGCGAATTTCTCACCCTTTATAAGCTGCATAAACATCTGTCGCTACAACGACATTAGCGAATTTAAAGATTGGCTTAAACAAAACGACAGCCGACTACAGTGCGTTGTGTCGGCTGAAAAGATTCATTCACGCAGTGTACCATTTGGCATGGCTCAATACCCTAACCTAAATGACTACGCAGACGAAGTAGATGTGATGAATTTCTTGATAAACATCTAACTACCACTTGGTATACCTATCGTACTTCTCGTGATAGATATCCTTAATAGTTATCAAAATACCGGTCTCATACACTCCGCCCAGTTCCTGATTTGGAACAGTATCAAAGGTCTTCATAGAGCTTGATAGGTTCATATAGGCGTTAATCAGCGGTGGAATTATCTCATTATACTCGCGTATAGCGTGGCGAAGAATATTATAATTCTCAGCATAGCTCTCACCAGTAAATATTTTATCAAACTTTTCTGTATCAATATTCATCTCAAGCGGGTGTATACCCTCAATAAGATGCTGTCTATCTGGAAAATACTTCTGCAAAAAGTAGAAGAGCATATTTCTCGCCTCCTCGTTATATGAAGAGTACATTGTAACCTTTCCGAGTAGATATTTAGCCTCTGGATGCAAAGCAATCAGCGCTCCAATACCATCCCAAAGATTATCTAATGCATAGATACTTCTTGAATCGCCCGAAGCCTGGTACTTGAGTTGCACAAAGGCGCGACCAAGCTCAATTGTATAAGGGAGATAATCCTCACGAAAAAGCTCTGAAAATTTAAAATAGTGCTCCGTAGACATATGGTGAGGATGCTTCTCGTGGCTAATAATATAGCGATAGCCACCGATAATCTCCTGATCTTTAGGACTCCACGCAATAAGCTGATGATAGCCATCTGATGCTGTATCATCCTCATCAATATCTAATTCTTCTCCCGTACCACCACCGCCAGAGCGAAATGCCTCCTCGCGCAGACGTGCCACCTCTCGCATAAGATTAGGAGAGTGAAGAGCATCAAAAACATAAATTTCATTACCCCCATAATGGGTATCACGTACTTTCTCTAATTGAGAGAGTTCACTAAGAATCAACTCCTTATCAACGTGCGATATTATTGGCTTCATCAGTTAGGTGTTTTTGAAGTTCGTAAGTTCTTCTTCTCATTTCAAGAGCCTTCTCAGCAAATGTTCCCTCAAGAGCCTGAACATCAACAGGGGCTCCAAAGACTACGCGAATATGTTTTCCCTGCTGACGAAACATCTCGTCTACGAGAAGTCCCTGCTCAATGTTTACGCCAACACCAAAGAATTTTCTCAGTCGGTAAAGAGTATAAAAACGCCAAGAGAGCTGGCCCTCTACATAGACAGGAACAATCTTGCGATTATACCTCACAGCATCCTTCACAAAGCGGAACTTCCACTCAGTATCTACCACACTGCCGTTTATTGGCCGAGAACAAGCGCCCGCAGGGAAAGTGAGTATCTGCTTAGTAGGAGAGCTTAATGCGGCATCATAGAGTTGAGAAGCATTACTATTCTGACGTCCAAACTTATTAATTGGCACCCAATAAGGAGAGAGTGGAGCAATGGCCATCAGCAGATTGTTTACTATCGCCCCCACATCATCCCACTCACGCTGTAACAGCTGTATAAGCAACATACCATCCAAACCACCAAAAGGGTGATTTGATGCAAAAATGTAACGCTCATTCTTATCAAGCGGTGTAGTAAAAATAGGCTCACATGTCATATTCCAACTACGTAACACATGGTCAAGAGTCTGCTTATGGTCAAACCCCTCCACCTCTTCAAGCATTTGATTCAGCTCCTGCTGATGGATAAGCCTTTCAAGAGGATAAGTAATCCATGATGGCAGATTTTTACCTGAACGCTCCTTGATAATTCCACGTATATCTACTCTAATTCCCATTGAAGCAATACTTTATTAGCAAATATATTCATATTTGAGATAACAAAGGTAGGTATAATTACCTATATACAACATATTCTTGCCCATTTAGAACATTTCACTCTCACTATTAAAGGATGTTTATACACCATATTTGACATATTTTCCAATTTTTTACTATCTTTGTAGTGTGAACATTAAAACAACACTAACATGAAGAAGATTTTAGTAATTATCTGTGCAGCACTCGCTGTGAATATGGCCGTAGCTCAGCCACCGATGGGCGAAGGTAGAGGACAAGGTCCAAAGAAGACTCCTGTAGAGCGTATCGCAGGTTTAGTAGAAGAGCTACAGCTCTCTCCAGAGCAGGCGGAGAAGTTCGCCCCAGTATATCTTGCCTACCAAGGCGAGATTCGTAAGATTCGCAAGGATTTGAAGACCCTTATGGATGGCTACAACGGCAAGGAGATTGACGAAAAGCTCGCTTTCCGCATGGTTATGGACCAACTAAATGCTGATGCCGATATTATCGCCTGCAAGAAGGAGTATATGCGTGTATTCAAGAATCACCTCACTCCAGAGCAACTCTCTAAAATCTTTATGGTTGAAAAGAAGGCTATGCGCCCACAGCGCCCACACGGCGGACAGGGAGGTCCGGGTCGTGGTCCAAGGTAGTAGAACAAGATAGTAGAACAAACAAATGCGAGCTTTACGGCTCGCATTTATTATATATCATGTGAGAGTGGTGGAGGAACGACCTCGCCAAAGTCGTAGTCTCCCCAGCGGTCAGCGATAGAAGAGATTGTATCTTGAAGTTCGTCAACATCAGTAAGTGTAACCAGTTTCATACGCGTCTCCTTAAAGTTCGGCAGACCCTTGAAGTAGTTAGACAGGTGACGGCGCATCTCAAACACTCCTACCCTATCTCCCTTAATCTCAACCGACTTGGCAAGGTGCTCTTTTGCAATAGCAATACGCTCAAGGACAGATGGTTGCGGAAGAATCTCGCCAGTGTTAAGATAGTGTCTAATCTCGCGGAAAATCCACGGGCGACCATATGTTGCACGACCAATCATCACTGCATCCACTCCATAGCGGTCAAACATCTGCTTAGCCTTTACAGCCGAGTCAATATCTCCGTTGCCGATAATGGGAATATGGATAGTCGGGTCGTTCTTAATCTTGCCAATAAGAGTCCAGTCCGCCTCGCCCGTATACATCTGGCAGCGAGTACGACCATGAATTGTAAGAGCCGCAATACCTACATCTTGCAATCGGTGAGCAATCTCCTCAATATTCTTACTCTCATCGTCCCACCCAAGGCGAGTCTTTACTGTTACTGGCTTACGGACAGCGTTTACAATCTGGCGCGTCATCTCAACCATAAGTGGCACATCGCGCATCATACCGCTACCTGCACCCCGACCCGCGATTTTCTTCATCGGGCAGCCGAAGTTTATATCAATCACATCTGGATTTGCAGTTTCAGCAATCTTTGCAGCCTCTACCATCGGCTCTATCTGATTTCCATAAATCTGGATACCCACAGGGCGTTCAAAGTCCGAAATCTCAAGTTTTGCAAGTGATTTTCTCGCATCTCGGATAAGCCCATCAGAGGATATAAACTCTGTAGTAACCATATCGGCACCAAAGAGCTTACACATATATCGGAACGAAGGGTCTGTAACATCCTCCATTGGCGCAAGAAAAAGGGCTCTATCACAAAGAGATATATCTGCAATTTTCATCACTTCTTTCTGTATATCTGATATGAATTAACTATATTTTGCCATACGATATATGCCGTAGGTGCAACACACGAGACGGGATTGAGAAACGACTGCGCCATCCAGACAGCCAGAACAGTATTTTTCTGACCCAAAGATTGTCCACCAGCCACCTTATCGCCATATTTTGCGCCTATCTTACGACCCAAAGCAAACTGCCCAACGCATATCACTGCCGCCACCGCTGCAAGAATAATCTCTATAGTAAGGTCGGTTGCGCTGTGGTCAATAACAAATGCTGTAGTTCTACCGACAACAACCATAAGCGACACGAGCCATATGTAGAACGATATTCTACTATGCTCAGCCACCCACAAAGCCACCTTAGGTAGCGCAAAGCGACACAACTGCCCTGCTACAAAAGGAGCAATAAGCAGTGGCGCAACCTTTGTAAGTATCTGCATAAGAGTACACTCTCCATTTCCTACCCACGAGAGGATAAAAGGAGCTACAAAGGCAGTTCCGATATTACACAGCAGGCTATATGTGGTCATATTCTCAATATTTGCACCGAGCATTCCACCAATAACCACAGCCGCCATAGCAATAGGTGCAAGAGCACAAATCATCGCTCCTTGAGCGACTGTCTCACCCAATGGCTGACAGAGTGTGTAGAGAATCATCGCCCCAATAATCTGCGCTGCAAAGAGCCAAAAGTGCATCATCGTGATGCGCATCTTGGTAACATCTACCCTACAATAGGTAAAAAAGAGCATTGCAAAAATCAGCACTGGAGTAAGCATTCCGCCACTCCAACTATCTACAGCCACAATCTGACGACACAACAGCGCGCCTATAACCATACCAAAAGGCATAGATATAGTGCGCAGCGTATGTGACGAGAGATAGTGCATTACTCTATTCCGTTAAAGAAGTATGGAGCGTAGACAAACCCCTTCTTGTCGTAGAGTCTACGAAGAATGTGCATACGACGCGCGAAATCGTCGTAATCCTTATTACCATAAGACCAACCAGTCTCTGCAAGAGCGGCAACACGTGGCAAAAGCATATGCTGAATATGGTCAAATGTAGCGATATACTCTGTCCAGAGATTAACCTGAACACCCTTAATATATTGTTGCTGTTGCTCATTAAGCCCTGCGTATGGGTCTAAAGAGTAGGTCTTGCGAAGTGTTACTGGGAAACGGCCATTACCAAGAGGCTCGCCATTCTCTACAGGGTTTGATGTCTGATAGTAGTCAATATAACAGTGGGTATTTGGAGTCATAACAACATAGTTGCCCAATTTTGCTGCTGCAATACCACCCTTACTACCACGCCAAGACATTACCGTAGCACTCTTTGAGATGCCACCCTTAAGAATCTCATCCCAGCCAATAATAGAGCGACCACGCTCGTTGAGCCACTTCTCAACGCGCTCCATAAAGTAGCTCTGAAGCTCATTTTCATCCTTCAGACCCTCATCCTTAATACGCTTCTGGCAGTGTGGACACCTCTTCCACATATCGCGCGGAGCCTCGTCACCACCAATGTGTATATATTTATATGGGAACAACTCAAGCACCTCTGTAAGCACATTCTCTATAAACTCAAATGTACTCTCCTTACCTGCGCAGAAGATATTCTTACTAATACCCCAACGAGTCCATACCTCATACGGGCCACCAGTACAACCGAGATGTGGATAAGTTGTGAGAGCCGCTACTGCGTGGCCAGGCATCTCAATCTCTGGGATAACATCTATATATCGCTCAGCGGCATATGCTACAACCTCGCGCACCTCATCCTGCGTAAATACACCACCATAGCGTGTATCATCATAAACCTTAGATTTACGATTTCTACCTATGATTGTCTCATTACGATATGCACCAACCTGCGAAAGCTCAGGGTAATGCTTAATCTCAATTCGCCAACCTTGATCCTCTGTAAGATGCCAGTGGAACTTATTGATTTTGTGAAGTGCGAGGATATCTATATAACGCTTTACTTCATCTACAGTAAAGATATGACGGCATACATCAAACATCGCTCCGCGATACTCAAAGTGTGGTTTATCTGAAATAGTTACTGCCGCCAAAGTAAGACCTCCATTCTCAAGTGTAGATGCAGCGGCAATCTGTAGAAGGCTCTGCAATCCGAAGAATACAGCTCGCTCTGAGCCTCCAACAATCCAAATACCCGCTTTGGTAACCTTTAGCATATACTGCTCTGACTCAAGAGTTGAATCAACAGAGAGGTTAATAGCACCCGTGCGAGAAGAGCTCTTTTTTACTGTCAACTCTCTACCAAGTACTCTTTCAAGGTCTTCAGCAAAAATCTCACCAGCACGAACAAGGTTTAGCGCCTCTGCACGTACAACAGTTTTTGCAGACAGAACAAACTCGCCCTCTCCAGACTCACAGCTTACTGGACGAGGCACAATAACATTTGTATAATCAACCGCATAAACAACTGATGTACAAACGATTGCAAAAATTACTAAAAGTATTCGTTTCATAGGTTAGTATATTAAATATTCAACAATATCTTTCATCAAAAAGTCTCTACTATCGCTATCTGTTATAGACTCAAAAGGAAATCCCATAACAAATGTTGCCTCTCCCTGCTCACTGCGATAACCAACCGCAGCAGCAAGATTACTATCTGGATAGCGCATAAGCATTTTAGCCTCGCCAACGGCCACAAAACCATCTACAGAGTTGACAGTATAGAAGTCTGGACGGTAATCTCGGCAATATCTATACTCCCTACTGTTTAAACGTACCGCCGAGCGACTCGCAGTTGTCACATAGTCAAGTTTAGTGACCGTATTATTATTTCCCATATAAGATATATGCAACATATCTCTTGCAAATATCTTAGCCTTTTCATCAGACGATGAAGAGGTAAATAGATCTGTACCAACATATGCTCCAGAGACAAACAATGCTCCATTTGACTTTAAGTAATCGGTAATAACGCTCTGCAAATCAACAGAAAAACACTCATACCTCTTATCTGCAACTCCTCGTCCTACAGTTGTTGTACGTTGTTTACCAAGAATTACATCTACAAGGTTAAAACCAGACAAATCCACCTCTCTACTCTCTACAGCTGCCACACTTGAAGAGTAGAATGAACAGCCCGCTGCAAGCAGGCTCTTACCGTGCAGGTATGGATAGTCAAAACTATTACCACCCACTATCTTGCCCTGATGATTACTAAAAGAGACACCAAAGGCGCGAGGCTCACTCTTTTCACGACGCTTTGAGGTATCATGGACGCGCTGCTCACCAATAAATGCAACATCCCGAAGGTATGCAACTCCGCTATCAAACTCATTATGAAAGCCATCCTTACGGCATTCTGGAGCTGCAACCCTATCAAATCCATTGACAATCATAGCTGTTACTTTGGCATCAGACAACTGACATACTGTAAGTATTTCGCTCGGAAAACTCTCTCCGCCAGCATTAATTGCAGTTACACGATAACTATAAATAACATCTGGTTTCTGGTTTATAATCAAGCTGTTATCTGTAACAATTCTACCATTATCAAAACCGCCATCACCCTCGCGTGTATAGACAACATACGCAGTTGGCTTAGCAGTATTCTCAAGACTATCTACAGTTGCTTTCCAACTCAAACGAACAGCTCCGTCACCAGCAGGAGAAGTAGCAAAGCTATTCACTGGCAGCGGTGTTACACAATACGGCACACCATACTGTGCAGACAAATGGCGCAAAATAGCCTTATAAATAGCGCGCGAGACGACAAACTTAAAATTAGGGTCGTGACCCAAGCGCATATCTGCAAGGTTTTGGTGCGACAGTAACTCAAGGAGCATTGTTGGCGTAGACGGCACTCGCGCCTCAAAGTAAGATCTATTCCACATACCCCTACGACGCCACTCTGGCTCATATGTAGTGCGAATATCTCCAACTATTTGGGTCATTATCAAATCTGTCAAATCACGCGACAGATACCTACTCGCACCACCCTCAAACTTACCTTTCTTGTATTTCGTGTAGTAAATACCCAGAGTACCAATCGTTGCATCATTATCCGTAATACCAGCATCAGAGTGGAAAGCGAGAGATAAATCTACAGGGATACCCAAACCCTGTTCCTTCTCAAGACGAGCAGAGCCACCCATAAGGGCATTTACCCACTCGCCACGACACTTATAGTCGTCGTTATAGTCGTTACAGTCATCGTGCTTACAATAGACCGATTTATCAAAACCTGCCCACTGCAACCAATACCTTGCACCCTCACAATAGCGTGGCATACCGCTTGTGATTGGCGTATAATCACAACCCTCTGTGCGTAGTGAGTCGCAGACTGTACGAGCAACATTTCCATAGCCACCACCAATCTTTACAGCATCAGCAGTAACAACACAATCATCTGAAGAACAAACATTTGAGAGTGTTACTACAACCTTTTCTTTAGATGAAGTAAAACGATAAGTACCTATATAAATCCAGGTACCGCCACCAATCTTCTGATTGACTCTCACACGACTCTGACCACCCGCGTGGTAGACTGTATAGAGCGCACCATCAAGGCTATTTGGAAGAGACTTATAGCTTACATAGACTGCGTAGTCATCGCTCTTATCAAAAGTCGCCGACCACTTAGCAAGGCTCTGATTGCGACTATCCGTTGTTGTTTGTACCATGCGGCAAGTACCATCCTTAAACGGATTTTCGCCAGAGAGGTAGGTATCCTTCTTATGCGCAAAGCCCTCGCCTGCTGAGCTCCAAGCGTATTTACCACTACTCTCCGCATAACCAGCACCATCATTATCCACAACAATTTCAGTCGTCTGGAAGTCGCGCTCTCGCGGAAGCATAACCGTTGCACCCGCAGCCTCAAGCATAGGCACAACATACGGAAGTACATAACTCTGAGTATACAAATCCTCAACGGTCTGCCACAGTAGCGAGCGTTGCCAGCGCCACTCATTGGCCTTTACATCAAAGTAGCGACCGTGACTCTGCCACAAAGCTATATGTCTATCATTCAGTCCTTCAGTAATCTTAAATGGGCGCTCTGGACGCACGAGCTGACCACCCTCCGAGTCGTTTGTAAAATGGATAATCTTCTTTGTAGATTTACGATATCCCAACGGGATATATTCAGCCATAGAGCGACCATCTGAGTATATCTCAATCTGCTTACCCCTTAATTTACGAGGCAAAAGTGGACGGATTGAATCACACATAGCCTTAAGGTTATCCTCTCGCACTGGATAATACGACAAACCAGCAGAGGTTACTACCCTAACCTTACCACCCTTAACAGTAACAGATGTAACATTAGCAGGAACACCCTTTACTTCGCGCTGAAGAATACGTGTAAGGATCTGAGTGATAGCTGTTTTCTGCTCATCTGTAACCACCGACTTAGGGGCTGCCACAGCTCTATCAGCGACAAAAAACAGCAGAAAAAATATGGTAATTTTTAGCAAAATACGTTTCATAGTGACAAAGATACAAAATAAAGGTATCTTTTCACAAAAATAGAGGAGGTTTTTAACCTCCTCAAACTAACTACTTAACTTTTTTAAGTACATCAAGCAATAACTGCCAGAATTTATCGACCGTTGCAATCTCTAATCTCTCATCTGGCGAGTGAACGCCCCTCAATGTTGGGCCAAAAGAGACCATCTCAAGGTGAGGATACTTCTCAAGGAAGAGTCCACACTCAAGGCCTGCGTGAATAGCGCGAACCTTTGGCTCCGTACCAAAGAGCGACTTATAGCTCTCTACGGTGCAGTGTAGCAGTGACGAATCAGGATTAGGTGCCCAACCTGGATAGCCATCCGAATGCTCTACTTCCGCACCTGCAAGCACAAGCACTGCCTCAACGCTGTGCATAGCACTCTTCTTTGCCAACTCAACGCTTGAACGCTGCGAGGTGGTAACAACAATCTTACTATCAACAAACTTCACTGAGGCTGTATTTGTAGAGGTCTCAACAAGCCCCTTCATAGCCTGTGACATAGCCAACACACCATTTGGAAGACCTACGATAGCTGCAAGAAGTGAAGACTGTGTATCCTCGTCAATAACAGGTTGTTCAGCCGCCTGACCTAAAGTAATTTTGAGACTCGGCTCAGTGGCTGCATAGAGAGCCTTTACAGCCGAAACATATGTAGCCAGTGAGGTCTCAAAAAGTAGTGCTGTATGCTCTGGGACAGCCACTACAGCATAGGCCTCACGAGGGATAGCGTTACGCAGATTTCCACCGTCAAACATACCAAGGCGAATACCAAATCGCTCTGCATCGTAGAGGAAATGTGCCAAAATCTTATTTGCATTGCCCAGCCCCTTATCAATATCGTCGCCAGAGTGACCACCCTTAAGGCCAGAAACACCTATACGGTAGTACTCATAACCTGCAGGCAGAGTCTGAGTAGTATAATCAAAATAGCCCAGAGTATCTACGCCACCAGCGCAGCCGATAAATATCTCGCCCTCATCCTCAGAGTCAAGATTGATAAGGTATTTACCCGTAAGCATACCCTCGCCAAGGTTAAATGCGCCAGTAAGGCCTGTCTCCTCATCTACAGTAAAGAGCGCCTCAATAGCACCGTGCTCAACTGTTGGGTCAACAAGCACAGCCAGTGCCGCCGCCATACCGATACCGCAGTCTGCGCCAAGAGTTGTACCCTCTGCCTTTACCCAGCCATCAACAATCTTTGTACAGATAGGGTCAGTATCAAAGTTATGCTCGGTATCAGAGTTCTTCTCGCACACCATATCCATATGCGACTGTAGGATAACTGTTGGCAGAGCCTCATAGCCCGCAGTAGCACCCTTACGGATGACAACATTGCCAATATCATCGCGTACAGCCTCAAGGTTATGCTGTTTTGCAAAGTCAAGCAGATACTCAATAATCTTACCCTCGCGCTTTGATGGGCGAGGAACAGCTGTAATCTGGTCAAAAATCTCCCAGATAAGTTTTGGTTGTAAATCTCTAATAGTCATAATTACTCCTTATAAATTAATGCCACAGCCGTAGCCGAAACTCCCTTCTCCTCGCCCTCAAAGCCAAGATGCTCGGTCGTGGTCGCCTTGACAGACACAGAGTCAACATCTATGCCAATACATGAGGCTATACACTCTCGCATTGAGTCTATATATGGGCGCAGTTTAGGTCGCTGCATTGCAATAGTCATATCTACATTACCAACACGATAACCCTCACTCAACAACAACTCTACTACCCTTTTGAGCAGCTTTGTAGAGTCTATACCCTTAAACTCGGCAGAGCTATCTGGAAAGTGCTTGCCAATATCACCAAGCGCAGCCGCACCAAGCAACGCATCGCAAAGTGCGTGAAGTAGCACATCGCCATCAGAGTGAGCAATACACCCCTTTGTATGAGGAATCTCTACCCCTCCCAACACCAAGCGCAATCCATCGCCTAAAGCGTGCACATCGTAGCCGTGACCTATTCTAAACTTCATAGATACTATAATTTTTCACAAATATAGCTATTTTTTCTCTTTTTACAAAACACACTGCGCCCCCTCATAACACATCACACCCTACTACGTAGCGCAAAAAAAGGCGGACACAACTGCCCGCCTCCTTGAAACCTATCTAATTTTTAATTTGGCTAATTTAAAACGGTACACCCGTATAAATTCCGCTATTGTATGTACCATCTGCCGTGTTTGAAAGAATCTCTGTTTGTGTGTAAGTTCTGCCGAAGCGGTCAGTTGCCTTAACTTCAATCTTCTTTGCATCAGGATTCTTCAGTTTGTACTTATACATATGGAAACAGTTTGTGTGATAATCATTATTACAACCCAGTATTCCTATATGATAGCCAATAGCCCACCAATCCTGACAAGAGTCAGTATCAACAAGTGTACTTCCTGTATATACATACTTTTTCTCTGGTATAAATTCCATTTTACCCGAATACACATCATCCTCATAGAGTTCTATATTCCACGAGCTATCCGCATTAAATACATTAGCAATAATTACATCATTACCATGCTGGAGAGTGTAATACCTTCTGTAACCGCCGCAAATAAGGTCGCCACGATATAGGCGAATCTGATAGTCTCTATCACTCATACCCTCATTTACGCCCTTGTAGTACCAATTCTGGATTGTATTACCCACAATATCGTAGACTCCATAGCCATTTGGACAACCGTCACCATTGATATTAGATCTCCACCACTGACCGCTAACAGCAGCGTGAACATGCTCGTAAATTCCGCCAGACCTTGTAGGCTCGTTTCGCATATAGTGTGTATGACCCGACATAATATGAGCCTCCGCAAACGGTTTGAGCAGTGAAATTACATCGCTCGTTTTATTAAGAAGCGGAACATGAACACAGAGAATCACAAGTTTATCCGTTGGAACAAATGACAAATCTTGTCTGAGCCACTCAACCTGTTCTGATGTAAATATTGGAGAGGTATAATCTTTTGCATTCGTATTACTATTCCACTGTATATTACGCATACAAACAATATGAGCATCACCGCGATTCCAAGAGTGGTTAATAGGACCAAACACATCCTCAAATGCTCGCTGAGCCTTAATGTTATAGGTAGACGATGTCTCGTCCGCAGCGATTGGTTTTGAAGAGTAGAAGTATGTATAGTCGTGGTTACCCATAGTCTGGAATACAGGCATACCAATCTTATCCTTAGCCATATAACCGCGCATCTCATCCATAAAGTCTGAATCATCTCTATCTTTCTCTGAATATACGATATCTCCAAGAGTTACGCCATAGCAAGGTGCGGTTTTGGTCTTTGCATGCGCCACAATATCTGCAACAGACTCATTAACAAAACGCGTTCCATTTACATTACCTCTGTACGCCATAGAATGCTCGTCATTCATACACTGAGGGTCTGCAAGGCAGAAGAGGGTAAAATTAGTCTCTTTACCACCGGCAAGTTTAGTGAGCGTAAAGTTGTAAGTTGAGACATCCTCGCTGTACTTAATAAAGAAGCAAGGCTGACCGTAACTATTGATATTAACCTCACAATCTGCAGGGGTAGAGTAGTATATATACCACGCATCCTTATGTGGCTGGGCGATAGTATATTTTCCATTTGCATCGGTCTGAACAACACTATATCCATCTGAGACACTAACGCCTACTGCAGGTGTACCGTCTGTGTAATTAATTGTTCCGCTAACGGCTGGTCTAATTATCTCTTCTGGCACTTCAGGAGCAACATAATCATATACATCTGTAACAGTAATGCGAATATCATCAAGCTGGAAGCGATTTGACGCTACTGCAGAGTCTCGTCCACCACCAATGGCTACAACACCACCAGACGGCAGGTTTTCAAGGATTACCTCACACTCTTCCCAAGCAGAAACATTACCTCCGCCTAGTACCAGACTCTCAACATCATCTTCTATTGTATATGTAACCGCATAGTCACTACCAAATGTAACTCCACTTAGCGCCTTTACACTTATCATCCTCTCATTAACATTATTAAGTGTTTCTCTATATATATCAGCGAAAGGAGCCGCTCGGAACTGAACCTTTACAGTTGCAGCCTTACCCTCTGGAATAGCTGTCAGAGCAGGTGTACAGACAAATGAGCGGTTACCAGATGTTCCAATCTTCAGATAACCTGGACGTGCGCAAACAGAACCACCATGTGCATCGCTTTTACCGCCAATCCAACCCCAATCTTCAACACCAATTTCATCCAAAATACCCTTAAGAGTGTTAAACAGACCCATCTCAGTGCCACCACTAACCATATAGAAGCCCGTATTGCTGGCTGTAATAGCACCCGTAACAGGAATAATATCTTTTATACTACCACGATCTGTGCGTGAAAGACCCGCTGCACGAGAAGAGAGGTCGCCACCGTAAAGAAGGTTCTCAAAGTTCTCAAACAAAATCAAATCGTCCGCCTTAGCGTTACTTGTAACAACACTACTACGGTTTGCCACAGACTTTGTAGTTTTAACCTCCAAGGCACGGCTCACAGTATTATCCGTTGTATTGAACACCTTAGCATAGTAGGTTGTATTTGGTGTCAGACCAGGGAATACAAAGCGTAGAGGCAACAATGGAGACAACGATGGAGTTGCCAAAGTTTGGTCAGTATTATACACTGACGAAGAGGCTACTATATTATCCACGCTTACCACAAGATTTTGACAAGCCAAATCTCTATAAAGAGCCACCTTATACGTCTTGGTTTTATCAACAGTATAATCTAACTGACTCAATTTATTTATCGTATTAACATAGCCTATATAGGGTTTGTTAGATACTAAGTTTGTCCAACCAATTGAGATTGTAGAGTCGGTTGCTCTTACCTTTGCAATATGCAGATTTTCAAAGCAATATTTACCATCTGCAAGGTCATTATACGAGCTGACTTTCTCAAACTTTGTAATATCAAGTGGGAAGTTATAGATATATCCAGCCTCAAACTTCTTTGCAGGCTTTTTACAGAAGGTATATACACCCTTGTCCGTTGTAACCTCATAAAAGATCTTACCCTCAGCCGTTGAGAAATCTACAGGTGCAATTAGCGCATAACCCGCTGAATATGGGCTCTTAGGGGCATTAGTATAGTTCAAGGTAACGCTATTTGACGACGCTTCTAACAGCTTCTTATTCGGCCAATCTATCGTAGCAAGGCCAGTAAGTTTAACCGTCTCTGCTGTCATCTTAACAGACTTAATAACCTCATCCTGTCCAACCGCAATAGAGAAACGAGCAAGAGCACCAGCAAGAGTAAAGTCAAAGCTCTCGCCATTGTCGGTTGTTGAACCGAGCATTATATTACGCCTTGAGTCGTTATCACTATCTACACCTGAGTGAGTCTGAGCCGTACTTATCTGAAAAAACAGACCTTTTGCTTCAGTAAAATATGCGCGGGCAGAAGGTGAAACAGCATATAGCGGCGCATTTTCGGTAAAAGTAACATCACTTGAGGTCTCATCAACAGTAAATGTTGCATCTGTAGTCCCCATACCCGAAAAGAGGTTATACTTGGCTATCGCCTTCATATCAGAGACAGCAATAGCGTCTTCTTCGTGCCACAACATCTGAATAGAGCCATCCGCACCCTGAACTGCGTATGTTCTACTTGACTCATTATCAATATGAGCACTAAAAGATTCCAATTTACGACCAGGTATAACAATATCCTGCTCTTCAACTTGTGTACAAGCTATTGTCACAGAAGCGACCAAAACAGCTATTGATAAATATTTTTTCATATCTCACACTGTTTTACCAAGCGTCACCACCATTACCATAGTTCATTGTTTTAGGCTCTTCAACCTCAATAGAGCCAGCAAAGCCCACTTGAGGGGCAAAAATAATTACCTCAAAATCAGGCATCTCATAAGTTTTCATACTTTAAAAGATTTGTAAGTTAGTATTTAAGTTGTCTATTTTACATTTGAATAGTCGTAATCGACTGTAATTACAGAAAATTTTGGCAAAAATAGCTATTTTTTCTCTTTTCACAAAACACACAGCGCCCCCTCATAACACATCACACCCTACTGCGTAGCATAAAAAAGGCGGACACAACTGCCCGCCTTAACCAAAGTTTGACTAATATATGCTAATAATTCCAAGGAACATTTGTGTAAATAGCACTATTATATCCACCACTTGCGGTGTTTGAGAGGATATCTGTTGCTGTATATGTTCTACCGAAGCAGTCAGTTGCCTCAACGCGAATCTTTGCATTAGGGTTCCTCAAAGTGTGCTTGTACATATGGAAACAGTTTGTATGATAACTACCACTTGTACCGCTTCTTCCCACTACACCGATATGGTAGCCAATAGCCCACCAATCTTGACCAGAGTCTGTTGGCACAGATACAGGGCTACTTGTTCCGATTGAATTACTTGCTCCAGGAGAATATTTTTTCTCTCCAATAGCTATCATATCGTAGCTTACTTCATCCTCATAGATTTTAACCTTCCAATTCTTATCTGCATTAAATACATTGGCAATAATTACATTGTGACCATGCTGAAGGTTGAAGTATGTCTTTGAGCCGCCACAGATAAGGTCGCCGCGATATAGACGAATCTGATAATCTCTATCATTCATACCAGGGTTCACACCCATATAGTACCAGTTCTTGATTGTATTACCATCAATATCGTAGACACCATAGCCATTTGGACAGCCATCGCCATTGATATTAGACCACCACCAGTTTCCGCAAACTGCAGCGTGAACATGCTCATAAATTCCGCCAGACCTTGTTGGCTCGTTGCGCATATAGTGAGTATGACCCGACATAATATGAGCCTCTTTATACTGTTTAAGCAGAGATATTACATCCTGCACACCAGCCTTTGATGAATTTATAAGAGGAACATGAACGCAGAAAATCACAAGCTTATCTTTTGGCACAAATGACAAATCTTGTTTAAGCCACGCAATCTGCTCAGAGGTAAAGGTAGGTGAGGTATATTTACCTGCATCACTATTACTACTCCACTGCATATTACGCATACAAACGATATGAGCATCACCGCGATTCCAAGAGTGGTTAATAGGACCAAACACATCCTCAAATGCTCGCTGAGCCTTAATATTATAGGTAGACGAGGTCTCGTCTGCGGCGATTGGCTTTGAAGAGTAGAAATATGTATAGTCGTGGTTACCCATAGTCTGGAAAATAGGCATACCTATTTTATCTTTTGACATATAACCACGCATATCATCCATATAACTTGTTGAATTACGACTACCCTCTGAATATACAACATCGCCAAGAGTTACGCCATAACAAGGTGCCGACTTAGTCTGAGCATGTGCCTTGATTGCAGGTACAGACTCGTTATCAAAACGATATGTATCGGCTTTAACTTGAGGAGAACGCTTTAAGCCGTGACACTGTGGGTCAGCAAGGCAGAAGAGGGAGAACTGGGTCTCCTTACCACCAGGCAGCTTCTCAAGTGTGAAGTTGTAGACTGTTTTTGTCTTGCTATACTTTGTAAAGAATGCTGGCTGGCCATACTGATTAACCTCTACCTTACAGTCTGCAGGAACAGAGTAGTAGATATACCACGCATCCTGATGTGGGTGCTCAATAGTATAAGTACCATCCGCAGCAGTCTGAACAACTGTATAACCATCTGAAACGCTAACACCTGCAGCAGGAGTACCATCCGTATAAGTAATTGTACCCTTAGCTATAGGTGCAGTTGGTGCATCCACAAGGGCAGTTACAAATACGCGGATATCATCCAAGAACATACGATTTGTCGTTGACGCATCCAGAGCGCCACCCAAAGCGATTGAAGCACCTGATGGCACACCTGCAAGTGTTACAGAGTACTCCTTCCAATCAGAAACATAATTACCCTGAAGTGTAAGCTGCTGCTCATCAGCCACATACGAATATGAAACCAAGTTATCGCTTGACATAGATACACCCGCAAGTGCCTTAACCGCCATATAACGCTCGGCATCGTAATCCTCAACAGTTAGTGCGCTATTTGAGCCATATGGGGCAGCATTGAAGACAACCTTCAAAGTCGCCAGCTTACCCTTTGGAATAGCATTAAGCACTGGAGTACAAACAAGTGAGCGATTGTTTGATGTACCAATCTTCAGGAAGCCAGAGCGAGCGCAGATAGAGCCCGCAGCGCTACCAATATAACCCCAGTCTTGAACGCCCATCTCGTCAATAAGACCTCCAAGGGTATTAAACAGACCAATCTCTGTTCCGCCGTCTACAAGGTAGTAGCCACTGTTACTTGCTGTAATCTCGCCCTTAACATCAGCGCCATCAAAGCTTGTCAGCTTGTTACGGTCAGTACGAGAGATACCTGCTGCGCGTGCACCACCCTCACCAGCATAAACAAGACCCGCAAAGTTCTCAAAGACAATCATATCACCGGCCTTTGCATTGGCCTTAACGATATTATTTTTATCTGCTACTGGAGCCTTTGTAGTCACCTGAACAGGATTTGTGTTTGAGTAGTTATCGGTAATATTGGTAACCTTTGCATAGTATGTTGTTGCAGGCTCAAGACCACTAAAGACAAAGCGTGGAGGACAAGTTGTTGCATTGAACAAAGCTTTACTATCCTTCAGATTATCCCGCACTGGACTTACACTGACAACAAGGTCTGTACAAGCCTCATCACGATAGAGGGCAACCTTATACTCTTTTGTAATATCTGTAGCATAATTTGCGCTTGGGTTTGGAATTATCTGGTCAATATAAGGGATGTTAGCCTCAGTGATTGTCCAACCAATAGCGATAGTAGAGTCTGTTACACGCACAGCGCGAACATTAAGCTTTGAATCTACCTCTGGAGTTGGGTCTGGATCAGGCTCTGGAGTTGAACCGCCCAGATTGTAGTAGTACTCGCCATGCTTAATATTCTCAAGATCAGCCACCTGCGCAAAATCCTCCACAGAGAGTTTTACAGTATAAACCTCACCAGCCTCAAACTTCTGGTCTGGCTTATAGCAGAATGTGTAAACACCCTCATCAGTAAGCACTGCATAGGTAACCTTACCAGTTGCACTCTTAAAGTCTACGGCCGTGATTGTTGCCCAACCATCAGCTGACTTTCCGCTAGAAGGAGAGTCGTATTTCAAAGTGAGCGTCTTGCTATCTGTATTAGTCACAACACCAGACTCAAGATTTATAAGACCTTTACCTGCAATAGACAAGTCATCACTTGTCATTGTCACAGCATTAATTGTTCGCTCTTGTGGCAGTGTAATATCAAACTTAACCATAGCAGCTGCTGGGCGAACAGTGACCTCTGTTCCCTCAGCTGTAGAGCCTGCAAGAAGAATTTTTTCGCCCAAGTTTGTTCCACGAGCAGGAGCGTAACTCTGTTCTACGGGGATTGTCATCGACAATTTACCATCGGTCAGAGCAGCAGATGATGCGGGATATAGAACATAGAGTGGACCTTTTGCAACATCTAAAGTTCCAGCAAACTCGCCAGTTACACTACCAACTCCGCGCTTAATTGTAAAATTCGCACTCTTAGAGAGGTTAGTCACGGCAATCTTATCGCCATTGCTCCAGAAAATTGAAGCCTCGTCATCTGCACCAATAAGAGCACTTGCACGAGTAGAGCAATCAATAGTCGCAGTAACCTGTGTAATAGCTGTTGGGGTTACAACAGGCTCCTGATCATCAATTTCGCCGTTATCTCCTTTACACCCCACAGCTAAGAGGGCAAGGATAATAGGTACAAATAGATTTTTTTTCATATAAATAGATTTTTAAGTTATTTGTAGCGTTACTATTAACAAGCAAAGGTAGTGTTATTTTGTAAAAATTGCAAATTTTTACTATCTTTGCACTTGTTATGCGACTATCAGAACTTGAGACAGGTCAAAGCGCCACAGTGGTAAAAGTACTGGGACACGGAGGATTCCGCCGCCGAATTATGGAGATGGGATTTGTCCGAGGTTCTGCCGTCACTGTCGTTCTCAACGCCCCTCTGCGCGACCCTATTGAGTATCAGATACTTGGATATAACATCTCGCTAAGACGCAGCGAGGCACAGATGATTGAGGTCATCACAGAGGCGGAGGCCATAGAGCGACTAAAAGCTCAGATAGAACAGGTTGGCAGCCAAGAAGACCAAAGTGTTGAGAGCATTATCGCAAAGCGCAAGCATCACATTAATATCGCACTTGTCGGCAATCCAAATAGCGGTAAGACTTCACTTTTTAATCGTATTGTCGGTGCTCGTGAGCACGTTGGCAACTATAGCGGCGTAACGGTGGATGCAAAGACTGGCCGATATAACTACAAAGGTTACGAGTTTCATATTACAGACCTCCCTGGCACATATGCCCTATCAGCATACTCACCCGAAGAGCGGTTTGTTCGTACCCACCTTGCACAGAGTACCCCTGATGTAATTCTAAATGTTGTCTGCTCGTCAAACCTTGAGCGCAATCTATACCTTACCACCGAGCTTATTGATATGAGCCAGAATATGGTTGTAGCGCTCAATATGTACGACGAGTTAGAGGAGTCAGGCGACAGTTTAGACTACGAGTTGCTTGGGCAGATGATGGGCGTACCGATGATTCCCGTAGTTTCACGCACAGGGCGAGGTGTAGAGCAACTTCTTGACACAATCATAGCTGTATATGAGGGTACTGAGCCTCGTTCCCGCCACATCCACATCAATCAAGGCATTGTAGAGCAGAGTGTTAGCAAGTTAGGAGCAGTTCTTAAGGCGAGTCGCGAGTCACTGCCTAAATGTTTCCCTCCGCGCTACTTTGCAATGAAATTACTTGAGAACGACCGCGAGGTTGTATCTATGTTAGAGGGTCAGCCAGACTTTAGCCGATGGATGGAGGTTGTCAGAAGCGAGCAAGACCATCTAAAGTATGACCTTGATAGTAGCGAGGATATAGAGACTACATTTGCAAATCAGAAGTACGGGTTTATCTCTGGCGCACTGCGCGAGACCTTCCATCGCCAAAAGGACAATAGGCGCGACCTCTCATACTACATAGACGAGATTGTGACACACAAAATATGGGGCTACCCTATCTTTTTCCTTATTATGTGGGCTATGTTCTACTGTACTTTCAGCTTGGGCAAATACCCACAACATTGGTTAGAGATGGGCGTATCACTGCTTGGCGATGGCCTGAACGCGATTTTACCAAGTGGAATAGTTAAAGACCTTATTATAGATGGCATTGTCGGAGGCGTAGGTAGCGTGATTGTCTTTCTGCCAAACATTATGATTCTCTACCTCTTTATATCCTTTATGGAGGATTCGGGATATCTTGCTCGTGCAGCTTTTATCATGGACAAGGTGATGCATAAAATTGGATTACACGGTAAATCGTTTATTCCTCTTGTTATGGGTTTTGGCTGTAATGTACCCGCAGTCATGGCTACAAGGACGATTGAAAGCCGCAGTTCAAGGCTCATCACCGCCCTTATAATCCCATTTACATCCTGCAGTGCACGCTTACCTATTTATATACTATTCCTCGGCACATTCTTTCATAGCGGCTCTGGGACTCTGCTTTTCGGGCTCTATCTACTCGGTATTGTTGTAGCAATTATCACTGCACGACTTATGCGCCGACTAAAAAACAATGTCGATGAGACTCCATTTGTTATGGAGTTGCCGCCATACCGTATCCCTACTGCCAGAGCTACCCTATCTCATATGTGGGAGAAGTGCGCACAATATCTGCGAAAGATGGGAGGCCTTATTCTCGCAGCATCAGTGGTAGTCTGGTTCTTAAGCTACTTCCCACTACAGAAAGAGGGAGAGACAAAACAAGAACACTATGAAAATTCTTATATCGGACAAATTGGTAAGGCCTGCGAGCCTCTATTCAGACCATTGGGATTTAACTGGAAGAGCAGCGTTGCTCTTGTAACAGGTATACCTGCTAAGGAGATTATGCTTAGCACTATCGGCGTACTATATACAGACGGCCAAAACACAGAGTCCAACAATGACGACAACCTGCACACACGACTTGTAAACAGTGGAGACTTTAGTCAAGCATCAGTGCTAGCTCTTCTAGTCTTCGTTTTACTATACTTTCCTTGCCTTGCAACAATATCAGCAATTAGTTCAGAATATGGCAAAAAGTGGGCTTTAGCCTCTGTAGTGTACTCAACTACTGTAGCGTGGATATTGGCATTTGTTGTTTATCAAATAGTTCAATTAATATGATTCAAACTACTGTTATAGTGGTCGTTACCATACTTGCAATCCTCTTTATTTGCCGCTACATCTTCCGCGAACTTACAGACCCTTGTCGTGGTTGCGCCAGCAAGGAGTGCAAAGGTTGTACACGCCCAAAAAGGGTTGCAGTTGTTGGTACACAAGGCATACCTGCTCAGTATGGAGGCTTTGAGTCGCTGGCAGAATACCTTGTTGAGAGCAACTCAAATATTGAATACACCGTCTTCTGTAGTTCTAAGGATATGCCATCTCGTCCCACACACCACAAGGGGGCACGACTAATCTATATCCCACTGAAAGCCAACGGTATACAGAGTATCCCATACGACATCATCTCACTTATAAGAGCAATGGGCGGCTATGATACAGTATTGGTACTTGGTGTTTCAGGTGCTATCTTCCTGCCTATTTTCCGACTATTTAGCCGAGCAAAGGTTGTAACAAATATTGACGGATTAGAACATCGCCGACAGAAGTGGGGAAAGCTCGCTCGTTGGTTTTTGCGCCTATCAGAAAAGGTCGCTGTAAAATTCTCTCACACTATTATTTCTGATAATAAAGGCATTGCAGATTATGTTGTACAGACATATAATAAAGAGTCTGAACTAATTGCCTATGGAGGCGATCACGTATTGCAAAGCATCACTTTAGATAAACAGATGCAAATACTTGAAAAATACAACCTTACTCCTTACACTTACAGCTTTGCTTTATGTCGTATTGAACCAGAAAATAACTGTCACATAATACTTGAGGCAGCGGCTAACAGTGGAATAAAATTACTCTTTATAGGCAACTGGGACCGTAGTGAATATGGCCGTGATTTAAAGTCTCGCTATGCAAAATTTAGCAATATCACACTACACGACCCTGTTTATGAGTTAGACGACCTCTTTGTACTGAGAAATAACGCATCGCGGTATCTTCACGGACATAGTGCAGGAGGTACAAATCCATCTCTTGTAGAGGCAATGTTTTTCGGTAGAGAGATTATTGCATACGACGTTGTTTACAACCGAGAAACAACTTCAGGTAAAGCAATCTATTTCAGTGATTCAGAATCACTTTCTAAAATTCTAACCAGACCATCGGTTGAGAATAAAACCCTTGCGGAACTTGCCCATAAACTCTACACTTGGGACACAATCCGCAACAAATACGAGCAATTGCTTTGACATTTATTCAAAATGCACTATCTTTGCACCACTTACAATCGGGGGTGACCGGTTTTGACAGCAGGTAGAGTTTGATTGTAAGCACGCCGAGCATTGTGTGGGGTCTCGTAAATCGCAACACTCAAACTACAAATGGCAATAATAGCTATGCACTCGCTGCTTAATTTTCAAGGAAAATTAGCTTAATTGATGCACACAAGGTTTGCGTCAACGAGTATCCTGAACACTTGTCCTGCTCTCTGATAAGTAGTTCATATGGGGTATCATCAATGGAGGGATAGTGCGATATGTGTCTCGGTTATCGTGCGAAATTTAGAGGCTGGGGTTAGGGTCTTGGCTGTTGTCTGCCGAACTCTAACAGAAGGATTAAACGACAACTAAGCGTGTAGAAAGCTTTTGGGTTCCTTGTTTGGACGCGAGTTCGACTCTCGCCACCTCCACAGTAAAAGACGGAAATTTTCCGTCTTTTTTGTTTCAGTGGCTCGGTAAAAATGTTACACCTTATAATTTGCAAGTTCGGTAAATTTTTACTACCTTTGGGATTCAAAAATAGGAGTTATGAATCAAAGCAAAGAGTGTGTTGTAGAGCTATCCAGAGCTGCTGTATACCACAGCATTAATCCATATCAAGAGCTGACTGCAAAGAATTTCAGACAGATAGGAGAGCGCGTGCTTGACAATGTCAATCTTAAGGTCTACGCTGGTCAAATTGTATACCTTATAGGTCGCGTTGGCAGTGGCAAGAGTTCGCTACTCAAAACCCTATATGGCGAGCTACCCCTCTTTGAGGGTCACGGACGTATTGCAGGCATAGATCTTACGACTCTTAAGCGTAGCAGACTTCCAGAGCTAAGACGCAATTTGGGCATCGTTTTTCAGGATTTACAGATACTTTCAGAGGTCAATGTATTTGAAAATCTCGCTTTTGTACTTCGTGCTACTGGATGGGAAGATGAGCAGAAGATTGGAGTTCGCATAGACGAGGTGCTTAGACAGGTAGGTCTTGAGAATCTTCAGCACAAATTACCTTTTGAGTTATCAGGTGGAGAGTGTCAGCGATTGATGATTGCTCGCGCGCTACTTAATTCGCCAAAAATCATACTTGCAGATGAGCCTACAGGCAACCTTGACCCAGTGACCGCAGAGAGCATTATACAGATATTTCACGCTATTGCGGCCTCTGGCACAGCTGTTATTATGGCGACCCACAACACAGCACTTGTTGAGAGCTATCCAGCCCGCACATTACTATTTAGCAAGGGGGAGGTTAAAGAGGTAGAATTTGATGACTAAATCTATGATTTAGATTTGGTTGTTTGAGAAAAAATTACTATCTTTGTACGTTTTTAGAAGAGAATTAGAATCACTTATATGAGTACTGAACAAGAAAATGTAAAGAGAGTCGGCGAGGAGGAGTATTCCGCGTCGAATATTCAGGTGCTTGAGGGTCTTGAGGCTGTTCGTAAGCGCCCTGCAATGTACATCGGCGACATTGGAGAGAAGGGTCTTCATCACCTTGTCTACGAGGTTGTAGACAACTCTATTGACGAGGCTCTCGCTGGTCATTGTAATGACATCTATGTGACCATTAATGAGGATAACTCTATAACTGTTAAGGATAACGGTCGTGGTATTCCTACCGACTTCCATGAGAAGGAGGGAAAGAGTGCTCTGGAGGTTGTTCTTACAGTGCTCCATGCTGGTGGTAAGTTTGACAAGGGCAGTTACAAGGTCTCTGGAGGTCTGCACGGCGTAGGTGTTTCCTGCGTAAACGCACTTTCAAGCCTTCTGATTGCCGAGATTCATCGTGGTGGTAAGATTTATAAGCAGAGCTACTCTAAGGGTTTCCCTACATCAAAGGTAGAGATTGTTGGCGACTGCGAGGATCGTGGTACCATTATCACATTTAAGCCTGATAATACCATCTTTACCCTTACAACTACCTACCGATACGAGACTTTGGAGAACCGTCTACGTGAGCTCGCATTCCTCAACAAGGGCATTCGTCTGACACTTACAGATATGCGCGTTGTTGATGAACAGGGCAATCCAAAATCTGAGATTTTCTACTCTGAGAATGGTCTGCAGGAGTTTGTAGAGTACCTTGACACAAACCGAGGTGAGCCAATTATTGAGTCTATCATCTACCTTGACACAGAGAGCAATGGAGTTCCTGTAGAGGTTGCTATGCAGTACAACAACTCATTTAGCGAGAATGTACACTCCTATGTAAACAACATCAACACAATTGAGGGTGGTACTCACTTGACTGGTTTCCGTCGCGCACTGACCCGTACGCTAAAGAAGTACGCTGAGGAGAGTGGTATGCTCTCAAAGCTCAAGTTTGAGATCTCTGGAGACGACTTCCGCGAGGGTCTAACAGCAGTTGTCTCTGTAAAGGTTGCCGAGCCACAGTTTGAGGGTCAGACAAAGACCAAGCTCGGTAATGATGAGGTTGCTGCAGCTGTAGATAAGGCTATGTCAGCAGCTCTTACTAACTACCTTGAGGAGAATCCGAAGAATGCCCGCGCAATTGTTGAGAAGGTTATCCTTGCTGCTACTGCTCGTCACGCTGCTCGCGCTGCGCGAGAGTCTGTACAGCGCAAGTCTCCACTATCTGGCGCAGGTCTTCCAGGTAAGCTTGCTGACTGCTCAAGCCGCGACCGCTCTATAGCTGAAATCTTCTTCGTGGAGGGAGACTCTGCGGGTGGTACAGCAAAGCAGGGACGTGACCGTAACTTCCAGGCTATTATGCCTCTGCGTGGTAAGATTCTTAACGTTGAGAAGGCTCTGGAGCATCGTATGTGGGACAATCAGGAGATTAAGAATATGTTCATCGCTCTGGGTGTCAAGATTGGTACTCCAGAGGATAGCAAGGCGCTTAACCTTGAGGGTCTGCGTTACGACAAGATTATCATTATGACCGATGCCGATGTGGACGGTGCGCACATTGCAACTCTTATGCTTACATTCTTCTTCCGCAAGATGCGCGAGCTGATTGAGAATGGACACATCTACATTGCTACCCCACCACTCTACCTTGTTAAGAAGGGTAACCGCGAGCGTTACTGCTGGTCTGACGAGGAGCGTGATGCTCTTGTTGAGGAGATGGGTAAGGGTGTTAAGATTACCCGATACAAAGGTCTTGGTGAGATGAACTCTACACAGCTTTGGGAGACAACAATGAACCCAGAGACCCGTATCCTTCGCCAGGTATCTATTGAGAACGCCATTGAGGCTGATCGTATATTCTCAATGCTTATGGGTGACGAGGTTGGCCCTCGCCGTGAGTTTATTGAGGCAAACGCAACATACGCAAATATTGACGCCTAATTTTTAAGCGGGGGGGGGTAAAGTGGTAAGTACTATTTAACAGAGCCCTCCCCCGTTATTTTTTATACTCCGCTATTTTTATACCCTTAAACGAATGAATACTATGGAGGTAACAGTTATTGGTGTCGCAGGTGGCACAGGTTCGGGTAAGAGCACCCTTGTAAAGCGACTTCAGGAGGCTTTTCGCTGCGAGGATGTTGCAACGCTCTGTCACGACTACTACTATAAGGCTCATCCAGAGCTTACATATGAGGAGCGAACAAAACTCAATTACGACCACCCACAGTCCTTTGACACCGATATGCTTGTGGAGCATATCCGCGCGCTGAAGAATAATGTTCCTATTGAGCGTCCTGTATACTCCTTTGTAGACCATAATCGCACAGAGGAGACTGTGCCTGTAAAGCCTTCAAAGGTTATTATTATTGACGGTATACTTATATTTGAGAATAAGGAGCTGCGTGAACTGATGGATATCAAGGTCTTTGTAGATACCGACGCTGACCTACGCCTTGCCCGCCGCATTCTGCGCGATGTTCGCGAGAGAGGTAGAAGTATGGAGTCTGTCATTGACCAGTATACTACAACCGTAAAGCCTATGCACGAGGAGTTTGTGGAGCCTTCAAAGCGCTATGCCGATGTGATTATCCCCGAGGGTGGATTTAACTCTGTAGCCGTGCAGATGCTTATTCAGAATATCCGCTCTATAGTAGAGAAATAGCACTGCGTATATAGAAATAATAAAGGACTGCTGCGGCAGTCCTTTATTATTTCTAAACCTCTGCAATCTTTTTTATCTCGCTCAACAAGTTAAGAGCTTCAAGAGGAGTTAATGAATTGATATCCAAACCCTTAATCTGGTCACGAATTTGAATTAGAACGGGGTCATCAATCTTGAACATAGATAGCTGTATAGCATCTGCAGCAGGTTGAGTTGCTCCAGCAACAGATGGCGACGGTTTACGAGTTCGTTTGCGGGCAGATGGAGATACAGACGGCACTATCTCGTTATTTCCGTATACCTGCTCAAGATTTTTGAGAATAGACGTTGCGCGGTCAACAATAGAGACTGGCATACCCGCCATACGCGCCACGTGAATACCAAAAGAGTGTTCTGTACCACCCTTCTCAAGCTTACGAAGAAAGACAATTGTATTATCAACCTCCTTAACCGATACGTGGTAGTTTTTCACGCGCTGACACATCTGTTCCAGCTCATTAAGCTCGTGGTAGTGAGTTGCAAAGAGTGTGCGAGGATGTAACTCCTTATAGTTATGCAGATACTCAACCATAGACCAGGCAATAGAGATACCGTCATAGGTGCTTGTTCCACGACCAATCTCGTCAAGCAACACAAGGCTTCGCTTTGAGATATTATTAAGGATGCTCGCACTCTCTAACATCTCGACCATAAATGTAGACTCTCCCTGCGAGATATTGTCACTTGCACCTACGCGCGTAAAAATCTTATCTACAATGCCTATATGAGCCTTATCAGCAGGCACAAATGAGCCCATCTGCGCCATAAGCACAATGAGTGCCGTCTGTCGCAAGAGTGCCGACTTACCAGACATATTTGGACCAGTGATAATGATTATCTGCTCGCCATTTGAGTCCAAAGTAAGGTCATTAGGAATATACTGCTCACCCACATCCATCAGCGTCTCAATAACAGGGTGACGGGCAGCCTTAAGCTCAATTTTTAAGCCATCATCAAGCGTTGGTCGGCAGTAGTTTCTTTCAACGGCAAGTGTAGCAAAACTATGCAGACAGTCTACAGTAGCTACAGCCTTTGCATCAGACTGTAACTGCTTAAGATACTGTGAGATATAGGCAAGAAGCTCGTTATATATCTGCTGCTCAAGAACAAGCATTCGCTCTTCAGCACCAAGAATCTTACTTTCATACTCCTTCAACTCCTCTGTAATATATCGCTCCGCAGCAGTAAGCGTCTGCTTGCGAATCCAACTCTCTGGCACTCTATCCTTATAGGTATTTCTAACCTCAATGTAGTATCCAAAGACATTGTTATAACTAATCTTAAGCGACGGAATACCCGTAGCCTCACTCTCGCGCTGTTGTATCGCCTGCAGCACATCCTTGCCATGCAGAGCCACGCGACGCAAGTCATCAAGCTCGGCATTTACACCATCTGCAATAATACCGCCCTTCTGAATCTGATTATTGGCAGGGTCTGGATATATGTCGCGTGCAAGTCTATTGCGCACCTCTGTCAGAGGGTCTATCTTGGCAGCGATATTATGAAGTACTGGCATATCTGTAGACTCCAGCGCCGCCTTGAGAAGTTCTACGGCCGAAAGTGAACTCTTCAGCTGCACCAACTCACGCGGAGTAACTCTCATAGAGGCCACACGAGAGACAATGCGCTCAAGGTCTCCGATAGATGATATCTGCTCCTTGACATATCCGGCCAACTCTCTATCCGCCACAAAGGCACTAACGACATCCTGACGGCGTGTAATTCGCTCAATATCAAGTATCGGCATAGCAATCCAACGGCGGAGCAGACGACCTCCCATAGGGGTTGATGTGCGGTCTATAACCTTTGCAAAGGATGTATCGCCGCCACCATTTGAGTGGAACAGTTCAAGGTTACGGATAGTAAACTTATCTACCCACACATAGTCGTTCTGGTCAAGACGTGCAATAGAGCTGATATGGGCAATTTGCTTATGCTCTGTAAACTCAAGGTAGTAGAGAATAGCTCCTGCGGCCGTTACACCCTCCGCAAGCTCTTCAACGCCAAAACCGCGCAGAGACTGAACACCAAACTGAGTACAGAGCTTCTCAACATTCACTTGATGAGAAAATACCCACTGTTCAAGGCGATATGTATAGTGTTTTGTACCGAAAACGGACCTAAAGCGATCCTCGCAACCTCGCTGATAGACAATCTCCTTAGGGGCAAAACTTGAAATAAGCTTCTCCACATATCTATCATCGCCCTCGGCAACAAAGAACTCTCCCGTAGTAATATCCAGAAAAGCCACGCCAGTGCTTGACTTTCCGAAGCTCACAGAGGCAAGGTAGATATTCTCCTTATTCTCAACAAGATTTTCGCTTAGAGTCACAGCAGGGGTAACAAGCTCTATTACACCTCGCTTGACAAGTCCCTTTACACTCTTTGGATCTTCTAACTGCTCGCAGATAGCCACTCGCTTACCAGCACGCACAAGCTTGGGCAGGTAAGTCTCTACAGCGTGATGAGGAAAACCAGCCAACTCTACTGATGACGCTGAGCCATTGGCTCGCTTTGTAAGTGTGATACCAAGAATAGACGACGCCTGGATGGCATCATCCCCAAAGGTCTCATAAAAATCTCCTACACGAAAAAGAAGTATCGCATCAGGATGGACAGCCTTGATCTGATAATACTGCTTCATCAAGGGTGTCTCCACATATTTTTTCTCTATTGCCATAATTGGCAAAGATAGCTATTTTAGACGATTATTCAAAGAAACTTTCGTCAAAATTGACAAAAAATACCCTATCAGTTGCTCGCGTGATTGCCGTATAGAGCCAGCGAAGCATATCCTTTGTCATCACCTCGTCACCAAAGAGAAATCTATCAATAAAAACCGCACTCCACTGACCACCTTGAGCCTTATGGCAAGTGACTGCATAGGAGAACTTTACCTGCAGAGCATTGTAGTACTCATTCTCACGTATCTCCTTGAAACGCTTGATTTTACTCTTTATATCCGTATAGTCCTTCTCCACCTCATAGAAGAGCTGTTGCGACTGCTCATAGGTAAGCGATGGCGACTCGGAAGTAAGCGTATCAAGCAGAATTTTGCACTCTATCTCCGTACAATCATAATCTGCAAATTCAAGCACCGCAGAGGCATATCTAAAGCCGTAGAGCGACTCAAAACGGCGTATGCGCTTAAGCTTGGCAATATCTCCGTTGGCAATAAAGTTCATCGGACAGTTCTCTATGCGCTCGGTATAGTGGTAATTATTCTTCACAACCATCAGCATATCGCCACTTTCAATCTCCTCTTCGGCAAAGAGCGTATTGCGCCTAATACCCTCATTATACCTATTTGCACGCTTATTTGAGCGGGTAATTACAATCGTCTCATCACGGCCATAACGGTCGTAACACTCCTGCAGACGTTCCAAAAACTCTCCACCATTAAGCGCCTCTACATCATCATACGAAGTGTCAAGCTTCGGAATTTCGTATATGCTATTCTCAAGCATACACCTGACAAGTGTAGCATTAAAAAGTATACCAGAATCCTGTTCCTGACGCACAACCTCATCCATAGTCTCGTACACCACATCTGCATATGGAAGCAACTCCGCAGGTGAGAGTGCAGGGCTAAAGTCATCTCCTACAGGAGGAAGCTGAGCCGAGTCGCCAACAAGCATCAGTCGGCAACGCTTTCCACTTCTGACATACTGAATCAAATCCTCAAGCAGAGAGCCACTACCAAACAGCGTCTTATCCGAACTACTACCCGTAGAGAGCATAGAGGCCTCGTCAACAATAAAGAGCGCATCAGCCTCACGATTAAGATTTAACGAGAATTTTGACTCATACTGCGCATTTGTTTGCTCACGGTATATCTTTTTATGGATGGTCAGTGCCTTTTCTGAAGTGTACTGCGACAACACCTTCGCGGCGCGTCCCGTTGGAGCAAGCAGTATAGTCTTAATACCCAAAGACTTAAGCGCTGCAACAATCGCGGCAATTAGCGTAGTTTTACCCGTTCCTGCGTATCCATTAAGCACATAAAATCTTGAAAAATCATCATCAGCAAGGTACTCAGAGAGCGAATTGATGATTTTTTTTTGATTTTCCGTTGGTTGGAACAATAATTTTTCGTAAATTTGGGTCGCAATTGTGATGCTTTGCATTCTCGGTTGTTTTAATTGGCTACAAACATAGCATTTTTTTCGTAGCTCTGCAACTAAATAAAAAAATTATAAATTAAAATTATTCTAAAAATGGGAAAGAAACTACTTCAATTAGTGCTCGCTTTGGCAGCAATTGGTCTGGGATTTTACATCTACGTACTTATCTCAACCCCTATCAAGTTTGCCGAGGAGCAGAAAGTTCGCGAGAAGGCGGTTATCTCACGCATCAAGGACATTCGTACCGCAGAGCGTCAGTTTAAGAGCAAGTATCAGCACTTCACTGCAGATTTTGACTCTCTTATCAACTTCGTTCTTAACGAGACTATGGAGGGTGAGCGCCGACTTATCGACGAGGACGACTCTGTAGCTATGGCTCAGGCTCGCAAGAAGTATGGTCGTAAGTTTAAGAATGTAGAGAAGTTTACTTACTCAATCAAAGACTCTCTGTTCAATCACCTTTCTGACGAGGATATCAAGAACCTTCGTTACATCCCTTATTCAGATAATAAGGAGTTCTACCTTGAGGCAACTATCCTTACAACAGAGTCTAAGATTGTCATCCCTACTGTAGAGTGCCGCGCACCTTACATCAACTTCCTTGATACAGTTGTATACCGTCAGGAGGTTATCAACCTTGTAGACAACTGTCTGAACGTTCTCAATAAGTATCCGGGCATCAAGTTCGGTTCAATGGAGAGAGGTAACAATGAGGCAGGTAACTGGGAGGAGCTCTAATAACTCCGAAAACAAAGCGTCCATCCGTCTTGCTTCGGGTGGACGCTTTTTTTCTGCATCTTCACTTGGGTCTATTCCAGAGAATGAGGATGTTATTGTCTGTATTGACACTCCGCGAGTAACTCTTGTGCCTCAATCACTGACCAATAATATTTCGGCAGATAGTGCACTTGCAATAACAGGTCAAAGAGTAGAGGATAGCGAGATTGCTATCTACAGCGAGCCACACGACGATATGTGCGCAGCTATAGCTATCAACAAGGAGTGCTACCAAAATCTTGTTGATTTATATAGTTCGCGACTCAAGCTAACCACACCCCTACTCTCAACTACTCACAGTAGCGAAAGGTCTCTCGCCTTAGAGATTGCAGGTAACATCTGCTACATTCGTTTGTACGATAACTCTCTTAAGTTAGCAGAGGCTATAGAGGTGGCAAGCGCTGCCGAATTAGTGTTCTACATAACCAACATTTTGAACATTTCTGGAGTGCCTACAACTATACCTATATATATTATAGGGACTAAAGAGTATGTTAAAGCACTCAAAAAGTACTATAAAGTGATATGCGAATAATTAGTGGCAAGTACCGAGGACGAGCAATAAATCCGCCAAAAAATCTACGTGCAAGACCTACAACAGATTTTGCAAAGGAGAACCTATTTAACATCCTGCAGAACCTTGTAGATTTTGAACAGTGTGACGTACTGGACCTCTTTGCCGGCACAGGCTCTATTAGCTACGAGTTTGCATCGCGCGGTGCAAATAGCGTAACCTCTGTAGAGATTAACGCCGTACACCACAACTTTATCCGCACAACTGCTAAAAGCCTTGGAGCTGACAATATCTACGCTGTTAAGGCCAATGTATTTCTCTATCTGAAGAGTTGCCCAAAGAGTTTTGACATCATTTTCTCTGATGCTCCATACGATTTGGAAGACTTAGAGCAGGTCGTAGGACTTGTTTTGGATAGCAATATACTAAAGGAGGATGGAATTTTCATTTTTGAACACTCGGATAAGTTCAATTTTGAACGTCATCCATTATTTTGGCAGTCAAGAAGTTACGGAAGTGTACAATTTACCTTCTTTAAAAAGTAGTATTTTTTTTGAAAAAAAATTGCAAAAAAGTTTGCAGAATAAAATTTTTGCTCTATCTTTGCACTCGCAATCAGAAAGGAAAAACACTTCTGGAAGCAAAGGTTCTTGGTGCGTTAGTTCAGCTGGTTAGAATACGTGCCTGTCACGCACGGGGTCAGGGGTTCGAGTCCCCTACGCACCGCACCAAAGAAGACAATCTTTTGATTGTCTTCTTTTTTTGTCTATATCCGAATTGCGAGGGTTTCCGATTACATCGGTAATATGTCGCAAGCATTGCTCCAATGTGTGCAAGCACCCAAGGAGCTACACTTGCAACATATCGCTTTGCGATTACCCTCGCTATGCTTAAAATCATTTGACCGTTGGCGACTCAAACTTAGAAGAGGGGTTACCTCCTCGGATATTCGCGCACCAAGACTATCTTGACTGCGCTTCCTCGTCGGTGATGGTGCGCTGTTGCATTTTTGACAACATTACCTCGGTCGTGTATCTCCGCTCCGCATTCTGCGACTGCGGCACTCCCTCGGTGATGACGCGCTGTAGCGAAAGCTACAGCGCAACATTCAAGTCCCCTACGCACCGCACCAAAGAAGACAATCTTTTGATTGTCTTCTTTTTTGTTTGTAATTGAGAGGGTATCCGATTGCATCGGAGCTACGCAGTTTCAATCGGCACAACTGGGCTATTTTTCTCATATTTTGTCCTTTTTGTGATATTTTGCCTATATTTGCGAGATGAAACATATCAGTTACAACCTATGATTGCTAAAATACTACTGATTCTATTCTACCTCCTTGCGCCGGCTGGTGTACTATGGGCAACGCATAAGTTTGACCTACTTCGTCGTCTTGGTCCTGTGCTTACGCTATACATCCTCGGTGTTGTGGTCGCAAATATTGGCATCTTTCCATCTGATATAGAGGCACATAGCTCTTTTCTTAGCTTCCAAGAGAGTATATCTGAGATACTCGTGCCGCTTGCACTACCAATGATGCTCTTTGGTTGTAATTTCAAGAGGTTTTCTATTGGCAAGAGCCTTAGTGCGCTAATTATTGGAGTAGTCTCTGTCGCCGCCATTGTCGTGGTGAGCTACCTACTATTTGCTGACGAACTCGGCAGCGAAGCTCCAAAGATGGCAGCTTCATTGGCGGGGCAATATACCGGCGGTGCAGCAAACCTCGCAGCGGTAAAGCAGATGGTTGGACTAAGTACCGAAAATTTTGTAATGTTATCAACCTGCAACCTTATAGTATCGTTCTTCTACCTGATGTTCCTAATGGGTGGTGGCGTAACTTTTGCACGCAAAATTGTTGGCCGAGTAAATCATGTTGAGCAAGAGGTTGAAATTGATAACAGCAACGATAACCCATACCGCGATTTTGCCACAAAAGCATCTATCATTCAGCTACTTAAAGTATTCGTAGCTTCAGTAGTAATTATGGGTATTTCAGTGGTTGTTGGAAAGTATGCAGGTGGCGAATCGGGCATCTCAATGGTGGCTCTAATTCTGACTATTACCACACTGTCGCTACTTATGACCGCATCAAAGCAGGTGCGTAGCTGGGATAAGAGTTACGATGCGGGCATGTACCTTATATATGTCTTCTGCTTAGTTATGGCAACGATGGCAGACCTCTCTACAATCAACTGGGAACAGAGTGTTTTCGTGCTGATGTTCCAGACAGTTATCGTATTTGGCTCACTCTTTATTACCATCTTTTTAGCCCGCCCCCTGCGCATTGATGCAGACACAGCTGTAATCACATCCAACACGCTGGTCAACTCCCCAGTATGCGTGCCGATGATTGCAGCAACGATGAAAAACCGCGACGTAGTTGTTGTCGGCATCACAAACGGTTTGGCTGGCTACGCAGTTGGCAACTACCTCGGATATCTAATATACCAGCTTCTATCCGCGTTATAGACGATGTATATTTGCAAAACATCTAACCTTTTATTACCTTTGTCCAAAATATAACACATACTCATTAACAAATATGGTAAAGATTGGTACGCCAATGACGGCGGTTGGCAAAAAGGCACTTCTTTGTGGCTCTGGCGAGCTTGGCAAGGAGGTTACTATTGAATTACAGAGATATGGCATTGAGGTTGTTGCTTGCGACAGATATGCAAACGCACCAGCAATGCAGGTTGCAAACAAGAGCTACGTCTTCTCAATGTTGGACGGCAATGCGCTTCGTGAGGTTATTGAGAAGGAGAAGCCTGACTATATTATCCCTGAGGTAGAGGCTATTGCTACCCCTACCCTTGTAGAGCTTGAGGCTGAGGGCTATAGCGTTACTCCAACAGCCAAGGCGGCTCTGCTGACAATGAACCGCGAGGGTATTCGTCGCCTTGCAGCCGAGGAGCTTGGTCTACCAACATCATTCTACCGTTTTGCTGAGAGTCGTGAGGAGTTTGACGCAGCTATTGCTGAGGTAGGTATTCCTTGCGTTGTAAAGCCTATTATGAGCTCTTCTGGTCACGGTCAAAGCACCGTAAAGTGCGAGGCAGACATTGACCGCTCTTGGCAGATTGCACAGGAGGGTGGTCGTGCAGGTGCTGGTCGTGTAATAGTTGAGCGTTTTGTAGACTTTGACTACGAGATTACAATGCTTACAGTACGTCACAGCGCAGGTACTACAATCCTTGAGCCTATAGGTCACCACCAGGTAGATGGAGACTATCGTGAGTCTTGGCAGCCACAGCCTATGAGCGACATTGCGAAGGCAAAGGCAAAAGAGATTGCTCATAAGATTACAGGCGCACTGGGTGGCTACGGAATTTTCGGCGTAGAGATGTTTATCAAGGGTGATGAGGTTATCTTTAGTGAGGTATCTCCACGTCCACACGACACTGGTATGGTAACTATGATTTCACAGGACCTTTCAGAGTTCGCCCTACACGCTCGCGCTGTGATAGGCTTACCAATTCCGAGTGTCCGCTTCTATGGTGCTAGCGCATCAAAAGCCATTGTTGTTGAGGGAGATACAGACAAGGTTGTCTTTGAGAACTTAGACCAAGTAGTTGCAGAGGATGGAGTACAGATTCGCCTCTTTGGAAAGCCAGAGGTCGTAGGTCATCGTCGCTTTGGAGTTATCCTTGCTACTGATGAGACAGTAGAGAAGGCTCTTGCCAAGGCAGAAAGAGCATATGCAAAGTTAAAATATACTATTTTACCTCGTTAAAAGTTTTGAAGTTATTATAAATTTCACTAACTTTGCACCCAATAAACAGAGTTCAACGGTGAGAGTTAATAATTACATACCGCCCGTGCTACAGCCTCAAAATTGGGGTGTTGCCTACTCTGTTTCAGATTTATTGTCTACTTATCAAGCGACCATATAAGGTCGCTTGTTTTTTATAGTGTAGGATTATGAGCCAAAGCAAGTTATTGATAAAGAGTGGCACAGTTGTATGTAAAGGCAATTCTACTACCGCTGACATCCTTGTTGAGGATGGTGTTATAGCCCGTATTGCAGAGCATATTGACGCCGACAGTCAGACCGAGATATTTGACGCTTCAGGGTGTATTGTTACATATGGCCTTGCAGACGTACACGTACATCTTCGCGAACCAGGCTTCTCTGAGAAGGAGACTATTGCTACAGGTACTGCCGCCGCAGCTCACGGAGGTTTCACCACCGTTTGTTCAATGCCAAACCTCAACCCCGCTCCAGATAGTGTAGAGAACATCGCCATCCAGCAGGATATTATCGACCGCACAGCACTGATTGATGTGCGCCCATTTGCCACAATCACAAAGAGCCGCACTGGTAGCGACGTTGTAGATGTAGAGGCTCTTATGCCACACTGCGTAGGATTCTCTGATGACGGCACAGGTGTGCAGGATGAAAAGACTATGCTTGCCGCCATGAAGCGCATAGCTGCTGCAGGAGGCATTATTGCGGCACACTGCGAGGATGAGCGCCTACTTTTTGGCGGATATATCCACGAGGGAGAGTATGCTGCAACCCATAATCACAAAGGTATCTGCTGCCAGAGCGAGTGGGGTCCAATAGCACGCGACACTGAGCTTGTTGAGCAGAGTGGCTGTCGTTACCACATCTGCCATATGTCAGCGGCAGGTAGCGTGGAGGCTCTGCGTAATGCCAAGCGTCGCGGACTACCTATGACTGGCGAGACTGGCCCTCATTACCTTACAATGACCGATATGGATATTGAGGAGAATGGCCGATTTAAGATGAATCCACCTATTCGCTCAGCCGTAGACCGCGCTGCGCTTATTGAGGGCATAAAGGATGGTACTATTGAGGTTATTGCAACAGACCACGCCCCACATACTGCCGAGCAGAAGGGCAAGGGTCTTGCTGGTAGTGCAATGGGTGTTGTAGGCCTTGAGACAAGCTTTGCGGTTATCTACACAAAGCTTGTTCGCACAGGCATTATCACCATTGAGAAGGCCATTGAGTTGATGAGTGAGAATCCACGTCGCATATTCAACTTGGGTGGAGCGCTCAAGGAGGGCGAGAGAGCCGACATTGCAATTTTTGACACCACTACCCCATTTACCGTAGACCCCGCTCTTTTCCTTTCAAAGGGTAAAGCGACCCCATTTGAGGGTTGGGAACTCTATGGACAGTGCATCTTGACACTCTATGGTGGTAAAGTAGTTTGGAGAGCATAAGAGATTAAACAATAATATTATACAATGACACAACCCGACAAAAAATTAGTTTTGCAGAGCGGTGAGCAGTTTTACGGTTATGGCTTTGGTGCCAACCGTCCTACTGTCTGCGACATCGTTTTCAACACCTCTGTAGTGGGCTATCAGGAGATTCTTTCAGATCCTGGATATGCGGACCAGATGGTTGTTATGACCTATCCAGTAATTGGTAACTATGGTATTACAGACGAGGACTTTGAGTCTAAGCAGTTAGCTCTTGGTGCACTTGTAGTGCGTGAGTACTGTACAATGCCGAGCAACTTCCGCTTTACCAAGACCCTTGCTGAGATTATGGAGGAGAACTCAATACCTGGCATTTGCGGCATTGATACCCGCGCTCTTACACTCACATTGCGTGATAAGGGAGCTATGCGAGCAGCTATCGTAGATGCAGATGTTACTGTTGAGCAGGCTTTAGAGCTTATTGAGAATACTCCAGAGCAGAGCAATGTAGTAGCAAAGGTTAGCTGCCGCAAGCGTTGGTACTCTCGTACACCAAATCATAAGTACGACGTTGTAGTTGTAGACTGCGGCGTAAAGCGAACAATCATTGAGGAGCTAAATCGTCGTGGTTGCAATGTGATTATTGTGCCTTACAACACACCTGTAGAGGAGATTCGCGCATTTAACCCACACGGCATACTGATTTCAAACGGCCCAGGTTCGCCATACTGCGTACCAGAGGTTGTAGAGCTTATTAAGGAGCTGAAGGGCACTCTGCCAATGATGGGCATCAGTCTTGGTCATCTACTTATTGCTCTTGCATACGGTGCGAAGTGTGAGCATCAGCAGAATGGAAATAGAAGCGTTAGCCGTCCAGTGCGTAATATGATAACAAATCGCATTGAGACCACAGGTATGAGCCTTGAGTATACCGTTAGCCGAGAGAGCCTTGAGGGTACAGGTCTTGAGGTTAGCCATAGCGGTGTTTTAGATAATATGGTCGCTGGAGTTGAGTGTCGTAAGGACAAGCTCTTCTCTGTGCAGTATCATCCTGAGGGTGCTCCAGGAGCAAATGACAGCACCTATCTCTTTGATAAATTCATTAAACTGATGGAGGGAAGTAGCAATGCCTAAGAGAACAGATATCAAGAAAGTGATGGTTATCGGCTCTGGCCCGATTGTTATTGGTCAGGCAGCTGAGTTTGACTATGCAGGTACACAGGCGTGTCTTGCACTGAAGGAGGAGGGTTATGAGGTTATCCTCGTAAACTCAAATCCTGCAACAATTATGACCGACACATTTATCGCCGACAAGGTCTATATGGAGCCGCTCAAACTGGAGTATGTAGCAAAGATTATCCGATATGAGCGTCCAGATGCTATTGTTCCGGGACTTGGTGGTCAGACTGGTCTTAACCTTGCCGTACAGCTTGCAAAGAAGGGTATCCTTGAGGAGTGTCAGGTTGAGATTTTAGGTACATCATTCCAGAGCATTGAGCAGGCTGAGGACCGCGAGCTGTTTAAGGAGCTCTGTATTAAGCTCGGCGAGCCAGTAATCCCTTCAGAGATTGTCTACTCTGTAGAGGAGGCAGTAGAGGTTGCCAAGAAGATATCATACCCAGTAGTTCTCCGCCCTGCATTTACGCTCGGAGGCTCTGGTGGTGGCTTTGCTGACAACGAGCAGCAGCTGCGCGAGCTTATGCGTAATGCGCTGGCCGTATCTCCAGTTCATCAGGTGCTTGTAGAGAAGAGTATCAAGGGATATAAGGAGATTGAGTTTGAGGTTATGCGTGACAAGAACGACACTGCCATTGCTATTTGTAGTATGGAGAATGTAGACCCTGTGGGCATCCATACTGGCGATAGTATTGTTGTTGCACCTGCGCAGACGCTCTCAAATAAGGAGTTCCAGATGCTTCGCGACAGCGCACTCAAGCTTATCCGCGCGCTTAAGATTGAGGGTGGTTGCAATGTTCAGTTTGCCCTTGACCCGCTATCATTCAAATACTATATTATTGAGGTTAATCCTCGCGTATCTCGTTCATCTGCCCTTGCATCAAAGGCCAGCGGCTTCCCTATCGCTCGCGTGACAGCAAAGGTTGCTGTGGGTATGACACTTGACGAGATTCTTATTGAGGGTATGCCTGCTTGCTGCGAGCCTGCTATTGACTATATCGTAACGAAGGTTGCCCGCTTCCCATTTGACAAGTTCAGTGAGGCGAGCAACGAGCTTGGCACACAGATGAAGGCTACTGGCGAGGCGATGAGTATCGGTAGAACTATTGAGGAGAGCCTACTTAAGGCTATTCGCTCTCTTGAGACAGGTGTTTGCCATATCCACAACAAGAAGTTTGACGATATGCCAACACAGGATATGCTCACATATATCACTCGCGGCACTGACGACCGTATTTATGCCATTGCAGAGCTTCTGCGCCGAGGCATTGACCGCTCGCTGATATATGACCGCACAAAGATTGATATGCTCTTCCTTGAGAAGTTCAAGAATATCGTGCGCATGGAGCGTAAGGTTGCTCAGAATAGGGGCGACCGCACTACCCTGCTTGAGGCAAAGCGTCTTGGCTTTGGCGATAAGTATATCGGTCAGCTATGGGACATGACCGAGAGTGAGGTCTTTGCTCTGCGCGAGAGTATGGATATTAAGCCAGTATTCAAGATTATTGACTCTTGCTCTGGCGAGTTTGACCGTTATATTCCATACTTCTACTCTACATATGAGAGTGAGAATGAGTCTGTAGTATCAGACCGCAAGAAGATTGTTGTTCTTGGCTCTGGACCAATCCGTATCGGCCAGGGTGTAGAGTTTGACTACTCTACAGTTCACGCCATCTGGGCTATCCGCGAGGCTGGCTATGAGGCGATTATTATCAACAACAACCCAGAGACTGTATCTACAGACTACACAATATCTGATAAGCTCTACTTTGAGCCTCTTACTGTGGAGAATGTAATGAGCATTATCCACCACGAGAATCCAGAGGGCGTTATCGTTACCCTCGGAGGTCAGACAGCTATTAACCTTGCCAAGCCACTTGTGCAGATGGGCGTAAAGATTATCGGCACTGACCTTGAGGCTATTGACAAGGCTGAGGACCGCAAACTCTTTGAGGCTATCATGCGCGAGGTGGGTATTCCACAGCCACAGGCAAAGGCCGTAACAGAGATTGAGGATGGAGTTGCAGCAGCTGAGACTATCGGCTATCCAGTGCTTGTTCGTCCAAGCTTCGTGCTTGGTGGTCGTGCAATGCAGATTGTAGGTAACGAGCAGGCTCTGCGCCACTATCTGCACAACGCAGTAGAGATTAACGAGGACTCTCCAGTGCTTGTTGATAAGTATATTATGGGTAAGGAGGCAGAGGTTGATGCTATTTGCGATGGCACTGATGTGTTTATCCCAGGTATTATGGAGCACGTTGAAAGAACAGGTATCCACTCTGGCGATAGTATCAGCGTATATCCTTCATTCAGCCTCAGCGATGCCGTTAAGCAGAAGATGATTGACTACACTGTGCGCCTGGGTAAGGCTATCGGCATTGTGGGTCTATACAATATTCAGTTTATCGTAGACAATGAGGACAAGGTCTATGTTATTGAAGTTAATCCGCGTTCATCTCGTACCGTTCCATTCCTCTCAAAGTCTTGCAATGTTCCTATGGCAAAGATTGCTACCCGCGTAATGCTCGGTCACAGCCTTAAGGAGCAGGGAATTACAGAGGTATACGGTCGTGAGCGCAAACGCTTCTTCATCAAGACCCCTGCATTCTCATTTGCAAAGATTAAGGGTATTGACACATACCTCTCTCCAGAGATGAAGTCTACTGGCGAGGCTATCGGATATGATAACTCAATGACCCGCGCACTCTATAAGTCACTGCAGGCATCTGGTATGGAGGTGGTAAACTATGGAACAGTGCTTGTGACCCTTGCCGATAAGGATAAGGAGAGAGCTCTGCCACTTATTCGCCGCTTCTACAACCTCGGATTCAATATTGAGGCTACAAAGGGCACTGCTGACTTTTTGCGCACACACGGCATTCGTACCCGCAAGTTGAGCAAGCTTATTGAGGGTAGCGACGACATTTATCGCTCACTGTGTCGCGGTCATGTAAACTACGTCATCAACACCATTGACCTCAACCAGCACAGCGCACGCCTTGATGGATATGAGATTCGCCGTGCAGCCGTTGAGAACAATGTTACTATCTTCACTTCACTTGAGACTGTAAGTGTACTGCTACAGGTGCTTGAGGAGATTACTTTGGGCGTATCAACTATTGACGCAGACTACGATAATTAGAGGCTTCGCGTATGAAACATGTCGTTTTTGAAATAGTAAGCAATCGCGCACTGACCGACTCTGTATATGAGATGGTACTGGCAGGCGATACTTCGGCCATAACCCGTCCAGGACAGTTCGTTGAGCTCTCCTTGGAGGGTCTATTTCTGCGCCGCCCTATTTCAGTATGCAACTACGATGAGGGTAAGCTGACCCTTATATACAAAGTTGTGGGTAAAGGTACAGAGCAGATGGCACATCTGACTCAAGGCACAAAGATAGATGCTCTGACGGGCCTTGGTAACGGTTTTAATGATGAGACGAAGTGTAATGCCCCACTACTTGTAGGTGGTGGCGTGGGTGTTCCACCGCTCTACCGTCTTACGCGCAACCTTATTGCAAAGGGCAAGCAAGTGACTGTCGTTCTGGGCTTTAACACCGCTGCGGAGATATTCTACCGCGAGCAGTTTGAGGCTTTGGGTGCAAAAGTTATTGTAGCTACTGCCGACGGAAGCTATGGCGTTAAGGGATTTGTTACTGACGCTATTAAGGAGTCGGGAGCTAAAGCAGATTACTTCTACTCATGCGGCCCACTGCCAATGCTTCGCGCGCTGACAACAGCTCTTGATATTGATGGCGAGATTAGCCTTGAGGAGCGTATGGGTTGCGGCTTTGGAATCTGTATGGGTTGCTCAATAATGACTACTGCGGGAGCAAAGCGCGTATGCAAAGAGGGTCCTGTATTTAAAAAGGAGGAGATAGTATGGTAAGAGATTTATCAACAACGCTTTGTGGCGTAGAGCTTGACAATCCTATAATCCCTGCAAGTGGAACATTCGGTTTTGGCGCAGAGATGGCTGATGTTTACGACATTAACATTCTGGGCTCAATATCATTTAAGGGTACTACTCTTGACTCTCGCTTTGGCAACCCTACACCTCGCATTGCCGAGTGTAGCGCAGGTATGATTAACTCCGTAGGACTTCAAAACCCTGGCATTGATGCAGTTATAAATCACGAGCTTCCAGAGCTTCGTAAGCGCTTCCACAAGCCTATAATTGCCAATATCAGTGGCTTTAGCATAGATGAGTACACAGAGTGCTGCCGTAGAATTGACAGTGAAAAGCAAGTTGAGATTATAGAGGTCAACGTCTCTTGTCCAAATGTACATAATGGCGGTATGGCCTTCGGAACATCGCCAGAGAGTGCTGCTGCAGTGACAGCCGCTGTTAAGGCAGTTACTACAAAGCCTGTATTTATCAAGCTCAGTCCAAATGTGACAGACATTGTATCTATCGCTCGTGCGTGTGAAGATGCTGGTGCTGACGGACTTACGCTGATAAACACTATGCTGGGTATGAGAATTGACATTGCTCGTCGTCGCCCAGTTATTGCAAATAAGATGGGCGGTTTCTCTGGTCGCGCAATCTTCCCAGTAGCCGTAAGAATGGTCTATCAGGTGGCAAATGCCTGCAAAATTCCTGTTATTGGCTGCGGTGGCGTGGCTACAGCAGAGGATGCAGTTGAGATGATGATGGCCGGTGCAAGTGCTGTTCAGGTTGGCGCAGAGAATCTGCGTAACCCATTTGCTTGCAAACAGATTATTGAGAATCTGCCAAAGGTTATGGAGAGACTCGGCATTGAGCGACTAAGAGATATTATTGGAATAGTTAAATAGAAATAGATATGAGAGATGTAATTATCGCTTGTGATTTTTCAAGCAAAGAGCAGACATTGGCATTTCTTGACCGCTTTACTGGTCGTAAGCCATTTGTAAAGATTGGTATGGAGCTCTTCTATGCCTGTGGCCCAGATATTGTTCGCGAGATTAAGGCTCGTGGTCACAAGATTTTCCTTGACCTTAAGCTACATGACATTCCAAACACAGTTCGCAAGGCTATGAGTGTGCTGTCACATCTTGATGTAGATATGACCAACGTTCACGCAGCAGGTACTGTAGATATGATGCGCGCAGCCCTTGAGGGTCTTACACGCCCAGATGGCACTCGCCCACTGCTTATTGCCGTAACACAGCTTACATCTACAAGTGAGGAGCGTATGCAGCGCGAGCTTCTTATTGGCGCTACTATTAACGACACTATTGCCAAGTATGCCGAGAATGCAAAGGTTGCAGGCCTTGACGGTGTTGTTTGCTCTCCACTTGAGGCAGAGCTTGTTAAGAACCACTGTGGTGCTGAGTTTATGACCGTAACTCCAGGTATCCGCTTTGCAGATGCTGCGGCCGACGATCAGGTGCGAATTACCACCCCTGCTCGCGCTCGTGAGATAGGCTCTGACTTTATCGTCGTAGGTCGCCCAGTGACTGCCGCTGAGGATCCTGTAGCAGCTTATGAGCGTTGCTGCCGAGAGTTTATTGGAGAATAACCTAAAAACAGAACAGATATGGAGAAAATTATTGCAAAAGAGTTGCTCAGTATCAGCGCGGTATTCCTTCGCCCAGAGCAGCCATTTACATGGGCTAGTGGTATTAAGAGCCCTATATATTGTGACAACCGCCTTATTCTCACCGCTCCATCAGCACGCGAGAAGGTTGAGGCGGGTCTAGCAGAGCTTGTTCGTAAGCACTTCCCAGAGTGCGAGTGCCTTATGGGTACATCTACTGCAGGTATCGCTCACGCAGCAATCGTAGCGACAATTCTTGATATGCCTATGGGCTATGTTCGCAGTGGTGCAAAGGATCACGGCAGAGCAAACCGCATTGAGGGCAAACTTGAGCCAGGTACAAAGGTTGTTGTTGTTGAGGACCTAATCTCTACTGGCGGCAGCTGCATTGAGGTTGTGGAGGCTCTGCGCGAGGCTGGTGCCGAGGTACTTGGTATCGTGAGCATCTTTACCTACGGTATGAAGCGTGGTGTTGAGCGTATCGCAGCAGCAAATACTGTAAACTACTCACTATCAAACCTGGACTCTCTTGTAGAGGTTGCAGTCGAGGAGGGTTATATCGCACCTGAGTGGAAGGATAGAATCCTTGCTTTCCGCGACAACCCATCAGATGAAAGTTGGATTAAGTAAAGTAACATCTAAACACACTACCCCTATGAGGCACCTAATTGACCCTACAGACCTGTCTCGCAAGGAGACTGACGACATTGTTGCTCTTGCGTTAGACATTATCGCAAACCGCGAGGCCTATAGCGAGAAGATGAAGGGCAAGAAGCTCGCAACACTCTTCTATGAGCCAAGCACCCGCACCCGACTCAGCTTTACAGCTGCGATGATGGAGCTTGGAGGCAATGTTTTGGGATTTTCAGATGCAGCATCCTCCTCTGTAAGCAAGGGCGAGACAGTAGAGGATACTGTGCGCGTTGTAGGTTGCTTTGCAGATATTATCGCTATGCGCCACCATATTGAGGGTGCACAGCTTGCCGCTTCGGCAGTATCTACTGTGCCAATTATCAACGCTGGTGACGGCAGCCACTCCCACCCTACCCAGACGCTTACCGATTTGCTCACTATCACTCGCGAGTTGGGACATGTAGATAACATCACTATCGGCTTCTGCGGCGATTTGAAGTACGGCAGAACTGTTCACTCGCTCATTAAGGCGCTTGTACGCTATACAGGCATTAAGATTGTGCTTATCTCCCCAGAGGAGCTTCGCCTGCCAGACTATATCAAGACCGATATCTGCGATAAGTTCGGCATTGAGTATACAGAGGCTAACAGCATTGAGGAGGTTATGGGAAGCCTTGACATCCTCTATATGACCCGCGTACAGAAGGAGCGTTTTACTGACGAGGCTGAGTATGAGAGAGTTAAGAACTGCTTTGTTCTGGATGCCGAGCGTATGAAGCTGGCCAAGGAGCGTATGGCTGTTCTCCACCCACTGCCACGCGTGAATGAGATTACCCGCGAGGTTGATGCCGACCCTCGCGCAGCATATTTCCGTCAGGTTGAGAATGGTAAGTTTGTCCGTATGGCACTTATCCTCTCGCTTATGCGCTGGAAGGGCGAGCAAATGGTAGAGCGCCACGAGAAGGGCGAGATAGATGGTCTGCGCTGCCCTAACCATAAGTGCATCACAAACAATGAGCCTATGGAGCGCTACTTCTACACCGCCGACAACGGCGTTCACCGCTGCTACTACTGCGACACAAAGGCAGAGTAACAACTATGCAATTGAAAATCTACGCTGCTTACAATAGTAAGTAGCGTAGGTGTTTTATTTTACATATAAACATGAATTGTAAGGTATTATGAGGGGTGTAGTTATCATATTATTGACTTTTTTGGCAGCCTGCAACTCAAATAAATCGACAGATGCCATTTTGGCGGAGGTGTGGGATAGAGACCAAAGCATACGCCAGCAAATGATAGAACTCACAAAAGCCGTTACAGTGGATGGTCGCACTGAACTTGTTGATTCGTTAATAGCCACAAGCGAGGCTGTTAATCTTATAGATGCAAAGAATATGTCTATCGTAGATAGCATAATGAACAAGGGTTTGGGCTTAAATCTTACACCTCAATCATATAAAACCATCTGGATTGTTATAGATCATGCATCTCTCGAAAAACAGGAACAATACTTACCCTTAATGGAAAAATGGTCGCAAGATGGTTTGATTGGCAAAGATGAATATGCTGTATTGTATGACCGTGTAGCGATGAAAAACAATCGTCCGCAACGCTATGGTAGTCAGACAGTTCAGTTTGGGATAAATAATAATACGCAGCTCTATGTCTACCCTGTAGAAAATCCTAACTTGCTCGACTCTTTACGCGCCTCTGTTGGTTTGTCTTCTATGGCGGATTATCTCGAACTTCTAACCAAAACTACAGGTATAGATGCAAAATACAACCCTGAAATAAGTATTGAGCAACTCAATACAATGCAAAATGAAGATAAAAATTGAGTTGTACAATTACTTTTTCACTACAAAATTAAACTTCGTGGGAAAATAGGGTAAATTTAAGATATAAATTTCAACTATAACCGCATAAAATATTCCAATATAGTTTTGTCTTATAATATTTGCAATATTATAATTTATTAGCTACCTTTGTAAAGAAGTTAAAACTATTAAAAAGATAGACTATGAGAAAGGTGTTATATGTATTGTTTGCTGCTACAATATTAGTTAGCTGTGGCGCAAATAGCAATAAGGGTTATAATTCGGTAGATGCCGATAGTTTTGCGGAGTTTATTGCCGACGAGCAGGTGCAACTTATTGATTCGCGCACCCCTGAGGAGTTCAATGCTGGGCATATTCCAGGTGCTGTAAATATCAATATTGATGATGATAATTTCAGAGCTAAAGTCAATGAACTTGACAAATCACGCCCTATTGCAGTATATTGTCGTGGGGGTCGTCGTAGCAAGGAGGCTGCTGATATAATGGTAGGATGTGGTTATGATGTTACAGAACTTTCAGAGGGCATTATCTCGTGGAAAGGCGAAATAGAACAGTAGACAAATACATTACTGCGACAAGCAATAAATAAAGCACCCAATTGGGTGCTTTTTTGCTATTAGTTACTCGCGTTTTTTTCTGCAAAGTAATTAGGGTAAAGCAACAAAAAAGTAGGGTGAGAAATACTGCGTTTCTCACCCTTTATTTACTCTCTAAAAAGCGCCACTTTTGGCATCATTACCTTATTTCATTATAGCATCTATCTCTGTGTAGAAATCTTCAGTCTCGCCGACAAACACTTTGTGCAGGCGTCCTTCTGGCGTGATGATAACTTTTGTTGGGAAATTAGTGACGGCATAGTTCATCATAATGCTATTGGCAGGTAGAGTATCATCGGGATGAAAGATATTTGTCCAACTCATCTCGTTTTTCTCTATGGCCTTACGCCACTGCTCCTGTTTGTCATTGCAAGCTATGCCGACAATCTCCATATTACTACGATAACGTTTATAATATCTCTTCATCTTTGGAACACCGCGCATACAAGGACCGCACCAGCTACCCCAAAAATCCAAGACAACCCACTTACCACGAAGCGATGAAAGCGTAAACTCATTGCCGTTAATATCTTTGCTTGTGAAGTCAAAAGCCGCTCCATTTTCATCTATCATTCTTTTTGCTTTACATCGCACCGCATACATCTGTTTTGTCTTTTCATAGAGAGCATTGACATCCTCCCATTCGTGAGATAAAAGTGTAGGTTTTAGATGTTCTATATATTTAACAATATCGTCTGGCAAAAGTGTTAGGTTGAATAAAAGGAATAGCGAAGAGACTCTATCCGGATTGCTTTTGATACTCTCTATTAACGCGTTATCCATAGCATTTAGACTATTCTGTATAGCCACTCCACGTTCTACCCTGCTTAACTGCTGTCCCTTATCTCCTATAAGCAATGCAAAATAGTCAGCTGCAAGTTTGCGATATTGATTTCTCACATCTGCAATATCTCTATTGGCTCGCGAGCCGCGCTTTACTGCAACCTCAATATGCTTGTCAAATGGTGTTACCTCCATTCTGATTTTGTCATTGGAAGTAATAAAATTTCTGATTATACCAGCAGGTGTCGGAAGAGACATTCTACCCTCACGCACAGATAATTGAGTTGCTATAAGCTGAAAATATTTGGCAGAATCATCTGTCGGAATATTTGTCTTTATAACTCCATCTTGAGCCACAAGGGTTTGTGTCTGCATATTATCATAGTTATTTACTATATAATCCGACAATGGCATTACACCCAAAATCAGAGTATCGTTGTGAAAACCTTTTAATCTGATCTCAAGATTATGCTTTGGCGCACAACCTATAGCGGCACAAATAACAATAAGTAATGGTAGCAATCTTTTCATCTTATATAGATTTCATTTTTGTAGTTATACAAAGTTAGCAAATATATTTTATTAGTGCAACATCACATATACAAGACAGACCAGCCCGCTAAATTGCGGGCTGGTCTGTATTATATCACTTTGGTTTATCTAAATACCTTTCCGAAGATAAAATCTACATTCTTTAAGTAGTACTCAAGAGTGAAGCAAGAGTCAAGCTCCTCACGGGTGAGCAGTGAAGAGACCTTCTCATTCTGAGCGAGAAGCTCCTGATAGTCAGCACGCTCTGCCATTGCACGCATAGCTACAGGCTGTACGGTGTCGTAGGCCTCCTCGCGAGAAAGACCCTTATCAATCAGGGCGTTCATAACTCTCTGTGCGAAGATAACCTTGCGAGTGCGGTATATATTCTCCATCATCACATCCTCAAAGACTACGAGGTTATCCAGAATACCCTTGAAGCGGCAGAGCATATAGTCAAGAAGCTCTGTTGCATCTGGCAGGATAATGCGCTCGGTAGCAGAGTGTGAGATATCGCGCTCGTGCCACAGAGCCACATTCTCGCAAGCGGTAGCCATATATCCGCGCATCACGCGAGCGCAGCCGCAGATATTCTCGCTACTAATTGGGTTACGCTTGTGTGGCATAGCACTTGAACCCTTCTGACCCTTGCCAAAAGGCTCCTCAACCTCGTGTACCTCTGTACGCTGAAGGTTGCGCACCTCCATAGCCATCTGCTCAAGGGTTGATGCAATAACGGCGAGAGTTGCGATATAGTATGCGTGGCGGTCGCGCTGGATAACCTGTGTAGAGATATTTGCGCTATCAATACCGAGCTTCTCGCATACATAGTCCTGAATTACAGGTGGGATATTGGCGAAGTTACCCACAGCACCGCTCATCTTACCAACCTCAACACCGCGAGCAGCAGTGCGGAAACGCTCAAGGTTGCGGCTCATCTCCTCATACCACAGCGCCCACTTAAGGCCAAAGCAGGTGATATCTGCGTGAATGCCGTGTGTACGACCGATGCAAGGGGTGTTCTTAAATTCGTATGCACGACGCTTTAGCACCTCAAGGAAATCAATGATATCCTTCTCAAGAATCTCATTTGCCTGCTTGAGGAGGTATCCATTTGCTGTATCAACAACATCGGTAGATGTAAGACCATAGTGTACCCACTTACGCTCCTCGCCCAGTGTCTCTGAAACGGCACGGGTAAAGGCTACAACATCGTGGCGGGTCTGCTCTTCAATCTCCTTGATGCGGTCAATAGAGAAAGAGGCCTTCTCCCAGAGTTTTGCAACATCCTCTTTTGGCACTACTCCAAGCGTACTCCAAGCCTCTGATGCAAGAATTTCAACCTTTAGATAGGCATTAAACTTATTCTGCTCGGTCCATACATTACGCATAACCTCGCGGCTGTATCTCTCAATCATTTTTTGATATGAATTTTATTAGGTTATTACTTATTTACTCTATTAAGGAAGCACTCTATGGTGTTCTGCATAAGCATTGTAATGGTCATAGGGCCAACGCCACCCGGCACTGGAGTGATATGCGAAGCGATATCCTTAACCGCCTCAAAATCTACATCTCCGCAGAGCTTACCACTCTCTGAATCACGATTTACGCCAACATCTATAACTATAGCACCTGGGCGCACCATATCTGCCGTAATCATACGTGGGCGACCGACAGCAGCGATAAGGATATCGGCACTGCGGGTAACCTCCTTAAGGTTCTTAGTGCGAGAGTGGGCGATAGTTACAGTCGCATTGGCATCAAGCAGCAACTTTGCCATAGGCTTACCAACAATATTACTTCGGCCAACAACAACTGCATTTGCACCAGCGACATTAAAACCGCACTCCTCAATCATACGCATAACGCCCTTTGGAGTACATGGCTTGATGCAAGGCTTACCGAGCCACAGGTTAGCAACATTGTCTGGGTGGAAGCCGTCTACATCCTTCTCAAGGGCAATAGCATCTATAACCTTCTCCTCATCAATATGCTTTGGTAGAGGAAGCTGTACAAGTACGCCATCTACCTTCTCGTCGTCGTTAAGTTTCGCTATCTCTGCGAGCAAATCCGACTCGGACACTGTATCTGGCAGGGTTATAAGGATACTCTCAAAGCCGCACACCTCGCAGGCCTTAATCTTTCCGCGCACATAAGACTGCGATGCAGGATTCTCGCCCACAAGGATAACCGCCAACGAAGGCACTCGGCCATACTTCGCCTTAAGTTCTACTACCTGCTCTGCCATCTGCTCCTTGAGCTTGGCGGAGAGCTGTTTTCCATCTATAATCATACTACTTAAATGCTTTGTGACCGATATCGGTACGGTAAAACAGGTTATCACACTTAATTTTTGCCACCTCAACATTCGCCTTTGCGTGAGCGGCAGCAAGAGTCTCGGCCTTGCAGACAACAATCATCACACGACCACCCGCCGTAACAATCTTACCATCCTTAACGGCAGTACCCATATGGTATACCACGCCATCTATATCCTCAAGACCCTCAATAGTGTACCCCTTCTCATATGAGCCAGGATAGCCCTTTGAAGCCAGCACGATACCCAGTGTAGCGAGCGACTCCCAAGTAGGCTCTGCTGTCTCTCGGTCTGTAGCCACTGCCTCAAAGATATCATATATATCGCTTGAGATAAGCGGAAGTACAACCTCGGTCTCTGGGTCGCCAAAGCGAGCGTTGAACTCAATAACCTTAATGCCATCCTTAGTCTTCATCAATCCACCATAGAGAACACCCGTAAGTGGACAACCCTCGGCAATCATTGCCGCAGCTGTAGGGCGCATAATCTTCTCCATAGCATACTGGTGGTCCTGCTCAGTAATAAATGGCAGGCAAGTGTAAGCACCCATACCACCCGTATTAGGACCCTTATCGCCATCGTAAGCGCGCTTATGGTCTTGAGCCATCGGCATAGGATAGAGCTTATCGCCACAAACGAAGCAGAGCAGAGAGAACTCTGGGCCCTCAAGGTACTGCTCAATAACGACGCGACCACGACCAAAGCTCTCGTCCAGTAGCATATCACGCAGAGCGGCGTCAGCCTCCTCCATTGTCATAGCCACAACAACACCCTTACCTGCAGCAAGGCCGTCATACTTAAGCACTGTAGGCACACCTGTGCGCTCTACATAGGCCTTTGCATCATCGTAATTATCAAAAGCCTCATAGGTAGCTGTAGGGATGTCATACTTTACCATCAACTGCTTTGCAAACTCCTTGCTTGACTCAATGCGAGTCGCAGCCTTTGTATGTCCGAAAATCTTAAGTCCTGCAGCGCGAAAAGCATCTACAACACCCACTGCGAGTGATGCCTCAGGACCTACAACTGTAAGGTCTATGCCCGTCTGAATTGCAAAAGCCTTCAGACCCTCAACGTCTGTATCCTTAATTGCCACACACTCGGCCTGAAGTGCAATACCGGCATTACCAGGAGCGCAATATATCTTCTCTACCTGTGGCGAGCGACTCAGCGCATCAACAATAGCGTGCTCACGGCCACCAGAGCCAACAACTAATACTTTTTTGCCCATATCAGAAACTATCTATTAGTGTTTGAAGTGACGCATACCTGTAAACAACATTGTGATACCCAGCTCATTAGCCTTACGGATAGAGTCTTCATCGCGGATGCTACCACCTGGCTGAACGATAGCCGTAACACCATACTGTGCTGCAAATGCTACTGTATCATCAAATGGAAGGAAGCCGTCTGAAGCCAGAACAAGACCCTCAGTAAAGCCAGCTGCCTGTGCCTGCTTGAGTGCTATCTCGGCAGAGCCTACGCGGTTCATCTGACCAGCACCAACGCCAAGTGTATGTCCATCCTTAACAACGACAATAGCATTTGACTTAACGTGCTTAACAACTCTCCAACCAAAGTTCATATCAACAAGCTGTGCCTCGGTAGGCTTTGTCTCGGTTACGCACATATCAGCAGTCACCTCCTTAGTCACAGTATCAAGCTGCTGAACAAGCAGACCGCCATTTACGCTGATATACTGGTTAATAGTATTATCTGTCTTTGTCATATCAACCTTCAGCAGGCGCAGATTCTTCTTTGTGCTAAGAATCTCAAGAGCCTCTGGAGTAAACTCTGGAGCCATAACAATCTCAAGGAAGATTGGCTTCATACCCTGTGCCACCTCGGCTGTAAGTGGACGGTTTACAGCGACGATACCGCCATAGATAGACACCTTATCTGCCTCATATGCAGCACTCCACGCCTCCTCGATAGTAGCACCAATAGCAGCGCCACAAGGATTCATATGCTTAAGAGCAACGCAGAAAGGCTCGTCAAACTCGCGAACGATATTAAGAGCCGCATTTGCATCCTGAATATTGTTGTAAGATAGCTCCTTACCACCGAGCTGCTCTGCATAAGCAAGTGAGAAGGCTGTGGTCTGGTTATCAGAGTAGAACTTAGCGCTCTGGTGAGGGTTCTCGCCATAACGAAGTGATTGCTTCACATCAAACTCAAGGAAGAGTTTCTCGCTAAGGCCTGCCTTCTCGCGCATAAATGTAGCGATGCAGCTATCATACTGTGCAGTGTGAGTATAAGCCTTGGCAGAGAGGGCAAGACGGGTCTCAACCTTTGTATTACCACCCTCAGCAATCTCAGCAAGGACTGCTGCATAGTCCGCAGGGTCGCACACAACAGTAACATCGCGGTAGTTCTTTGCTGCACTGCGGAGCATAGATGGGCCACCGATGTCAATATTCTCAATAGCATCCTCCATAGTTACATCTGGATTTGCGATTGTCTGACGGAATGGGTATAGATTTACGCATACAAGGTCAATAAACTCAATACCATTCTCACGAAGTGCTGCAAGGTGGCTCTCCTCATCACGACGAGCCAGAAGGCCTCCGTGTACCTTTGGATGAAGAGTCTTTACACGACCGTCACAAATCTCAGGAAATCCTGTAACCTCGCTAATGCCGATAGTCTTAACACCCTGCTGCTCAAGCAGGCGCTGTGTGCCACCAGTAGCGATAATCTGCCAACCGAGCGACTCAAGTCCCTTTACAAACTCAACAAGACCGCTCTTGTCACTTACACTTACTAATGCTCTTTTCATTTTAATATCTTTTTAATCGTTTCTACATACAACTTATGCTCAATTTGCTGTCCTATGCGGTGTACCTCCTCAGCATCGCTACCCTCATACTCAAAGGCGCGCTGGGCAATAATCCGTCCGCCATCAAGGGTCTGGTCTACCCAGTGGATAGTGATTCCAAAGACCTTTACGCCATACTCTATAGCCTGCTCTACAGCCCTTGCACCAGCAAAGGCGGGAAGCAGTGACGGATGGATGTTAATTATCTTGCCACCATAAGCACTGAGCAGTTTTTCACCCACAATGCGCATATAGCCCGCCAGGCAGACAAGTTCTACCTCCGCCCTATCAAGCAGCTCTACTATCTCAGCCTCATAATCAGCCTTTGAGGCGTACTGCTTTGGGTTAAAGGCAAAACACGCTATACCGAGCCTTTCGGCCTTTGCCACAACCTCCGCCTGCGGTTTATCACACACCACAAGAGCCACTTGGGCATCAAGAGTACCATTGCTACACGCTGCAGCAATAGCCTCAAAGTTTGTCCCTTTACCGCTTGCAAAGACAGCTATACGGTGCATAGCTACTCTATTACAACACCCTCGGTGTCAGTTACGCAACCAATAACAGAGGCCTTTTCGCCCGCCGCTGTAAGGATATCAATAGCCTTCTGAGCCTCTGACTGGTCAAGAACGACGACCATACCGATACCCATATTGAAGATGTTGAACATCTCGCGGTGTGGAATACCACCATACTTCTCAAGAAGGCGGAACACTGGCAGAATCTCCCAGCTACCCTCCTGAATCTTAAGTCCCTGACCCTCATGCAGCACACGTGGGATATTCTCGTCAAAGCCGCCACCAGTAATGTGACAAATGCCGTGAACATCACAATTACGGATAACCTCAAGCACCTGACGAACATAAATCTTCGTTGGAGTAAGCAGTGTCTCGCCCAAAAGTGCGCCCTCAAGCTCCTCGTATGATGCGTTGAGGTCAAGATTATTATCTGCAACAACCTTACGCACAAGGCTAAAACCATTTGAGTGGACACCACTTGAGGCGATACCTACAAGCACATCGCCAACCTTTACTTTACTGCCATCAATAAGCTGTGACTTCTCAACAACACCGCAAGTAAAGCCTGCGATATCATAATCGCCACCCTCGTACATACCTGGCATCTCGGCAGTCTCGCCACCAATAAGCGCACAACCAGCCTGACGGCAACCCTCGGCAACACCAGCAACAATAGCCTCAACCTTCTCTGGAATATTGTGTCCAAGAGCCACATAATCAAGGAAGAAGAGTGGCTCAGCGCCCTGTGCCAGAACATCATTCACACACATTGCCACTGCATCAATACCGATAGTATCGTGCTTATCCATTGCAAAGGCAATCTTGAGCTTTGTTCCCACGCCATCTGTTCCGCTAACCAGCACAGGCTCCTTAACACCAAGAGATGCGAGGTCAAACATACCGCCAAAAGCACCAATATTTCCCATAGTACCCTTGCGTGCAGTAGAAGCCACATGTTGTTTTATTCGGCGTACCACCTCATAGCCCGCCTCCAGGTTTACACCTGCCTTTTCGTAATTTTCAGCCATAACTTTATATATTTTTATTATTTATTTGCATCCTCAATGCTCTCGTAAATAGGTGTTGGATACTGCCCGTTAAAGCAAGCAAGACACATATCTGTTCTACCAATAGCAGACTGTAGAGTAGCCTCATAAGAGAGAAATGCCAGTGAATCAGCACCAATAGCCTTACAAGCCTCATCAACATTCATACGCGCAAGCATCAACTCCTCAAGGGTTGATGTATCAACGCCGTAGAAGCAAGGGTGGGTCATCGTAGGACTGGCAATACGCACGTGTACCTCCGTAGCACCCGCCTCGCGAAGCATATTTACGATACGGCGAGATGTTGTACCACGAACAATAGAATCATCTACAAGCACCACGCGCTTGCCATTTACAATACTGCGAACTGGCGAAAGCTTCATCCTCACACCCTTCTCACGAAGTGCCTGCGACGGCTGTATGAAGGTACGACCAACATACTTATTCTTAATAAGACCCATCTCATACGGAAGACCGCTCGCCTCGCTATATCCCTGTGCCGCGCTGAGGCTTGAGTCAGGAACACCTACTACGATATCTGCGTCTGCAGGGGCCTCATGGAAGAGACGGCGACCAGACTCCTTGCGGTATGCATGGACATTACAACCCTCAATATCGCTATCTGGACGGGCAAAGTAGATATACTCCATAGCGCACATCTTACACTTGCACTCCTGGGCATAGATTGTTGAACGGATACCCTTCTTGTCAATTGTAACAATCTCACCCGGTGCAATATCACGAACAAACTCTGCACCGATAGTGTCAAATGCACAAGTCTCGCTACTTACTACATATCCCTCGCCAAGCCTGCCTATTGACAGCGGGTGGAAACCATACTTATCACGACAAGCATAGATACGATTTTTTGTCATTATCAGAAAGGCAAATGCGCCCTCCATCTGCTTCAGAGCCTCAATAATTGAGAAGATACGAGGCTCATCTGGGTTGTCCTTCTTAATAAGGTGAGCAAGTAGTTCTGCATCAGAATGAGAGTGGAACAGTGAGCCTCTACGCTCTAAAGACTCTTTAAGTTGCTCTGCATTGACAACATTTCCGTTATGGGCCAGAGCAAAATCACCCGACCCGTGATGAAAATAGAGCGGCTGCACATTATCCATACTGCGTGAAGCAGCACCCGTATAGAGCACGTGTCCAACGCCCATAGTACCGTCAAGTGCGGCAATCTTCTGCTCGTTGAACACCTCGGTAACAAGTCCCATTCCGCGATGACGCTTCATCTTGCCCGTAGCATCAACACAAACCATTCCGCACCCCTCTTGCCCACGATGCTGCATTGTATGTAGACCGTAGTAGATTATAGATGAGGCGTGCTCAACACCATATACTCCTAAAACACTCATTATACCTATATATTATATTATTCGTTTACTCGCCCCTAAAATATCTCACTGCATTGTCAAAAATGTTCTGACACTTCTGTCCAGCAATGTTCTTAAACAGGCCCTCTGTGTAACGCTCTGTGTGGCCCATCTTACCCAAAATCTGACCGTTCTTACTAATGATACCCTCAATACCATAAGAAGATCCATTAGGGTTATGTGGCGCATCTGTTGTAGCACGACCATCAGCATCTGTATACTGGAAGGCTACCTGACCTGCAGCAAAGAGCTCCTCGGCCAACTCTGGACTTACAACGAACTTACCCTCGCCATGACTAACGGCAATAGAGTGAAGTTCGCCCACCTTGAATGATGACAACCAAGGAGAGGCTGTTGTTCCAACACGAGTTGTCACAATCTGCGAAATGTGGCGGTGGATATCATTATGGAACAGTGTTGGAGAGGCTGTTGTAACCATACCCAAGCGACCATAAGGCAACAGTCCAGACTTTACAAGGGCCTGGAAGCCGTTACAGATACCAAGGATAAGACCACCTCGGTCAAGCAGTGCGTGAACAGACTTTGTCACATCGGCGTTATTAAGTACGCCCGCGATAAACTTACCGCTACCATCTGGCTCATCACCCAGAGAGAAACCACCACTAAGCACAAGGATGTGACTGTTGTCAATAGCCTCGCACATACGCTTAATAGAGTCAAAAATAGCCTCTGAAGTGAGGTTACAGAAGACGCCAATCTCTGTTACAGCGCCTGCGCGCTCAAAGGCACGTGCTGTATCATAGTCGCAGTTTGTACCTGGGAAGACTGGCAAGTAGACCTTTACAGTATCAACCTTCTCTCCCTTATACTTTGGCGCTACAGTAGTACAGTTTGCCTCACGGCAAGGCTCGCCAGTGCGACCCTTTGCTGGGTAAACACTCTCAAAGCGAGTGGTATTTGCCTCAAGAAGCTCTGCAATGGTGAGCTTTTGACCGTTTACAGTAACGCTCTTATCAGCAACAGTTGCTCCTACAAGCACCGCTGCAGGGTCTGTAATCTCCGCCTTGCTCTCAACAAGGATAGAGCCGTAATTATAATCAAACAGCTCGCTACTGTCAAGACAAATCTCCGCACCAATCTCATTACCGAAGCTCATCTTTGCCACAGCCTCGGCAACACCACCAAAGCCTACTGCATAAGCAGCAACAACACTACCCTGCTCAATAAGGTCTGTTGTCAGTGTGAAGTTGTGACGCAGAGCATCGCAGTTTGGTGTATAGTCAGCCTTTGGAGTGTGCTTGATAAGGTATAACTTATCGCCTGCAGCCTTAAACTCTGGGCTGATAACAGTGCGAGCGTCAACAGTAGTAATACCAAAGGCGATAAGTGTTGGTGGAACGTTAATATCGTTAAATGTTCCGCTCATAGAGTCCTTACCACCGATAGATGGTAGTCCGAGTGCATTCTGCATCTTAAGAGCACCAAGCAGTGCCGCCATAGGCTTACCCCAAGAGTTACGGTCTGTCATACGCTCAAAGTACTCCTGATATGAGAATCTCATCTTATCAAATCGTGCGCCCGCAGCCACAACCTTTGCCACAGCCTCAACAACGGCATACTGTGCACCGTGATATGGACTCCACGCAGAGATATATGGGTTGTAGCCAAAGGCCATAATACTTGCAGTATTTGTCTTGCCATGACGAACAGGCAGGGTCTGCACTGACACCTGGCTCTCTGTAGTCTGCGTCTTACCTCCAAATGGCATAAGGACAGTAGAGGCGCCAATTGTAGAGTCAAACATCTCAATAAGACCCTTCTGGCTCACTACATTCCAATCCTTCAGATTTGCAACAAACTGCTCAGTAACACCCTGACCCTCAACAGTACGAGAGAATGGGTTACGCTCCTCAACAGCAGGGATTGTAATCTGTGTATAGTGCTTTGCACCTGCGCTATCAATAAACTCACGCTTAAGGTCTACAATAAGTTTGTCGTGGAAGTACATTCTCATTCGCTGTGTATCTGTCACATCGGCAACATACGTAACCTCCACATTCTCCTCGGCACACAGAGCCATCATTGTCTCCATATCCTTGCGTTCAACGACAACAGCCATACGCTCCTGTGACTCACTGATAGCAAGCTCTGTAGAGTTCAGTCCGCTATACTTCACTGGCACTCGGTCAAGGTAGATATCAAGTCCATCTGTAAGCTCGCCAATAGCCACGCTCACACCACCTGCACCAAAGTCGTTTGACTTTTTAATAAGGCGTGTAACATCTGCACGGCGGAACAGACGCTGAATTTTACGCTCCTCTGGAGCATTTCCCTTCTGCACCTCCGAGCCACACTCCTCAAGTGAGGCTGCTGTATGCTGCTTTGAAGAGCCAGTTGCTCCACCAATACCATCACGGCCTGTTCTACCACCCATAAGCAGCACAACATCGCCTGGCGCTGGAGACTCACGGCGAACATTCTCCGCCTTTACAGCACCCACAACAGCACCTACCTCAAGGCGCTTAGCAACATAATTATCGTGGTAAATCTCACGAACATGAGTCGTCGCAAGACCAATCTGATTTCCATAACTTGAGTATCCTGCAGCAGCCTTACGAGAGATAACTCGCTGTGGGAGCTTACCTGCAAGTGTCTCAGAGACACTCTTATATATATCGCCCGCGCCAGTTACGCGCATAGCCTGATATACATATGCGCGACCTGACAATGGGTCACGAATTGCGCCACCAAGACAGGTTGATGCGCCACCAAATGGCTCAATCTCTGTTGGGTGGTTATGTGTCTCATTCTTGAACTGTAGCAACCACTTCTCGCTCTGACCATCTACGTCTACATCAACAAAGATACTACAAGCATTATTCTCCTCACTCTGCTCCATATCGTCCAGCAGGCCCTTATAGCGAAGATAGCGCGCACCGATAGTGGCAATCTCCATAAGGCAGAGGCTCTTATGCTCTCTACCGAGTTCTGTACGCATCATACCGAACTCGGCAAGCGCGCTTTCAAACTCAGTTTTCATAAACGACTCGTCAATCTTGACCTCTGTAATCTCTGTAGTAAAGGTTGTGTGACGACAGTGGTCTGACCAGTATGTATCAAGAATGCGAAGCTCGGTCTGTGAAGGGTTGCGACCCTCGCCCTTGAAGTAATTTACAACCTCACGAAGGTCGTCTGCATTCATAGCCAGAGAGTTTGCCTTACAATATGGGGCAAGCTCCTGCTCTGTCATATCTGTAAAGCCCTCAAGAATTGGCACTGGGCGAATCTCCGCCTGCTCATTATCCACAAGGCGAGACAAATCCTTCTCACGAGACTCTACAGCATTAATATAGTAGTGCTTTACAGCCTCAATATCGGCATCCGATACGCCATTATCAAAGATAAGCAACTTTGAACTGCGGATTCTCACATCAGCAGTAGGCTCAATAAGGCGTACACAGTCTACAGCCGAAGATGCGCGCTGGTCAAACTGACCTGGCAGACACTCAACGGCCAGATACTTCACACCCTCAAGCGGTAGGCTGTCTGTCACGCGGTCGGTAACAATCTCTCCGAAAACAGCATAGCGACAACGCTCAATAAGCTCAGGCGTAAAACCAAAGAGGTCGTAGACATTTAGCACGCGGAGTGACTTTATATTTAGACCGAGATTCTCATTAAGCTCGCTTTGCAATGCGTGAGCCTCTACCTGAAACTCGGCATACTTCTCAACAAAAATTCTGAAACTATTCATACTCTACAACTCTGCTGAAAGAACATTCTCGGTTTGCTGCTTGCGGAACTCAATAAGACGAGCCTCAAGCTCTGGATCAGTAAGTGCGAAGATAGATGCTGCAATAAGAGCCGCATTCTTAGCACCATTGATTGCGGTAGTAGATACTGGCACACCCCCTGGCATCTGCACAATAGAGAGCAAAGAGTCAAGGCCTCCAAGAGCAGAGGTCTTAATAGGCACGCCAATAACAGGCACTGTAGTAAGGCCAGCGGTTACACCAGCTACGTGAGCAGCACCGCCCGCACCCGCGATAATTGCGCCTATGCCACGCTCACGCGCAGTAGTTGCATACTCAAACATTAAATGTGGAGTACGATGTGCGCTGATAACGCGCTTCTCATACTCAATACCCAACTGCTCAAGGGTCTCAACAGCAGCCGACATAACACCCCAGTCGCTTGTAGAGCCCATAATAACTGCTACCTTCATACTCATTCTTGAATTTAAGTTATTTTTAATTTTTACACTTTTTATCAATCAAAAAGCCACCGCAACACGACTGTTGTAGTGGCTCTAATCTTACACATTTGCACACTTCTGTCCACAAGCGTCCACGCACTTTGAGCGCGACCCCAAAAAAGCGCATCGAGAATTTTCACCCGAACAAGCAACAAACAGATAATGCACCCAAAATCCTTTCATACGGCAAAAATATAAAACTTTATGGGTTCATAAAAATTTTCCGCATACTTTTTTTAACATTTTTTCAACGAAAGAGACAAAAAAAATATTTTTACATTTTTCTGCAAAAAAGTTGGGTAGTTCAAAAAATAATACCTACCTTTGCGCAAATAAATTCTACCAATGAGAACTATCAACAACTTTTCGCTTCATGGTCCGATTTCGTTCCTTGTGCACTTCGGGCTTTATGGTGACAGAGTGTGCGTGTTGTGTGGTAATATGGGATAGAGTGCGATATAGAGCGAGGTGCGGTTGTGCCTCGCTTTTTGTTAAAGTAAAATATGTCTAATAATAAAATATTGTAAATTATGTCATTTCTAACAGAGAGAGTTCAGCAAGAGGGTTTGACCTTTGACGACGTGTTGCTCGTACCTGCATACTCGGAGGTATTGCCACGTGAGGTTAGTGTTAAAAGCCGTTTTTCACGCAACATCACGCTCAATATTCCAATCGTTTCCGCAGCGATGGATACCGTTACTGAGGCCCCAATGGCGATTGCAATTGCTCGTGAAGGAGGTATTGGTGTTATCCACAAGAATATGTCTATTGCCGAGCAGGCTGCACAGGTGCGCCGTGTAAAGCGCGCCGAGAATGGTATGATTTACGACCCTGTAACAATCACTGGAGAGCAGACTGTTGGCGATGCTCTGGCACTTATGCGCGAGAATAAGATTGGCGGCATCCCAGTGATTGACCAGAATCGTATGCTTGTTGGCATTGTTACAAACCGCGACCTCCGTTTTCAGAAGGATATGACTCGTCGCATTGACGAGGTGATGACATCGGAGAATCTGGTAACCATAACCAATCCTGAGGCGGAAGATGTTGCTGATGTTCTTCTTCGCAACAAGATTGAGAAGCTCCCCGTAGTTGATGCAGAGGGACATCTTGTAGGTCTTATCACATACAAGGACCTGACAAAGGTGCAGGATCATCCAAACGCTTGTAAAGACAGCAAGGGTCGTCTCCGCGTAGCTGCAGGTGTTGGTGTTACAGCCGACTCTATGGAGCGTGTGGATGCACTTGTTGCCGAGAGTGTTGATGCTGTAGTTCTTGACTCTGCACACGGTCACTCAAAGAATATTGTTGCACTGCTTAAGCGCATTAAGGAGAAGTATCCTCATCTTGATGTTGTGGTTGGAAACATAGCCACTGCCGAGGCTGCTCGCTACCTTGCTGAGAATGGTGCAGACGGCATTAAGGTTGGTATCGGTCCTGGTTCAATCTGTACCACACGAATCATCGCAGGCGTTGGTGTTCCACAGCTGACAGCAATTTTTGATGTTGCAAGCGCTGTTAAAGATATGGATGTGGCAGTTATTGCCGATGGTGGTCTTCGTTACTCTGGAGACATTGTCAAGGCGCTGGCTGCTGGTGGTGACTGCGTGATGTGCGGCTCAATGTTTGCAGGAACAGAGGAGGCTCCAGGCGAGACTATCATCTACAACGGCCGTAAGTTCAAGACATACCGAGGTATGGGCTCTATTGACGCTATGAAGGCTGGCTCTACAGACCGCTACTTCCAGGATAGCACAACGGCTACAAACAAGCTCGTTCCAGAGGGTATTGTTGGTCGCGTACCATTCAAGGGTTCACTTAACGAGACCGTATATCAACTCATTGGCGGTATTCGCTCTGGTATGGGATATTGCGGTGCTAAGGACCTTGCAACACTTCGCACAGCTCGCTTTATTCGCGTTACTGCAAGTGGAGTTATTGAGAATCACCCACACGACATTACAATTACTCGCGAGACTCCAAACTACACTCGCGGAGAGTAAAAGAGTATTAGGTTTTAATACATACTTAGGATATGAAGCAAGATATGATTGTTATTTTGGACTTGGGCAGCCACGAGAATACTGTCCTCGCCCGCGCCATTCGTGACCTCGGTGTTTATAGCGAGATTTACCCACACGACATTACCGCTGCTGAGCTCAAGGCTCTGCCAAATGTTAAGGGTGTGATTATCAACGGAGGTCCAAACAATGTTATTGACGGCGTTGAGATTGATGTTCTTCCAGAGATTTATAATGCTGGCTTCCCTGTTATTGCAGCGGGTCACAGCAAGGCAAAGTGTGAGGTAAACTTACCACAGTTTACCGACAACATTGAGGCTATTAAGGAGGCTGTAAAGGGCTTTGTATTTGATGTTTGCAAGGCCGAGGCTAACTGGAATATGACCAACTTCGTAGCTGACCAAGTAGAGCTTATCCGCCGTCAGGTTGGCAATAGAAAGGTGCTTCTTGCCCTCTCTGGTGGTGTAGACTCCTCTGTAGTTGCGGCTCTTCTTCTGAAGGCTATTGGCGATAACCTTGTCTGCGTACACGTAAATCACGGCCTTATGCGTAAGGGCGAGAGTGAGAATGTTGTTGAGGTATTCAGCAACCAGCTCAGCGCAAACCTTGTCTATGTAGATGCTACAGAGCGCTTCCTTACAAAGCTTGAGGGTGTTGAGGACCCAGAGCAGAAGCGTAAGATTATCGGTGGCGAGTTTATCCGCGTATTTGAGGAGGAGGCACGCAAACTTGATGGTATTGACTTCCTTGGTCAGGGTACAATCTATCCAGACATCGTTGAGAGTGGAACTAAGACAGCCAAGATGGTTAAGTCTCACCACAATGTAGGAGGTCTTCCAGACGACCTGCAGTTTGAGCTTGTAGAGCCACTGCGTCAGCTCTTTAAGGATGAGGTACGCGCTTGCGGTCTTGAGCTTGGTCTGCCATATGAGATGGTATACCGTCAGCCATTCCCAGGCCCAGGACTTGGTGTTCGCTGCTTGGGTGCTATTACGCGTGAGCGATTGGAGGCTGTGCGCGAGTCTGATGCTATTCTTCGCGAGGAGTTTGCAAAGGCAGGCCTTGACAAGAAGGTTTGGCAGTACTTTACCATTGTACCTGACTTCAAGAGCGTAGGTGTTAGAGACAATGCTCGCTCATTTGAGTATCCAGTAATCATTCGCGCCGTGAATACCGTAGACGCTATGACAGCGACTATTGAGCGCGTGGATTGGGATATTCTCTGCCGTATCACAGACCGCATTCTTGCCGAGGTTAAGAATGTAAACCGTGTCTGCTACGATATGTCGCCAAAGCCAAACGCTACAATTGAATGGGAGTAGTTTTGGTGTAATAGCGTGCTATCTACAGCATATTGCATAAATTTCAGTCGCGGCTGTACGCCTTTGTACTATCCGCGACTGAAATTTTTCTCAATGGGGCTTTATATTTATTACCTTTGAAAATTATAGTTGATAGAAAGATGGTGGATATTGATGTTTGGGTAGATAGTTTTACACGCACGCTCAAAACTGTTTTTGAAAACCGCATAGAATTTATCGGTTTGCAGGGCAGTTATGGTCGTGGAGAGGCTACAAATAGAAGCGATATAGATATTGTCGTAATACTAAATGAGTTACAAGCTTCTGATATTCAAACTTATAACGAACTGTTGGATACTATGTCGCATAGAGAGTTGATATGTGGTTTTATCTCTGGCAAGGCTGAACTTTTGAGTTGGGAACCATCAGACCTTTTTCAATTTTATTATGACACTACGCCGATAGTTGGCAGTATCGACTATTTACTACCTTTGATTGATGACACTGCAGTTACTAGAGCTATTAAAATTGGTGCGTGTAACATATATCATGGCTGTGTACACAATATGCTACACGAAAAGAGTGAAGATATTCTAAAGGGGCTATACAAAGCAGCAACTTTTGTGATTCAGGCTATCGTCTTTAAGCAGACAAAACGATATATAAAGACCAAGGAAGAGTTGCTCTCTGTCGCAAATATATCAGAGCAGACTATATTAGAGAGCTTCTTGAAGTGTAAGAGTTGCGAAAGTGTTGATTTTGATATGGCTTCACGGAGTCTGTTTGAGTGGGCTAATATGTGGATTACTGCAATTTGATAAACCGAATAACATAACCAATAGAGTATGAGGATAGGACTTGTTCAAACTGACATTATTTGGTGCAACACAGAGGCAAATATCGCCCGCGCAGAGGCCTTGGTTCAGAGCGCTGAGCCTGCCGACCTCTACATACTTCCAGAGATGTGGAGCACGGGGTTTGTTATTGAGGCTCAGGAGGTTGCTCAGACAGAGGAGCAGAGCGTAGCCCTAAAGTGGATGATTGACACTGCCGCCAAAAGAGGGTGTGCTATCTCTGGCTCGCTCGTTATTGCGGAGAATGGGAAGTACTACAACCGCCACTACTTCATAACCCCTAATGGCATTGCAGCGCGGTATGACAAGCACCACCTCTTCCGTCTCGGTGGCGAGACCAAGCGTTTTACTGCAGGAGTTGAGCGCGTTGTTGTAGATTGGCAGGGGGTAAAATTCCTCCTTCAGACCTGCTACGACATCCGTTTTCCTATCTTTTCGCGCAATAGCCTGACTGAGAATGGATACGACTATGATGCAATAATCTACGTAGCAAACTTCCCAACGGCAAGGGAGGCTGTATGGCGCACACTATCGGCAGCAAGGGCTATTGAGAACGAGGCTTTTGTAGTGGCTGTAAACCGCACGGGTAGCGACCCATACTGCAGTTACTCTGGAGGCTCTGTTCTGTGGGATAGCTTCGGAGAGGTGGTTGCTCAGTGTGGACAGAGCGAGACAATCGTAGTGACAGAGATTGATACAAAGGAACTAAAAGAGCGTCGCAAGCGTTTTCCTACCCTTCGCGATGCTGATTTGTTCAGTATTGAATAAATTACTATCTTTGCACTGAAAGAATAATTTTTGCAATAAAAAACTTAAAGAAATGAAAAAAATTTTAACCGCTATGGGACTTATTGCCCTTGCTCTGACATCTTGCACAGAGCAGCCTAAGGAGGCGGCTTGGATTGTTGACAAGTTTGACGATATCAAGGTTATCCGTTATGAGGTACCTGAGTTTGAGAACCTGCCACTCAATGAGAAGCTGCTTATCTACTACCTTGCCGAGTCGGCAAAGTGTGGTCGCGACATTATGTACGACCAGAATTTCAAGTACAACCTTACAATCCGTCGCGCATTAGAGCAGATTTATACCACCTATGAGGGAGACAAGAGCTCTGCTGATTTTGTTGCGATGGAGAAGTATCTAAAGAAGGTGTGGTTTGCTAACGGTATTCACCACCACTACTCTAACGACAAGTTCGCGCCTGAGTTCTCTCGCGAGTGGTTTGCAGAGCAGCTCAAGGGTGTTGATACTGGCGCAGTGAGCCACGAGGAGTTAGTTGAGATTATCTTCAACCCAGCCCTCTATGCTTCACGCCTCAATCAGACCGCTGGTGTAGATATGATTGCCGCTTCTGCAGGCAACTACTATGAGGGACTCACACAGGCCGAGGTAGAGAAGTTCTACAACAAGATGATTGATCCAAAGGACCCACGTCCAATCTCATATGGTCTTAACTCAAAGCTTGTCAAGAAGAATGGCAAGATTTACGAGCAGACATACAAGATTGATGGTATGTATACAGAGGCTCTTGAGCAGGTTGTATACTGGCTTGAGAAGGCAGAGGCAGTTGCCGAGGAGCCACTCAAGACAACTATCGGTCTTCTTATTAAGTACTACCGTTCTGGCGACCTTCGCGACTTTGACGCATTTAACATCTCTTGGGTGCAGGATACACAGTCAAATGTAGACTTTGTAAACGGCTTTACAGAGACTTATGGCGACCCACTTGGCTTCAAGGCCTCTTGGGAGAGCGTTGTAAACTTCGTTGACAAGGCTGCTTGCGCTCGTACAAAGACCATTTCAGAGAATGCACAGTGGTTTGAGGACCACTCGCCTATCAACCCTGCATACCGCAAGCCAGTTGTTAAGGGTGTATCTGCAAAGGTTATCACAGTAGCTATGCTCGGTGGCGACTGCTACCCTGCAACACCTATCGGCATTAACCTTCCAAATGCAGACTGGATTCGTAAGGAGTACGGCTCAAAGTCTGTAACTATTGACAACATCACCTACGCATATAAGAAGGCAGCACAGGGCAACGGCTTTGCAGAGGAGTTTGTTCTTCGCGCAGAGGATCGCGAGCGTATGGAGAAGTGGGGTAAGCTCTCTGATGACCTTCACACAGACCTTCACGAGTGCCTCGGACACGGCTCTGGTCAGCTCGCTCCAGGTACAACTGGTACTGAGCTCGGCTCATACTCTTCTACCCTTGAGGAGACCCGCGCCGACCTGTTTGCACTCTACTACCTTGGCGATGAGAAACTCATTGAGATTGGTCTTATTCCAACTCTTGATGTTGCAAAGGCACAGTACGCATCTTACATCATGAACGGTATGATGACCCAGCTCTCAAGAATTGAGCTTGGTAAGAATGTTGAGGAGTCGCATATGCGTAACCGCAAGATGATTGCCGAGTGGTGCTATGAGAAGGGCAAACAGAACAATGTTATTGAGTGGGTTGAGAAGGATGGCAAGAAATATATCGTTGTAAACGACTTTGACGCACTGCGCAAGCTCTTTGGCGATATGCTCTATGAGGTACAGCGCATCAAGAGCGAGGGCGACTATGAGGCTGGTAAGGCACTTGTTGAGAACTACGGCGTAACTGTTGAGCCAGAGCTTCACAAGCAGGTTCGCGAGCGTTACTACGCACTGGGCATTGAGCCTTACGGTGGTTTCGTAAACCCAGAGTACCAGATTGTTGAGAAGGATGGCCAGGTTGTAGATGTAGTGGTAACTTACCCTGCAAACTACACCGAGCAGCACCTCCACTACTCAAAGGATTACTCATTCCTCCCATCAATCAACTAACAGCTATTGGCCGTTAGCCATTAACTATTGGCTTAAGGTATCCGCGCTGCGGATACCTTTTTGTTTGGGGTAATGATGCCAAAAGCGGCGCTTTTTAGGGAGTAAATAAAGGGTGAGAAACGCAGTATTTCTCACCCTATTTTTTTGCTTGCTTTACCCTGATTACTTTGCAGAAAAAGGAACCATTTGACGAAGTCTTTAAAATGCT
>JAGBAX010000002.1 GCA_017938765.1 Alistipes sp. | reverse complement strand
CTATGGTCCTCGACCATTGATAAATATTTTATTCGAGATACCCCATAACAGTTCAGCCACCTATCTTCGTGCCTTTTCCTATGATTTGAGGGCTCGACATATCTCTGAATGGCTTTGTCAGCAAATGAGTGAGAGATATTCCATTTTTGTCTATATCCCTTATAGAACTGAGATATTGCATAAACCTGACAGATGCAGAAGTCGGCCAATCGCTCTCCGCTCACAGCACCAAACCTATGAACCAACTTATCATAACAGCTGCCCATATATTTATCGGGCATACCACCTTTGGGCATAATAAAATCTTCCCAAATAGTATCTCTGACAAGCTGTGTAAACACACGCTTGCACCCTTCAATCCACTCTTTTTTCTCCATCTCTTGTAAGTAATTTTCTAAGTTGTGCTTTTGCTAAAAACAGACGACTCTTTACCGTCTCGATATTCTTTGTCTGGAGGGTTCCATTCTGGTAGGTAATCTCCATTATCTCGCTGATCTTGTAGCCTGCTTGTTGCAGCAGGAATGCCTCACGGTAGATGGGTTTTATCTGATCCAGGGCCCAAAGAATTTCATCACTATAGTAGTCCTTATAGTTACTCATACCCATACAGTTTGCCGAAGGGTTGCACTCATCCAACAATGTGGAGCGCAACTCTTTTACATCGACACTATCGTCTGGCGGAGTTCGGGTTTTATTACGCTTATTGAGGTCAGCTACAAGGCGTTTTGTCACTGCATAGATCCAGGTCTTCACTGGTCTTGTAGGATCGTAGCTGTCCATATACTTGTAGAAGTTCACTAGTGCCTCGACATAGTTATCTTCTATATCTTCCTGATTGTATGTGTACTTGATACAGATGCTGTACACCAGATTTTTATGCGGCATCACATACTTTTGCAGTAGTTGAGCGCGTCTTTTGGCGGACTCATCATCGGGGATTGCCGCCACTCTTTTTAACACATCTTTCTTGTCCACTCTTCTAACTGAAAAGGGGTTCAACTCAATCTGAAATGTCCTAATCTGTCAGCTTCGAAGAGCGTCAATTAAAAAAGTGGGCGGCTTGTCACCGCCCGAATCTATGCGGTCATTTTACAATCTGTGTTTGCGTATGTAATAAAAGAATAGGTGGCAAGCATCGGCAGCGTTGTCGTCCGTAGGTACATAACCATACTTTTTGCAGGTTTCTACCATCTTTGACTTTGTGGCGTGTCCATCACCCGTTGCCCACTTCTTGAGTGCGGCAGGGTTCACAAACTCCGGCTCGGGCAGGTTCAGCTCATCGCAGACCTCCAACAACACACCTCGTAACTCGGACAATCGTCTGAGGTCGTAGAAGTGGCGGTTGATGCTCACATCCTCAGCGACTATCTGCTTTATGTCGTACTTACGGATAAAGTCGATAAGCAGCGTGCGAAATGAGCCGTGCATCTTGTTATCGTTGCGCCGTCGGCTCTCGGTGAGGTTCCAAGTACCAGCTCCGTGCTTTGAGAAGTAGCCACAGTGTGTTGCCACATCCAAGGCGAGGATGTCGTCTATCGTTATATTTTCTGTTTTTTGTTCCATGATTTAATCGGTAATTTCTACTTCGTATTTCATCAATGCATCATATACACGAGGTTCAATAATATCTTTATATAACTCTGCCTTTTGCTTGATGACACTTTCCTTGAATAACTTATAGGCGATAAAGGCCTCTTCTTGCGAACGAAAACATCCAAGATGACATGATTTGCCATTGCCATCATTGCAGACTGCGACATATGGATTCACCTCAAAATCTTTATGCCTTGATACGCCTAAAGGGTACTTTCCACGAGAACGATTGCACTTTATAAATAGCGAATTAATCTGCGCAGGAACGAGGCAACAATATTGTGGCCCATACACCTTGTTATGTTTACAAAGTATATCCTTATCTAGCTGATAAGCATTTCCGCGTACTTGAGACATAAACCACCTAGCAAAATTTTGGAAGTTAAACCATTCCTCAGTGATCTTACAACCATTATAAGTAGGATTACGAGTCAATCTATTTGGGTTATAGCAACGCTTAATCATACTCGTCCAAGCGGTATAGGCTTCAATATGAGTTACGGGCTTATATTCGCCATAACCGATTATGAAAGGCTTGCCATAATTATTGAAACGAGGCATTGCACGGTCTCTCACTTCTCCATTCTTAATGTACCACCAAGTCGTTTTCTTCCTAGCACCACTTCTAAGGAATTCAACTATCACATTGTTAGCATCACTGTATTCTATAATTTTAATATTCCCTGAATAATTAGTAGGAAATATCTGACCAGGAAGAGATAACACTCGAGCCTTACAAAGCTTATGATATGTATGACGCTCCATTCTCCTTTATAATTTCAAGTTTATAGGGATAATTTTCTGCAATGGAACCGTGAGATACAACCAAAGCAGTAATGCCAAGTTGATTTAACTCAGCAAAAACACAGGCTAAGCCATCGGCATCCATAGCATCAAGAACCTCATCTATGCAAAGTAAGTCCAATCCCTTCTCATCGTCGCAGTTAGCATTGACAAGCTTCTGCATCGCCAGGATTGTTGCGAGGTTCACTCGTGCCGCCTCGCCTGCCGAGAACTTACCAAAGGAGCCACAATCAACTCCATCACGCAACAGTGAGATAGAGATTTTCTCTCTTACCTTACCGCTTTTGAGTACCGTGTAGCCATCAAAGCGAATACGGATATCGCTGCCGATACCTATCAGGAACTCGTTTGTGATACGGCTAAGAGCCTCAATCTTGGTGTTAGCAAGGTAGGTTTTGAACTGTACGAAACGCTCACGCTGTACCTCTAATGCTCGTACCTTGTCATCAACCTCAAACTTACGCTTGGCAGTCTCCATCGAGCGTTGCTTCTCCTGCTCCAATGTTTTGCGTAGCGATAGCGTAAGGTCTTCGGCGGCCATCTCGTTTACCTCACGGATTGTCTCCTGCAAGGTCTCAATAGCGCACTCCGCCGAGCGTATATCCTCTACGATCTTGCGACGCTCACGGCTGAGTGTTGCATTACGCTCATCGATGTTGCCGAAGAACTCGTCAAAGGCTTTACGACGTATGCTGTCTATCTCGTCCTGCATCGTTGCTACCTCTGCCTTCGTGCGTTTGCGGTTATGCTCTGCTCGCTCCACCTCGCTTGTAGCACTGCATACGGCTCGCTCGTGGTCCGAGAGCTCCTGCTCCCAGCGTGAACGGTCGCTATCTAAGGTGCGTCGCTCGCTATTGAGTTTGCTCTGCTGCATCTCGGCCTCTTCCGAAGAGTTCTGCTCGGCCTCG
>JAGBAX010000026.1 GCA_017938765.1 Alistipes sp. | reverse complement strand
GTTGCCGTTCTCGTCGATAAAGGCGAATTTAGAGCCACCAATTACCGCGTCTACCATATCACGCAGCTCTGCTGAGTATAGCCCACATTTAGCGATTATAGGCTTAAATAGCCTTATAAAGGCTGTTTCGCTGTCGGTCTTATCTTGGTAGGGTATGATAGGCAACACGCCATTATGAGCGAAAGCAACGCCTATCTGCTCGTCTTTGAAAGGGTGGCAGTTTGAGCGATTGACTGAGCCGTGTGTGGCATACCTAAAGTGTATAATCATAGCCTCGCGAGGGTCTACCTTGCTTAGCTCTCTTGTAAAGGCTGAAAGCGAAAGGCTCTTGAAACACTTGTCTGCTGTTGCAAAGCCACAGCCGTGTGGGTTGCGGTGAGCACATCTTTTGAGTACCTGCTGAGGTGGTAACTTTACCCCAGCAGGCTTGACGATTAAAATACACATATCTTATCTGTTTAGTTGTTGTTTGCGGTCATTGAAATACGCCTTTTGTGTAGCGGTCAAGAATGGCAACTCGTCTATTGTTGTTGCTGTTATTACCTCGGTATTGGTCATCGAGTGCTTGATGAGAGCCACTAAGAACTCAGCCCATGCCTTAATCTTGGTAAAGTCTGTTGTGCCCTGGTGCTGTCTAAACTCGATTGTCTTGTGATTGCGGTATGACATTACATTGAGCTTGTGGTAGCGGTCGTGGTAAAAGGCTGTCATAATATCGCCCATATCGCTTACGCCCTGCAAACGCTCTGCACAGCCCTTGATGCTCTTGCAATAGTGGTTGTTATCGCCTCTACGCGATTGAGCCATAAAGCTGTCTATAATGCCCTCTATCGCTGCATAATTCTTAATGATACGCACCCACTGCTCAACAGTGAACTTTGCAGCACCTACGTGTATGTGCATACCGCAAGAGCGATTTACTTGTGCACCGCAAGCATTGATCACCTCGCACACCTTTTTGAGCGACGCCAGGTTGTGCAATATAGGCGATACTACCTCGCAAGGCTGAGAACCTGCTATTGAGCCGTCGTGCCCTAACTTGTAAGCCTTTTTCTGGTCGTTATGGTCGTAGCCGGTCTCAAAGGCTGTAATGCCCTTATCTGCCAACATTGAGCGTACTTGCATCTTGTTAATGCCAAAGCACTCAATCTCTACACCCAGGGTAAAGGCTGTTGTTGGCTCTTTTGGCTTGTTACCTTCTACGTGCATCACTAACTGATAGTAGTGGTTTGCCTCATACTTTGAGCACTTAAGATCTGACTGCAATCTCTTGATCTTGTCTTCTTTTGTTGTGCCTACGCTCAATACAATGTCTTTGATAGTTGCGAAATAGTTGTTCATAATTAAAAAGGTATTAAGGTTTGTTTTAATTTTCTTGGTGCAAATTTAAGTATAATTTAATTACCTACCAAATATTTTGCATAAAAAATTACATTTTACCTTAATTTTTTTTCTTCTCTTGCATTATACCTTTATTTTGCCTATCTTTGCCAACGTTAATCAACTTTAAATATACCTTAATTATATGTTACGCGTAAAAGAGATTCTCAAGAAAAAAGGGATGACAGCAAAAGAACTTGCTGCCCTTTTAGGTATCACAGAAGCTGCGCTCTCCTCATCCCTCTCAGGAAACCCAACCCTGGATCGTCTCAGTGCTATTGCTAATGCCCTCGATGTTCCGCTTACAGAGTTGTTTGTGCCTACATCCGCCGGCACTGTGTGTTGTCCTCATTGTGGAGGTGCTATAAAGATCGAGAAAGGATAATTGAAAAGCAGGTGTACTCCGTGTATTATTTATTTGAGACATTGATAACACATCCGATTAAAAAAAAGAAAACCGAGGCCTCCCACCTCGGTTTTTTGCTTACTTCCTTGCGTATGTCATTTTTTTTTTATTCCTTTGTGATGGTTCTCGTGGCTGGCAGGGGCTACTGCCAGCCACTGGTGCTAACTCAATCTAATTGAGAAGGAAACGCTCAAGCCTTTCTTTAGCACCTTCATAACTACACTAAAGGTAATCATAAAAGAACCACTACCGCCACTTGTTGTTTCTTGCGATGCTAACAGGTAGGCGGTATTTTTTTGCCCTATTAGCATATTCAAATATACAAAAATTTTCTCATTCTGCAAAATACATGTGCTTAATTTTCAGGGGTATAGTCATTATTTTTGTGGGTTTGCAAACATCCGTGCCACATCAAAATCAGCCCACCAAAGGATGTTTGTTTGAGGGTTATCTTGGGGGTTGGCAACAAAAAACCGCCCAGCGGAGTGCTGAGCGGTAGGGGAGTTAGTAGGGTTACTCTTCAGGAATAATGTATTTCCTCGTTATCTTAAATAACCTCCATAAGCTATTTTCACAGGAGTTCTTTGTCGGCGATGCTATATCGATATCTATTTCTGTCTTGCCGGCTATAAGCCTAATAATGCTTACTCGCTCAGTGTATATCTGCTCAAAAGCCTCTACTGGAACAATAGCCTCCAGGAATAATGAAGTGAGCTGTTTGCTTTTACCAGATGATATACCAAATCCCCAATGTATGTTACTTTTCTTTTCCACGACTCCAGTATTTACCGACTCAACATCGAGTTCAACGATGTTGTTTTCTTTCGTGAGAAAAAGTATCTTTGCTTCATCTCCCTCTTCCATATCTACATAGTCAGCAGTAGCCATTATGCAAAAATAGGCAATGCCATCATTTACTTTCATTGACATTTCGCCCTTTGGATATGATGTTTTTACTGCTGATGTTTGTATTTTAGACTTGCCATTAAATGGGTCTGTTTCATTTACCTTGATACTTTGTGCGTGTACTCCAACAGTAAATAAAGTTAATATCGAGATGATAAAAAACTTATTCATACTACAAATAGCTTTTCACAATTGATAATAATTCCTCTGATAGTTTGTAGATGTCATTTAGTGTGCTGATAGGATGCTTAGTGCCTACCTTATTCGCATCAAATGTCTCTACATATTTCTTGCCTCCATTGAAGTGTAGACGGCATATAGGTTTGCGGTTGTTGTCATCAAAGAGGATGGCACAATAGCTCTGGGCATCACGCATCACCACACGTTCAACATCTACTGCAGAACATAGTATAGCACAGATGATATAGAATGCCTGCACCTCATCATCCGTTGTAATAATCTTACTCTTGGCATCCTCGGCAACCTCCTCTTTAGTTTCTTGTGCGACCGATGGAACTTCTGGTGTAATGGCTTGCATCAGGCGGTCATTAACATTGTCGTTAATGAACTGCTGGAACGCACGCATAAGCATAGGCTTAAAGTCTTGAATGACATTCTTCGTTACTACACCACTATACACCTGCTTGATAAAGAGCTTTATTAACTCTTCCGATGGCTCCTGGAACTGCTCGGTTACTACTTCCCTGAAAGCATTTACATACTTCATCTCTGTTGCCGAGCTAAGGATTGTGCCGGTATCGTATCGCTCTCGGCTAAACTGCTTGAGCTTCTCGATGTGGCTATCTTTAAGGTTGAGCAAATCTATAACAAAAAATGGTTTATCATCCATAACATTACCCTTATCCAGGTCGGTAAAGAACTTATACACGATACCATTTGTCAATATGCCGAATTTAGCTGTCGATACCGTGTAATATCTATATAGTTGATCCTGGAACTTGTCAAGGTCAATGCTCCAATGCTTACACTCTATAAGCATTACAGGTGCTCCGTCAATACATATGGTGTAATCTATTTTCTCCCCCTTCTTCGTGCCGTAGTCGCATATGCTCTCGGGGATAATCTCCTCTGGGTTGAAAACATCATATCCCAATGCTTGGAGGAATGGTAGTACGAAAGAAGTCTTAACAGCCTCCTCGGTCTTTACTGTATCGCGGGATTTAGCTATTCGCTCCGCGATTGATTGAAGTTTTTCTTTTAGGTCCATATCGGTATAGTTAGGTTAATACTTCTTTTCGAGGAGGGAGATAAGGCGACTTTCTCTTTCTCCATTTTTCCCTATCTCATCCACTAATTTATCTATTTGGTCGATAAGCATAGTTATTTGCTTATTTTGACTCCTAACGATCTCTATTATGTTTGAATTGCATTGTGGATATTGTTCACCTAATACCTCTGCATCCTCCGCAATACCTTGAACGCCAATGTGGTTGTTGTTGCCTGCAACGAAGTTGTTGCCATTGCCGGTAACATCCCCCGCTATGACCGTGTGCCCACGCTGCTGTAACATCTCGCCATTGCCGGTGCGTAGCCAATCGATGTTGAGGTCATCAAAAGCTCTTTGTATCTTCATAGCTTTTTCATCAGACATTCTATTTGAGCTCTCTCTGAAATAGCCATTTGATAGACCTGCTTTTCTTTCAAAATTTGTTATTGCGATATTCTTATAGTCGCAATACGTTTTTACTCGTTGTTTAAGTGTCATAAAATCAATGTGTTTATAGTTTTGTAAAATTCTATAAGAAAATACAATCGCAAAAACTATGAATTTTCAGCAATATTATTTGCGAATATTCATAGTATACGCTATATTTGCACTGTGGCTGGTTGAGAAACCATAAACACTACCACAAAATTAACACTTTGTAAATTAAAAAACAAGACTATGGCAGAAATTAATGAGATTCGAGCGTTCCGTCGAGGGTTAGACGTGATGGACAATGCTCGCATTGAGCTCCGCAAGGGTCTAATGAATATCCTGGGTATTAATACGCGAGCGGGCTTAGCAGCCTACGCAGCCGGCAAGATGCCACTCGATGTGATCAAGGCTCAGAAGATTGAAGAGCTCTTTAAGCAGTTCGGCATTCACAACCCCTGGGGATTCACTCCTAAGCAGCAATAACCCCCTATTATTTATTAAAATAGGTATCAAAAAAACACCACCAAGATGAAAAATTTAGCCCTAAAAGTTTGTCGATTCGTGAATAATAGCTACATTTGTAGTGCCAAGACATACAAAGATAGACATTGTTCGTTTCGCTCATTTATAGAGCGTACCTACGACATATTAACGAGCAATCGTCTATATGTAAGTCTTGGCGGATTTCAAGGGTACGCTCTTTCTTTTTGCACAAATATTAACCTAAAGTGTTCGTAATATGCCAAGACTTAACACGACAGGTGACGCAGTGAAGCAGAGTAGCTGCACATCTACACCAATTGTCCCACATTCATTCATGATGTCGTTCCTCGACAAGCTCTGTGATAGAGCCTGGGACAAGATAGACAACACTATTGACTACGACGATGAGTATGAGGACCCTGCAACAGGGCTTACATGGCAACTATCTGCTCGCCTATCATTCAATGAGGGCTATCGTGAGCCAGCGTGGGTAGAGGTCTATGACGCGCACATCTTCTGCGTCAATGAAGAGAATGACTACATTCAGACATCCCTCTCTCATCGCGATTTCTCTGGACTCATATATGACTATGTCACTCGCCGACTTGTCGCTGCGATCAAAGAGCGCGATGATGAAAAAGAGAACCTCCGCAACTTAGAATATCAGTTTAACATGTCAAGAGTATAGAGCTATGGAAGATATGATTATTACCACGCAGACGAGTCGATTCAAGGTGTTGTACTACCGCTTATGGGCCCTTCAGTACAAGCTTCGCAAGGCAATCACACGCAAGATTAAGATGTTCTTCTACAACTTCGAGATGGCTCGACGCAAGAGCTTCTAACGATAGGGTGGTGTGGGCTTGACCGCCTCGCCACTCACCAAGACAAACGACCAACCGTTCATTGACATACGAGACCGACGATGGCGGTCTACCAATAAGAATACCATCAACGACCGATTATAGCCTTGTGGGGGCTTGACCGCACCACAGGGCACAAGGCTGACAAAATTTAGTAAAACTTAATCCTATTTCCGTGCTCAGTCAGCCGGGGTGGTAGAGTATGATAGCTCTGCCATCCACATCCTCGAAAGAGTTTTTTTCATAATTAAAGTTAAAAGTGTGTTAATGCGGTAGCCACCTGAGAAGCTCGCTACCTGGGCAGGTGAGATTGATACCTCGCCTACCCACAAGCCGCAAGGCTTTCTTCATTTATTTAAGTTTGGGTTAGTAGTTTTAATCGGGGCACAGCCGTTGTGAAACATCTGTGTCCCACCTTTTTTGAAATTTTCGACTATGAAGAATGATATATTATTGCACAACGGCAAGAAGCTCGTGCCTGTGCAAATAGACCCGCACACGTGGGTGCTGTTGCCTCCCGACAAGGCCACACAGAAGCATATCAAGGCCTACAAAGAGAGTGTACAGCGTAGTAGAGAGCTCGCAGTGCGAGGGTATCCACACCACGATTACGATGAATAAATAGACATAGCAGCCCACGCTTTGCATTACTTTTTCATACAGTTAGTATTTAATTAGGTTTTAGTTTGTTTTAGGTGTTTTTTTCTTGTGGGCTGCTTCCTTGAGCTATGGTGTAATGGTAACACTGCTGATTTTGGTTCTGTCATTCTGAGTTCGAATCTCAGTAGCTCAACACATTCCTTTTTTCAGTAAACTTAAATTTTTCAATTATGAGTGAACAAGCATTAGCCGTATTTGGCGGCAACCTTCCTGACCTTAGCAAGGCTAAGGCAGAGCCAGTAGAATTATCAGGCGAGTATTGGACACCAGAGAATCCTGGCGAGACTAAGCGATTGTACTTCGTAGAGCTTATGCCAGAGTGCGTCATCGAGCCTGAGAGTGGCGAGACGCGCGACTTGTTGGTAGTTAAGTTCGCAGAGCCCACAGCCGATGGTGTGCGTGTGCTCCGTAATGGTTCACGTCGCTTGGTAGGTATCTTCGAGAGCTTGGGCAATGTCATCCGCCCTGGCGATGCCTTCGAGATTACCTATCTGGGCAAGAAGAAGAATAAAAACAACGCCTTCAAGAGCGACAATTGGAGCGTTAAACGCTTAATCGTAGACTAACTATGGCTGAGAATCTTCCTTTCCAGGTTAGAGATCTGTCGGCGGCTGCGACTGATTGTGAGGTTGGCGATATGTCAGCCTCACTTCAGTTCGACCACACAAAGTATAGCGATTATGACTTTGTAATTAACTGCCTTAACAATCTCCCCAATCACAAGAAGCGAGTACCGCGTAAGAGCTTAGGTGTTAATGGCCGTGTCGCAGCAGATGCAATGTCGTCGTATCTGGAACACCCTGCAACATCATCCTCGGCACTCAAAGAGGTGCTTAAGACGCCTCGCCACTACCTCATATACCAGGACCCACGTCTCAAGAAGGAGAAGAGCCATTTTACACTCGGCACATTCTGCCACTCGGCATTCCTTGAGCCTCGCAAGTTTGACCTGGTGCGTGTAGAGCCTGACTTTGCGCTCAACACAAAGGAGGGTCTTACTAATATGATAGAGTGGTACCAAGAGGAACTTGCTCTGCCGGCAAGCGATCTACGTGATGTATCGATGGTGGCACTGCGTGAGATATTGGCGTCGCTCAAGCAGAAATTTGCTGAGGCGGGTATGATAGCGGTCTCTGCCGAGCATAAGCAGATTATTGAGGTTATCCGCAGAGCATATAAGATATATGGCGGTGGTATACTCCCTAAGCTGCTGCGATTGGCAGATAGTGAGGTGTCATTCTACGCTAATGACCCCGATACTGGCTTAAAGGTTAAGGTACGCCCCGATGCACTCCTCTTAGAGGAGAATGCGGGCTTTAACGCTGTTATCTCACTCAAGACCACCTCTGCTGAGACTCTTGACCAATTTGCGCGCGATGCCACGAAGTATCGCTATGATCTCTCCGAGGGTATGTACCTCGATGTCATCTCTCACGTCACAGGTCGTAAGTTTACTGCCACGATAATGGTAGTGCTCCAGACTGTACATCCGTATCAGGTGATGATGCTTTATTGGTCGCCTGAAGACCTCGAGAGCGGCAGATACAAGTATCACCAAGCAATTAACACTCTCGCCGAGTGTAAACGTAACAATAACTACCCTTCATTCGACTCCTTTGCGGAGGAGGGTGCTAAGGGTCTAATCCGATTTGAGCTGCCTGCATACGCAAGGTTAGCACTGAAAGAACAGCAAGCAAATGAGTAATCCCCGATTTTTAAAGTTCCCGAGTTCGTTTTTGATCTCCAAACATTGGACCAAGAGACGTACTTTCTCCGAAGCAGAAGCACTCCTCTACTTAATGTCGGTAGAGGAGTTGCCGAGCATCCGTTGCCTCGCTCAGTTATTCCAATGGGGTAGGGATAAGGTGCACTCTTTCCTCAAGGAGATAGAGCTCAAAGGCTATATGGAATCGGACAAAAATCGGACAGCAAATCGGACAAAAATCGGACAGCAAACTTCTTGTGTTTCAGTTGATTATGATACTTGCGTCGGACAAAAATCGGACAGCAAATCGGACAAAAATCGGACAGACGAAAAAGAAACTTCCCTTACAGAAAGGGAAAGAAGCAAAGGGAAAGATATAACCCTTAAAGAAAACAACAATACCCCCCTATCTACTAACGTAGATATTCCCCCCACAGATTTTGAGAAATTTAATACGTGGCTCAAAAACAATGCTCCGAGGGTGCTTGAGATGAAAGAGCCGTTTACTCCCTCGCAGTTCGTGAGGGCGAAAGAGGAGTATGGCGTATCGCTGATGCAAGAGCTCCTCGAGGAGATGCATAACTGGGAGCCACTGATTAAAAACAACCGCTCAGCCTATCTTACATTTCGCACCTGGGCAAAAAGAAAAGTTGCGCTAAAAGAAAAAGTAAACCACAATGAACAAAGAACTGCTTACCGCCTTGACTCAACCTATGGCAGGTCAGGCAACCGCATCACAGACATATAAGCTACGGCTTACTGCGGAAGAGTCTATCGCTCTACTGCGCTCCGCATACGAGAGGGTAGTAACATACCGCAACGGTAGTATCGAGATAGATTCTGAAACTCTTCAGCGCATCGAGAAAGTAGCGCATTGGCTCATTAAGGATAACCCTGCACATAAGCCATCATTGTTGCTCTATGGCGACAAAGGCACCGGCAAGACAACGCTGCTGCGGGCCGTACAATCGATGATAGATAACATCAAGGGATATTATCATAAGGCTCTGGCTAATTGTGGCAGAATGACAGCCGAGGAGGTTGCCTATGCCAGATATTGGGAGTATGATGTAGGAGCTCCACATTTTGCAACAGCGTGTGAGGTGGTAGATATGGATGAGAAGGCACTCCGGGCCTGT
>JAGBAX010000025.1 GCA_017938765.1 Alistipes sp. | reverse complement strand
TTCGAACCAGGGACACAAGGATTGTCAGTCCTTTGCTCTACCAACTGAGCTATGGCACCAACGGCATCTTTTTCAGATTGCGAGTGCAAAGGTAGAGTTTTTTTTTTAATCTGCAAACTTTTTCAAAGAAAAATTCTATTTTTTTACTATCTTTGTCGCTGTTATTACATAATACCTATTTTAATATGTTAGATTGGATTTTACTCATCGCGGGTTTTGCGATGATTACCATAGGTGCTACATGGCTTACTAACGGTTCTGCGGCTGTAGCGCACAGGTTGAAGATTAGCGAGTTTATTATCGGCATGACCATTGTAGCCGTAGGTACGTCTCTTCCTGAGATGACTGTAAGTATCGCCTCTACATTTGCAGGCAGCAGTGATATGGCTATAGGCAACGTTGTTGGCTCTAACATATTCAACACTCTATTTATTTTGGGTGTTTGCGCGCTAATTAAGCCTGTTTCATTTACGCGCAACAACCTCAGAGTAGACATTTGGCTCTGTTTAGCAGTCTCTGTAGCATTACTGGCGATGATATGGGGTGGAACACTCTCTCGCGTTGAGGGTATTATACTGACGCTTTGCTACGTAGGCATAATTCTTCTATCAATCAAGTTAGGCAAATCTGAGCTGGAGGCATCTGGTGAGGCTGAAGATGCGCCAGAGAGCACCTCGTGGACAAAGTCTCTTCTTATGATTGCTGTGGGTCTTGCGAGCCTAATTTTTGGAGCTGACATCACGTTGGATAGCGCAATATCCATTGCCCGTAACTTTGGTATCAGCGAGCGAGTTATTGGCATTACACTGCTTGCTGGTGGCACATCTCTACCTGAGTTAGCGGCCAGTATTGCTGCTATATCTAAGGGTCACGGAGCTCTTGCATTGGGAAATGTTATTGGTTCCAACATCGCCAACATTCTACTTATCTTGGGAACGTGCTCGGTTATCTCTCCGCTTGCAATGGGTGCAATTACGGCAATTGACCTCTACACAATGGTGGGTGCTGTAGTATTACTTGCCATTTCAGCAAAGATGTTTGGCCATCGTGTAATTACACGAATGGAGGCTGTGGTATTTCTTGCCGCTTATGTGGCTTACATTCTGTATCTAATAGACTAACAATATGAACTACTCTCAAATAGATGCTCTTTTGCACCGCGAGGTTATTCCCGCTATCGGTTGCACCGAGCCTATAGCAGTATCACTGTGTACAGCCAAGGCGTGTGAGGTTTTAGGCTCTGTACCAGAGCGTGTTTTGGTAAATCTAAGCCCTAATATCTACAAAAACGCTATGGGTGTAGGTATTCCAAATACTGGTATGACAGGTCTACCTATTGCTGTTGCATTAGGTGCTGTTGCTGGCAAGTCGGAGTATGAGCTTGAAGTGCTCAAAGATGCAGACAGTGTGGCTGTTGAGAGGGCTAAGAGCTATCTTGAGAGTGCTGATATCAAGATTGACATAGACCGCCAGACAACTGAGATGCTCTATATATCTGTAGAGGTATTCTGTGGTAGCGACTGCGCAAAGGCTGTTATTGCGGGCTCTCATACAAACTTTACTGATATCTCTCGCAATGGCGAGGTTGTTTACTCATCTGAGCATAGTGCAGAGGGCGAGCAGGAGGATAGTGATGAGCTACAGCTCACGCTTAGCGATGTATATAAGTACGCCACAACAGTAGACCTTAGCCAAATTGAGTGGCTTGAGCAGGCAGAGAAGCTCAATATTGCTGCTGCAGAGGTCTCTTTTAGTGGCGACTATGGTCATGGTTTGGGTCGTCTGATGCACAACAATGCTGAGCAGAGCATCTTTGGAGATACACTTTTTACCAAGATTTTATCATACACCAGTGGTGCGTGTGATGCGCGTATGAGCGGTGCGATGGTGCCAGTGATGAGCAACTCAGGCAGTGGTAACCAGGGCATCTCAGCCACTGTTCCAGTAGTAATTTTCGGCAGGGAAAGGGGTGTTAGCCGTGAGAAGTTGCTCCGCGCGCTGGCTCTGAGCCACCTAACGGTGGTATATATCAAGCAGTCTCTTGGCCGACTGTCTGCCCTCTGTGGCTGCGTAGTAGCGGCTACTGGCTCAAGCTGCGGTATTACATACCTTATGGGCGGAGAGTACCGCGAGGTGAGCTATGCAGTAAAAAATATGGTTGCAAACCTTACAGGTATGATTTGCGACGGTGCAAAGCCAAGTTGTTCTCTGAAGGTGACAAGTGGCGTCTCTACAGCAGTGCTCTCGGCAGTACTTGCAATGGAGCAGCGACACACAACATCGTTAGAGGGTATTATTGATGATGATGTGGACAAGTGCATTGCCAACCTTACGAACATTGGACGCAACGGTATGCGCGAGACCGACAAGCTTATCCTTAAAATAATGACCGAAAAATAGAGCCATGAGAGCTATCACTACCCTACTTCTATTGCTCGTTGCGCTAACAGCGACAGCGCAAACCACTGAGCAGATAAAAGGCTACGACAGCAAATATTACTACGAGCTCTACCGTCCATATCCAGCCGAACACCGCGATATGAGCCTCACAAAGGCACCAAAAGGCTACAAGCCATTCTATATGAGCCACCTCTCTCGTCACGGCTCTCGCTGGCACTCGGCAAAGAATAGCTACTCTTTTCCTCTTGAGATTTTAGAGGCAGCAAACCGCAGAGGCGAGCTTACAGAGGTAGGCAAGAGGCTCTATCGTGATGTAGCGACTATTGCTGCAGATGGTAAAAATCGCTATGGAGAGCTGTCGCCCGTAGGTTTTGAGCAGCACCGTGCTATGGCGGAGCGTATGGTAGAGAACTATCCAGAGATTTTCCACAAGACAAGCCATATAGAGTGCCGCTCGACTATTGTTCCGCGATGCATCCTTAGTATGTCATCTGCTGTGCGACAGATAACTGCAATGGTTCCAACTATCTCCATCCGTATGGAGTCCAGCGAGAGGAATACCTACCTGAAGGCATATGCTGGTCTTAACAGCATAAAGCAGGAGTCTCGTCCTATGAGCGACTCTTTGCAAACTGCATATCTCCCTTGCCCAGATAAGTTCCTAAAGCGCATATTTACTGCCGAGCAGAAGATTGATGGCAAGAAGTTTATGCTTACAACATTTATGCTCAGTGCTATCCTTGGCTCAACGCCAGTAGAGGGCATAGAGAGCTTTGACTACGCCTTTACAGAGGATGAGAAGGCAGCCATTTGGCGAGCATCAAACATCCGCCGCTATGTGCTCACGGGCCCTTCAAAACCATTTGGAAGCGTTATTCTGAGCGGCATACATCCATTTTTGCAACACTTTGTTACAACCGCTGACCGCGCAATTGCTACAGGCTGTGAGCAGGCTACACTGCGATTTGCACACGATGTGACGGTTATACCTTTCTCGGCAATTCTGGGTATCAAGAGTTGCAATACTGTCACTGACGACTGGGATAATGTTGGCAACTACTGGCGCATTAACGAGGTAACGCCTATGGGTGCTAATATACAGATGGTATTCTACCGTAGTAAACGCTGTGACGACATCCTTGTAAAGATACTCCACAACGAGCGCGAGCAGATTCTTGATAGCTCTGTAGCAACACCTGTAGAGAGTCTCTTCTACCGCTGGAGTGACATTCGCAGCCACCTACTTTCACAGATTAAATAATGAAGAAGTTTAGATTATTTCTCCTTGCCCTGCTTGGCTGCAGCCTTACCACTTCAGCGCAGAAGTTAGATGCCGACTTCTTTGCCACCAATCCCGATGCGGCAGGTGGCATATACTACACTTATCGTTACTCACCGACAGTTCAGACTCCTGCTCCAAAGGGCTATAAACCTTTTTATATCAGCCACTTTGGTCGTCACGGCTCACGCTGGCACGCCTCTACGGGTGTCTATACCTACTCGCAGGCGTTATTGCGTAAGGCATACGAACAGGATGGACTTACGGAGTACGGCAAAAAGATTTATGCTACTGTTGATGGCATTGCAAAGCGCGCGTGGGGTCGCGAGTCGGAGCTTTCGCCTCAGGGAGTTAGTGAGCATCGCGGTATTGCTGAGCGTATGTACAGAGGCTACAAGCACCTCTTTAAGGGTAAAAATGCCTTTGTGGAGAGCCGCTCATCGGATGTTGCCCGTTGCGTGCTAAGCATGGCAGCCTTTAACGAGCGACTGAAAGAGCTAAACCCAAAGCTCAAGATTTACCGCACGACAAACGACTCTATTCAGGTCTATGTTCGTCCATCATACGGCCGTAAGTCTATATACAAAGAGGCTGGAGAGGTTACCAACAAGCTGATTAACGAGCAAGTCGCAGCGCTCATACCTCAGATTGCACCACGACTCTTTACCGAGCGTTTTATCGCTGAGCAAGACAGCGCTGCCCTCTTTAAGCCTATGCGCACGCTCTTCTATTTAGCTATATGTACTCAGGATACCGAAGGCGATATTCGCATTGACGACCTCTATACTCCACAGGAGCGCGCGCTAATCTGGGAGCAGATAAACAAGCACCGCTATGCACTTTATGGGCCCTCTACCCGCTGGGGCGATGTTATACTTGGCGATGGAGCAAACCTTGTGCGTGAAATTGTCCGCGACGCAGATGATATTGTTGCCGCTGCTGCCGAGGGTCGTACCCCTCGCACAGCTTTTCTACGCTTTGGACACGACTATACAGTTATCTCCGCCCTTGCAGCCATGCAAGTTGTAGGCCGCTCTGCTCGCGTAGAGGACTTTGACACCCTAAAAGAGCAGTGGGCAGACTTTCAGATAACCCCTATGGCGGCAAACCTCCAGTGGATTTTCTACCGCAACCGCACTGGCGAAGTGATGGTAAAACTTCTCCATAACGAGCAGGAGGTACTTCTACCGATAGAGTGTGCAACAGCACCTTACTACCCTTGGAGCGATGTTCGCGCACATTTCAACGCCCGCATCGCACAAATCGCCGCCCTGCCCGCCGTCAAAGCCCTACCAAAAGATAGATTCTACACTGTCGGGCAGTAGCTATAAATAGCATAAGAAGAGAACTCAAACGAGTTCTCTTCTTATTACTCCATAGGGGCGAAGTCCTCTTTGCCTACGCCGCAGAGGGGACAAACCCAATCCTCTGGAATATCCTCAAAGGCGGTGCCTGGTGCGATGCCACTATCTGGATCGCCTACTGCTGGGTCGTAAACCCACTCACATACTGTACAAACATACTTTTTCATAGCTCTAAATTTTAAAAAACAAAAAACCAGGGTATTATAGTTATCATAATCACAACAACGAGCAGTGCATAGACTATATATCTCAATGTTGTATTCTCAATACTCTTCTTAAAAAACGCATCAACGGCCTTCCAGTGCAACACTATATGTAGCACTAACAAAACGAGTACCACAATAGCTGACCATAGGTGTATATCTGACCAAGTGTGGCGGCTCATACCCATAAATGGGTTTCGGCCTGTAAACAGCACCCTACGCATCTGCAGCACAAAGCCTGAAAAGCTCATCACTGCAAACGAAACAAGCATAAGGATGTCTATAACAATATTCGTCTTAAGGCGATTCATACTCTCTAATGATTATGTTCGCCACACTCGTGGGCATGGCAGCCGATGCCTGAATCAAAGACAAAGCCCTTCAAAAAGGCCTCAACAACAGCCTCTACAGCTCCACTACAGCCGCGAACAACGCGTATATTATGCTGTGAGAGTTTATTATTCGCACCCTCGCCCATACTACCGGCAAGCATAACATTAACTCCCATCTGCTGTAGCGTAGAGGCTATATTTGACTTACAACCACAACCTTGCGGTGATGGTAGAGTCTCACGGCTCTTAATAACACCCTCTTCAACAGTGAAAATAGTGTAATGGTCGCAATGTCCAAAGTGGTTATCAACCACTCCATCGCGTGTTGGTACTGCAATTTTCATAACGCAAATTTTGTTTCTAAATAGGTGTTTACAATAGTTGCTCAATACGATTAAGCAGTGGCGTAAAGTCGGCGTGAGAGTCTGCAAACTCGTCATACGACTGCTCTGTATGTCCACTCTGAGGCACATCAGATATATACTTTACTGCCACCATAGGGATAGTAGCAGCATAGTCGCGCACAGCAATAGCTACGGCCATAATCTCCATATCAAAGATAGCAGATTTACAATCAAAGCGCTGCATAATATCTGTTGCCGAGCGACCATTGATAAACGAGTCGCCAGTAAATACTGTCACATCATCATCGCCTGCCAACTGATATGGGTCGGTAAGCTCCGGAATAAAACCCTCTGGTACATCACAGTCGTGGTAGACAGCCCTACTTGGCGCAACCACGTCGCCCTGCTTAAAGTCAAGCGAGCCAGCCGCAAAACCAATAACAGCCACAGCCTCAAAAGGCTCTACCGCCTTTGCCACAGCCGTAGCCACGCCCGCAGCAGCACCTGCCTTGCCGATGCCTGAGCAGATGAGCGTATAGTCGTGCTTAGGGCTTGCAAAAGCATCTAACGTAGAGCGCATATATTTATACTCCCTGCCTGTAGGAGCGACTATAAGGACTCTCATAATTACTTATTATTCAGCAGATTAATATACTTCTCCATAGCGGCGTTTGTCCCCTCAATATCATATAGATAAGGATTTCCGCACTGGATTTCATTCAGTCCCACAATATCCTCTGTTGTGTGGATTGGGAACACCTTATTGTACACACGCGTAAGGGCTGCGGCGATATCCTCAGCCGTAACGCTATTCATTGTTGAGAGGTAGAAGCCTGTCTGGCAACCCATTGGGCAGAAGCTCACTATGGCACTACCGATTGTCTCATCCAGACGCAGGTAGTAAGCCATAAGGTGCTCAATAGTATGCACAGTACCTGCGCTGAGCGGTTGGCGAGCCATAGGGGCGCAAAAGCGCAAGTCCCACGACAGCACCTGAAGGCTATCGTTGATAGTATATATTGAACGCAGATAGAGACCCTCCGCAAGTGTACGATGGTCTACATCAAAAGATGAAACAACTGACTTTTTCATTATCTCCAAGTTTAAAGTTGACTTTTACAATACTCCATATCGTGTTCAAGTTGTTGGCGCAGCTCAGCGACAGAGGCAAATTTACGCTCATCACGAATCTTCTCAACAAGTTGCACACAGAGCACCTTACCGTACAAATCACCGTGAAAATCAAAGACGTGAGTCTCAAGCCAACGGCCTGTACTATCTACAGATGGGCGCACTCCGACATTTGACATTGAGTTATACACTACACCATCAATAACAATGAGTGAGCGGTAGACTCCATTTGTAATATCTGTACGATTTGTAATATCCATATTTGCTGTAGGAAATCCGAGCTTACGCCCCAACTGATTTCCCGACACCACCTCTGCAACGACCTCAATACCCTCCATTAGATATCCTTAGTAAGATTTTTAACAAGCGTATACTGCGAGAAGAACTCCTTGGCAAACACACGCAAAACTGTATATGAAGGTATAGCGAGCAACATACCGAGAATACCACCTGCAGAGCCCGCCAGAAGGATAACAATAAAGACCTCAAGCGGATGAGCATTTACCCTCTCGGAGTATAGTGTAGGCTGAATAACAAAGTCGTCTATACCCTTTACTGTAAGCAGTGTGCCGACAATAACAGCAAGTGTATAACCTATTGTACAACCCTCTATAGGCGCTACAATGCCCACAAAAATAGATGCTATACCACCCATCACTGGACCTGCATAAGGGACAACATTCATAACACCCATAATAACGCCGATAAAGCAGGCATCCTCAACGGCAAGGCCAAAGAGCATAAGCACAACAGAGATAACTGTCATAAGTATAAGGCTCTCAAAGAGCAGACCTGTGAAATATCGTGACAGTAGGTGTGTAATCTTATCCAACGCCCTTGTTACATTGTCCACATATCGTGAAGGAAACAGAGCAGTGACCATTTTATAGAAAAGTCCATCCTCCTTAAGGAAGAAGAATGTTATAAACGAAACAGAGAAGAATGCAACAACAAGCGTGAGCGTAATATCAACAACTGACGAGAATGCTGTATTAATAGTCTGGTAATCAACAACCTTACGCAACCAGCCGACAATAATTTCCGAGACAGAGACTGTCTGCTCTGGCATAATGGCAAGGCTGCTTAAGTAGTGCTGTATATTCTCCAGAGGCACCTGAATATTAGCAAGCACCGAGCCAAGGTCAAGCGCTGCAAGCGACGACACTTTACCCACAACAAGAGGCACTACAAGCAGGCAGAAGCCAATAAGGACCACCCACATTACAACAAGGGTAATCATTGCCGACAGCCAACGCGGAACACTCCACTTACCAACCTTCAGTCGGCTAATTAATCGCACCAATGGACGGCCAACAATAGCAAGAACTGCCGACACAAGGATATAGATAACCGTAGAGCTGAAGTACCATAACAACGTACCAATCAGCACCACAGCCACCGCACCAGCAGCCCACTTTGCTATACTCTGCTTACCACTCATCTACCCAATCTGTTCTCTGTACTCTGTTCTCTGTACTCTGTACTCTACTCGTCAGCATCCTCTGCGCCGAAGTCACCGATACGAGCAATAGGGGTCTGCGTACCGACTACTCTGTCGCCAATCTCAACGAGTAACTCTGCATTCTCAGGCAGAAGGATATCTATTCTTGAGCCGAACTTAATAAATCCACACTTATCATTCTGGTGTACCTCTTCGTCAACCTTCACATAGCTAACAATACGTCGCGCAACCACGCCTGCAATCTGACGGAAGAGCACCTCAACACCCTTAGATGTCTGAACAACAGTTGTTGTGCGCTCATTCTCGGTAGAAGACTTTGGATGCCAAGCCACAAGGAAGCGACCTGGGTGGTACTTGAAATACTTAACAATTCCACCCACAGGGAACCAGTTGATATGTACATTTGTCACAGACATAAAGATTGAGATTTGAAGGCGTTTCTTACCCTCAAAATACTCATTCTCATTAACGACCTCTGTCACAACCACACGACCATCGCACGGCGAGAAGACAAGGTCTGCATCGTGAATCTTAATTCTTCGTGGCTCACGGAAGAATGAGACAATGAAGAACCAAAACGCCACAAGTAGCACTGTAATGAGTATCAGTAGCCAGATGTTCTCGCGCGCCTCTATCATATAGTAGAGCAGTGTCCATACTGCTGCAAGGCATACACCAGATATGGCGATAATCTTATAACCCTCTTTATTAATCTTCATTGGTCTATGATTTTATAAGTTAGTCAAAATTAAATAAATGAATGCAAATGGTGCAGAGATAAGCAACGCATCAAAGCGGTCGAGCATACCTCCGTGACCTGGCATTATTGCACCTGAGTCCTTAACACCCGCGCTACGCTTAAAGAGCGACTCCACGAAATCTCCTGCAACGCCTGTAATGGCAATTACCGCTCCAAGACCTGCCCAAACGGCAACATTTCCGTCAAGCAGATATCCAAAGAGCGTTGCAAAGCCTACGGCGGCGACCACACCGCCAACAAAGCCCTCCCAGCTCTTCTTTGGAGAGATACGCTCACACATACGGTGGCAACCAAGCGTCATACCAACAATATATGCAAACACATCGTTAGCCCAGATAATAAGGATGTAGCAGACAGCGTACCAAGGTAACCACTCGCCCTGTCCACTCAAAAGCTGTGGCACAGCAAGCATTGCCGATACTGGAAGTGCTACATATACTGCCCCCATAAGTGTTACGCCGACATTTGCAATCGGATGCTCATAGTTGCGGAACAACTCCAAGACAAAGCCACTGAACATCAGTAGCGGAATAAGGGCCAACACTATCCACACAACACTTGTATTCCAACAGCAACCACCCATAACCACCTCAACAAAAGCTAAAGCGGCAAAGATATAGACGGTTAGCGCAAGTGCAGTTCCTAAATATCGCTGTGGCTTATATCCACACCCCTCGCAGAGGTTATAGAACTCCCACACACCAACAGTGGCGACAACCGCCAGCAGTATCACATATCCATATCCAGATATAAATGTAGCGCCAAAGAGCACCGCTGCAAGTACAGCACCACTAAGCGTGCGAACAGTAAGGTTTTTAAGTTTCTCTTTATTCATAGTAGGGTTAGGTTAGTCTGTTTATACCTCTGCAGTCTCAGTTGTCTCTGTCTCTGGTACGACCTCCTGCTTTGGCTCGCGAGGACCAAGAATGCGCTCCACATCCTCGGTAAAGACTACCTCGCGCTCAAGCAGCAGCTCGGCAAGCTCGGTAAGACCCTCACGATTCTCGTTAATAGTCCTCTCTGCCATAGCATAAGCCTCTGCAATAATAGCCTTAACTTCGTCGTCAATCTGCTGTGCAGTGCGCTCGGAGTATGGCTTTGTAAATGCCATATCGCTCTGACCAGTAGAGTCGTAGTAGCTGATTGTTCCCACCTTCTCGCTCATGCCGTAGTATGCCACCATAGCGTATACCTGCTTTGTGACTCTCTCAAGGTCGTTCAGCGCGCCTGTAGAGAGGTGACCGAAGAATATCTGCTCTGATACTCGGCCAGCGAGTGTAGATGCAATCTCATCCATCCACTGCTCCTTGGTTGTTATCTGTCGCTCCTCAGGCAGGTACCATGCAGCACCAAGCGCCTTACCGCGAGGGATTATAGTGACCTTGATAAGCGGATTTGCATTCTTGAGTTTCCAGCTCACTGTAGCATGTCCCGCCTCGTGGAAGGCAATAGTGCGCTTCTCTGCTGGTGAGATAACCTTATTCTTCTTCTCAAGACCACCGATAATACGGTCAATAGCCGCAAGGAAGTCCTCCTTTGAGACATACTTCTTATTATGACGAGCAGCGATAAGTGCCGCCTCATTACATACATTGGCAATATCTGCACCTGAGAAGCCCGGAGTCTGACGAGCAAGGAACTCTCGGTCAAGGTCTGGGTCAAGCTTAAGTTTGCGCAGATGTACATCAAAAATCTCCTTACGCTCGTGAATCTCTGGCAGACCCACCTCAATCTGGCGGTCAAAGCGACCTGCGCGCATCAGTGCCTTATCAAGGATATCGGCACGGTTTGTCGCTGCAAGCACAATAACACCCGCATTGGTCTGGAAACCATCCATCTCTGTAAGGAGCTGGTTGAGTGTATTCTCACGCTCATCATTACCAGAGAAGCCCGCATTTCTACCACGCGCACGGCCGATAGCATCAATCTCATCAATAAAGACGATGCACGGAGCCTTCTGCTTTGCCTGCTCAAAGAGGTCTCGCACACGCGAAGCACCTACGCCGACAAACATCTCAACAAAATCTGAACCCGATATAGAGAGGAATGGCACATTAGCCTCACCCGCAACAGCCTTTGCAAGCAGAGTCTTACCCGTTCCTGGAGGGCCTACAAGCAGTGCGCCCTTCGGAATCTTAGCACCAAGCTCACGATACTTGCCAGCATTGCGCAAAAAGTCCACAATCTCCATAATCTCGACCTTTGCCTCCTCAAGGCCTGCAACATCCTTGAAGGTCACCTTACGATTTGGATCATCCTGGTCAAACTCCTGAGCGCGAGCCTTGCCCACATTCATAATTCCGCCACCAGCACCACCAGCACCGCCTCGGCTAAATCCGCGCATGATAAATATCCAGATAACGATAAAGAATATCCAAGGCAACCAGTTAAGCAGCGAGTCCATCCAACCACTGCGATGGTTATCGTATGTAAGTTCAACCTTTGTTGGGCTAAGTGCAACAGCCTTATCAAAATCCTCACGGAAGGTCTCCACAGAGCCAATCTGGAACTCAAGGTGGTGTCCCTGCTCTGGCAGCGATGCAAACTTAGAGTGCTCATCTGCTGATAGTTGCTTTACACCCTGCTCGGTTAGAGTTACCAAAACATTATCACGGTTGATAACCTCTACCTTACTCACCAAACCGCGAGTAATAAGGGTATCAACCTCACTCCAGTCCGTCTTAATAGGCTCCTTAGGACTCTGTCCAAAGAGAGCAAAGCCCAAAATAGCTATGAAAATGACCGTCCACAACCACATCATGTTGGGACGAAGGCCAAATTTTCCGTTATTAATCTTTTTTGCCATAATTTTTACACATTAATTACAAATGTACAACGACATTTCGCCGTACAAATTGCTCGGAGTAGCAAAAATAACTACTCTACATCCTCATACTCCACCATCGGAGCATCAGCCCACAAATCCTCAAGGCGGTAGTAGTCGCGCAACTCACTCTGGAAGATATGCACCACAACATCAATGTAGTCCATAGCCACCCACAGACCTGTCTGCTTACCCTCAACACGCCAAGGATTCTCCCCCAACTTAAGGTAGACAGCCTCCTCTACAGAGTCCGCAATAGCGCAAACCTGCGTGGTTGAATCTGCATTGCACACTACAAAATGCGAGCAAATTGCGCCATCCATACCACTCAAATCAAGCGACACAACGCCCTTACCCTTCTTATCTTGAATTGCCTCAACAATTACCTCAATCAATCTCTGTTCTTCCATATCTATTTTGATAATATACTATAATCACGCAAAGATAATAATAATTTCCGTAATTGCAAATAAAAAGGGGGCTAATAGCGTCCCCTTAGACCATTTTGAACAAGGATTTACCTACTCTTTTGATAGACCATTGCAAGCCTATCCGACATAAAATACTGAGCAATCCCACGCAGTGCCATATAGGCTGTAAAGGCGAGCCAACGCTGCGATTAAGCCGAGGGCAGAGTCAAGCTTGTTTGAACTATGCCGAGGCGAAGCAGTGAAGGCGAGCCTTATAGACATCTGTTTACTGATGGATATGGTCAATTGACAGACTGTCAATTGACTAACAGCCTATTGTGTCGAGCTCTTATCATACACCATTGCAAGCCTATCCGACATAAAATACTGAGCCACACCGCGCAGTGCCATATAGGCTGTAAAGACGAGCCAACGCTGCGATTAAGCCGAGGGCAGAGTCAAGCTTGTTTGAACTATGCCGAGGCGAAGCAGTGAAGGCGAGCCTTATAGACATCTGTTTACTGATGGATATGGTCAATTGACAGA
>JAGBAX010000024.1 GCA_017938765.1 Alistipes sp. | reverse complement strand
TTTGTTCCAAGATGAGTTGTACATCAATGCAAATCACGCAAGTATGTAGAAATCAGAACAGTTGCCAACTCATTACCTCGTTCTTGAACTTTCCGCATAAACTTTTTATTCTTAGCGGATTATAAGATTATTCCAAAAATAAGAAATTTATCTGAAAATCCTACATTGGCGCACACTTTGCGCCATCTATGCGTTGCAAAATCGGAAGTTATGCCAGTTACTTCAAAGTTGCAAGCCATACAAGCTGCCCTTCTTGAAGGCGTTACACTTGTGGCGGCGTCAAAGTTTGATCCTGCCCGTGTGGCGCTTGCGGCTGTTATCCGTGATAACCATGGCCCATATTAGGCTACCGCTCCTTGACTAACTTGAACTCCTTACCCTTACAGCCTCTATTACTACCGTAAAGCGATTTCCCCAACGCCTGCCACAACCTCCGCCACGAATTTACCAGATAAATACTCTCGTGCTCTCTCAATATTCATTTTGAGGCAGTTCATCCCTATCAATTCTCAAAAAAAGCGGCAGCCACCGAAAAGTAGCTGCCGCCTTTCACATTGTAATTAATCAAATTAAGTATACTACGCTTGAACTATTAAATTACTGCTTTGACACAATTAGAATTTGTATCCTGTCATTCGGTTAGCATACGTACTCCATCCATCAGCGGCCTTATATAAATCTACAGACTGATCTGGCACATAGACCTGCTCAATATTGCTACATAATGCAAATACATCAGATACCAATGTCGGCGGGGTTGTCGCTTCGCAGTATATGGTTGTTAAGTTAACGCATCTATAAAATGTTTTATCTCCAATTGAAGAGACTTTCTCTCCAATATTTACCGTTGTTAAATTGTCGCACCAAGAAAATGCGTCAGGGCCAATTGTGGTTACACTATTAGGGATGGCAATACTAGTTAAACCATCACAATCACAAAAAGCACCGTCGCCAATAGATTCTACACTATTTTGGAATGGTAATACCTGTTAGATGAGTAGCTATATCAGTAAAAACATATCCATTGAATGCCCCATCGCCAATCTTTGTTACACTTCCATCGAATGTCATGACTCCTTCGCCAGTCGTGGGATCCCACTCATTTGATATGCAATTCGCTCCAAAAAGGGTATTACCGACCAGACTTAAATCAAGATTAGCAGTGGCCGTATAGAAAATTTCATTATTCAATAGTCCCGATTGGTCCAATTCAGGTTCTTCTCTAACAATATAGTTCTTATATATTGCCCAATTTGCCGAAGTAGTTGTATTAATTTTATATGAGGTTGATTGAGTGTATGCATCATACGCTTCACTAGGTACATATATCGTCTTTGCACTAGTATCGTATCCGAAGCAACTATATGTTATATGATTTTGTGTTTGTATTTGCTTACGAATTGAATATTGGAATGGTGTATAACGATAGCACCTTCTTCATTCGCCATATAGTTCTACAAAAATAGATATATTATATCGAATCGCAAAGCCCTTCACCATATTCTACGCTTTTTAGTGTGAAAAATATTAAGGAGTGACTCGAAAGACACTCCTTAATATTACCAGTAACGATTTTTGAATTAATATTTCTCCGAGTTGTTCAGTTCTTCGGTGGTGAGGGATTTTTTGTCCATCTTATGCCAGAAGTAGGCAATATAGGCCACAACGAACGGAATGATAAGCGACACAACTGCCATCGTGCGGAGTGTAAATTCGCTTGAGCAACTATTGGTCAGCGTGAGCGATGCTTGCAAATCATAGGTCGATGGGTAATAGGCTGTATTGTTATAGCCGGCAACCATAAAGAGTGCCATAACAGCCAGCACCGTGCCGGGTGCCGCCAGCCAGATACCTCGTTTGAAACTCTGTTTCACAAGCGTCAGCACAACACCTGCAACCAACAATACTGCTCCAACAAGGAACATTGCCAACACCGCAGGCATCTGCAAGAAATTATGCAGATATTTGTACTTCTCCATAAAGACTACGCCCTCGGCATCAACCGCGAAGCCATCCATCGTAAGCAGTTTAACAAGGATAAACACCAGCAACAACACGAAGCACACGAAGCTGATCAAGAGGCTACGACGTAGTTGCGTAGCGAGTTTATCGTTGTTGATATTGTTGATCATATAAAGCGCGCCCAGACTAATAGCCAAGCACAGCACCATCAATCCAAATCCGACATTAAATGGCTCGGCCACAGCTTCAAGACCGTGCCAATTGTTTGCCCAACTGCTGATTGTTGGAGCGGCGATATTGCCAACAGCACTCTTATTGACCATAAACTGCGAACCCGTAAAGAAGGTACCTACCGCCGTTCCGATCAGCAGCGGAGCAAGGCATCCATTGAGCGTCAGGAATGTGCGGAAGGCATTCTTACCGAGCAGATTACCTGCTTTACCCTGAAATTCGTACGAAACGGCCTGGAAAACGAATGTGATCAGAATCAATATCCAAACCCAATATGCGCCGCCGAAGCTGGTGCTGTAGAAGAGCGGGAACGATGCAAAGAATGCCCCACCAAAAGTTACCAACGTAGTGAATGTCAGTTCCCACTTGCGACCTGTCGAGTTGATGATCAGTTCGCGCTCGGCCTCATCCTTACCTGCAAAGAAGATCAGCGCATTGCCACCCTGCACAAAGAGCAAAAAGACCAATAGTCCGCCCAGCAGAGCTATCAGAAGCCACCAATATTGCTGTAAAAATATATAGTCAATCATAACGAATTGTTTTTAGTTATTATCAATCTCGGGGCCCTTCTTAATAGCCTTCATCAAAATACGCAACTCGATAGCCAGGAAGAGAGTGAAGATAGCGACAAAGATGAAGAATGTGGTCTGCACAGCCGCAACACTTACACTCGACACCGCCGCCTTAACGGGTAACAGGCCCTCGATTACCCAGGGCTGACGACCCACTTCGGCCACTATCCAGCCAGCCTGACCGGCTATATATACCAGCGGAATCGACAACAAAGCGGCCCACTGCAACCAAGTCATCGACGCAAGGTGTTTCTTGTAGCTTACCCACAGCATAACGCCCATAAGCAGTAACAACGCACCGCCAAGTCCGACCATAACGCGGAATGCCCAATATACCAAACCTACGGGAGGAACAAGCTCCTCGCGCGAGTCGATATATCCATATCCGAAGTAATCGATATTATCATCCAACACTGCGCGAGCCTCGGCTGCCGCCGCAGGATCGCTGTCGCTCAATGCTCGATACTCGCCAAAGGCCTCGATAGCGCGCTTACCGCGCTCGATCTTCTCCTCGGCCGAAGGCATTACCTCCCCACTCGGAGTGGTGTAACCATCAAGCAGATTGTTTATACCAGGGACATAACCATTGATATCGTGCGTCGCGAGCACCGAAAGTACGCCCGGCACCTCTACGCCCGGCACAATAGAGAAGGGCGCACGCTCACCGCCATTCTCCAATCCCTCGGCTGCGGCGAGCTTCATAGGCTGATATTCGGCAACATGTACCGCCGAGCTATCACCGCTAAACATAACGGCAAATGTACCGACAATACCCACGATAGCCGATACGCGGATACTTGCCAACGCGAAACGCTCCTCACGCTTTTTGAGCAGATACCAGCAACTCACGCCAATAGCGAATATCGCACCCGTCATCCAACCGCTAAATACCGAGTGGAAGAATTTCGAGATTGCCACAGGATTGAGCACCAACGCCCAGAAATCGACCATCTCGTGGCGCACCGTATCGGGATTAAACTCCATACCCACAGGATGTTGCATCCAGCTATTGGCAACAAGAATCCATATCGCCGAGATCGCCGCACCGATACCCGTCATCCATGTTGCTACAAGGTGAGTACGCTTGCTCACCTTCTCCCAGCCGAAGAACATCACAGCAAAGAACGTCGCCTCCATAAAGAAGGCCAAGATACCCTCAATGGCAAGCGGTGCGCCAAAGATATCGCCCACAAACCACGAATAATTACTGAAATTGGTACCAAACTCAAACTCCAAGATGATACCCGTAGCGATACCGACCGCGAAGTTAATACCGAAGATCTTCATCCAGAATTTGGATGTCTTCTTCCAAAACTCATCGCCCGTAGCGACATAGATGGTCTCCATAATTGCCATTATCACAGCGAGTCCCAGCGTCAGCGGAACAAAGAGCCAATGATAACCGGCTGTCATTGCAAATTGCAATCTCGACCAATTGACCAATGCGGATTCTACCATAGCGTTATTAGATTTAAGATGGTTATTAATATTTTATCGGATTGATAAGTTCATTGCTTACGTGTTCGATCTTCTGTTCCTCGCTCTTACCTGCAAGTACGGGCTTAAAGAAGAAGGCTCTCAATACCAGAAACAGCAACACGACCTTGAGCAGGATCAACCACCAAAGTTGCCTGCCCCAAGTCATATTTTTGAAGCCCTCGACATAGAAATTATATACTGCCAAAACCGCTCGTTTCATCGTTCACCAGCTTTTACACCTTAAAGGTAAAAACATTTTTAGAAAAATCAAAATCACTCGTAGCCACAAATTCGTTTATATAACCCTATAAAACAATTAAACTCTTGAGCGATGTTCCATTATTGCTATTTTTTCATAAATTTGTTTCGGCGAATAGGACAAGATGGTTATTGAAGCGACACGAAAGTCAATCGAGCCTCTATCGCCATAAGTAACGCAATAAAAAATAAACGCTAAACATTTAAGATATGAAAAAACTTGTGGCACTTTTGGTGTTTTGCTTCTGCTTTGGGAGTATGGCTATGGCGAACGGATTGGAGGGGAATGGCACTCTGACCGAGCACACTATCAAGCATAAAGGCATCGAATACTCCTACTATCTTTACACGCCGAAGAATCTGCCAAAGGGGGCTCCGCTGGTAATCTTTTTCCATGGCTACGGAGCTAACAATGTTCCTGCAACAGGTTTCGGGTTTAACCCCATTGCCGACAAAAATGGATTTGCCATCTGCTATCCGCGCGGTCCGAAGGACTTCCGAGATATGCCCTGTTGGGCCGTCGGCTACTCGTTCCATACCGAGAAGGGATGGGAGCGCGACGATGTAGGTTTTACGATAAAACTGGTGCGTCATCTGCAAAAGCAACACGGTTTCTCAAAACATAACATCTTCGCTACGGGCCACTCAAACGGCGGCGAGATGAGCTATCTGTTGGCCTACAAAGCCTCACACGTCTTTGCGGCTGTAGCTCCGATTTCGGGTCTTACAATGGAGTGGATGTACCGCGAATTGAGAGCCAAACACCCCATTCCGCTGTTGGAGATACACGGCACGAACGATGTAGTTTCAAAATGGGAGGGCGATCCCGACAACAAAGATGGTTGGGGCGAGTATATTGCTGTACCTCGTGCGGTTAGCTATTGGGCTGCGGTGAACCGATGCACACACGAGATTTGCGAAGAGCTGCCCCTGATCAACAACAAGGTGATTGCACACCGCTACGTCGATGGCATCAACGGCAATCAAGTTTGGCTCTACGAGGTTGTCGGAGGCACGCACTCGTGGGCGGATAAAGATATGAATCCCGCTGCCGAGATATGGAAGTTTTTCAGCCTATATCTCAAATAGAACATCTAACAGCCAGATCCATACAAAGGATTTCGTACCCTGGAATAAAAATACCTGCCTAAATTTAGGCAGGTATTTTTACCTTAAACAACAGTCTATCAGACAACCTTACTAAGGATGCTAATTATTAGTTTTGCTGTTTTTGTGTGTAGGTTTTAGACCACTGTTACCAAGAACTTACACAAGATATTACGTTCGCATCAGTTAGCGGTTAAGGCGAATGTTGGGACCCAGATGCGTGGTTTCGGTGCAGGTTAGGCGGTCGGTGAGGTTGCCACACTGAATGGTGAATGTGCCCTCCTCCAAGTGCCACTTGCCATCGTTCGCTGCCATTGCCAACTCCTCGGCTCTAATCTCAAATTCGACCGTCGTGCTCTCGCCCGCTGCAATCTCGACC
>JAGBAX010000023.1 GCA_017938765.1 Alistipes sp. | reverse complement strand
TGATGATTACACTGGTGAGGGTATCGAGGAGTTTCAACATCGAGGAGGCTCACCCGGTGGTGCTCGCCCAAAGATTTTCACTCGCTACGAGGGTAAGGAGTGGTTGGTTAAGTTCCGTGCAAAGCGAGATCCAAAACGCATTGGCCGTGATGAGTACAACTATTCACTACTTGCCAGGGAGTGTGGTATCGTGATGCCCGAAACACGACTCTTTGAGGATAAGTATTTCGGTGTAGAGAGATTTGACCGCACACCAAGCGGCAAACTACACGTTGTGAGTATCGCTGGCCTTATTGGAGCAGACTACCGTATGCCAAGCATTGACTATTCACATATCTTTCATGTATGTGCTGTACTCACACATAGTGTTGCAGAATTATGGAAAGTGTACCGCTTAATGGCATTTAACTTTCTGATTGAGAATAAAGATGACCACGCCAAGAACTTCGCATTTATCTACCGCGATGACGAATGGCACTTCTCTCCCGCATACGACCTCCTGCCAAGCGATGGTATGAATGGTTATCATACCACCTCTATAAATGATAGCATTGAGCCAACGAAAGATGATTTGCTTGCCGTCGCAGTAAAGACTGGATTGACTAAAAAAGAGGCGGAGGTGATATATAGCGAGATAGAGGAGAAGGTTAAGAAGTTTTGCAAATGATAATTCATTGTGAGTGTTGTGTGAGTGCAAATTCACAAACGCTCACAACACTTTGAGTTTTTGAGATAAACAAGCCACGCCGTCTCCACCGCCGGAATCACGAGCGCAGAGAGAGAGCAAGCAGCACCGCAGGTGCAAAACAAGAAAGAGAACGAGTTGAGTTTACTCAAACATCGTTCTCTTTTTGTTTTGTATTGCCATTGGCAATGCTTGCGCTCTCTATGCCGAGGACTCCAAGGGAAAGACGAGCGACAGCGAAGTCAATCCCGCCGACCGCTACTCCTTGTATTCAAGTATATAGTTGTGAAATATAACAGACATCCTATCACTCGCATCTTTCAAAAAGGCAAAGACTTCCGTTTTATCCTCAATATCAAAGCACAGATATTCGCGCTCATCTTTAACGCGACATGTGACCTTGTCTGTTAATCTTTGCCATATGAGAGGCTGTCCATACTCTGCCTCAATCTCCTCTTTTCGTGAATATAAGTAATCAAAAACTCTCTTATTTGTCTCCTTATTACCAGAGTTAAAATATATCTCTATTCTTGCAAGATTATAACCAATGACCGCATTCATATTGATTCCATAAGGAACACGAATAGACTTGCCAATCCAACTATCTCCCACAGGTGAGTTGGTGGCAAATATACCATCATTATCTCTGCAATATTGGATAAATTCTGCCCAAAAAGTCTTTCGTTTTTCGTGGCGAGGTTGCATCTTTTCGCTTTTAACCTCTTCACAAACACTATTATCCTTGTGATACTCTGTTATCTCTGCATCATCAAGCATTGTCGCCATTCGCTTGAGAATATTCAACGCCTCAACAGGTGTAATGTTGAAAAACTCGCGATTCTGACGAATGCGCAGGTCGGTCAAACTATCAATAGTCTGATGCACGGCCCTTTCAACCTCCGAATACTTCACCGTCTTCAGCGTTGCATAAATCTCAAAAGGCAACGGCACAGCAGTATTATCCAACTCCTTTGAGCGAATATCTACGGGACGAGAACTCTTACCAATTTTCACCCAATCCTCCTTGAAACTCGGATTAGTGAGGATATATACATAACCGGCTTCTTTCATAGCATTTGTGTTTTGAGATATACAAAGTTACGAATTTTTTCTCACTTCACAAATCTTCACCTTTTGCAATTCTCTCTGCCCGACAATTCCAATCCCAAACGAAGAGAGCCGAGGTGATACGCTCGCTGCGTGTGCAGTCGCTAATAAACGAGGAGTATGGCTTTCTCAACCACCATAAGCGCAAAGCTGACTTCTTGGAGTACTTTCGCCATAAGGTGGCTGCTTCGTCAGATAAGAACAGTATGGCTTATAGGCACTTCGAGAGGTTTTGTAATGGCAAGTGTAAGTTCGGTGAGCTGACTCACAAATTTGGCGAGCGATATATGAAGTACCTGACAACGCAGGCACGAGCAATGAAGCCTCGCTATGAGCGTCTAGGGACAAACACTGCGGCGGCCTATTTTGCCGTCTTTAAGAAGGTGTTGCGCATAGCGTACCAGGAGCGAATGATACGCGAAAACTTGGCCGACAGATTGGGTGGAATCCCCAAGCGCGAGAAGCGCAAGGAGTCCCTGACGCTCGAAGAAGTGAAACAGCTCGCCGCAACACCTTGTCAGTATGATGTGTTGAAGCGAGCTGCTCTATTTTCGTGCCTTACGGGACTGCGCATCAGCGACATATTGAAGCTGCGCTGGGAGGAAGTTGAGCGTGCCAGCGATGGCGGCTGGTGGATGCGTATCTGCACCGAGAAGACCGAGACCGAGGCGACACTGCCTATCAGCGATGAGGCGTTAGAATTGTGCGGTGAGGTGCAGGGCGAGGGCGTAGTGTTCGTAGGACTGCGCAGATGTATGATTCAACACCCACTACACGCCTGGATAAAGGCTGCGGGGATAAGGAAGCACATCACATTCCACTGCTTCCGACACACTTTCGCAACGCTTCAAATCGCACTCGGCACGGACATCTATACGGTCTCCAAGATGCTCACCCACAGTAGCGTCAAAACCACCCAAATCTACGCCGACCTCGTCAACTCCAAGAAACGCGAATCCGCAAACAGGATTTCGCTGAAGTGATGGTTACAGATAGTACTTGAATAAAAACTAAACTACAAACTCATTCAATTCTTCTTTTAGCTGTCTCCAGTTGGGAAAATATCGATTTAATAATGTTGTATATTCTTCATTATGAAGACGTACTTTTATATGTAGCAGTTCATGTACTACGATGTATTCAATACAATGTAGAGGCTTCTTTATCAATTCCAGATTGAAAATAATATTGCGTGTTCTGTGGTTGCAGCTCCCCCATAATGTTTTCATCTGCTTGACCTCCCATTTATTTGCTTTGACCTCTAATATTTCTTCCCATTTAGCAATCATTGGAGGGAGTAATGTCTTAAACTCTGCACGATACCATTCGCGAAGGATCTCCGCCCTGCGCTCTTCTGTAGCACCATTGCGAACATACAGTACAATAAACTCATTACCCATTAACTCCACCTTCGCAGGTCCATTATGCTGAATAACCTTCAAACGATAACGATGTCCCTTGAAGTAATGATTCTCGCCCGATACATATTCACGAGGAGTTTGTCTATTCTGGTCAAGGATCTGCGACACACGCTGCTTGATCCATGGTAGTTTCGTAATCAAAAAGAGTCTAACAGCCTCCTCTGTCATTGACAAAGGGGCTGATACATGAATACGAGCATTGGGAGGATAGATTGTAAGATGCACATTCTTTATCTCTTTCCACTCGACCTCGGCAGATATATCAGATACGCTAATAATCTTCATTAGTACTCCTTTTGTGCAACTATAATTTGCATAATATCATCTATCTTATCTGCCTCAAAGCCTTGCAATACACCCTCAACGGCTCTGCGCAGCGCTCTCATCTTTTTCATACCACTACCATCCATATCACGGAAGCCATCTCGGGCATTTGCCTTGATTGTGTCGTGAACACGAAGCGTCAAAGCCTCATCGTTACCGAGATTATCGTATAACGACTGCTTGCCTTTTGTGTCAATTGATGCAGGGTATTTGGCCTTTACTGTCGAGCGAGCCTCTTTGAGTTTGTCAATTAACTTACCGATAAGCTCCTTATATTGTAACTTGCCATCTTTTTGCTCTTGAAGCAGTTGATTGAGCAACTCCGACATTTTATCAAAATAGGCTGGATTATTTGGGCGTTCACTGATAATCATCTTACGCATATTAGCAGCCAATACCTCTGCCACAGAGCGCTCATTTTGCTTAATCTTCTTTGGTAGCGAATCGATTGCTTTATCACTGTCCGTATCAATCAAGTCAAGGAATGAGATATCTGCCAAATCGACCAACTTCTCACTATCCTCTGCGCGAACATAGTTGTCAATTAGCTGGCGCATTGCTGGGTCGTAATACTTCAAGTCCAGCGCATCGCCACTCTTCAACTTAATCTCATCCTTTATGTCGTTGTAATAATCCACCTGCTTCTTAATATCTGCCGCCTCTTCTGCTGTAAAGCCAGCAGCCTCCATCTCGTTGGCAAGGTCGATATATCGGCGCACCAAGCGGGAAACAAATTTGTAGAATGTCTCTCTCTTGTTAGCATTTGCCTCGCACTCCTTTTGCTGCTCCTCTATAGGTGTAGTCTCGGCATAGACAAAGTAGGCGAAATATGCCTCTCTTGTCTGCGGATGTATCACCTCACACATCGTGTGCACTGCCTGCAATGCCTCCTCCAACGCTTTTCGAGCCTCTGCAAGACGATTGGTGAGCAACCCTTTGATGTCATCTGCATCGTATCCGTCAAATGCACCATTTGTATAATCCTCAATCGCACTTTTGACAGCACCAAATAGGTCTTGATAATCAACAATATAGCCGTAATCTTTCTCCTCGCTATCCACACGATTTACTCGGCAAATGGCTTGGAAAAGATTGTGGTCACGCATCTTCTTGTCGATATAGAGATAGGTGGCGGATGGCGCATCAAAACCTGTCAGCAACTTATCCACTACAATCAGGAGTTTCATATCACCCGGATGGTTGACAAACTCATTCTTTGCCCTCGCTTCAAACTGCTCGGCGGTCAGTTCGCCTATCATCTGTTGGTAGATCTCATACTTTGTCAGATCCTCGGTCTCCCCATCGCCTTGATATTCATCTTTCACCGATGCAGTGCTTGCATCATAACTTGTAACCACAGCGCAATGTCCTTTGAGTTCCGTTGATTGGAACACCTCCCAATAGCGACACGCCTGATAGATGCTGTCGGCTACAAGCATAGCATTTCCATATCCACCCGACAAAGCACGCTTCGTACTCATATCTTGGCAAATGTCTGCCACAATACGGTCTATGCGCTCCTTGCTACTAAACAGGTTCTCCATCTTCGCCCAACGCTCTTTGAGTGCAGCACGGGCAACCGTGCTCAAACCCTTTGTTTTGGCATCAAACCACTCATCTATCTTTTCTCGCTTGCCGAGATACTGCTCCACATTGCGAGCCTCGTAGCGCAGGTCGAGGATAACGCCATCCTCAACTGCCTCATTGAATTTGTAACTGTGGATATACGAGCCAAATGTCTCAATGGATTTCTTTTTGTCTGTATGAAGCAATGGTGTACCTGTAAAACCTATAAGCATCACATCGTTGCCCATTATGTGCTTCATCGCCTCGTGGAGCATACCTCCCTGTGTGCGGTGACACTCATCAATAAAGACATAAATGTTGCCTTTTGCTCGGAAGTCAGCAGGCAACGACTTTGCCAACTCTTCGAGGTAGAGGTCAAGCGATTTGGTCGCCTTTTTGCCACCGACCGAGATGGTGTCGCCATCATTCTTGTTGCCAAACTTGTGTATCAACGAACATATAAGCCACGGCTCGGCAGCATTGAGCATACCTATTAACTTGTCGCCACTCGTTGCTCGCTTAATCTGCTCTCCAGCGTCCTTAAAGCCGTTCTCTATCTGCTTATCCAACTCGTCACGGTCGGTGATGATTACTACACGGGCATCTTCCACATTCTCGCGTATCCATTGTGCTAACCACACCATCGTTAGCGACTTGCCCGAACCTTGCGAGTGCCAGATTATACCATTTTGCTTATTGCGCACTCGTGGCTGTGCCGCCTTTATGGCAAAATATTGATTAGGTCGTGCAGCCTTCTTTACGCCACCATCAAAGATTATGAAGTCGTGAATATACTCCAATAACCTTGCCGGCTCAAAGAACTGCAACACGCTGCGGTCCAACTCATTGGGATACTCCTCTGCTGTGAAGTGAGGCTTTGCACAAGGCTCACCACACGGCTCTTTCCAACGAAGCCAGAACTTCTCGGGCGTTTTAATTACTCCATAGTGCAAGCCCTCGGTGTCGTTCCCCGCAAAGAGGAGCTGTATTGTCGTGAAGAATCGGGGAATATAACCATCTTGTTGGTTGCGGATATTCTGACGAATACCCTCGTGTGCGGACACAGTGCTGCGCTTCAACTCTATTACCGCAAGGGCAATACCATTGACATAAACGACTAAATCGGGGCGGCGGTCGCTTGTGCCGTGTATTGTTACCTCCTCGGCAATCTGAAAATCATTCTCCATCGGGTTTGCCCAGTCGATAAGGTGTACCATCTTCTTCTTTTCGGTCACCTCCGCCTGCACATTCACGCCATAGCGTAACAAGGTATAGACCTCCTTGTTGGCGTTGTAAAGTCCGCCACCAAGCGAGCCTGCCGCCTGCTTAAGTTTGGCTATGGCACTGCGTATCTCCTTGTCGGTGTAGCCACGACGAACAAGATATGCAGTGAGATACTCCTCCTCGACATTGCTATTGCCCTCTCGCTTCTCCCAATTGCCGAGATAGGCGTACTTCAATACACGCCTAAAAAGCCCTATCAACCTATTTTGCGTAACACGCTCCTTTGCCCCGATTGTTGTGTCCATAGTATTTATTATTTACCTCTTATCAATATATTTACCCCAGCCAACTGGAATTATATTATTATCTCGCATATAATTCAATGCTTTTCTCACGCGTGCCTCCTCAAAATCTGCTTTGTGCGTGCTCCAAGCATAGAAATCAGCAATCAACAAGTCATCTGTTATCTGCTCTTGCTTTATAATGCGGTTATTCCACACGGCATAAAGCGTTGAAAGCATCTCTGCACCAGCCAAATCCATTGTGTTTAGCTTGTCTATCAATGCATCTATCTGCTTGCGCAACTCTTTGGGGTACTTCTCATACGCCATCTCTACATCTTGTATCATAGGCGTAGGCGTGTACGAATAATGAGTTCTACCATCGGGTAACTTCTCGCAGACTTTATTGACATGCCTATATTGCCTAAACTTTTGGTCAATATAATTCATCAATTGTTGGTCATCTGGTCCTGCTGTGTTGCGGATGTATTCGTTGCCGAGATTTAACTGCGTGCAGTAGCCTATAAGATGCAATGACTTTTGCAACTTTGTACGACCCCATCCCCTTGATTGGTGCGACCTATTAACAATATGACCTGCAATAATATGGGCATCAATAGGTATCTCTCTTACCGCAGGAGCTTCTACACCCAATGGAATAATCTTCGCTTGTTGTTTAACTAAACGAATTTGTCCAGTTAGGAGTTTTTGCATCATACCCGATTTTAGGAGGCGGTACTTGTCGCGCTGGGCTTCAAGGTCGGCAATCTCCTTATCCATATCACTTAATATCGTAACAATTGCTTGTTGCTCCTCAATGTCTTTTGCATAGAGTATTTGCAACTCATTCAAATCTGATGGATGAACATGTGGTTGTGCACCACCAGTCTGCATTGCAAAAATTTCTGACTGATAATACTTCAGCAGATGATAAATATAATGAATGTCGTATGTTGAGCAAGGTTCTATAGTTGAACAATCTGTTGCAAAAATAGGCTTATTATATAACGCTACATATCCAGCACTGGCGCCTGATGCACTAATGGTAATAGTATTTGCAGGTCTATTCGCCACATTATGATAACCCGCAGGAATCTTACCTCCTGCAATTACAGGAATATTCCCTGCAACAAATCTGTCAGAAGTAAGCATACTGCCTTTACGAATATTTACGACATTCCCCAACCTGACATTAAACCACTTTTTACCTCTACCTGACAAAGATAAAAGTTTGCACATAGCACCTTGTTTGAGGAGTTGTTTTTTAGCGATTTTCTTATCCAATGCTGCAATCAACCTATCCACATCACTCAACGCCTCCGCAATCGCCCTCTGCTCCGCAATAGGAGGCATCGGAATAATGTATCTACTAATATCCTTATTCGTTACCTGATTAATAGTTGCTCCTAGATTATCTTTTATCTGTCTTTGGATATAATCAGACTGCCATATTTGATGTATGAATATATTATGAGATCCATTTTTAGCTCTTAATACTGTCATAAAAGCTCCGAAGGCTAAGTTTTTAGGAGCTTTTGAACTGATTAAAGCACTTTTGCCTATAAGATTACGACTGCCGTTACGAACACATACAAGTATATCTCCAGCTTTGGCTTTGGCTCGGTCTGGAATATTTATTCCATCTACATAAACATTATCTTCATAACATAGAAATCCGTCTTGTATGTTGGATGAGCGTAAGACCAAAGTGCCATAATTTTTAACATTTTCAGGAGCATAAGTTAGCCCTGTAAAGTTGTCAGCAACTTCACAAAAATTGACCACCTCCCAATCTTCGGGTATTATCCCTAACTCGGTCTGCTTATATCCTTGTGGCATGTTATTTTTTAGTATCATCAATATCTGCCTTGTCTGGAATTAACGATTTGATATTCGAGTAATAACTCTCTATTGTTGTGAATATGCCCCACACCTCCTCTTGATACTTCCAACCACCACCATTATATTTTTGGGCAATATAAGATGCTGACGATGAAACAGAAGTGTAATATTCTCTATATTTTGAATCACTATATTCTTTTATAAAATCGGCTCCTAAATTATGAATAACTTGCATTGCTTGTTTTATTGACTCTTCGTTGTCAATAAATTTATCGGTTGTAACCTGCATAATCCCCAATGTGTGGGGCTTGCGAGTTATCCAAAAACGAAGATATTCAATCCATCTAACAATAATTGGACGATTAAAATCTTCATATATCATAATCGAATAGGTCAGGGCCTCGTAAAAATCATTATGGAAGAACTCTTTTATAATTGTATCGTACTTCTTCTTAAAAGTTGTATATCTTGAAAGAATATAATTGTTTTTTCGTTTAATAGTCCCTTCTCTTGATATTTGCACTTTGTTTAGAATTGAATAAACAAATATTATAATCAATATCCATAATTGGTCAAGCAATGAACGTGGACTTGGTAATATTCGCTCAACACTTTCAAGCAAACTATATACCCATAAAGACAAACCAATGGAGGTTGTCCAATATATAATCTGTTCCCACCAGTTTGTTAATTTGCCGCGACTTGTGCAAATGACAAATAAAACGCGAAATGCCCAATAGAAGATGGTTATAAAGTATATGTTTTTGTTGAATGATGCTAAGCCTATTGCCTCAAAGCCTACAGCGCATAACACTATAAATACTATTGGTGCCAAAACCTTAAAAAGGAAATTAAATGCCGGAGCCGTATCTTCTTGTATCACAATATTCATTTGCATATAACCGACAGAAATCGCTCTTGCCCCAATCCAATTGACTATAAAAAATAGAACAACAGATAGAGCAAAGTGCATTAGGGCTATATACCAACAATATCCAGCAAATATTTCAGATATAATTACTTCCATTTATTTAGTTTTAGATGATTGGTCTTTTGTATCATCAACAATTAGTTTCCACCACATATTATATTCTTTTATTGCCTCCTCATATTTGTCTTTAATCAGGGGATATTTAGGTGATTTCTTAATTGCATCATCCGCTTTTGCCATTGCTTCGCTATCGCTTTTATAGCAACGCATAGTATGTGAGTACGATGCAAAAACCTGTAAGTTGTGTAATAGGGTATTCAAATCTTCGTACTCGTCGATTTTCAAGCAATGTTCAATAGCCTCTAATGTACAGGCAAAAGCCTTGATATGCTCGCCAATTTTGTGAAGAGTATAACTACGGTTTACAGCAGCATCATACGCTATACGAGCCGCAATTTTGTCAATATTGCTCTGCTGGGTATTGACATCCGCTTTAATTTTCTCTATTTCGGCAAGTTTACTTTTAATCTCCAAAGCGTTGATAATCTGCCAGCCGACAGCAAAGGTTACGAGTATGCCTATCATTGTTACCATAACGCCGATAAAAGTATCGAGCGAAACATTGGCAAGCGATACATTAAGGCACACCATCACAACAGCCAACACGACAACTCCAATAAGAGCTATCAACGATAGTATTATACTGAGGTTTTTCTTCATTTTATTCAGGTATTACTTTCCAATCATTTTTAAGTATGCTTGGATGATATCGCTTTGGCGTTTTTGATATTCAAGCCATTCTTTATGCAATCTATCTAATAGCTCTGCCTTATCTTTACTATCTATTGCATTGCACATTGGTTCTGCAATATGTGAAGGATATGTGCTTCGAATCAAACCCTTATTAAATTCACTTTCAGCTTTCTTATAGATTAGATTCCAAAATTCTTGTTCAGTCATAGCTTTTATTTTTAGTTTTTAATATCCCATTTGTTTTAGGTGTGCTGCGACTTTTGCCTCCAAGTCGGCAATTTCGGCATCAATCTCAGGTAGAGTTTGTGCGTAACGCTCGGCGAGAGCCGATACCTTTGAGGTGAGCTGTTGGCTGATGCGTTGCATCTCGCCATCAAGGCGTGAGCCAAGTGATGCAAACCACTTCTTCTCGATGACCAATCGCTTAATATCCTCCTCCGAGAGGGCGGCATACTTAACCAAAAGTGCAGTAAGCAGGTCGTACTTGCGCTCCTTGATAAGTTTCTTGTTGAGCGAAATATCGCCCTTAAGGTCGAGATATTTCTGCAACACGGCAAGCTCCTCGGCATCTGCCTTCTTATCAAGAGCCTTGATGCGTTTCTTGATATTGGCATCGGTCATCTTGCCGTCTGGGAAGCTGTCCTCATCGAGATAGTTCTCCGCCTGCTCCTCGATAAGTTCGGCAAGTTGTGCCTCATTCTGCGAGAGCAACTCCTCGGCTGCGATGATAAGATCGCGCTTATCGGCAAAATACTCATCGACAACGATAGGCACAGGGAGCAGGTCGCAAACAATATCCTCTGGGGTGGTTGCTTTCTTCTCCTTTTTCTTCTTGTCATCGTTCTTCTTAGATGTGGGTTGTGGAGTATAGAGTTGCACCGTCCAACCACCAGACGAAATCATATAGCAATCGTCCTGCATCGTCTCGCCCCAATAGTTCATCAGGCTGTCATAGACATCGTAGGCATCGACAAGCGACCTGTCGGCACTGAAAATCTCCAACAGAGAGTTGCCGAGTTGTTCGATTAGTGTCTTGGGAGCAAAGCCCTGAACAAGAGAGTTGAGTTCGCCACGATGTTTGTCGCACCAGTCGGCAAAACTATGCTTAAATACCTCGCTCTGCTTTTGGAAATCGGCATTTGCAGAAACGGTGTCACGGATAGCATCTTGTTCACAGTTGAGCGAATAGTATCCTTCGCGCGAAGGATGTTCCGAGAATAGGTCGCTACGCAACGATGGGCATACATCCCAATATGTCGCAAGTTGGTCGATATCGTGCTTAGGCAGCCCACCATAGAGGTGAGCATCGATATCTTGCAATATCTCGGTATCGGGAGCAGAAACATAGCGAGGGATATTGAGGTTGTAGTCGTTGCGCTCAATCTCCTCCATAGGCACAAAGCGAGCATAGTGAGGCACATCACGCTGCGATTGCCATACATCGACAATACGGCGAATATCCTGCTCACGCAAGCGGTTTTTGGCACCGTCCTTAATGTAACCACTCTTGGCATCAATCATAAAAACGCCCTTACGACCTGCCGCCTCTGATTTCTCGATGATAATGATGCAAGCGGGGATTCCAGTGCCGAAGAATAAATTGGCAGGAAGACCGATGATGCCCTTAATATATCGCTTCTCGGCAACGAGGTATTTACGGATTTGTGCCTCGGCATTGCCTCGGAACAGTACTCCGTGAGGTAAGATACAAGCCGCGCAACCTGTCTGCTTCAGCGAGCGAACGATATGTAGCAAGAAGGCATAGTCGCCATTCTTCTCTGGCGGGATGCCAATTTTTATACCTTCACCCCAACGATGGTATTCGTCTTCTGCCTTTGCACTCTTCAACCACGATTTTGTTGAGAATGGCGGGTTTGCAACGATATAGTCGAATGTTTTAAGCTGGTCATCATCCTTGAATTGTGGGTCGTTGATAGTATCGCCCTGCTTGATGTCGGCATAAATCTCGTTGTGAAGAATCATATTCATCTTCGCCAAACCGACAGTGGCATTATCCTTCTCCTGACCATAAACAGTGGCTCCTTCGGGCGTTTCGCACATTGCCCTCAATAGCAACGAGCCAGAACCACAAGTGGGATCGTATATCGTTGTGCGCTTGCCATTTTTAGCATTGCTCAAACCGATAACCTTCGCCATAACACGGCTAACCTCTGCAGGGGTGTAAAATTGACCTTTGCTCTTGCCACTTTCGGTGGCAAAGTTCTTCATCAAATACTCGTAGGCATCGCCAATAAGGTCATCATCAGCTGCTCTGTTCTTGCTAAAATCGAGGTTTTCATTCTGAAAAACAGCGATAAGTTTGCTAAGCGTTTCAACTTTATCTTTGCCTTTTCCGAGTTTTGCTTCGTCGTCAAAGTCCGCAACGAATACACCTTCAAGTTGATTAGCCTCGGCAAGTTTTTGCATCTTTTTATTTATCTCCTCGCCGATATTGGGATTACCTTTGAGTGCAACAAAGTCCTCAAAATAACAACCTTCGGGGATTTCGATATCAAATGCTGCATCACTACGACTTTTGTCGCTAATATACTTCACGAAGAGTATTACCAATACATAATCTTTGTATTGACTTGCATCCATACCGCCACGAAGCTCGTCGCAGCATTTCCATAGCGTGCTATATAGTTCAGATTTTTTGACTGCCATAATTACTCCTTATTCGCAATTAAATCTTTGGGATCAACATTCAAAATCTTGGCTATCTCGAAGAGTACTTCGAGGCTAGGCTGACGACGATTGCATACATAAGAGTTCACCATGCAGAAACTTTTGCCCAACTTCTCAGCTAGCCAAGTTTGTTTAATTCCGCGCTCTTCGAGCACCTCTTTTATGCGATTCATATAGAAAGTATTTAATCATTTCCCACAAAGTTATAAAATATTATGAAATAAAAAGAGAAAAAGCCGAAACTTTTTCTCTCCTCTCGCAAACCTTGACGTATCGCTCAGTATGTTTGCTTCCTAAATTCTGGTAAAATTATGTTTAATATAAGGCTATATGAAATAATCACACCGCCTTGACCGTGCGTGTGCGGAACGACTCGCGGGCTTTGCGGATATAGAGTTTTACTACATCAGCAGGTAGGTTTGACGAGCAGACAAACACCCTCGTTGCATCGGAGAACTTCGCCAACGCAGTCGCCAACAGCCACGCAACGCCCATCCGCACATAGTACGGCTCCGCGCTCTACACAGTGCCTTGTTGTGCCACTTTTGGCTTGCCTTTGACGGTTTTATACTTCGACTTTATGCGCCCGAAATCAAGCCTATTGATGCGTTCAAAAACCTTGTCGAGCCACCCCTCGTTGAGGAAATAGCACATCGCAACAACTACCGCAAAGCGCACCTCAAACTCGCGCTCGGAGTCAAACCAACGCTCCAAAAACGCCCACAAAGCCGACTTATCTGCACGCGCCATCCACTTTGCGTGAGCGCAGTAGGAGTCGCACACCGCCCAATTATCCAGCACGGGCACATAGCGACTGAGCATCGCCAAACGCTCATCGAGCGAACACTTTTCGAGGTTGATAAGATAGCCCCAAATGACGGTCTCCTCGTAACAGAGACTCTCACTCGGCACCGCCTCAAACGCGCGAATTGACCGATGCTCTACGCACAAATAAAACCATTGATTGGACAATGAAGGAGAGCGCCCGCGCTGGTATGCGCCGCATCGTAAAACGACTGCTCAAAAAATATAAATATCCACCAGAAGGTCAGGAGGCCGCCCTTGAAACCATTATGACCCAATGCGAAATGTGGAGCGAAAACGAATTAAAATAAGTTTGAAAAAGTGTGCATTTTTCTCCAATTTGAGCAACTAAAAACCTCTAAAGTAAACATCAAAAATGCGCTCACTTTTGAGGCGGTTTTCAGTAAAATAAAAGCCCGCTCAACACTCAATGGTCGGGCGAGCTTAGGCTTCTAAATTCTCCTCTTTTGAGGGTTATAGAGCCATTCTGTATAAGGTCGTCAAGCATCTCCATTGATATCAAGCACGGAAAACCACCATTTGGATTTTTACTCATCCCAAACAGCTCGCACCTCACGGTCATTATAAAATCGAATGGATATTTTGGTCATTAAATACACTCTTTTACTTAATAATCAACAATTATACCCTATTGCATCATATAGTCCTATGTATAGCCCTTGTGATTCTTATAATCATTTTGTGGTAATAGTCATTTGCTACATTGACACGGGATATTTATACATGTATCAAACTCTATTGATATAGTTATAATCACTATACAATGGAGTGGTTCTATTTTTAATCAGGTCTATTAATGATGTTTTAATAGATGATGTACCAATGTCGTATACATCACTATATTTACTTTTTTCAGCTGTTGTTGATTGAATACTTGGGGTATATCCGCTGTAAGAAGCGTAAATATTTTTGTCATTATTCATTTTTCCAACCTTCAAAAATTCTATTATCATTAAGTAAGAGTTGTTGAGTCCTAGGGTCTTGATGCATTTGTAAGGTACCCTCACTTAAAAATACATCCGTACAACTAATGGATTCTATCAAGCCTCGTCTAAATGAATATTGATATCCATTTTGTCCTTTTACATTATTTAATAAAATCCTGGGGTCATAAGAATTCTCCAACTCTAATTCTTGACTGATATCCTCATGAATTTGTTTGATTATTGCATATAACGCATCAGTTGGTTTCTCTACATTTAATCCAAGACTATTTATAGCCTCATCTCGGCGAATAGAATAATCATGACTGCCCGACTCGCTACATAAAAATTTAATAATTGTATCAGTACGTTCTTTATTTATTTTTTGATATTTCATCAAATTGCGTGCAATCATTTGAATTTGGCTCTTAGATTTATATACCTGTCCTAAAGTCAATGGGTGTATTTTTTCTGATAAATGCAATAATACTTCTGTGAGATTTTTCTGATCTGTTATGCCAAAATCTTTTTTTGCCATTTCTATGTATGCATTTACATATTCAACACTAACAGGTACTTTAGCATGTGGATCTGGGACACCTGGTATCATAGGATTCAGTGGGCCGTTGATACTAGGGTCAATAGGACCGAGTGCAGCCTGTTTGGTCATTATCAGTTTATTTGCTCCTAGACACATTAGAGTTCCGGAGCTGAAACAATTAGAAGGAATAATGACCTCAAGTTCTTTGCAGAAACTTCTTATCAAATTAACTAAACTCCATGCTGCAAGAGTATCACCGCCATTAGTATATAGGAACAATGTAATTTTTCTTGTATCTCCTATATTATCAAGTTGATTTGAGAATTTGGGTAATACATCTTTGGCTATTTGGGTTTCAAGCCCTTGTCTTGTACTTGTGTAGTAAATAAGCAACTTTGAATTTCTTTGTTCTTCCAAAGTTTGGTATAGGGGTATTCTGTCTATTTTCATAATTAGTTATTTTTTCTAATTGTAGTGTGTAATTGCTATTCTTAAGTGGATGTGTGTTCTAACAGGCACCTATATTGCTAATATTTCACGAACAAAGCGCCTTGCAGTATCGAGTTCTGCATCATTCTTTAAGTCAACAGATTCAAGAACATTATTAACCCATTTAGTCCCATGATTAGCATCTGGCTTATAGAAACATTCTAACTCTCCAACGGGTACAATTAAAATCCCATAACTTTTACATCTATCATAAAGCTCACTAAATGCTTTATAAGCATCGCCGCTAAAAAATGCTTTGCCAGTCTCTTTTACTTTGGACCATGCTGAAGACATTTTAATAACTTTTTTAATCTTATTCGTAATCTCAGTTGTTAATTGAGGTTCATTAAATGTCTTAAAAATTGCATCAATCTCAGACTTGACTTCCTCGGTGTCTAATTGTGCTCGTTGAGATTTAACATATTCACTGATAATTTTCCATTGTGTTTCTACATTGTCCCAGACTTCTCCTGAAGTCTCAATAATTTCTTGAAAAATTTTTTTATCATTTAAAACATCAATATCGGTAATTGCAACTGTTTTCACATTAAGGGATTTTAAAGCCTTGATTACAGTTTTTAACCTTTGTTTGCCTCCGCAATGCGTAAATAGTACATCTGGACTGATTGAATCGTCATCGTTTATAGCAGAAAGGATGGCTTGATAAAATCTGCAATCAGTATCACTTTCACATACTACGACCTTGGAATGGAATAAGCCACTTAAAATATTTGAATACCTTAAAATAGGGTCTTGCCATAAATTCTTTATGTCGTCATTATTAAGGATACTCATATGGTTGATATTACCCTCTCTGTTAATGCGAATTATTTTCACATTCTCATTATCCGCATCAAGTAAGCCCTTTAGAAAATCCTCACTATGCGTAGAAATAAATAACTGGCGATTTATAGGTGCATTTTTCGCCAGCATCTTTCCTAATAATCTTGCTTGCGGTGGATGTAGAAAGGCCTCCGGTTCATCAATCAAAGTAATATCATAGTCAGATGTAAAAGCATCTAGGAGAATACCAGTAAAACTTCTCATACCGTCACCTTGATTCTGAATAAGCGGAAGTTGACTAAGTTTTTGTAAGTAAGATCGAGATACTCGGTCTTCCCCTTCTTCTATGGTAGGTTTGGCTCCCATATGAATAGGTATTTGTGATCCGGCTCCACGATTTACTATAATTTCAGATCCAAATGCTTGATGGAATAAGGTGGATAAATTCAGCTCTTGTTCATCATCTATGTATAACTGCTGAATTGGGTGTTTTGGTGCCTCAAGAAGTGCGTTAAACGATTTAGCTGGATTAGCTTTGTTTAGCCTATCTTCTGTAGATAAGTAGTTTATGAATAGGTTGTGGATATTAGACACGTTTCTGTTATTCCAGTTATATACTAAATCTTCTTTTGTTCCTACATGTATGCCATGTAAGTAATAGTATCCATCTTTATTAATACATTTATTTGCAAGTTTTTGAATATCGCCTCCAAACCAAGCCTTGACGTCAGATGCAACAACTCTTATCGCCTCCTTCTTAGCGAAATAGCTTTTAATATCCCGTAAGACTTGACTTTTGCCACTGTTATTGGATCCTGTAAATACAACAATGTCTGAATGACCAAAGTTGAATGAACTTCCATCATTAAATGATATTTGATCTATATAAACTTTAACATCCTTCATAATTATTTTTTATGTATTATTAAAAACTGCGTTATCAGGAAATGTGATGTTGGGTACATTAAATATCACCTCTCTGCATATAAATGGCCTATATCACTATTATTCCTATCTTCTTCAAATACTCATACGTCGAGTCGTAGTATGCCGGTCTGCGGGTTGGGTCTTCGGGGTTGCCTTTAGGGACAACGAGGACCATGCCCTGGCGAGCACGGGTGAGCAAAACGCGGTATGCGTTCTTCTGGAATGCCTTGCGTTCTGGTTTGTTGATGTTCTGCCACTTGTCGCCGCAGAATGAGTGGTGCGACCAACCGTTAGGTGTATAGCGGAAATCACCATCCCAAACTACGCACGACCAATCAAGCTCCAAGCCTTGCACATCGAACTCCGTAGCTACATCCTCCAAATAGAACGACGAGCGCACGTCCGTTGCATCATCCAAAAACCAATGCACCACATCGGGCTTAAAGCGGACATCAATAGCCAACGGCTTCAATCGTTCGGCCTGCGAAGATACAATCATTCCGTAGCGCTCCGTACCTCGTGCATGCTCCTTCAACCAGCGCTTCGCCTTTTCAAGCGAGCGTGTTAGTACGATTGGGTATTTGTCAAATGTTAGATATGCCTCACGAGCACCCTCAATATCTCTATCAAGCAGTTTGTGTACAAACTTTGCAAGATTCTCTGCGCGGAACGAGCGCATCGACACAGCCAAGTGTAGAGATGGCTCAAACTCTACGTGCTTGTGTTCGGACAATAGTTCCAATGAGTGACCGGCAGCATACTCGGCATCGTGTAGGCGATCCGAGATAAACACATGCCAATCCTTATACTCGCGATTGAGCGATTCTATCCACTCGCTAATGCCGGCCTCTCCGGTGTTGATCTCCTGTCCTCCACCCACAAGGCATACAACGACAGTCCAATCATCGTGGCGATCGAGACACGAAATCAGATACTCCGGCTCGGAATATGGGAAGTTAGGATAACCCTTCTTGCGATTCATAAAGTTTGCAAGCGCATCCTTTGTCCATGCACGTTGCGCCTCGTCAAAAATCGCAACGTGGTCCACCGGAACGAATGACTTTTTGAGGTTTTTCGGATTGAGGAAATACTCCTCATCGGCCACAATGCGACCATCTACCACCTTCGTTCCCTCCAAACACGTGTCGCGGTAGTGGTGAATCATCTGTATAAAGGCCTTAACCTCCGAACGTGCTGTGCCGATAGCTATCTTCTCGCCCTTCTCCGCCATACGACGCTTCTTGTCGCGTGCAAGAGCCTCGGTCAGCACCTGCACCAACGGGAAGTTACCCGATAGATATACGGCGACATCATCCTTCTCAAACTGCTGTGTGGCGATGTTTAATCCGACAAGCGTCTTGCCTGCTCCCGGCACACCCGTTACAAAACATATCGCCTTGAAATGCTCCCTCTTTGCGCGTTCAATAACCGATGAGATAAAGCCACATGTGGTAGTTAGATTCTCGGCAGAAGCATCGGAACGAGAGATGTCCTCTACGGAGTGGTTGTTGTAGAGTGCACTTGCCGCCTCGATAATGGTCGGGGTAGGAGAATAACGGCTAATTGCCCATAGTGCATCACCTTCCGAGTTGTCTGCATCGCAGAATAGCAACGCTTCCGCAATGGTAGATGCGAGCAGCTCGCGATTAGTTAGTATCGGATAGAAAACATTGTCGTCAAATGGAATAAAATCTGAGGTGGCATCAACCGCCTCGGTCGCAACCAATATCGGCACAATCGGGCGATTATGGCTCTGTTCGTGGAAGTTTTTGAGGTCAAGAGCATAGTCCCACACCTGCGCAATATCAGCTTTGGTGTATTGCTCGTTGAATGCCTTAAACTCCAATAAGAGCACAACGCCATCAAGCAACAACACAACATCAATACGACATCCCATTCGCGGAATGGTGTACTCAAAGTAGATATGGCCTCGACCTATGTAAGGAGTGAGAATGTCTTTCAATAGCGAAATCTCCTCGCGCCAGGCGTCATTTTGCAACCCTTGCAATGAAGCATGCAACGAGGTATGCGCAGTGGTTAGAATACCAATAATCTGCGTATCGGGCATTGCAAGAAAGCCCTCTATCGTATCACCATGAAAGTACCTCTTTACCATAAGCTTATGGATTACTTTCTACAAAGTTAAGCAAAATTTGTCAGATTGAGGTGTTATTGTTAAAAAGTTTGTAAACAATCTTATAAATATAAAGTAACAGTAGTGCTGTAACTATGCCATACACAATCAAAAAAAAATACGGCCGGAGCCGTCTTGACAAAGGTTACTGGATACGAAAAACTTTTGGATATAACCTCCTAAGGCGGTAATCTTTGCGGTACTGATTAGGTTGAGCAAGTAGTTGCCATCCAAAAGCCCAAAATACCCTTAAAGCTCGGACAACGACACAAAAAAAGCAGAGGCAACCCCTCTGCTTTGGATTGGATATGATGATGCATCAGGAGTTTGCGCTACTATGCTAAATTGAGATAGTTGAGTGTGCGGTATAGAGGATAATTCCGATTGAGGTTGATTATTTCAAAGTTTTTACCTATCTTTGTAAACACTCATATTTGCAACTATAAATCTTTAAACAGTACGACTATGGATATTATCATACGAGCCTTCAATCCAGAGGGTGGCAATGCCAGAGCCACGAGTGCAGATATATGCAACAAGGCCGTTGGTCTGATCATCAAGGGCGACGATGCCGATGCTATCATTGCCAAGTTTCACCAGCAGGCCCCAACAATCGATCTTAGTGACAACTGGTCGGGCCTTAGTGACCTCTTTGACTCCTTGGAGACAACCTCTCCAATGATAATGTTCTGTTACAATAAGCGCGAGGCTTACAACCTTCGTGATTGGAAGGAGTGTTATCATAAGAACCTCGGCTACAATCCAAAGTCTAAGGCCAAGATGATGGGTTTCTATGCCAATACGTTGTTAGCGAGCCCTAAGTTGATAAACGAGATGGAAACCATCTTGGGCAGTTTCACTATGTGCAAGGATGTTGTTCTGCTGTCGTCGGCTCCTTACTATAAGGCGCGCGACTTCAATAAATTGAGCCGAGCGATAGTGGATATCTATGCTTCGCTCTGCTACGATAAGCCTGAGGAACATTGGACCGAGGCAGAAGAGTTGTTACACAACGTGTTAGGCAGTGATAATGCCTATATTCTTATTGTCGATGCTGATAAATGTCGCAAGCGCTTTATCTGGAATGTGGCCGAGGGCGAGCCAACCAACTACCGCTTAAAGATTGTTTGGACGAAGAAGGGTTGGAGTATTGGTAACGATTATGATGAGCATATCTCCGATGTTGTTTTTGCTCGTCGGGGAGTTGTCTCCTATGAGAATTTCCTGGGTTGTATAACCGAGATAACCGACGAAGCGATAACCATCAGATTGGGTGACAAGACCGAGACCCTCACCCCTGGCAACTCTCTTGTGTTCAGGAATGGAGATAGTTACGAGGACCACGAGGGTGTCGAGCATTATGATATTACCTACACCCTTACAATTGAGTGGCTCAAGGAGTAACGATCGCTCCAATAATACCCCCAGCCCCTGAGAGGGGAGCGTGGGGTTGCTCCAGGCGTGTCATCGTGTCAAACGAGAGTTTAACCTGTGTTCGCCCATCATTTTGGGGCTGAAAATCTTGCGATTTTTTAGGTTTACTTTTGAGCCCTGAAGCAACATTTTGACCGTTTTTAGGCTACGGAATATACTGCCCTCTGTCCTCCTTAAATCTCTGTACTGTAATTACTTATACAAAGGTAATAAAATTATTTTAACTTGCAAATTATTTAATCTGTAATAGATTTAATATGCTCATAATATTCATTACCTGTATACTCCTTATTAAATATTATCTCCTCAATTAATTTTTCAGGGAATACGAGTTCCAATCTTGCCCTAGATGGATATTTTGCATTCGAACTCCAAAATGTGAAATTATATTTTTCTCCAGGGTATAGAGTTTTGGATATGCGTCCATCGTCATTTGCCATAAAGTTCCCTTGATTGTCATAGTATGTTACCTTGTATTTTATACCATCTACGGCAAAATCGAGATTATTAACAACCCTAGCTTCTCCATTGGCGTCTCCACTATAATAACTTGTATCCCAAGACCACTTTTGAATTTTAACCTTTTCCAATAGCATTAAATGTGTACTTAGATACTCTGAGAGCAGCATCTTTCCCAATTCTTTACAGCGTTTAGACAACTCTGTATCATTTAATGGCAAATTTGATAGTGCTCCTGTGGCAAGACCATATTTTTTTATATTCTTATCTAAATCTATGAGACCCTGTGAATCGCAAATATAGAATTGCTTATTATTATCCGTTTTAAAAAACAGCAATATATCCTGTTGTTTAAATGTGCCATCAATAGAGGTATAGCTGTTTAAACATTTGACAATAATTGTGTCGCCTTTATCTTGTATATTAGACTCATCTATTTCTACCATGTCGCTCTTAGCGGTAACTTTTAATGAGTCATATAAAGGATAATAGTCTCGGGGATTAGCATATAAAGTATCCGCTAAAGAATAAAAAAATCCTTTAGATAAAGCTATTACTTCGTCATGTCTTGAACAAGACGAAAATAATAGTAAAATAGCTGCGAACCAATTTAGTTTTCTCATTATTTAGTTTCTGGTGTATTCTCTTGTTGGATATCTGCAATGGGAGCAACCTTAGCCGGTGTAATTGTTTCTTCATCTCGGCTTGGACGCTTAAATACAAAATTCACTACGCTTGTTCTAACATTTTCACGAATACCTGTAACATATTCCGAATTGCCGAAGTTCGGGAAAGCAGTAGTCGTTTCAGTATATGTACTTACAAGTTCCCACCCGTCTTTTCCTAGTTTATTTAGCATTGTGGTTTGATCTCCATATGACAATGCTCCATAGTCTGCGAGAATTTCAGCTTCTTTACCAGCTACTTTCACAATTTTATACTCCCACGTTTGTTCTTTAATTCCACAAGATACCAGTAACATTGAAAGAAGTGCACAAAATAAGAATAGGTTTTTCTTAGTCATAATATTTAATAGTTTATAAATTTGTTCCTATTATGGTGTTATGCAAAGTTAGCAATTATTTCAATTTGTTGATAATTATTGAGTAATAAATTTTTACGACATGAAAAACAGCCCGCCAACCTCAAATGGTCAGGCGGGTGTTTGGATTTTAGTAGGATAAGCTTTTCTATGAGAATAAATCCTCCTGAGTTATCTCATTTTGAACTATCCCCGATAGGGTATAATACCCATACTTATTGACCAGAATCAACCCTATCGGGTATAAATATAGTGAAAATATTTACATATTATACCCGAACGGTACTATTTTTTAGTGTTAATGTGGATTGAAATAACTTAAATATACAAGTCGTCCAACTCCTTTGTGAGTATCTTCTTCTACTTTTAACAACTCGCAGAATTTATCATATCGTTCATTTGTAAAACCCTCTCCATTATCGGTAATTTCGATCTGTAATGTTTCCTGCTTTTCAAGTGAATCGATATAAATGCGAATATCTATTTTTGTCGCATTAGCATCAAGGGAATTTGCTATCGCTTCCTTAAAAACTTGTTCTAAAGAAGGATTAGTGAAAAATAATTTTACCGCTTGTTTGGTGTTAACTCTCATAATGCAATAGCTTTTCTCCTACAAAGTTAGCAAAAAATCGTAATAACGCGCATATAAACTTGATTTACATAATTCATTATAGTGTCATTTATTGTAACTAACTAACTTGAAATAGTTTTCATGCAAAATAACGCTATGTCAAAAAAAATCTTTATCTTTGTTACGACTAACGACCTTGGTCGTGATGCCGTACATATTAGTTGACATTTTATTGTCGTAATCTTCAGTATCCAAACTTGGCGGTTTTAAATACTCTTGAAGATACGCAATCAGATGTCCGCGTTTGGTGTATATCCTTACCACCGGCTTTGGCTCGGTGTGTGCGATATATCTCCGGCGTGGGCTGTCTGTGTTGCTTATTCGTTTTGTGGGCAGCCAAGGCCTGAGTACGGGATAAGTTGATGCAGTAGCCTGCGCTTTTTTTATGGACTTATCCGGAAATAAGGAGTTGTTAGACAGGCCTTTAGTGGCCTTCTTTGCTTCGCGTAATGCACCACCCGAGGCTCTCGAGTTGGCCACTTGTTGGGCGCACGAAATAGCACGGACTGACAAGGTTGTTATCAGCGGATTTCACTCTCCAATTGAACGCGCAGTATTGGATGTTTTGCTCGCTCACGGCTGCTCTGTAGTGGTGACTCTCGGCCGCTCGTTATATCGCAAAATTCCTGCACATCTGCAAGTGGCCTACGATGAAAGTCGACTTCTCTTCGTCTCGTTCCGCAACTATTCCCGCCACTCATATAGCAACTCTCAACTTCGTAATTGGGCAACCGCCAACCTCGCCTCTGAACTTGTCTTTGCCCCATTTGACAACACGAGCCAACTCTCGACCCTGTATTTTACCTATTCTACCAGCTCAACTCCCTGTCTTATATTGCCCTGATTTACAATAAAAGGATTTCGGGCTGCTTAGTTGTATATATATAAGTATACTAAGGAAATACAAGATAGTTATGAGTTTTAAAATCTTTACATCGTTAGTAGCTACTGCTACGATGTTGGCATTTATTGGTTGCCAGAAGGGTCCTAATGAGGGAGAGGATAATCCGATTGTTGAGAGCGAGGGTGTGAGCCGTTTTGTGGCTACAATTGCTACGCCAGAGCTCTCGCGAGCGCAGCTTAAGAGTGACAATGCCCCAACCTGGAAGGCTGGTGATAATATGCTGGTGCTCTCGTACAATGGTTCGGCGATTACCAACTTTAAGTCTACAATCGACCCGTCGACTATCGAGGGTGCGAGTGCCTACTTCAAGGCCGCATCGGGTCGCTCAATCACCAAGGGTAGGGAGACATACTCTGTATACCCATACTTTCAGCCTAAGTCTGCCGATGTGGCAGGTGGCCGTGAGGGCAATAGAACATTCAACCTATCGTTGGAGTCTCAGAGCCCAAGTTTTGACGACAAGCTCAACCTACCGCTGCTCGTCGGTGTGTGGGAGGATGCTACTGAGTCATTTACTATGACCAATCCGCTGCTGATCGTCAAGTTGCACATCGCCCTTCCTGAGAATGAGGCAGATGTGACACTTCGTCGCATAAATATTGCGGGTAACAATGGCGAGACTCTGTGGGGTACATCGGCGACATTTACCACCTCGGATATGAACCTTAAGTTTGCCGAGGAGGGTGCTGTGAAGTCATTATCGCTCGACTGCAACTCGCAGGTGCTGAGTGCTGCGGGCAAGAGCATTACATTCTGTATACCTGCTGCAGAGTATAGCAAGGGCTTGAATATCAAGGTATACTGTCTTGAGGGTGTCTTTGAGACTAATATCCGCCCTGAGGGTATTAAGGCTCAGAGTGATGTTATAATCGAGGAGAATTTAGTTGCAAATATCACCAAGAGCGACATCTTTGTGGACGTTGTGCGAGCTACCGACACAACTATTGCCGTTGCGTGGAGCTGTAACAAGCAGAATATTGACTACCTCTCGCAGATATATCCAAATGCCAATGGTGACTACTCCGTCGATATCACAAAGGAGTACAAGGTGGCTATTTTTAGCGATGAACAGTGCTCAAAGTTGGTATATAGCGCAGCGGTAATCAAGGGCGAGAAGTTGTTTAATATGTCGATCTGTCCACCGCGATTTATCTTTGCGGGACTTACTCCTCAGACAGACTACTATATTCACATCTACAACCTTACAGACTCTAAGCAAACCATTGAGCCACTGAAGGTTACCACAGAGAAGGCAGTTGCTGCAAGTAAGAGTTTTGCATACACAAAGCCTGGTGATATAGTGCTGTTTGAAAACTTTGGCAGCTTTATCTATGGCGGTGATATTACGGCTCGCGCGTCGGGAGTTTCGCGCGATGACAGAGGTACGCTCACCTCGTTTGAGGGTGCTGATTTGAAGGGTGAGATTGCCCTTGATTGGGAGGCTGATGGTATTTCAGGTGCTTCGGCAGCATATATTCCATCGGCAGCCAATATTGAGATGGGACTTTTTAACACCCTTGCAGGGTTGATTGATGATATGGGCGTAAAGGATTGGGGCTGGATTGGTGGCAAGGATGGTGCCAATGGCGGCTCTGTAAGTGCCCGTCCTGGTTATGCCAAGATTGGTACATCTGGCAACCGATCATTTATTGTAACGCCAATGCTCTCGGGAATCCCTGCCGGCACAAAAGCCAAGGTGACTGTTAAGTTTAAGGCGGCACCTTATGGCGATGTGGGCAAGGATATCAATGTAGCCGAGAAGGATATTGTTGTAAAGGTGCTTAACGGCACCTCAATAGCAAGCAACAACAAGATTAGCTATACAAGCGAGGGTGAGAAGAAGGCCCTTACCCTTGATGGCGAGCGCAGCTCTGACTGGAAAGAGTACAGCGTGACGCTTAATAATGTGCAGTCTACAAGCCGTATAGCCATTGGTGGCAATCGTGCCTCAGCAACCGACACAAACCGATTCTTGCTTGATGATGTGACAGTCATCGTCGAGAGTGTTGACGCGGCTGTGGTTACTGGTACTATCAGCTACAGCGATGGCACACCTGCAGCGGGTGTTGTTGTAAGTGATGGTTTTAGCTGCGTGGTGACCGATGCCAATGGTAACTACTCGATTAAGCCACACAAGGAGACTTGGTATATATACTACTCAGTACCAGAGGATTGCGAGGTGCCGATTAACAGCTACGGCCAGCCTTGCTTCTTTGCAAAGTATAGCGAGCAGACCACAACATACGACTTTACGCTGACAAAGATGGCGGCTAAGGAGAGTAAGTTTGCCCTCTTCTGCTTTGCTGATGTTCAGTGTGCAAATACTTCGCAGATTAATCGCTTCAAGAATGAGAGTGTGCCGGATATTGTTGCTCACGCAAAGTCGAAGGGTATTCCTTGCTATGGCGTGACACTGGGAGATGTGGCATACTCGCAGGGTACACGCAACTGTGAGGGTATTATGCCGTCTCTGCGCGCAGCTATGGCGAAGGATCAGATAGGTATGCCTGTGTTCCAGACTATGGGTAACCACGACTACGCATTTATATTTGATGAGGCAAATCCGCTGCCTTGCTCGGGCTATCAGGATTTGGAGTTCCAGCTCAAGATTCAGCGTTCATTTGAGAAGGTATTTGGACCTATTAACTACTCGTGGAATAGAGGCGATACTCATATCGTTTGTATGCGTAATATGCTCTGGTATGATGGTAAGTCTTGGGATCATTATGGCGATCCACGATTCCTCGATGCTCAGTATGAGTGGCTTAAGCAAGATCTTGCGCAAGTGTCTAAGGATAAGATGGTTATCCTCTGCGTGCACTGCTCTATCGAGAACTCGACAAAGTCGAATGTGCAGAATATTTTAGGCCTACTGAGCCAATTTAAGGATGCGCACATTATGTCTGGTCACCACCACCGAATGACCAACCATCCGACCACCTCGACAGTCAATGGTAAGGCTATTTACGAGCATAATCACGGTGCTGTGTGTGGTCACTTCTGGAAGTCTAATTTCAATGCTGACGGCACACCAAATGGCTATGGTGTTTACGAGATTGAGGGCAATAAGATGACTAATTGGTACTACAAGGGTGTCAATGCGGGTATTAACGATGTTAAGTATCAGATGCGCCTCTATCGAGGTAATCTCCGCTGTGGCGGTCAGTATGACCATATCGCTCTGCAGCACGGTGCGAATGTTATCCTTGCCAATATCTTCAACGCAGACGACAGCTGGAAGATTAAGGTCTACGAGGATGGCTCATATGTGGGCACAATGACCAAAATGGCGAAGAGCAACTCGGGCCCATCGAAGTATAGCCCAGATCCAAATAATCCTGGCAAGCCGAGCACCTCTTCGAGTCTTGATTGGTGGATTGTTGCATACCACACTGGTGTGTTGGGTCTTGGTGATCCTAAGGATGACAGCAAGCACTCGGGTAATTATAAGGACAACTACCATATGTATAAATGGAATTTGAAAAACCCTAATGCAAAGACTATTAAGGTAGAGGCTACAGACCAGTGGGGTAATGTCTACACCTGTTCAGATATTACGGGCGACTACGACTACTCGGTAATGTAGTCCGTAAAATAGTAAAAAAGTGTGTCGAAAGGGCACACTTTTTTTGTATGGATGAGTGGGGCGAAAAAAATCTTTATAAATCGCAGAGGAAAAGAGTCGCTTGAGTTGTATGAATATATGTAACCAAGGTATTGAAGGCAAACAAACAATTTTAATAACTTAATATCTAACCATTATGACAAAAATCTACACTAAGGGGGCTTATATAGCACCCGTATTGGAGAATCATTGCATTCACTGCGAGCAGGGCTTTGCTCAGAGTGCAGGAATTTATGGCCTCACACCTATCGAGGGCGAGTGGGATGACGAGGTAGCCTATTAATCACTAATGTCAAATTAAAAAAAGAAGAAGAGATGAAGAGATTATCACTTATTTTCGGTTTGGCATTGGGTATGCTGGCCGTTGGCTGTTCTAATGATCCGATTGTAGAGAACAACACTCCAGATTTGAGTAACAAAGTTATCTTGGGCGTTAGCCTTGATGAGCAGGCAAGAACCTATTTGGGTGATTTTGTTGGCGATAAGTACCAGGTACTTTGGTCTGCTGGCGATAAGATTGCTGTTAATGGCACAGCTTCTGAGGCTGTAGCTGAGCAGTATGTAGGCAAGAGCTCTGCAGTATTTACTATTGCAGATGTTACTGCTCCTTACAATGTTATCTATCCTGCAAATGCACTTAACGCAGAGGGTCAGCTCGAACTTGCTACCTCGCAGGCATACACTGCAGGTTCATTTGCTGAGGGCGTGGCTGTAATGACCGGTTACACTGCTACTGCAGATATGGTTAACCTTCAGCATATGCTTAGCTTCATTAAGCTCACTATTGCTCAGGGCTCTGAGGCTACTGCTGCATTTAACTCTATCACCCTTACATCACTCTCTGGTCGCGCTATCTCTGGTAAGTTTAGCGTTGACTATCAGGGTGCAGAGATTAGCCCTGTAGCTGGTGCTGGTAAGGACTTTGTTACCGTGACTAATGTGCCTATTACTGACGGTAAGGCTGTTGTTTATATCGCAGTTCCTTCTGGCGAGTATGTAAACGGTTTCGAGATTAAGGTTGTAGGTTCTGACCTTACTGCTATGAGCCGCACAGCTTATACTGCAAATGGTATCAACCTTGGCGATGGCTATCTGGTAACTATGCCAGAGCTTACTTTCGCAGGTAAGGCATCTAACGAGATTGTAATTAACTCTGCTGCTGATCTGCAGACCCTCCTCGAGACCACTCTTGCTGCTGATAACACCTTCAAGGGTACAATTAAGCTGGGTAACGATATCAATATGACAGATATTGTTCTTGACGGCGTTCAGGCATACCTCTACGATGGTGCTACTTTCGATGGTCAGGGCTATGCAATCAAGAACTGGACTGCATCTGCGGGTCTTATCTATGAGAACTATGGTACTATTAAGAATATCGTTCTTGATAAGAGCTGTCAGTTTACTGTTGATCTTTCAAGCACAGCAGTACTTGCTTGTGGTTATATCGCAATGGCAAACCTCGGTACTGTTAGCGGCTGTACTAACAATGCTGATATTACCTTTGAGGATACTACTCTGAAGGTACAGAAGAACCGTTTTATCGGTGCTATCGTTGGTGCAATGGGTCAGACTCTGACTCGTGGAACTACTATTGGTGACCCAGATTCTGACACGGACTATGTAACCCACAAGAACGCTCGCGTTGAGAACTGCGTAAACAACGGTAAGATTCAGCTTACCTTTGGCGGTTATCAGAATGGTTGGTGGTACTTAGGTGGTGTTGTAGGTTCTTACCTGCCACACTCTGAGACAAGTACCGGTGGTGTATTCAACTGCGTTAACAATGGTGATATTTCACTCAATGTGGGTGCAAATGAGAAGGTTACATCTGTTGGTGGTGTTATCGGTTCTGCTGGTAAGGTCTACAATTCTGCTAAAAATAACAAGTTGGCGTACTATTGTATTGTTGAGAATTGTGTTAACAATGGTAAGGTATCTTACTGCTGTCTTTCACAGGCCGCGCAGTTCCACTATGGTGGTGTAGCTGGTGCAACTCACGCTAAGGTTATCTCTTGTAAGAATAACGGTAGCGTTACCTTCTCAACCGATACTGAGCAGATTAATCCAACTCTCTATATGGCAGGTATCGCTGGCGTATCTTCTGGCGACTTTACCGATTGCCACAATGTTGGTACTCTTACTATTGACAACATTGACTTCGGTTACTGGGTTGGTTTGGCTGGTATTACTGGTCGTTGCGTCAATACCCCTGCTATGACAGTATCTGATTGTACAAACTCTGGTGAGATTCAGGTTGACTTTACAGCTTCAGGTAACCAGGTTCACAATGTTGCGGGTCTTGTAGCTATCGCTACTGATGGTAATATCTCAATCCTTAACTGCCACAATACTGGTGAGATTACAATGACTACTCCTGGTACTGGTGCGTGCGGTGCACAGATTGGTGGTATCGCTGCTAAGATTACAAAGCCTGGTACTGTTGAGAACTGTACTAACACTGCTGCTATTACCTTCAACACATCTGCTGCAGCTGGTAAGAGCTCTTATCTGGGCGGTATCGTAGCTGATATTGAGACATCAGTTGTTGATGTAACAAACTGCGTTAACACTGGTGCTGTAACCTTTAATAATACTGGTGCTGCTGAGGTACACGCTGGCGTTGGTGGTGTTGTTGGTAACTACTACAAGGGTGGTTGTACTATGACTGACTGCGTAAACAAGGGTGCTGTATCGCTCCTCGGTGCTTTGAAGGCTGAGTCTTGCATCGGTGGTCTTGTTGGTACAAATTGCAACAACTTCGACAATTGCAAGAGCCTTGGTAATGTAACTGTTAACAATGCTGGTACAGGCCTTGTACACATTAGTGCTGTTGCATCTCGTTTGAACAATAGCAACTGTACTTGGAATGGTCTTGAGATCAACTGTGCCGTAAACTATAACGGGGGTAATAACAACTTCGGTCTTCTTCAGGGTGATACATGGCTTAATACTGCCTCTGCAACTGTTGGTGCAATCACCCCTTGCGTTGTTAAGTCTACAACAACCGTTAATGGTGAGGCTGTAACTGCAGAGCAGATTGCAGAGCGTAGCTTCCTCGTAGGTCGTGACCAGATGGTAGCTAATGGCACACTTGAGGTATCATCATTCGTAATTGCTGAGGGCGGCGTAGTGCTTGAGTAATAATGAAAAACTGTTTGCGACTAACCATCGCAAACAGTTTTGTTTTTAGGTTTTAGAGCTTATATTAGGGAGGGGTTGGCTTTGGTGCTAACCCCTTTGTTGTTCTACAAATCCAGTAAGAATAGCAGTAGCGGAAGATAATCCTTAAGCTCGTGTTTGAGAATCTTCATTGTGCGCGAAAGACGATTGTCAACGGCCTTGACGGTAATGTCTAATCGCTCGGCTATCTCCTTGTAGCTCAGGCGCTCTACGCGACTTAGGATAAATGTCTCGCGCAGATTTTCGGGCAGCCTTTGAAGAGCCTGTTCAAGTAGTTCAGTAAGCTCTACAGACATATAAAGATCGGGGTTTTCAAATTGCTCGCGCAGCGAATTCTCAATCTGCTTATGAACTCTTGAAAGGACAGTGTTGTGCTTGATATTATTGAGGGCCTTATTGCGGACAATGCGCAGCAGTAGGGCATTGATAGACTTGCCTGGGATGATGGTCTGCTTATTGTCCCACAGCCACATCATCGTGTCCTGCACAATATTCTGCGCCTCCTCAATATCGACATAACGAGTAGCATATGCCACAAGCCCCTTGTAGCAGCTTGTGTATATGGTATCAAAGTCAAAATCTGTATCGCCCATAAAGCAATCAGAGTTGGCTGTGTTGTTATGTAACTCGTCGTTCAGCATATTGCAAATATAGTCAAATTTTTACTAATAACAAAACGAAAAGGCATAATATGGGCAACAAAAATCACCTAAAATGGTGAAAAAAGTTTTATGTTGAAATTGAAGTAGGAATAATAGTTATTAAGTTGTATATAAATTATAGGTAATATAATATAGGTATGCAAACAGAGACTTTAACTGAGATAACCGAGGCTATGCTTGTCGATTTTATCGATGGCAAGCTCGACCCAGAGCAGATGGCTCAGGTTGAGCAGTGGTACGATGAGTCGGAGGAGAATCGCCGTAGCCTCGAGCAGTTGTACTATGTGGTCAAGCTACACGATATGACCGCAGCAGTCAAGGATATTGACCCCGCAGCATCGCTGGCCGCATTTAAGCAGCGTATTGCCAAGCGCGATAGCGAGCAGAAGGCAAATGTAACAAAGAAACTGACAACAAAGGTGCTCCGATATAGTGCAGCGATAGTTGCCTGTATGATTATCGTGGGCTCATTCTTTATGTTTAGAGATAGGGGAGAGATGTGTGAGATTTTTGCTGACGCAGGCCAGCAGAAGGTCATCGTTCTGCCCGACAAATCTACCGTAGAGCTTAAGGCTAACTCGAGTATCGCCTTTAACTCTAACTTTACCAAGAAGCGTGAGGTAAAACTCGATGGTGAGGCGGTGTTTAATGTTGTCAAGATGGAGGGCGTGCCATTTACCGTTACGGCAAAGGGTGCTGAGATTATTGTCAAGGGTACCAAGTTTCATTTTAAGGCATACTCTGATTGCTCAAATATCGAGGCGGTGCTTATTCAGGGAGCTATCGACTTCTCGACCCATAGCCACAATGTAGCCCTTAAGCCTAATCAGAAGGTTGTCTACGACAAGGGTAGCCGCCGTGTGAATATTATCGAGGTGGATGCAGAGCTTGAGGTCTTTGGCAAGCGATTCTTCGATGCTGAGCCTTTAGGTACAGTTGTCAACACCCTTGAGCAGGTATACAATTGCCGCATCTCATTTACTGATGCCCGTATGGAGAACATCAAGTTTACGGGAACTATTGACCGCAGTAATCTGCTGGATCACACCCTTAAGATTGTGACCTTGACAACAGGTACATCGTTCCGCAGAGATGGTGATGCAATAATTATCGACAGATAAACACTAACCACTATAAATTAAATGCTTATGAGACAAAATCTACTTAAACAGGGTTTGCGACTTGTTGTCGTATGCCTAATGTTAAGCATCTCGATTTGTCAGGTCAGCGCGCAGAGTACTGCCAAGATTGACGCATCGGGTGCTAAGACATTAAAGCAGCTTATTGAGAAGATTGAGGCAAGTAGCAGCTACCGCTTTTCGTGGTCAGGCAATTTGCCAAATGACATCTCAATCTCGGTTCCGGCTGGCGCTCAGAGTGTTGAGAGCCTGCTCAGTGCCGCACTTTCCGGCAAGAGCGTGACTTATGTTATCAGCCAGAATGACATCGTGCTTCTGCCGTCAAAGAAGGAGACTCAGACTGTTACAGCTGCAACAGCACAGCAGAACAAGGAGAGAGTGCTCTCTGGTCGTATTATTGACGACATTACCGGCGAGCCTGTAATTGGTGCATCAGTGTGGGTTAAGAATACCACTATCGGTACCTCTGCAGATATTGATGGTAAGTTTAGCCTCAAGTGCGACAATGCCCTTGCTGTAGTTGTTGTTTCGTTCATCGGTTATCAGGATGTAGAGATGGCCGTGCGCGATGTAACTACAGATATGACTATCCGTATGCAGCAAGCTGCAACCCAGGTTGAGGATGTGGTTGTTGTGGGTTACGGTACACAGAAGAAGGCCAGTGTTATCGGAGCTATCTCTTCTGTAGCAATTGACGATCTGCGCGCTCCGGTAGCAAAGCTCTCTGGTAATATCGCAGGTCAGCTGGCAGGTGTTGTATCTGTACAGCGTTCAGGTGAGCCGGGTGCCGGTTCGACCTTCTGGATTCGTGGTATCTCGACCTTCGGCGATACAAAGACTCCGCTTATTTTGGTTGATGGTGTTGAGCGTGATATGGATCTTGTGAATGTAGACGATATTAAGGAGATGAGTATCCTTAAGGATGCGTCTGCAACAGCTATCTATGGTGTGCGTGGTGCAAACGGCGTTGTTATGATTACAACCCGCAGCGGTGACGCAGGTAAGCCAAAGGTTTCACTCTCTATCGAGGGTGGTCTTATTCAGCCTACAAAGGTTCCTGAGATGGTTAATGGCGTTCAGTATGCTGAGATGTACAACGAGGCTTCTGGTAGTATGATCTACTCTCCAGAGACTATCGAGAAGATTGCATCAGGCGTTGACCCAGACCTCTATCCAAATGTAAATTGGATTGATACCCTCTACAAGAACCTCTCTTGGAATGAGAAGGTTAATGTAAGCGTTAGCGGTGGTGGTGATATTGCTAAGTATTACATCTCTGGCGCATTCTATAACGAGGATGGTCTGTTCCAGGTGGATAATATGAAGAACTATGACACATCTGTATACTATCGTCGTTATAACTTCCGTTCAAATGTAGATGTACAGGTATTTAAGCACACAAAGCTCAACTTTAACCTCGGAACATCATTCGAGCGCAAGAATGAGCCAGGTGGCGATACCAGCAGCATCTGGTCATATGCACTCAATACTATTCCGATTGCATATCCACTCTACTACTCTGATGGAACTCTTGCAGGTCCTGCAGATAACGATGGTGCTAACCCATATGTGCTTCTGACTCAGAAGGGTTATCGTGAGAAGTTCTGGAATACAGCAACCTCTACCGTTAACCTCAATCAGGACTTCGGTAGCTGGATTACCCCAGGCCTTACTGCAAACCTTAAGTTTGCATTCGATGCGATGAACTACCAGCATGTAGCTCGTACTAAGACCCCTCCACAGTATATGGCTTCAGGTCGTGATGATGAGGGTAACCTTATCAAGACCCCAACTGTTGTGGGAGAGGAGAGCCTTAGCCTGAGCAAGAGCAGCAATAGTCGTCGTACAGTATATATGGAGGCATCTATCAATTACTCTCGTACATTTGGTAAGCACTCAGTAGGTGCGCTGTTCCTCTATCAGCACTCTCAAAAGAACTTTGTTAACTCATCAGAGACCGATCCGGATAAGTTCTTGCCATACCGTAATCAGGGTATCGCTGGTCGTGTAACTTATGACTATGCAAACCGTTACTTTGTTGAGGGTAACTTCGGTTACAACGGCTCTGAGAACTTCTCTCCAGGTAACCGTTTCGGTTTCTTCCCATCAGTGGCTCTTGGTTGGGCTATGTCAAACGAGGAGTGGTTTGAGCCTGCTAAGGAGGTTATCGACCTGCTCAAGTTCAAGGCATCTTACGGTCTTGTAGGTAATGACCAGATTGGTGGCGGCCGTCGTTTCATCTATCTCGAGACTATCGATAGCGGTTATGACTACTACTTCGGTTCATCTAACACTAAGTATACAGGTATCCGTCTGGGTGACTATCCAAACCCTAATGTAGGTTGGGAGACTGTTCGCAAACTCAATGTTGGTGTCGATATGTCATTCTTTGGCAAGGCTAAGGTTCAGGTTGACTACTTCGATGAGAATCGTAGCGGTATCTTCCTCCAGTCTTCATCAATCCCTGAGATTGCAGGTCTTGTAAATAAGCCTTGGATTAATGTTGGTAAGATGCACAACCGCGGTATCGACGCATCACTCGACTATCACCAGAAGATTGGTCAGGTAGATGTTACTGCTCGTGCAAACTTCACCTATGCACACAACACAATCCTTGACAATGACCAACCGGAGTGGGAGTACGCTTACCAGAACCGCATCGGTCAGAGTAACTGGCAGACATTCGGCCTTGTCGCAGATGGTCTGTTCCAGAGCCAGGAGGAGATTGACGCTTGGCCAACACAGAAGTTTGGTGAGGTTAAGCCTGGTGATATCCGATATGTTGATATCAATGGTGACGGTGTTGTTGATGACTACGATAAGAAGCCTATCGGTTTCCCAGATGTACCAGAGATCTCTTACGGTTTTGGTGCTTCAGTTCGTTGGAAGGGTATTGATGTTTCACTCTTCTTCCAGGGTATTGATAATGTAAACTTCTTTATCAACAACTCTTATACTCAGCCATTTATCGCTACTAAGACTCGTCACTCAAATGTATTTGCCGACCTATATGGCAACTATTGGACAGAGGATAACCGCGATGCTAAGTATCCTCGTTTGACCATTGGTTCTAACACCAATAACAATCAGGCATCTACATTCTGGATGGTTGATGGTCGTTATATCCGATTGAAGAATGCAGAGATTGGTTACACCCTGCCTAAGAGCCTCACTGCTCGTGCGCACATCGACAGACTGCGTATCTATGTATCAGGTGTAAATCTTCTCACATTTGCTCCATTTAAGCTGTGGGATCCAGATTTGCAGACAGGTGCTGCAGGATATCCAAACAACCGAGTTTATAATATCGGCGCAACCCTCGTATTCTAATGGTTAAAACAATTATGATTATGAAAAAATATATTTTAATAGTAATCTCTCTGCTCTCGCTCAGTATGGTGAGCTGCGATGCGTGGCTTAATCGTCAGCCAGATGAGCCGATGACATCAGAGAACATCTTTGAGAAGATGCTGACCACTCGCCAGTATCTGATAAATGTATACTCGTGGATTAACAACGAGACTGACCCATCTGGCCAGAGCAATATTTGGGAGGCTTGCTCAGATGAGTGTACAGTTTCGTTCGGTAACCGTTGGCACCGCCTTTTTAACAACGACTCTTGGATGGTATCAAGCAACCCATCTGTATCAAGTTCATCTTTCCTCACAAAGAACTACTCTTTGTACTGGAAGGGTATTCGTGAGGCGAGCTACTTTATGGAGAATATAACCCGCTGTAAGGAGCTTACTCCAGAGCAGGTTGAGGAGTGGAGCGCAGAGGCTCGTTTCCTTCGCGGTTATTTCTACTTTTGTCTGATGCGTATGTATGGTCCGGTGCCTATTCTTGGTGAGGAGTGTGCAGACTATACAAGCGAGGAGCTTCGTGACATCGACCGTAACACTTGGGATGAGTGCGTTGAGTGGGTATGTGGTGAGTTGGATCGCGCTGCAGAGGATCTTCCGCTTACTCAGCCAGATGAGTGGCTTGGTCGTGCAACAAAGGGTGCTGCTATGGCAGTTAAGGCTCGTCTGTTGCTCTACTCTGCTCGTCCGCTCTACAATGGTAATCCAATGTATGCAGGCATAAAGAACTACTACGGCAAAGATCTGTTTCCACAGACTTACGACCCTAATAAGTGGGTTAAGGCTGCGCAGGCTGCTGAGGATCTTATGAATCTCCACCTCTACGAGATCGTAGGTGAGAACGCCGGTACTCCATATGAGAGCTGGAAGAAGGTGTTTGTTGAGCGTTGGAACAAGGAGCTTATCTTTGCTCGTCAGAACAACTCTTACAACTGGCGCGTAGCTACAACTCCTGAGGGTGTTGGTGGTCGTGCTTATGGTGGTGTTGCTGTAACTCAGAAGCTGGTTGACGCATTCGCTATGGAGAATGGTCGCTATCCTATTACAGGTTATTACTCTGACGGTGCTCCGATTATCGATGAGCAGTCTGGCTATTCAGAGAGCGGCTTTGAGTATCTTACTCACCCAGTTTTGAAAAACCGTGAGGAGACCTTTAAGATGTATGTTGGTCGTGAGCCACGATTCTATATGTCAGTATTCTGGAACAACCTCACTTGGGTTGGTGGCTCAAACAGAGTTAAGATTACTATGCACCGCGGTGGTAACTCATACTCAGGTACTTCTGATAACTACTCTGTAACAGGTTACCTGCCATATAAGTTTGCTAACCCTAACTACGACACCAAGAATGCAAGTTCTACAACTTGGGAGGCTATTACTTGGCCGTTGTTCCGTTATGCAGAGGTGCTTCTGAACTATGCAGAGGCTGTAAATGAGGCTGCAAATGCAGGTGTTGGTAACTATATCATCTCTGACGCGCTGACTCAGCTCAACCGTATTCGTACTCGTGCTGGCGTGCCTAATATTGAGACAATCTACTCTGATGCAAATACATACGAGGGTCTGAAGAAGTATATCCTTCGTGAGCGTCAGATTGAGCTCAACTTCGAGAACCATCGCTACTTCGATACCCGTACAAACCTTCTCTCTGAGGTTGAGGATGCTGGTAATGTATATGGTATGAATGTAACTGCAACAAGCTCATCTAAGACAGGAGGCTTCTGGCAGCGTACAGTAATTCCTCACGATGGTGGTAACAACCCAAGTACTCGCGTATTTACAAAGCGTCAGTATCTGTTGCCATTCTACCAGTCAGAGGTTGATCGTTTGACTAACCTTACACAAAATCCATTCTATTAGTAGATTGATAAATATTAAACTATGAGATTTATGAGAAAATTATATATTGCTATCTGTACTGCACTGATGTTGGGTACAGTGGCGTGCGAGAATAATCGCGATGCAAATCTCACAGAGCCGTATGTGTACATCGTAAAGGATGGCTTCCAGGTTGCTGAGTTCTATGACCTCGACCACGAGCCTACAGCTGTGGTAAATATCCACCGCAGTGGTTACTTTGCGGCTGATGCTGTCGTAAATGTGGCTATTGATCCAATCGCTATTGACGAGTACAATGCTGCAAATGGCACATCATATCAGGTTCTTACAGAGGGTACATATTGGTTGGTTAACCAGACTGTAAACCTTACAAGCGATATTCGTACAGCACCTATAAAGGTTGGTTTTGACTACGATACTATCGCAGCACTGCCAGCAGACCACAACTATGTAGTGCCTTTGCGCATCTCTTCTGAGAGCAATATTAACGAGAGCAAGTCTGTTGTGCTTGTCTCTCCGACAATGTTGCCTGCAGAGATCTTCTTTATGCCAAACCGTCAGGAGACTGTTAAGTGGTCTTCATCTTCGGCTTATGTGTATGAGAAGAAGCTCACCGTAACCGTTCCGTTTAACAACCCGATGGATTGCAATGTCACTCTGGATACATCTCTTGCTGCCTTTAACCGCTTCGGTGATGGTAGCTACCTGAAGGCTTGTCCACAGGATGCTTTCGAGATTGTTGGTGAGCCGGTACTTTTGGCTGGTGAGTCGGAGCTCGAGCTTACTCTTCGCGTAGATTTGTCAAAGCTCCCGACAAACACATATCGTTGTTCTATTCCGATTGTGCTTACCGCTAACTCAGAGAACTATGTAATCAACGCTGATAATCAGTTTATGCTCATCCACCTACAACAGGATGGTGTAGTGCCTACAATTGTTGACGCCGGTGATCGTCGCAACAAGTGGTCACTTTGGGAGTGTAACTCTACTCACGGTAATACAACTGCCACAAACAATAACTATGTTCATATGATTGACGGCGATGTATCCACCTACTGGCACTCTGGTTATAACACCTCTTCGTTTATTGCGGAGAATATCAGCTGCTCTAAGGAGAATCCGTATATCGTTGCTTGGAATCTTGAGGCTGAGCACAACCTTGTCGGTGTTGAGATTACCCGTCGTAACTATCAGGACTTCATTGCTGGTTATATCCAGGTATCTGCTGATGGCTACGATTGGTACAGAGTAGCATCATTCGACCACATTGCACAGTGTGGCGGTGATAAGGCTATGGTAGGTCCGTTTACATATGAGTTTACAGGTGACGCAAATGTGCAGTATGTTCGCGTATGTGTTACCAACTGCACTCGTAATACAACAGTTGCGCAGTATGCAAATATTGCCGAGTTTAATGTCCTCGAGGTTAAACTTGCAGATTAGTTAATAACTACTATGGAGGCACGCCCCTTTAATGGGGGTAGTGCCCCCATTTTGTACTATAAACTATGAAAAAACTATTTTTGATGCTCCTTCTGGCCTTCGCAATCACAGCTACAAGTTGCGAGAAGGGTCTTCCGTTGCCACCAAAACCTGACCAAGAGCAGGAGACTGAGGATGATAAGAAGGAGGATGAAGAGGGTAAGTGGGATGATACGGATGATGTCGTTGTTAACGGCACGGTGTTGGACGAGTCGACTACTCTCTATGGCGTTGTTAAAGATAAGCAGAGTGGCGAGGGTATCGAGGGCGTTGTTGTCAGCGACGGCTTTACCTGCGTGCAGACGGATAAAAATGGTGTCTACCAGCTTGTTCGCGACGAGCACTCAGATATGGTCTACCTCAGCGTGCCAGCGGAGTATGAGATACCTGTAGATAATGGTAACCACGCCACCTTCTACAAGCGTTTTACGGTTGCCGAGGGCCAGAAGTATACTCACGACTTTACCCTTGAGCTGCTGCCTGGTGGCAAGCAGACGCAGTTCACGCTGCTCGCACTTGCAGATATTCAGGTACACGATGCAAACGATGTTGAGCGCTTCCGTAATGAGACTGTACCCGATATTGATGCGCTTGTGCCAAATCTTGTAAATCCGTACGCCATAACGCTTGGCGATATTACAAACAAGAATAACACTGCAATGTGGCTGGGAATCCGTCAGTCAATTACCAACCGCAAGGTTAAGTATCTGCACTGTATGGGTAACCACGACCACCTGAACGAGCTGTCGCCAAACGACCATAGCAATACAACTTCGTATTGGAAGAGCGTCGAGAACTTTCACAAGTACTTCGGCCCGCAGAACTACTCGTTTAGCCGTAGTGATACCCATATCGTTGTTATGGATAACGCTCTGCACGGCGAGACACCTCCTCCGGGTGAGGACTATGAGTATGCTGCAGGCTTCTACGATTGGCAGTTTGAGTGGCTCAAGCAGGATCTTTCGTATGTGCCAAAGGATAAGATGGTACTTCTCTGCGTTCATATCCCATTCCGTGATGGTAAGGGCGGTAACCACTCCGATGAGCGTTATCGTCAGAAGGTGCTCAATCTGCTCTCTGAGTATCAGGAGGTGCATCTGCTGATTGGTCACACTCATAAGCAGGCAACCTGGATTCATACCGTAAATGGTAAGAAGATATATGAGCATATCCACGGAGCTGTGTGTGGTGGTATGTGGCACTCTACCGTCTGTGTAGATGGTACGCCAAATGGCTATGGTGTCTATACTATTAGCGGCAACACCCTTAAGGATTGGTACTACAAGGCTACGGGCTATGATCCTGATATGCAGATTCGTGCATACGATGGTGGTCAGACATTTTATGACCCTCGTTTGAATCAGAGCAAGTCTGCAAAACAGAACTACTACTCGAAGTATAGCTGGTCTGCTCCTGGATATATCATTGCCAATATTTGGAATATTGAGCACGGAGATTGGGATGTGACCCTGTGGCAGAATGGCAAGCAGGTGGCTACAATGTCAAAAATCGCAGAGCGCGAGTGGTGGGTAGCCTATTGGTTTTTAGAGGTTTTGGGCACCACAAGTGACGGCTATAGAGGTTCTACCAAGCACCTCTATAAGGGTAAGTTGGCAGATAAAAATGCTCCATTTACAATCCGCGCCGTAGATAAGAGCGGTAAGCGTAAGACTATGGAGTGCAGCACCCTTACCACCGACTTTTCAGAGGTGTGGGGCGACTTTGCAACCAAGGATATGACCCGTAATCCGATACCTGCATCAGAGAATGAATGGTAAAATATTTAACTAATACTAAAACGAAAACAATTATGAAAAAACTCATTGCACTACTTGCTTTTGCTATGGTGTTAAATACCGTAGCGGCACAGCAGCCTGCAGAGGTGGAGATTCCCGACTTGTCGGCATATATCCTCACTCCAAAGCCAGCTGCAACTCCGCACATCAATGGCGCAAAGGTCTTTGGTCTGCGCCCAGGCTCACCTTGCATCTATACTATTGCAGCAACCGGTGACCGCCCGATGACATTCTCTGCCGAGGGTCTTCCTAAGGGTCTGAAACTTGACGAGAAGACAGGTCGCATCTCTGGTACACTCAAGAAGGAGGGCACATATCACATTATGCTCAAGGCTACCAACGACAAGGGTACATATGAGCGTGAGCTTCGCATTGTTGTAGGCGATAAGCTGGCTCTGACCCCTCCAATGGGTTGGAACTCTTGGAACTGCTGGGCTCGTGATGTGACTCAGGAGCAGGTGCTCTCATCTGCACGCGCAATGGTTAGCTCAGGCCTTATCAACCACGGCTGGAGCTATATCAACATCGACGATGGATGGCAGGGTCAGCGTGGCGGTAAGTACAACGCTATCCAGCCTAACACTAAGTTCCCTGATATGGAGGCTCTGAGCAAGGAGATTCACGATATGGGTCTTAAGCTTGGTATCTACACTGTGCCTTGGGTTGGTACATATGCTGCGCATATCGGTAGCTATTCGGACAATGCCGATGGTGTAAACCAGTGGATTAAGGATGGTCTGCACAATGAGCACTACCGCTACCAGAAGAACACTCCGGATGCTAACTACTGGCAGGATCGTAAGGAGTACTACATCCACGGCGAGTACTCATTTATCGAGGCCGATGTTAAGCAGTTCGCCGATTGGGGCGTTGACTACCTTAAGTACGATTGGAATCCAAATACCCGTTACCACACTAAGGAGGCTTTCGAGGCATTGCGCTCTGTAAAGCGTGATATCGTACTCTCACTCTCCAACTCTGCTCCACTTGCAGATGCTCCATTCTTTATGGATAACGCTGAGTGCTGGCGTACTACAGGCGATATCCGCGATACTTGGAAGAGTATTAGCAGTATTGGTTTCTCTCAGGATAAGTGGATTCCATTCTGCCGTCCAGGTGCTTGGCCTGATGTAGATATGCTTGTTGTTGGTCTTGTAGGTTGGGGTCCTAAACTCCACTATACAAAGCTTACAGCTGACGAGCAGTATACACATATGAGCCTTTGGGCACTCTTCGCTTCACCGCTGCTTATCGGCTGTGATATGGCTCGTCTTGACGACTTTACACTCTCGCTGCTCTCAAACGACGAGGTTATCGAGGTAAATCAGGATCCACTTGGCTTGCACGCAGTACCTGTATGGCGCAAGAAGGACAACTCACAGGTAATTTATGTTAAGCACTTGGAGGATGGCTCTTTGGCTGTTGGTCTCTTCAATAAGGGCGATAAGCCAGCAAAGATTAGCATCAACCCACGTATGCTCGGCCTCTATGACGGCACTCGTACTGTTCGTGACCTATGGCGTCAAAAGGACGTCGGTCACCTTACAGACGATACCGGCAAGGGTCGCTTTACCACCGAGGTGGCTCCTCACGGTGTAGCCCTTCTTAAGGTCTATCCAGGCAATAGCGACAAACGCTACACCAATAAGGTAACCTACGCAAAGTAGTCCAAACCCTATACAACTATAGACCCCAAGAAACTCTCTTGGGGTCTGTTTTTTTGCGCCTTGGCTAAGGCAAAATAGTATCTTCGGGATAGCTAAATAAGTGACTGCGTGGTGGTTATAAACGATCTATCTCTGCCTGTAGACGACTGAGGAAGAGAGCAGCGTGCGCACCATCCATCTGGGTGTGGTGGAATTGGAACGATACGGTCAGCGTGGTCTTGAATAGGCCGTGCTTATACTTGCCCCAAATCATAAACGGATTGTTGAAAATGCCGCTATACATTCCCACCGCGCCATCAATCTCATACTGCGCCAATGCCGAGGTGCCGATAACCATACTCTGCCCCGAGAGGTCAAAGTCAGTGCAGCTCTCAGCCACCTGCTTGGTGAGGCGCAAGTAGTCGCTATTAAACTTCGCTAAATCCTCACTAAAAGGGATGTCGCACGAACTTACCTCGCCCGCACTATTGGCAACAATGGTATTTACGGCAATAGAGTCGAACTGCATCAACTTGCCACCCACGGGCAGCATATAAAACTCCTTAACTGCGCTGGCAGCATGGCCGATGCAGTAGCACATCAACATATTGAATTTCAGACCTTTCCTGCGGCTAATCTTTACAAGACGCGACACATTGAGCGTCTTGAAAAATGTCACCATCGGATTTGGTGCCTGCATCCACATTTCAAAGGCGTAGGCACGGGTTGTCTCTTTTGGATTTATCTCTCTCATACCTCTAATTTTTTAATAAAGGGTCGCAAAATTAATAATTTCTTTGCAAAGGAACAAAAGTCTCAACTTGCAACTATAAAACCAATAATGATGTGGCACAATTTTGGGAATATAAAGGTAGATACTTAAAATTCTCACTATGACACAGAACGACAAAAAACACCTAACAGCCGAGAATGGTCGCCCGATTGCTGATAATCAGAACACACAAACCGCAGGCGTGCGAGGCCCTGTAACACTTCAAGACCCGTGGCTTACCGAGAAGTTAGCCCACTTCGACCGCGAGGTCATTCCCGAACGCCGTATGCACGCCAAAGGCTCGGGGGCATACGGCATATTCACCGTGACACACGATATTACAAAGTACACTCGCGCCTCCATCTTTGCTGAGGTGGGCAAGCAGACCCCTTGTTTTGTCCGCTTCTCGACCGTGGCGGGTGAGCGTGGTGCAGCCGATGCCGAGAGAGATATTCGTGGCTTTGCAATGAAATTCTACACCGATACGGGCAATTGGGATTTGGTGGGCAACAACACGCCCGTATTCTTCCTGCGTGACCCGCTGAAATTCCCCGACCTCAACCACGCCATTAAGCGTGACCCTCGCACAGGTATGCGCTCGGCAAACAGCAACTGGGACTTCTGGACGCTGCTCCCCGAGGCGTTGCATCAGGTGACGATTACGATGTCGCCACGAGGTATTCCCGCCTCGTTCCGCCATATGCACGGCTTTGGTAGTCACACATATAGCTTTATCGATGCCAACAATCGTCGCACTTGGGTGAAGTTCCACCTACGCACCTTGCAGGGCATCAAGAATATGACCGATGCCGAGGCGGAGGCTGTGATTGCGAAGGACAGAGAGTCGCATCAGCGCGACCTTTTCGAGGCGATTGAGAGGGGTGATTTTCCTCGTTGGCAGATGCAGGTGCAGCTGATGACCGAGGAGCAGGCGAAGGTGTATCACATCAATCCGTTTGACCTTACGAAGGTGTGGTATCACGGAGATTTTCCACTGCACGATGTGGGTATCTTGGAGCTCAACCGCAACCCCGAGAACTTCTTTGCCGAGGTAGAGCAGGCGGCATTCAACCCGATGAATATCATCGACGGCATAGGTTTTTCGCCCGACAAGATGTTGCAGGGACGCCTCTTTTCGTATGGCGATGCGCAACGCTACCGCTTGGGCGTGAACCACCACGAGATACCCGTAAATCGCCCTCGTTGCCCATTCCACTCCTACCACCGTGACGGCCAGATGCGGACCGACGATAACGCTGGACGCACGATAGGCTACGAGCCAAATAGCTATGGCGAGTGGAAGGATTCCCCAGCCTTGAAAGAGCCACCATTGGCGGTTTCTGGCGAGGTCTATAACTACGACGAGCGCGAACTCGACAGCGACTATTATACACAGCCGGGCAAGCTGTGGCGATTGATGTCTGCGGAGGATCAGCGAGCTACTTGCGAGAATACAGCACGCGCAATGGGCGATGCGGAACTCTTTATCAAACAGCGACATATCCGCAACTGCCACCGCGCCGACCCATTGTATGGAGAGGGAGTAGCCAAGGCTTTGGGGCTATTGCTCTCGGAGGCCCTCATAGCCGAAGATCCAGCCCATCCAGCGTGGGATTGGAGGTAGATTAAAGGGCTTGTGTATTTACGATAATACTTTTAATGTGTGGAAATATTAGACTGTTTATTTAGAGATGTGGGGTAAATTACCCCACATCTCTAAATAATGATAATGGATTTTGGGTATTCTTCTTGTCTCTTTTTATCCGAGATGTTTACGCCTACCCCCCCCAAAAAAAAGATATTATTTCTGCAACAAGTCTCCTCGGTTCCGTTGATGCAAATTTGACACGTTCCATCTGGCAACACAACCTCGCCACCTTCGCGTGCGAGCCTCTTTGCGATCTGCTTTATCTCTGGCAAATGAAGCCCCCAATACACGCCTTTCGGGTAATGCATTCACCACTCGCAAATGCCCCTTCCGATACCGCGCATCTGCAATGAAACGCTCGCAAATCAGTGGTTGTAAAAGGTGGTCGATCATAACTTTTGCAACTCTTTTTCCACAACTGATAATTCAGGTAAATAATGCGACATACAATCGTATATCAAGTGATTTGCAAAGCCTTTATACACGTCTTGAAGGTGTTCGCCATATTTTGCATAGTAAAAAGCCTCAATAACCAAACGACTGCGATGTTGCCCGAAATCACAATGAACAATCATTCTTTGATCCTCCTTATCATAGCGGAGGAGTATCTCTACTGCTTGTTTTATATTTTCCCAACCTATGTCATCAACCTCCTCTTCAAGCGGATAATGGTAAAAATCAATACCTTTTACTTTTAAGGCATCCACTATTTTTGCCTCATAGTGGGGCGTTACACTTATGACCACAGCGACATCCGCCGGAAAAATCCAAGGGTTGTTTAAGTCGGCAATAGTTGGGAAACATCGTGCCGAAATTTTTGCAAACTTATATATCTTCATATCATTTATTCCTACGGCTCTACCGCCACCTTAATCACTCCGTCCAACTTGTTCTCAAACAGGTGGTACGCAGCCCCGATATCTGTAAGTTTGTAGCGGTGCGTAATCAGTGGCGTTGTGTCAATCTTGCCCGCCTCGATTAGGCTCAAAACGAGACTCGAGCCCGCATTCGCGGGCATTTATCGCGAACTATATTTACACCCCCTAACCCCCTGAGAGGGGAGCGTGGGGTCGCTCGTGCAAACCACGCTTTCCGCTCCATAAGCCCCCTTTACAGAAAGGGGGTTTGGGGGATAGGTAACATATACCAAAAGGCAGAAAAGAAAAAGGTCGAGATGTTTTCTCGACCTTTTCTGGCTTTTGGAGCGGAAAACGAGACTCGAACTCGCGACCCCAACCTTGGCAAGGTTGTGCTCTACCAACTGAGCTATTTCCGCATGTAGACTTCCGCTCCGGAAATGCAACCTTTTCCTGATTGCGAGTGCAAAGATAGAGCAAATATTTTATTCTTGCAAACTTTTTTGTGAAAAAAATTAAAAAATTATCGCAAGCTTGTCGCCACACCTTTACAAGTGGTTGATAGTATGATAGTTATCGTTTTACTATTTTTTGGTGCGGTTGGTTATCTATTGGGGTTACTGGCGACTCTTTGAGGTATTTGAGTAGCTGGTCAACAACCAAAATATCGTGTTTTGTATGGTTTTCGCCCTTGATATCCTCATATTTTTTGCCTACATAGTCCGAGAGTGCAACGCGATATTTGCGGTTCTCGCGCAGTTTTGGGAAGAGAACATCCGTAGCCTCGCCGCGCTCATCTACAATAATGGTATAAGGGGTGGTGCTGAAGAGGTCTACACGGTGGGACTCCTTGCTATTTTTAGTGTCGTTAAACTTTGTGATAATCATCCGTCGCATCTGCGCTGGGGTCATCGTAATAGTATGAATTTTTGACTCAAACGGCTCAAGATTATATACTGTAGCCAGTTTAATATCCCCTGCAGCGTGTTTACGCAGGCGGATACCGCCGTAGTGGTAGAAGCCAACATCTGCCTTTGTAGCCTTAGCAACAACCTTAGTAACCATATTTGCAAAGCCCGTATGGGTTACCGAGTCGGCAAGTTGTCCAACGACAGCGCCAAGCACTGGGTCATTCTCAATGCGGTCCACAATCTCTCGTGTAGCGCTATCCTCAGCGTAGCCATCAAAGGAGATATTTTCGTAATCAAGGCTGACAACCTTATTACCCTTCAGGCGAATGCGAGTCACACCAAGCAGGCTGAGCAGTCGCTCGGTCTGACCGATAGATGTCTTGCCGACAAGGGTATCCACGCGCATATGCGTATGTCCGCCAACAATCATATCGTAGCCGCTATTTTCGCTTGCGAACTTGATGTCCTTATCATCGCCCATATGTGAGAGCAGAATGGCAATATTGGCATTGCCGCGATTCTCAAGCTCACTTTTGGCCGCCTCCATAGGGTCAGAAAACTCCAGCCCCTCAAAGACATCGTCGCTACCATCTGGGTGGCCGTTGTCGTAGTTTGTCACAACACCCGCAATAAAGACTTTTATGCCGTTGCGGGTCTTGATTGTTGTAGAGCCTTGTGGAGTTGTTAGGGCAGGATTATTGCTCTGCATATTGGCGCAGAGTGTCGGGAAATGGGCATAATCTATCGCCCCCTGAAGCACTGCAGGGCCCTTGTCAAACTCGTGGTTACCGACCACTACGGCATCATAGCCGGCGTGGTTCATCAGTTCAATGATGGGCAGTCGGCCCTCCACGCGGTCAATAAAGGCGTTGCCAGTCCAGCGGTCGCCACCATCTACAAGAAGTGTAGTGACTGTATCTCGGCAGAGATTTACTGCTGTAACGAACTCTGGGAAGTTGTCAATAACAGCGTGGATGTCGTTTGTAGAGAGAACGACCAGCTCTCGCTCGTGAATATTTGAGCGGTAGAAAAGTATACCCGCAAGTGTTGCGATGGTGACAAGTAGTGCTATTATCTTTTTCATTGCTAACTATTTATATCGCAAAGGTACAAAAATTTTGCAGAGTTGCATAAAAATTACTATCTTTGAAGAGGTAAAATTTTCAATACTATGGATAACAATATCAAAGTCTATTGCGAGAATACCGCTTCGCACATTGAGGTGCAGATGGGTACAACTCTTCTGGAGCTGACAAAGAGTTTGGCTCTCAAACACAGCTATCCAGTGCTTGCTGCGTATGTCAACAACCGCCTCAAGGAGCTGAACTATCGCGTCTACACCCCTATTTCGGTGCGATTTATAGATATTTCGCACTCTGAGGGACATCGTGTATATCAGCGCACCGTAGCCTTTCTACTTCAGCGGGCTATGGCAGAGCTTTTTGCCGACTATCCATTCCATATCCGCCACTCTGTTGGCTCTGGCTACTACTGTGAGGCGGAGGGTAAAGAGTCCTTTAGCGAGCTGGAGTGCATAGCCCTTGAGCAAAAAGTGCGCGAGATAGCGGCGGAGAATATCCCTATTGAGCGACACAAGGAGCCTACAGCAGATATTGTTGCCAAACTTGAGGAGGCGGGATATAACGATAAGGCTACCCTGCTCCGCTCAAGACCGCGCCTCTATAGCAATGTCTACTATATGGGAAAGACAATCGGATACTTCTTCGGCGCTCTTGCACCAACAAGTGGCTATGTAGACAACTTTGCCATTATTCCATACAACGAGGGATTTTTTGTTGCTATGCCAGACCGCACTGTTCCTCTGCGACTGGGTAGAGTGCCTAAGGCCGACAAGATGGCAGGCCTATTCCACCAGTTCCACGAGTGGATGGATGTTGTGGGCGTACCTACAGTGGGCGAGCTGAACGACAGAATACTGCAGGGAGATACAAGCGAGCTAATTAAGATTGCCGAGGCTGTTCATGGTAGACAATTCTCTCTTATTGCAGACAAAATCTACGCGGCCAACCGCGAGCGTGGGGCTAAGGTTATCCTTATCTCTGGCCCATCGTCAAGTGGCAAGACCACATCGGCAAAGCGTATAGGTATACAGCTGCGCGTGCTTGGTCTGCACCCAGTACTCATCTCGTTAGACGACTACTTTGTAGACCGCGCAAATACTCCGAGGGATGAGAATGGAGATTATGACTACGAGGCTCTTGAGGCTCTTGACCTTGCTCGTCTGAATGATGATTTGAAAAAGCTTATTGATGGCCAGAGTGTTGAGATTCCGCGCTACGACTTTATCACAGGCACTCGCCAGTGGCACGATCAGCCGCTGAAATTAGACGAGCGCTCTGTACTGATTATGGAGGGTATCCACGCGCTCAACCCGCGTCTTACACCTGCCCTTGAGGAGCGACTGAAGTTTAAGATTTACCTCTCTTGCTTCACATCGGTAGCTATGGATAACATTACTCGCATCCATACGACAGATAACCGCCTGCTGCGCCGTATTACACGCGACTACCGCACTCGCGGAAATAACGCATATAACACTATCGCTCGCTGGCCAAGCGTACGCCGTGGCGAGGAGAAGCATATCTTCCCTTATCAGGAGAATGCCGATGTTATGGTTAATACCTCGCTCTTCTATGAGCTTGGCGTTATACGACCTATCGTAGAGCCTATCCTGCGCGAGATTCCAGATACCGTTCCAGAGTACGGCGAGGCTCATCGCCTGCTGGAGTTCCTTGATAACTTCGTGCCAATCGCACCAGACGAAATTCCGCTTGACTCAGTGCTGCGCGAGTTTGTCGGTGGCAGTAGCTTTAAGTATTAACACAAAAGGGGATGATAAAAAGTAAATTAGTCATCCCCTTTTATTAGTCTCTGGCTAAAAGCCAGAGAGGTCTATCAGTTTTGCAAAATTAAACGTTAAAAGTTTTTAGTAACAAGAGTAGGGGTATAGGGCAAATAAAATAGGACAACTATTAATACCCTATTATCCATAGCCCCCCACACACATAATCTCTAAAAGCAGATGTTCAAAAAATAAAGTAGAAGATAGCCACGAGTCTGCGGTTCTCACGATAACGATTTATTAATACATTTTTTGCACAATCAAAATAAATTACTATTTTTGTAACATAGTAAAACAAAAAATAGAATTTGCCTATGAAGAATTAGCGTATTAAGGTACGCACATTTTAGACATATTAGGAAAAAGTGTTTTAACATTATTCTTTCCGCTTGACAGTCTGGCAACTAATTAAGTGATGGAGGGGTATAATAGTTGAAATGCTCACGTGTAGTCGTGGGCTTTTATACTATTCTTCTATCATGGTTATGCCAGACACCACAAGCGGGGAATATTTAAAAGTTCCACGCTTTTTTTTGTGCATACCCAACCCAAACACAATGGAACACGGAGAATCTGAAAAGCCGTTAAGTGAGTAGGAATTTCATAATATTATAAGTTAATGAAAAGTATTTTAAGAAAAGTTGTTATTATGCTTATTGGGGCACTAACAATTGGTGTAATTTGCACTTCTTGCACTCCCGAAGATATTGAATCCTTCAAAAAAGGGTACTACGCTGGCTCAACAGGTGATTATAGCGATCTTTAATTAACATTAAAAACATTTTGATTATGAAAAAGATATTAGTTATTTTAGCAATGACATTATTTTCATTAAATGCATTTGCAGAAGATAGATATGCCTATGTATCCAATGTAGAACAAAGACCTGATTGTGCAATAGTTACAGTCTCAGCAAAAGCGGGTGCATTTAGTCAATATCCTAATGGTTTTATGGTAGGTGTTCGTCCTGCAAACCATATTACAGATTTTACTTGGCTGACAGACAAGGCTATGAAGCATGTACGATTAACGAAAGATGAACCATCCGTAACTGTGCATTTTTGGTGTGATGAGAAATACACAGGCAAAAAAGCGTGTAGCCGATATGATTTTGTTGTAGAATCGAAACGTTAGATTTATTTTAATGGCTAGCACAAGATGAGGCTGACTACTACCCTTACGGATGTTTTAGTCAGCCTCTTTCTATCTTAGAACTCCGATGTAAAATGGAAGCGGATATCAGGGAATTTCTCCTGCGCAAGGGCAAGCGAGTAGCTCGTATCGGCAAGGAAGACGTCGCGGCCATGCTTGTCTACAGCCATATTGGCGTGCTTGCGGCGCTTGAAGTCGGCAAGTTGCTCGGCATTGTCGCTCTCAATCCAGCAAGCCTTGTGTATTGATATAGGCTCCCAGCGGCACTTTGCACCATACTCATGCTCAAGGCGGTACTCAATAACCTCAAACTGCAGAGCACCCACCGTACCGATAATCTTGCGACCATTGAGCGATGAAACAAATAGCTGTGCCACACCCTCATCCATAAGCTGGTCAATGCCCTTTGCAAGCTGCTTAAACTTCATAGGGTCGGCATTCTCAATATATCGGAACAGCTCTGGAGAGAACGACGGTATACCCGTAAACTTGAGCTTCTCGCCCTCGGTAAAGGTATCTCCAATCTTAAAACTGCCAGTGTCGTGCAGGCCGACAATATCGCCAGGGTATGCAAAGTCTATAACCGACTTCTTCTCCGCCATAAAGGCTGTTGGAGAGGAGAACTTCATACTCTTACCACTTGGCACGTGGAGGTAGTTCTTATTACGCTCAAACACACCAGAACATATCTTCATAAAGGCGATACGGTCGCGGTGGTTAGGGTCCATATTGGCGTGAATCTTGAAGATAAATCCAGTGAGCTTCTGCTCAGCAGGCTCAACATTGCGAGTCTGCGTTGTAGATGGGCGTGGCGATGGAGCAATGCGGATAAAGCACTCCAAAAGCTCGCGCACACCAAAGTTATTTACCGCCGAGCCGAAGAATACTGGCGCTAAACGACCTGCAAGGTACTGCTCGCGCTCAAACTGCTCGTATACGCCCTCAACAAGCTCAATATCATCGCGTAGCTGGGTAGCATATCGCTTCGAAATAAGGGTGTCAAGCTCTGGCGAAGAGATATCCTCAATCTGAACTGTCGTAGCGTCAGCAGTCTGTCGCTCGTCAGAGGTAAAGAGGTTGATATTGTGCTCATAGAGGTTGTACACACCCTTAAATGTAGGTCCACTTGAGATAGGGAAAGAGAGTGGGCGCACACGTATCTGCAGCTCGTTCTCAATCTCGTCTAACAAATCAAATGGGTCCTTACAAGGGCGGTCAAGCTTATTTACAAAGACCATTACAGGGGTGTTACGCATACGGCAGACATTCATCAGCTTGCGAGTCTGGGACTCAACACCCTTTGCGCCGTCAATAACGATAATTACAGAGTCTACGGCCGTAAGTGTACGGTATGTATCCTCCGCAAAGTCCTCGTGACCTGGGGTATCAAGGATGTTAATCTTTATATCCTTATACTCAAAACCCATTACAGATGTAGCCACCGAGATACCTCTCTGTCGCTCAATCTCCATAAAGTCAGATGTTGCACCCTTCTTAATCTTGTTGCTCTTTACCGCACCTGCGATATGTATAGCGCCTCCAAAGAGGAGCAACTTCTCGGTAAGGGTCGTCTTACCAGCATCTGGGTGGGCGATAACGGCAAATGTTCGTCTTCTTGTAATCTCTTCCTGTAAAGTCATATCTTGTTTGTCTATTAGCTTACTAGCGGCTGCAAAAATACTAATTTTAGTAGAGATAACCGCAACAATAGGCAATATTTTGAAAAACAAAAAATGCCAAGCCCTTTTGCTTGACATTTTCTCACTCTTCGCTGTTACTTTACTGGCGGATAATCTATCGTGTAGTGCAGTCCCACAGACTCTTTACACTCCTTGGCCTGCTTGATTGTAAGGTATGCAACAGCTGTCATATTTCGCAGCTCGCACAGCTCTCGGCAAGGCTTTGTGCGGTTATAGAGCCCCTCGGTCTCCTGCCAGATGATAGCAAGTCGCTTCATCGCGCGCTCAAGGCGTAGGTTAGAGCGGACAATACCCACATAGTTGGACATAATTGCCTGCAACTCACGGCGATTCTGAAGCACAAGCACCATCTCCTCCGCCTCAGCAGTACCCTCAAAGTCCCAATCTGGAATACCCTCCTGGAAATCAACCTTGCCCAGATGTGCCACCGCGTGTTTAGCTGCGCGGTCGGCATAGACAATAGCCTCGGTAAGTGAGTTTGACGCCAGACGGTTTGCGCCGTGTAGACCTGTGCAGGAGCTCTCGCCAATGACATATAGTCGGCGAATTGACGACTCTCCATTGCTATCCACAACAACGCCACCACAGCAGTAGTGCGCCGCAGGACATACTGGAATCATCTGCTTGGTGATATCAATGCCTATAGAGAGACACTTCTCGTATATATTTGGGAAGTGGGTCTTTGTCTGCTCGGCTGGCATGTGGGTAACGTCAAGGTAGACAAACTCCTCGCCGCGAATCTTTAGCTCGTGGTCTATAGAGCGAGCCACAACATCGCGCGGAGCAAGAGACTTCATCGGATGATACTTATCCATAAACTCCTTGCCATTTTGCAGTTTTAATATTGCTCCATATCCACGCATAGCCTCTGTGATGAGGAACGAAGGGCGCTCACCTGGGTGATAGAGTGCCGTTGGGTGGAACTGTATGTACTGCATATTCTTTGTTATCGCCTTTGCGCGGTGGCACATAGCAATGCCGTCGCCCGTAGCTACCGTTGGGTTTGTTGTTGTGTTGTAGATATTACCACAACCACCCGCAGCGACAATCGTAAACTTTGCAATGATTGTCTTTATTTGGTCGGTATCTGTATCCAAAACATAAGCACCAAAGCATGCCAAACCTCTTGTGTGACGGGTAACAATCTCGCCTAAATGGTGCTGTGTGAGCAGGTCAATGGCAAAGTGGTGCTCAAGAAGAGTGATGTTTGGATGAGCCTTTACACTCTCAATCAGCGCGCGCTCAATCTCGGCGCCTGTAAGGTCCTGATGATGAAGAATGCGGTGCTCCGAGTGACCACCCTCGCGATGCAGGTCAAATGTACCATCCTCCCTCTTATCAAAGTTTGTTCCCCACGCAATAAGGTCCTTAGCCGCCTGTGGAGCGTTGCGGATAACAAGCTCTACAGCCTCTCTGTCGCACTTTCCCGCGCCACAGACAAGCGTATCCTCAATATGTTTCTCAAAAGTGTCGGGAAGATAAGTCACCGAGCATATACCGCCCTGAGCATAGTTAGTGTTGCACTCATTAAGCTCTCCCTTTGTGACAATAGTCACCGTTCCATGCTCTGCCGCCTTTAGCGCAAAGCTCAACCCTGCCGAGCCGGAACCAATTACCAGAAAATCGCTCTTCATTGCTTTATGGTATTATGTAGCCACAAAAATAGCTAAAATTTACGAAAACGCAAAATTTAGCTATTAGCTGTTGGCCGTTAGCCATTGGCCTTTTAGATGAACTATCGCTTGGTTAATCGTTGGAACTCGCGCTGGGCGCGTTTCATCTGCTTGCAGAAGCGGGGTGAGGTGTGCAGTTTTGCTACGGCAGCAGCCGCGACAAGGCGCGAGGCGTCTACATCGCTCTGCCAGTGGTAGCCAGATATTACGCGGCTCTGACCATACTGGTAGCCCAGCGCGAGGAGCTCCTCTGCTCTATCGGGGTTAATCTCAAGCAGAAGCAGCGCTGTAGTCCAACCTCGCAGGGTGTGGCCCGATGGGAAGGAGCCATTCTGGTGTAGCATACCCTCACGGTCGGGCATCAGCGTACCCTCCTTATGGTACGCAAATGGGCGTGTGCGGTGGTAGTACTCCTTCGGACCGATAATGCTCTTCACACATGTTATCACGCCGTCGCGCAGAAGTAGGTATATCTCTGGTGTCTTCTCGGCAGAAATCTCCATACCGAAAGGTTCGCTAAACTGCTTGCAGAGGTTACCAAGACGGTTGTCAGACTGCGCTTGAGCAGCTTTGGCAGCCTCTTGGTCTGTCGCGCGAATTTTCTTGCCAAGCTCATATACGGCAAGGTCGTACTTAAACGCCTCGCTATCCTCAGCGGGTGGGCCTGGCAAAAACTGCTTCATATCGGGCATCTGTTCAGGCTGAAAGTAGAGAACAGCATCCTTATAATCCTCTTGTGCCGAGAGTGTAAAGACCGCTCCAAGGAGCAGGAGAGCGAAAATCAAAAACCTTTTCATTGTTGCTACTTGCTAATCTTGGAAAACTCTCTCTTTGCTCGCTTCATCTGCTTGCAGAACTCCTTTGAGTTGTGCATAGCCACTACGGCTGCTGCCGCAGCAAGGCGAGCCGCATCTACATCACTCTGCCAGTGGTAGCCCGTAATAATTCGGCTCTGTCCACACTCATAGCCCTCCTTGAGCAACGCATCTGCCGCCGCAGGGTTAATCTCCGAAAGCAAAAGGGCTGCCGAGAAGCCAATAATGGTGTGACCAGATGGATAAGAGCCATTCTTGCGCAGTGCAGCCTCCGCCTTTGGCACCAATGTAGGCTCATCAAAGCGGCTGAATGGACGCTGACGGTTGTAGTGCTTCTTTGGCTTTAGTGAGATGTTGTTTGCCGTCTCCATGCCGTCAAGCAGCAGACGATAAATCTGAGGGGTCCTCTCTGGGGATATCTCTATGCCCATAGCCTCGTTAAAGTGGCTACAGATAACTACAGGGTCAATGCTCGCGTGACGAATAGCGCGCTCACGACGAGAGCTATCCTTGCGCTGCTCCTTACCCCAACCATAGCGCACAATGTCATACTCAAAGGCTGCACTACCCTCAGCGGGCGGCTCTGGTAGCCAATGTACCATATTGGGTAACTCATCAGGTGTAAGATAGGGCTTGGCCCCCTTGAGCAGCTGTGCCGATGCTGTCGAAGCCCCACACAGCAACATACCCGCAGCAAGTGTAAACAGTAAAATCTTTTTCATAGGTAGGTCTTTATCTTGCACAAAGATATATTTTATTTTTAAGAAAACAGCACATTAGTCCATTTTTTAGTTATTAACTTTTTTCGGTCTAATACGAACATAATATTCGTAATATGTGTCTATCTTTGTGGTAAAATTAATTTATGGTGCATATGAAGTATAACGGTTTAGTTTTTCAAGAGAATGAGAGTGCGAGTGAAGCGACTATTGTGTACACTTGTGGTGTATTTGCCAAGTGTGTTTTATACCACAGCAAACAACCAGCACACGATATTGCAGGTGCTGAAGTGATTGAGATACCAGAGTTTATTCTTGCCAACAACAAAACTAAACTTAAAGTAATCGCAATAAATCGTGGGGCATTTGATTTTGTGAGAGACATTGTGGAGATTTATATTCCCAAAAGTATAAGGCATATTAAGTGGTGTTTCTGGAAGTGCACAAACCTCCAGAGGATTGTTGTTGATCCAGAGAATGAAAACTATTGCGACATTGATGGCGTTTTGTTCAGCAAGAGTAAAAAAGAACTTGTTGCATACCCTAATGCAAGAAGTGGCGAGTACAAAGTACCAAATGGTGTAAGACAAATAGGCAATTGTGCATTTAAAAATACAACAGTGGAGCGTATTGTAATGCCCAAATCGTTGCTAAAGATTGGCACAAATGCCTTCTATGATTGTAAGCAGTTAAAGGAGATACTAAATATCCCTCAAGAGATTGTTGAGGTAAATTCTTTTCATAACCCTGATGGCAACCATTCGGTAAACCCCACTTGCCATATGGCAAATGGAGAAACAATGAGTTTGTACGAGCTTATTAATCTCTATCAAAGAAAAAAGAAGTAAGAATCTCTTACTTCTTTAGAGTTTTATTCTGACCTTAATACATCTTTGTTCGCCTCGCTCAAATTCAACAAGTTTAGCTTTAGTTATGTCTGGAACAAAGCCGATATATGCATCGGAATCCTTTGTTATTGGAATAGAGTACCTCTTGCCATTGCACAACTTGCACTCCAACAATAACGAGTAGTATCCTGCAACCACTTTGCAAGATTTAACCATTTGTACCTCGCTATCATTAAAAGGCCGTGTAAATCCCTGCATCCAAGAAGATGGGTATATCTTTGCGTTTTCAAAAATATTAGTAGACATTTTTTAATTCAGATTGTATTGCGTTGCACCATTTTATGAGTTCATCTATAATCTTATCAAAAGGTCTATCCTCTTTTAATATCTTCAACTTAACACATCTATTAAACTTACTGATATCTACACTCTTATAACCACTAAATTTGCTATTACCATCTATAACAGAACTTATATTAAATTTTGCTTTTGGATTAATAGACACATTGTGGCCTAAGAACTCATGTAAGGCTACACTAGACAGCTTTGCCTTATCAAGTACAGCGGTTACAAAGTCTCTAGACAATTCTGACATGCCGCTATTGTGTATAACGCTATTTCGCAGCATGCGCACAGCGTCTAATATATCCGTACTTATACCATATGTCTTGGAAAATTCATTTCCAAATGCATACAATACCCACTGGTAGTTAATGCTCGAATAATGATATGTCGGTTTGTTTATTTTGTTAAGATGGTCAATAATAAGAGATTCATCGCCACCAAATCGTTGGTCGTAATAGTAACGCAATAACTTCTCTATTTGCATTTGAATATATAAGCAAAATTGATTAAATTCTTTCTTATGTCCCCTTACACCTAATTGACATCGCCACATTTCTATTAAGTCAGATTCTAGCACAGACCTAACCTCTTTGTTCTTGACAAATGAATAGTCAATAAGTTTGACTTTTTTAGAAATCTCACTGCCTAATGCAAGGTATTCTTCAATTGTCCTAACTCTTTCTAAAATCTCCGATGTGGTTTGTTCTACGTTTGACAACCGAGGTGCAGGTGTCTCTTCTGTTGTAACAGATGACTTATCAACGCCATCTTGCCCGCCATCACTTGATGCAAGCTTGGTTTTTGAGCTATCATTCTTTTTAGATACCCCTAATGTATTTAGCAACTTTTGCCAGATGCGAGCAAATATGCTTTTCTTTATCTCCTTAGCCATCCTATCACCCTTTCAAAAATATTAGAAGATTTCTTATCGGTTATTTTGTTATTTTCATTTCTGTTGTTGGGGGAGTCAAGATAAGTAAATATGTTATCAATATCCTCCAATTTTATATCAGTCCTTACCCTGAATTTTCTCTCTTTAAAGCACTTGTGCAACAGATAGAATTGCACATTATTATTTTCACATAGAGAAATGCGATACTTATTCCAACACTCATCGTTTGCTGGACTGGTTGCAAGTTGCGACAAAATGTCTTCCGAAATAGAACGGCTTATGACAATATTATGCTTCTGGTCGCCAAACTCATAATAGGCAACCTTATTCGTGGCATCAATTGTGATATCTGCAAGTTTTTCCTTTCTAAACTGCTCACGAGTCATTGTCTGCAAGTATGCGATATCTCTACCACCTATCGTAAACTCAATCTTCTTAATGCCTTTAACAAGAGTGCTGAATTTTGTTTGCAGGGTCTGATATACCGCATCCTCAGCGCCCTTGACCATCTTCATATACTGCAACTTGCCAGCAATCACCGACTCCAACTTTGGATAACCCACTCGTTTAAAGTTATCATTTTTGACATGATGGGACTTGGTATAACTTTCGCAAGCAGCCATATATCCATATCTGTCCCATATATGCAACAAAGTTTTAATCTCGCGTGTATATCTTTTTGCTACATTGATTTTGTCAGAAATAATCACACCTGTGACTTCTTGGCGATAACCAAGAGACTGTAAACGGGTTTTGCTCTCGTTGATAGTGAAGTTTTGGCTCTTGATAACACGATGCAACTCCTTGATGAATTCACTATCCTTGCCATATACATAGTGCATGCTACTGAATGTAATATCATCAGCATAACGGCTATATCGTAGACCAAATCGTTTTGCCACAGCACCTAAACGACGGTCCAAAGTGTCACAAATAGCATTAGTGAGAATCGGAGATGTCGGAGCGCCCTGCGGTAGAACAAATCGCTCTTTACCATCTTCAACAATACGCATAGTACACAAACCGGCAATTGTATGGGCAATGTCACTATTGAAATTGAATGGTGGCAGTGTTAGTCGTTTCCAAACACGAGATTTGTCAATACTGGGAAAGAAATCTTTTAGGTCTATATTATATATATAGCGTTGTCCTATATGTATTTTAGCGTTATCAACGACTGAACGACCTTGAGTAAACCCCATTGCATACTTTGATGGCTCATATAAGGCTTGTAGCAGAGTATTTAGCGAGAATAATATTGATTTGAGACCGCGTACTGGAGCAGAAATAGTACGCTCTCCACCACTCTTTTTAGGAATTGTGAAGTTAATATATCGTTTGCGGTCTGTTCGTTTCGGATTGCAATAATAGGTAATCTGCTTCTCTTGGAAAGCTCGTGCTTTTATTATACCAAGCGCATCCTCCTTAATCTCGCTCAAAAGCTGAGCGAGGTCTAATGTTGTTTTTACACCCGATGCTTGATAATGTATTTCTGATCTTTCCATAATTTATATAAAAAGCGTTCTTGAGTATTTATTAAGATTTCTTTTCTATACTTGTCTATGAATTTGATTTGCAAAATCAAAAGAAAAAGTAAATATCACTAGAATAAGATACAAGACACTACATATTACATTTTGTAATACTCTCACCTTATAACAGATATCCCTTTTGCCTTTGGAGTTTCCTCCTCCGGCTTGCCTCAACAATACGAGAGGCTCAATCAAAATGTCATCTCAATATGATACTCAAAGAACGCTTTTGTTTGTTTTGCTGGTGCAAAGGTATATAGACTTTGCGCAGTCTATGTTCTCAGGTAACTATTCTCTCTGCAAAGTTAATACAAAATTTATTTTGCACTATTTAAGTCCATATAATTTTTGTAGACTTGCCACTTTTTGCACAATCTTCTCCCTTAACACCTCTGGCTCAAGTACTACAACCTGGTCCATATGTGACATAAGCAGCTGCTCAAGTTCAACATTTAACACGCACTTCAGTCTAATAAAATGACCGTCGCCAAACGTAGCATATTTTTCCCGTAGTTCAATAAGTTGCTCATTTTTAACCTCTTTCTGTGAACCATGCAAAGGTTTTGTGGTAATATACGGGTATTCGGCCACTGACACCCACAAAAGGATATCTTCAATGGGTTTGTTGTTATACAAAGTCACACCCACAATATCGTCAAATCGGTCCCCTAGCTCATCCGTAGGGTAGATATACTTAATATGTGGTAAAAGCTCAAAATCATCAATACGGTCTATTGCAAAGGTAAGTATAGTCTCATCTTCTGCGCCACACAACAAAAACCATCTTTTGTTGTACTGTTTCAACAGATATGGATGGACAACCACCTCTCTAATCTGCGGATTTGAGAAGGTGTGGTATTTTAGATTCAACACCTGTTCGTTGGATATCGCAGTAAAAAGACCACCCAACAAGGTACTATTCTGAAGATAGGGATTACTGTCAAACTGTATAATTTGGCGGTGTTCCTTGATATCAAGGCGACTCTTTAAACACTCAAGCCACTCAAAGTTATTAAGTCCGCTGAACTGCCCCAAAGTATTCAGTACTTCGGATAGCAAATTCTCCTCATCATCCGACAGTTTCTTTGTGAAAATTGAAAAACCAGCCTCTCCATACCTTATATACTTGCGACCATTCTTCCAATCACGAGTTATGTCTGCATCGTAAGGTGCACACTCCAAAGCATTGAGATCTTTCTCTATGCAACGACGACTCACCGGCTCCATGCCATCTAACTCCAGCGCTTCATTAACCTTATCAACAAGGTCTGTAATAGTGTAATAGTGATTTCTGTTAGATAAGAGTGAGTCCAATATTTTGTATCTCATTATTGCATTCTTCTTTACCATACTATCCGCTATTTTTATGACTGCAAAGAAAAATACTCTTTGCGCACTCTATGTTCGCAACAAAGGTATAAAAATTTTTCTTCCTGCGAATATAGTTTTCGTAACAATATCCCTTCTTTGCAGTAAAATTATGAGACATGGTAAAGACGGAGGAGATATTATCGTATGAGAGTTTAGCTGAGCTTATAAGCGACCTTAAACGATTGAAGAAAATACATCCTGACATAAAACTTAGAATGTTTCCCATACAGCCTGTGCGTGTAGGGAATAAGATTGGTTTTGTCAACTGGGAAACGTATAAAATAGAGTGTGTGCCTATTTTTGACCAGTATGATAGAGAGTTTACATCATACGACGACAATATATGCGTACGCAAGGGTAATAAGTGGGGAGTAATCAATGGGTTGTTCAAAGTTGAGCTACCGATATCATATTCATATTCTGTGGCAAAGCAAGTTTGCAGAGAGATAAATTGTCAGGTGTCTAGAATACAAACTTTTCGCAAATATGGAGCATATATAAGGGTTTCGTAGCAGGACCAACTGAGAAAGGAGCTGCTGTTGTAGCAGAAAATAGTCGGAAATGTGTTAAGTAGATTCTCATTTTGTAATAAATTCGTATATTTGCAAAAAATATAGATACTATGAAGAGATTTTACACCCTAACTATTTTAGCAGTACTATTTTCAGCATCAACAGCCGTTGCTCAGGTATCCGTTACTGGTGCTACGCCAAAGACTGAGGCAACTTTTACCGACAAGGTTAAGACCGAGCAGGTAAAGGTTGACTACCACTCAAGCGATGCGCAGCGTAGAGCTGAGCGCGCCGCAATCCGCAAGGAGAGAAACACTATTGAGGTAAATGCGGGTATCACTGGCTCACTGACAAACTTCAACAGCAAGTGGCAGAGCGTAAATGGCTCAACAAACTCTATCACGGGCATTGCAAACTTCCTCTTTACACACAACTACAAGAAGGGAGTGTTTACCATTGATAACAAGATTACCGGTAAGCTCGGTGTGACAAACAAGGCCAAGGAGTGGACTAAGAGTCAGGATGAGTGGTTTATCTCTACAGCGCCAGCATACAAGATTTCAGACCAGTGGAACTTTGGTGCTATCGGTAGCCTGCGTTCACAGTTTGCAAATGGTATCAATGGCAGCAGTCAGCGCATCAGCCGCTTCTTTGCCCCTGCATACCTCAACCTCTCACTCGGTTTTACTTATGTTTGTCCAAAACCTAAGTTCCCAGTAAAGGTTAATGTTTCGCCTATTTCACTCAGTGCTACTTATGTAACAAGCCAGTCGGTAAAGAATCAGTTCTTCTTTGACAAGTTTGGCATAGAGTTTTCACAGGCCGATCAGCTGACTGAGGAGCAGAAGAAGACCCCATATGCATACGGTCTTACATTTGCTAATGGTAGCTCACGATATGAGGGAGGTTCCTCTGTGCAGGTAGACTTTGACCGCACATTTGGCAAGATGTTCCGCTACCGCACTACATTCTACTCATTCTACGGCTGGATTAATGAGATTAACCAGCAGACTGGCGAGAATAAGAAGCTCAACCTTGAGCATATCGCACCAAACGTACGTTGGGAGCACACCGTAGACATCAAGGCTACAAAGTACTTCTCTACACAGTTCTACTTCCAGATGTACTACAACAAGGCTCAGTGCCGCTCACTGCAGACACAGATTGTTCTGGGTGTTGGTCTGAGCTATACATTTAAGAACAAGTAGTAGCAAAGTATGAAGTATTTGCAGAGGTATGCCCTTCCTGTTCTGATTGTAGTTTCCATCTTCTTCGCGGGATGGGTTTTCGGACACAGAAATGGCAGGCAACTGACTGAGGGTCAGATAAATTTCCTTATTGGCTCGCACATGAACGATAAGCTCACAAAGGTTGTGAGCTACATCGGTAGTGACTATATTGAGCCAATCAGCCAAGACTCTCTTGCCGAGCTTGCTATCCCTGCAATACTTGAGAAGCTTGACCCCCACTCTGCATACCTTCCTGCGCGCGAGTTTAAGCAGGTTGAAGAGCCTCTGCAGGGTGAGTTTGACGGCATTGGTGTGGTCTTTAATATGGCTACCGATACGGTTATTATCCTCAATGTTATCCCATCGGGCCCAAGTCAGAAGGCGGGTATTTTGGCTGGCGACAGAATCATCAAGGTGAACGACACCCTTATCGCTGGACAGAAAATCTCCCAGACAGAGGTTATGAAGCGCCTGCGAGGTCCTCGTGGCACAAAGGTAGACCTTACCCTTGAGCGCAAGGATATCTCAGAGCCAGTTGTTGTAACAGTTACTCGTGACGCTATTCCGCTCAATAGCGTTGAGGCGGCGATGATGATGACCGACAAGGTGGGATTTATCCGTCTCTCGCAGTTTGCACGCACATCATTCCGCGAGGTTAAGAGCGCTGTAGATACCCTCCGCAAGCAGGGTATGACAGGGCTTATCCTTGACCTTCGTGGTAACTCTGGCGGCTTCCTTGACCAGGCAATACTTATCGCCAATGAGTTCCTTGAGCGCGGAAAGTTGATTGTATATACCGAGGACCGCCACAAGCAGCGCATACGCCAGTACAGCGACGGCAGTGGCAGTGCTACAGATATTGAGATTGCTGTGCTAATAGACGAGAGCAGTGCCTCGTCAAGCGAGATTTTGGCTGGCGCGCTGCAGGACAACGACCGAGGAACAATTATCGGACGTCGCTCATTTGGCAAGGGTCTTGTTCAGTCTCAGATTCCTTTTGAGGATGGCTCAGCGCTGCGTCTGACGGTGGCTAAGTACTACACACCTACAGGTCGCTCTATTCAGAAGCCATACACCGCTGGCGACGAGGAGGGCTACCATATGGATATTGTCAATCGCTACAACCACAACGAGTTCTTCTCTGCCGATAGCATCCACTTTGCCGACTCGCTTAAGTTTACAACGCCAAAGGGTAAGGTTGTCTATGGCGGTGGTGGTATTATGCCGGACATCTTTATTCCGCTTGATACGACCAATATGAGCAAGTACTACCTTGAGGTTTCGGGTCGCAATATACTCTACCGCTACACTATTGAGTATGCCGACGCTCACCGCCGTGAGCTGAATGCCGCCAAGAGCCTGAAGGACCTTGAGCATATGTTTAATGCCGACAAGGGGATGTTTGACCGATTTGTCTCTTACGCTGCAAAGAGCGGTGTGAAACCAAATTATAAGCAGATAGCAACTTCGCGCAAGATTATGGAGAGCCAGCTACGCGCCTATATCGCTCGCAACTCGGAGTTTGACAGTAGCGCCTTCTACTACTTTATCTGCCCTATTGACAACGCGCTGCTCACAGCCATAAAAACACTTGAAAACAATGATTAAAAAGACTCTCTGCATACTACTTCTTATCGCCACTGTTGCTGCAGTGACATTTGCGGCTCTCAATAGCTCAAGGTCACACTCTGTGCTGATGCAATACATAGAGCAAACAGACAAAAAAGATATTGAGCCGTCAGAGGCCATAAACCCCTGCGACTCAATACCTTGTGACTCACTGCAAGTTCTTCCTTAAACACAGATTTGTTAAAGAGTGCTACTATGACTCAACTTGTGGTTACATTTCTGCTGGTAATAAACATTGTCGCCTTCTTTGCTTTTGGCGCTGATAAGTGGAAAGCTAAAAAGGGCAAGTGGCGCATACCTGAGAGTACCTTGATGCTCCTTGCCCTTGTTGGTGGTAGCATAGGTGCGTGGTGTGGTATGAGGGTGTGGCACCACAAGACTATGCACGCCAAGTTTAGATATGGTCTACCTGCAATTTTTATTGCGCAGGTAATTATTCTGTTCTACTTTCTCTAAACAATTGTTATTCCGTACTTAACACAGAGGCATAAAAACGCCGTCCAGACAACTCCTATTATCAGCACCTTTAAGAAACTAATCTCAAAGAACATTGGCACAACGATTGCCGCAGCCAGTATAATCAGCAATGCAACGATAAACCGTGTCCAGAAGCGCGCACGGTTGTACTTGAAATACTCCACTGCTGATGCAATAATAAATCCAGGTATAGAGGCGATAACAACCATCACTATTATACCAAGGAAAGACCACCACATAAACTTAGACTCGCTCTTCTGTGCCAAGATGTCAGCCTCTGCAAAATCCCCATCTGGACTAATGTAGCTCACTGTAAATACGCCACACTCAAAAAAGCTTGCATAGACTCTAACCTGCGAGCCATTGTTGCTGATAGTAATTACTCGGCTGACAACGCCCTCATCTAAAACCTTGCTGTCAAGGATTTTATAATCGCCAAACGGTGGTACAACAACTGTGTCTGGTGCCCCTTTTGCCTTCTCAATATCCAGATTTTCAACATCTACCATATGCACCTGCACCATCTGCCCATTACCCTTGTCAAAAATATAGCGCAACTGCTCCTTTGATGAGTCACTGCTGCTAACGCAGTTGTACTCGTCTGGTATTTCAAACACGATTTTTCGCATAGACGAGGTCTTAAGCTCCCACTGCTTTGCTCCTGCAAATAGGCACTGTGTAAGCGCCAACACAAATAAAATGTAACGTTTCATTTTAATATTGGTTTAGTTGTTCTAATTCTAAAGCTTTTTGGAGCGCATCTGGGCCACTAAGAATTTGCAGTATGAGGCGGTGTAGGGCTGACCAGTGGCGGTCATCTGACCAAGGGCATTCAGCTCATCGGCGAGCTTCTGATATCTTTTACTACAGCTGCGCGTCAGGCGACCCTCGCGCTCCTCAAACTTGGTAACATATATCCAGAAAAAGATGTTCAGCGGATGATCTTTCGTCTTGCCTATGGCACTCTTTACCTCCACACTCTCAACACTCACACTCTCAGCCCTCCTGTCAGTACGCTGACCACAAGGGGTATGAACCTTCTCGTAGCAGGCATAACAAAGGGGGATAGTCTTTGTACCACCCATTGAGCGCGGCACAACAAAGTGGTCCGTATACGCAGGAGCACCACACTCAAAGCAGATGTCAGGCTCTATCTTTGTCGCAACAATCTTTCTCTTTGCCATAGTCTATAAAAACAATCCTTATCCATTGCATCTTTACAAACAAAGATGTATCTTTGCAAAGATACAAAACATAATTATATTTAGATATGAAACGCATCATTTTTACGCTTATTCTTGCTTTTGCCACAATAACACTATCTGCCCAGACCCTTGAGCGTATGCAGTGGTTTAACGAGCCTGAGAGTTGGGAGATTAATGGTGGAACTCTTACAATGGATGTAACGCCGCAGAGCGACTACTGGCGTATCTCTCACTACGGATTTACCGTTGACGACGCCCCATTTCTCTACACTCTGCGCGGTGGCGAGTTTGAGGTTAAGGTAAAGATTTCGGGCGACTATAAGGTGCGCTTTGACCAAGCGGGACTGATGCTTCGCATAGACAAGGAAAACTATATCAAGGCGGGCATTGAGTTTGTTGATGGCAAGTATAACCTAAGCACCGTTGTCACCCACCACACAAGTGACTGGAGCGTTATTGAGCTTGACAAACCCGTTGATTTTATGTGGATTAAGGCTGTAAGACGCCTTGATGCAGTGGAGATTTTCTACTCCTTTGACGACAAGAAATATACAATGATGCGCAACTGCTGGCTTGAGGATAACACCCCCGTTATGGTCGGTATGATGGCGGCCTGCCCCGATGGCAATGGCTTCAAAGCAACCTTCACAAACTTTGAAATCAAGCACCTACCAGATGCCCGCCGCCTTGAGTGGCTCAAGAAAAATCAGTAGACACTACTCCTCTTTTTTGCCTTGTATCTGCTTCTTTAGGGCGTAGGGCGTAATGTTAAAACGCTGCTTGAAGAGGCGGATAAAGTGCGATGTGTTGGTAAAGGTGCAGTGGTTGCCTATCTCCGAGACGGTCTTGTCGCTCGTGTAGAGGAGCGTCTTGGCAAGTTGCAATCGCTGCTCTATAAACCACTTGTGCGGCGAGGTATCAAAGGCCCTTGAAAACCCCTTCTTAAACGATGTTAGAGAGCGGTGAGTCTGCTGTGCAAGGGTCTCAATAGTGTTCTCCTTCAGTATGTTGTCGTAGATACAACTCCTAAACTTCACCTGGTCTACATCTGCCCCTTGAAGCAGTTTGCTTCGCATACAACTTCCCTCTGAGCTAAGGATATGGTATATCAACTCTGGCGTGCGCAGATGG